>CAZUTO010000005.1:0-47143 GCA_964623085.1 uncultured Porticoccaceae bacterium
AACGGCGGCGGACCTGGACAGGATCCAGGACCAAGTGATTTAGAAGCGCCCTCTGGCTATCAGGCGTCTTTTACAACGAGCCCGATTGATGAAAACAACGAGACTGCTGTTGCCTTCGAAGTTACTGGGGCCGAGATAGATGCCATTTTTGAGTATAGATTGTCACTTGGTGACGAACTGTTATTTGGCAGCGACATAGTGACGCAGGCTAGTTTTGATATCACTGGTCTAGACGTCAGTCAGTTTCCAGAAGGAACGATTCTTTTAGAATTTGAACTGACCGACGAGGCTGGCAATACTGGTTTAACGGTTAGTGATACGGTGCAACGGACAGTTCCACCAGACTCTGTCACGCTAAATGGTGAAGTAACCTTTGATTTTGTGCCTAGTAACGTGCCGCAGTTCGGTCGCCCCAGTTATGATTATGACAATATTGAGGTTCGCCCCGTTCGTGGTGCGACGGTGGAAATACTTGATAGTTCCGACGAGGTGATCGCAACCACGCAAACGAATGGACTTGGAGAATATTCAGCGATTGTTCTTGCAGGACAGGATGTTTTTGTTCGTGTTAAAGCGGAGTTGATCGGAGTTGGTGCTGCGTCTTGGGATTTTTCTGTAACGGACAATACTAACGGCAACGCGATGTATACGATGGAAGGGAGTTTGGCGGCAATTGATGCGAACCAAACGCGTGATCTTCATGCGCCTGCGGACTGGAATTTTCCTGGCTATAGCCCGGGAAGAAGAGCAGCCCCATTTGCCGTTCTCGAAGCGGTTTATATGATTGTTGATAAGTTTGTCGAAACCGATCCGAATATCCAACTTCCGCCAGCGGAGTTTCGTTGGAGCGAGAATAATTCGACAGAGCAAGGGGATTTTGCGCTTGGTCAGATCGGAAGCTCACTATATGTTCCGACAGGATTCGGTAACCCAGATGGCGGCAATATATATATTGTTGGAGCCGAAAATGATGATACAGATGAGTATGATTATCATGTGATCGTGCACGAATGGGCGCATTATTTTGAGGATCAACTTTCTCGATCAGATTCCATTGGTGGCTCGCATACACTTGGCATACCACTAGACTTGCGACTGGCATTTGGCGAAGGTTGGGGCAATGGACTCTCCGGTATCGTTTTGGACGATCCTGTCTATGTCGATGTCGGTGGTCAAGGCCAGATGACGGGTTTTTCTTTTGATGTTGAAAGTGACATTTTTAGTCCCAATGGTTGGTATAACGAAGCCACAGTCCAGTCCATTATTTATGATATATATGATTCGGACCCAGATGGCGTCGATACCGTATCACTTGGCCTAGGACCCATCTACGAAGCGCTGATTGCCCCAGACTATGTTGAGCAACGCACATTCACGTCTATCTATTCGTTTTTGACTCAGCTGATCGACGACAACCCAGCAGACGCGGCGGGTATTCGAGGGCTAGCGACTGACCAGAGTATTTTTGGCACTGGTTTTGAGGGGCAGGGAGAGACGAACGACAACGGTAACCCAGATGTTCTGCCTGTTTATAACACTGTAACGGTGAACGGTCCTGCAGTGCAGGTTTGTTCTGACAACAGTGTTTTTGGTACCGTTACTCGGGAATTTAATAGTTTAGGTAATCGCAGTTTTGTGCAGGTTGATCTGCCTTCTCCTGGGGCGTATACCTTTCGAGCGGAAAGAGCGAGTGGTATTCTCGATGCAAATCCAGGCATCGTGGTATTCGGTCCTTTTTCTCTAGTTGATAGTCAGATTGAAGGGTTCAGTTGTGGGCCGTCAGAGTCAGGTAACGTAGAAATTATGACTTGCTCCGGTCGTGCCAGTGGGGAGCATGTGCTTGATGTGTTCGATGAAGGCAATATCGATAATCTAAACTCTGACAACACAGGCGGCATTGTATGCTTCGATGTAACAGTGACAGACTAACCGGAGGTATGGGTGTGAAGAAGGTATATGTTTTGCTCTGGTTTTTATCTATTTTAGGCCTCGTGGCCTGTGGGGATGTGAATACTCCTTCAGAACCTTTTTCTGCGACGGACGCTGATCAGCTATCTGTATCTGAAAGTGCTTCTGATGGCTCTCCTGATAATTCGCCTAAGCAGCTGGAGAGTAATCACCTAGACTACGTGAAACCCGGCGCAGATATTCGATTTACAAATGACTATGACGGCTATTCGGAACCCGGTGTGGAAGATGTATTTATGCTCTCAGTTCGAGCGCTTTCACCATTAGAAGGGTTAGCGCTTAGCTTTTCGGCATCCGAAGGCATGGACATGCTTATGGAGGCTGAGCAGACATTTGATATGGATACTAACTCGTTAGAGGTGCCCGTTAAGCTGTATGCCAAGAATCCTGGGACATATCAGCTTAGAGTTTATGGAGCCACCAATTTGGAGTCAGGTTTTGCTCAAGGGCGCAGTTATTCATTAACAATCAATGTTGGTGCACAGGCAGCGAATACAGCAGATGCACGGCAGAAAGCGTCGAGCGATGAGGCAGTGATTACGACACCTGAAGGCGAACGGCTAATTAGGCGCAGCGCTGAAGAAGTAATCTATTAAGCTAGTTGCCTCGAATATCTTGAGGCCATTCCAGACGTCTAGTAAAATAACCCGACTAAATTACTCAGGTATTACGTATGTTATCCGTCCCCATTGAAGTGACTGAATCTGGTCAACAGTATCTTGCTAAGCTGGTTGCTAAGCATGAGGACGATGTATCGGTGCGTATGTTTGTCATGAACCCCGGTACGCCAGAAGCGGAGACCTGTCTTTCTTACTGCAAGTTAGAAGAAGTGAAAGACGACGACGAAGTGATCGAATTTGAAGATTTTCGTATGTATTTCGAGGCTCGGAGTATTCGGTTTTTAGAAGACGCCAAGGTCGACTTTGCCGAAGACAAGATGGGCGGTCAGCTAACGATTCGTGCACCCAATTCACGCACTCCGCGGGTATCCGATGACAGCCCAGTCGAAGACAAAGTGAACTACATTATTTGGAATGAGATCAACCCTGGTTTGGCTTCGCACGGCGGGCAAGTATCACTTCGAGAGATGACAGATGAAGGTATCGCAGTGCTTGAGTTTGGCGGTGGTTGTCAGGGCTGTAGCCAGCTTGATTTGACGTTGAGAGACGGTGTCGAAAAAACACTCATGGATAGTATTCCTGAATTAGCCGGTGTGCGGGACATTACTGACCACAGTGATTCGAGCAACGCTTACTATAAGTAACTCTCGTCGCAGGTTTTCAAGGTATCGTTAGATTGTTAGACACAAAAAAGGCGGCTTATTAGCCGCCTTTTTTATTGCCATAATTGCCATAAAGGCATTGCTTTATGCTTGATAGCGCTTCGGCAATACGTCCTTTAGCTTCGCATCTGCTTCCGTAAGAGATGCAACAGTCGTATCCCAATCAATACAAGCATCGGTCACTGAGACGCCATAGATTAGATCGTCAAGGTTGCTTGGGATCTTCTGGTTGCCAGGACCAATATTACTTTCGATCATTACACCCATAATCGATTGATTGCCTTCGACAATCTGATTCGCCACGTTTTCCATAACTAACGGCTGCAGCTCGTGATTCTTGTTTGAATTAGCATGGCTGCAATCCACCATAATATTGGGTGATAGGCCGGCTTTTTCCAGACTCGCTTCAGCAAGCTGAACACTCACCGAATCGTAGTTTGGTTTGCCATTTCCACCGCGCAGCACGATATGTGCATAGGGGTTTCCACTCGAATGAAAGACGCTGACTTTCCCTTCGGTTGAAATGCCCAAAAACCGATGCGAGTTTTCGACAGACTGCAATGCATTAATCGCGACTGTTAGGCCCCCGTCAGTACCGTTTTTAAAGCCCACCGCACAGCTAAGGCCGCTGGCCATTTCTCGGTGTGTCTGCGACTCAGTGGTGCGCGCGCCAATGGCGGACCAACTAATCAAATCCTGTAAGTACTGAGGCGTGATAGGGTCGAGCGCCTCAGTAGAGGTTGGCAATCCCAGTTCAGATATATCAATCAATAGCTTACGTGCAATTTTTAAACCTTTTTCTACTTGGAAGCTATCATCCATATGTGGATCATTGATCAGACCTTTCCAGCCAACCGTGGTGCGCGGTTTTTCAAAATACACTCGCATGACGATATAGATGGTATCGCTGACTTGATCTGCAAGCTTTTTCAAGCGTCGAGCATAGTCCATTGCTGCCTCAGGATCATGAATCGAACATGGCCCAATAATAAGAAGAAGTCGCGGATCCTTTTTATCGAGAATATCGCGAACAATTTGACGTCCTTTGGCGACTGTTTCACCGGCTGCCTGCGTAACAGGCAGCTCAGCAAGTAGCTCACTGGGGGTAATCAGCGTCTCGCGGTCAATAATATTTACATCTCCCAGCTTTTGCTGGGTGTATAGTTCTTCAGACATTAGAAATTAAAACGGCTAAATGGAAAGGGTGGGCATTGTAACAAAAGCTTTGAAGGCTTTGCACGATCAAGCATGTTACAGCCGTTACATAGCTTTGCTAAACTAAGGTCATAGCTTTGCTAGGCTTAGGCCGTAGATTGTTTAATTTGGGTGTACTACTCTAGTGGCCTATAACTACTAGAATTTATTGATTTTACGACGGGTAAATATTTCGATGCGCATACTTCTCTTTTTAGCTACCAATATCGCTGTGATCGCCGTGATGAGCATCACTATGCGTCTTTTCGGTTTTCAGGGGTTTTTGGATGAATCTGGCACCGGAATGAACATTAATTCAATGCTTATATTTGCCGCTGTATTTGGAATGGGGGGGTCGTTTATCTCTCTATTAATGTCCAAATGGATGGCCAAACGTTCTACTCGCGCGAAAGTCATTGATAATCCGCAGTCTGAAATGGAACATTGGTTAGTGAACACAGTGTCGCAGCAAGCAAGACAGGCTGGGATAAAAATGCCGGAGGTGGCGATCTACGGCGGTCAGGAACTCAATGCTTTTGCCACAGGCGCCAATAGAAACAAAGCATTGGTGGCAGTCAGTGAGGGACTCTTGAACAACATGTCCCGCGATGAAGTCGAAGGGGTGCTTGCTCATGAGGTATCACATGTTGCTAATGGCGATATGGTGACCATGACCCTAGTGCAGGGCGTGGTGAATACGTTCGTTATCTTTTCGGCGCGTGTTATTGGCTTTGTTATTGATAGAGCCGTATTCAAAACGGAGCGCGGTCATGGGCCGGGCTACTGGATTACCGTGATAGTGCTTGAAATCGTGTTTGGTATTCTCGCGAGTATGATCGTGATGTGGTTTTCACGCTACCGTGAATTTAAAGCGGATAAAGGCGGAGCGAATCTTTCGAGTCGCGGCAAGATGATTGGGGCACTTGAGAGGCTGCAGGCGCAATATGAGCCTAAAGAACTCCAGGGTAGCCTAACTGCCTTTGGTATCTCAGGTGGCAAGGGCGCTGGCTTAAAAGCACTGTTTCGAACTCACCCCCCATTAGAAGATCGTATCAACGCGTTAAAATCTTCTGCGGCAATTTGAACGGTAAAGTGATGCTCGCAGCTGTTGCGAAAAAGAGCGCGCTGTTAATTAGCGCGCTGAGTCAGCGGGCGTTCGCACTCACACTCATTTTATTTGCCAGCTTGTCTGCAATGACGGCAATGGCAGAAGAGGAGGATTGCAGCAACGCAAGACAATTTACCTTCAGTTGGCAGTTTGCCGATCAATGCAATATGCAAGCTCGTGGTGGCACCAGCAGGGGTACTGCAGTGACGCTAGCAACAGGCACCAGTCCAGATTGGCAGGCACTTAAAGAAGAAGGAATTTCACTTTTAGAGCGCGACAGGCGAGCGATTCTCGCAATGGCCGGTCCGTATCGAACGAGCTTTGATTTTCTTGAAGTGGTCGGCTACCAGCCAGATTATGAGCCGGTGCAGCCTTATCAATCATGGGCAACAGAGTATGTCTATGTGCTTGAAGACTCAGAGACACTGATTAGTCTTCAGCACATTATCGTGATGTTTATTCAGAATGAAGACGAAGTGGTCGGCCCCATTGTGACGAAGCATTGGCGTCAGGATTGGGCCTACGAAAAGCCAAACGTCTTGGCCTACATTGGCAATCAGACTTGGCAGACTCAACCTGTTCCAGAGGCAGAGCTAGCTGGCAGTTGGTCGCAAGCCGTCTATCAAGTGGATGATTCTCCTCGCTATGAATCTTGGGGACATTGGGAACACAACCCTAGTTTTTCGACTTGGCAGAGTGCAACAACCTGGCGCCCATTGCCTCGAAGAGAATCGTCGGTGCGTGACGATTATCAAGTACTAGAAGGGACAAACCGGCATACTATTCTTCCCAATGGTTGGCTGCACGAAGAGTCCAATAGCAAACTCGCTATAGATGAAGACGGCAAACCAGCATCAAACCCTTATGTGGCGAAAGAACTGGGCGTCAATCGCTATGAGCGCATCGTCGATCACGATTTTTCTGGTGGTGATGAGTATCAAGATAAAACGGGCGACTTTTGGGCAGATGTAAGAGCAGCTTGGAATACGATTATTGCTGATAGAGAATATTTCACTTTGAACCTAGAGGACGCAAGTGTCCCCATGTTTTTGCGCTTGTTCGAAGCAGCGGAGCAGTTTTCTGGCGAAAATTATAATGCCGATGAGAGTAGGGAGCAGATTCGTCAAATCATCGACGAATATCTTGAAGAGTAAATGTTAAAGGGGTTGGATTTGTAGGCTGAGCGATGTGACTCGCTCAACCTACAGCGATACATCTAGTCTTCGTAAACTTCACTATCACAAAACATCCAACGGTCTTCGACGAGGCGAAACTTTGAAAGCTCATGATGTTTGCGAGGCTTTTCGTTGAACGTATAGTTGGCGACAAACTCAACCTTGCCAAGATTGTCAGACTCAGAACCACCTTCTGTCTTAATTACATCAAGACCATCCCAAGAAGTTTGTGCCATCCAATGCACTACCGATGTCCTCAATCCCTTGTCGCGATGATCAGGGTGAGTGGTATCAACGATATAGTCCGGCAGAGTAACAACGAATGCGCTGTAGCGTGCACGCATTAGCTGTTCAGCAGTTCTAGGCATGACGTGTCCTAGATGAAAAGGCTCGCAGCACTCCGTATATTCTTTTTCGCTCCGGCAAGGGCATGAAGACATAGTTAGTTTCTCGAGTTTGTAAGTTTAGTTATTCGCGAATTTTGGCCAAATAGGCGTATCGCGTCCATTATCATTTACACGTTATTTTAACGTGGGAAACCCTTTAAATTAAAACTGTAACTATTTGATACGATTCCCTAATAGTTTGGCAACAGCGTGATCACTACCCAAGCTACCGACGACCACTCCGACAAACCCAATACTACCGAATACAATCACTGGGAAAATATATGCCATCACTGGTTGAGATGCACCAATGATGGGAATTAACACCGCAATAATAACGAAAGTGACGCCAATAAAAAGCGTTACCTTGCGATTAGTTGGCGTGAGTATAAATTCATCAGAATCATTCTCAAAGATTCTGAGAATCGGGCCAAAAATTTGGCAAAGGCGTTTTTTCATAGCGATGATAATTTTACTAATAATGGCGCTAGCAACACTACAGTTAGTAGGGCTCCATCAATCGAGCCGCAATTATTTATTTGCACGCCTGCACTTGTCCCCATTTATCGATTTGGTTATCGATTTAGTTGTCGCTTGTATCCTGATGCGTTTTTACAGCGCTTAAGCTTTCACTGATATGGCCATAAGGATCTGATGCCACATGCACGTGGAGGATCTCGCCCGTCGGTGAAATAACATAAGAGACTCGATCAGCTAACTCTGGTCGTCTCGTATGAACGGCATCGTAAGACTTAATAATGCTTCCATCAGCGTCGGCAGCAACAGCAAATTTATCGCGGCACTCTGAGACCGAAAATTCGTGCAGAGTGGCGAGGTCGTCAGCTGAGACACCAATCACCGTGGCATTGTATTCAGCGAACACATCTGTAGCCTCGGCAAACTCATGTGCCTCAATCGTGCAGCCACGCGTGAATGCAGCGGGGTAAAAATAAAGAACCACCGGGCCGGTTTCGAGTGCTTCCGATAGGCTGAACACCACTTCTTCTCCAGCCAGTGAGGCGGATGTACTAAAGTCGGGTGCAGTGTCTCCCACAGCAAGTGCCGCATGAGTTAGTGAACTGCATAGGACGAAAAGAGAGAAAAAACCAATCTCGATGAGCCTTTTCATATTGATGCCTTCTTATTAAGTGTATAAATATATATTGAAAACAAATAGTTAAAGTAAACGCAGCGGCTGTTCCTGCAGCGCCGCTAACTGCTCGCGCAATTCTAGTATATGTTCCCCCCAGTATCGCTCAGTATTGAACCAAGGGAAAGCTTTTGGGAAAGCAGGATCAACCCAACGTCTAGAAAGCCAGGCCGCGTAGTGCATTATGCGCAGCGTTCTCAAAACCTCTACGACATGCAATTCCTGAGTATTAAAAGAGTTAAATTCTTCGTAGCCCTCAACAATACTGGAAAGCTGAATCTCTTGTTCTTGAATACTGCCACTAAGCAGCATCCAAATATCCTGCACGGCGGGCGCAGTGCGCGCATCATCGAAATCGACAAAATGCGGTGCTTCATTGCGCCAGAGTACATTGCCACTATGGCAGTCACCGTGTGTGCGTATTTTGGCAAGATCGCTGAACTGCTGTAAGCGGTCTTCCATGATGCCCAACAGGTCTTGGCTCAATGTTTCATAGGCGGACTTAAGCGATTCGGGAATAAACTCATCCAGAATAAGCGCGGCGCTATCTTTGCCAAACGATTGAATATCAATGCTGGGCCGATGTTTGAATTCCGTGCCACTGCCCACCGCATGAATACGACCTAAAAATCGCCCCATGGTAAATAGATTGTCTTCGTTATCGAACTCCGGCGCGCGACCGCCTTGAAGGGGATAAAGCGAGAATCGAAAGCCGTTATAACTAAACAGCGTTTCACCCTCGATTTTTAGCGGCTCAACAATAGGTAACTCTGCCTCAACCAGCTCTTGGCAAAACTGATGTTCTTCGAGTATTTGCTCGTCCGTCCAACGGGCAGGGCGATAAAACTTGGCCACAATGGCGGGTTCGTCTTCTATTCCGAGTCGGCAAACGCGATTCTCGTAGCTGTTTAACGCCAATACATGTCCACTTGCGCGCAAGCCAACCGACTCGACGGCGCTAAGTATCGTTTCCGGATCTAGGTTTGCGTAATCCAAAGGGGTTGGATTGGACTCTTCGGTGGTCAGAATACTTACTCGATAGATCTAAAGTGCCAGCAGCATACCTGAGTGAGCCGACTATTGAATGGCTATTTCTGAACGCGCGATCTGAACGAACAATCTGTACGAATAAGTTAGTCGCGAAAATTAGTGAACTGAAAAGGCTGCCCAAGATCCGCTTCCCGCACCATCGTCATAACGGCTTGCAGATCGTCGCGTTTTTTTCCTGTTACACGCACTTGGTCTCCTTGAATTTGCGACTGCACCTTCATCTTTTTGTCTTTAATGAGTTTGACAATCTTTTTCGCAACCAATGATTCCACACCTTCTTTAAAGCGCACATGCAGCGAAAACGTTTTGCCGCTGTGCAGCGCTTCCTCGTCATATTCCATCGCCATAGGGTCAATTTTTCGTTTGATCAATTGGCCGCGGAACATGTCCAGCAATTGCTGGCATTGGAAATCGGCTTCGGCCTTTAGGATCACCACCGAATCTTTAAATTCTGCCGACGCATCGACGCCACGAAAATCATAGCGCGTTGAAATCTCACGAGTAGTGTTGTCAGTGGCATTAAGAATCTCGGCGTTATCGACCTCCGAGACAATATCAAATGAGGGCATAGCATCTTCCAAAAACTAAAAACAGAAGTTTAAACGACCAGAGACAAAGTCAAAATGTTTTGTGTTCGTATCGTTCCATCTTTTAGGGAGCGCTCGATGAACTCAATTCCATCTCAGTGTGAGTGCGCGCCGTTGGAAAATAGAGCATGGCTTTGACGCTGGTATCCGAATTGAATAAATACGCATATCGGGTCATTTGCGAGCGATAGGCTTCTGACTCGCGTGCGCAGAACGCTTCCAGCGTTTCCCCTTCATTGGGCGACGAAGACTTGTAATCGATCACCCAGCGAGTGCGTTCACCGTCTACACTTATCTCCACAAAAGTGCGATCAATCACCGCGCGCTGCAAGGTGCCACGTTGGTCTAAGTAATCCATGGCCACTTCGGCCTGATTATCCTCATGGTGTGTTGAAAGCACCCATTTGCCGACTTTATCGCTGAGCATATGACCTAATGATTCAGACAGCTGGGCGATAGCGTCTTGTCGCTCACCGGGCTGAAAGCCACTGGCACGCAATGCTCGATCCCACTCGCTTTCGAAATCAGCCGGTGTCGGATTTTGCATTTGTTGCTGCACTTCTTGTCTCACTATCTGCATCAGCGTTTCATGCAAAATAGTGCCAATAGCGCGCTGGCGAATGTTGGTGGCAACCGTAAAAAGCCCGTTATCCGAACTCGATTCTTTGGTCTGAGCTAGTTCAGTAAGGTCCGAAGGTAAAGGCCGGTCTAATGGTAGCCGTCTCAGATAGTCGAGCGTGAGTACCTGATCGCTATCACCTTCAATAGGCGGCACGACACCATCACCAAACTCGTCTTTGAGCTCGTCCCACAAGGGCTTCACCAATGAACGAGAGCTGGCCGATTTGAGAACGCCTTTGTCATCGAATTTTACAAGGCAAGACAACGTCAGCGATTTCTTTGCGCGCGTGCAACCAACATAGAGTAAGCGCGCAATTTCTTCCTCAGCGCGACGATTGCGTTCCGCTTTAAGGTAATCGTAAAGATCATCCTCACGACCTGCAGCGGGCTTGGCGCTAACAATATAACCAAGCGCGCCTTGTTCGTTTTCAGGTTCTGCATAGAGCAGCAATGGGTTTTCGTCACTTCTTGGTGAGCGCGAGAGCCCAACCAAATACACATGATCAAACTCCAATCCTTTGGCGTTATGAATCGTCATGATTTGCAGCCGGTCACTGCTGTTGTTTTTGTCTTTATGATCAACACGCGGTTTCGCATAAAGGTCAGCTAGCTTTTCCTCAAAAAGCGGCCAGTCTTGAATGATACCCGCAGTTTCATCGGCTTCGAGGAGATCTAAATAATCGTCGATATCCTGAAGATCTTCATCGTTCATTAAACCCGCTGGGCCATCTAGCGCACGCCAAAGTTCCTCTATTACTGTGCGCAAAGAAGACTGTGTGAACTCAGCAAATGAAGAGGCAAAAACTTGTTTTAGGCGCGTTAAAATTGTTTGAGCATCCGCACTTAAATGAGTGTTGTCCGATGCATGACAAATCGCTTCCCAAATTGTCATAGGCTCCTTGCCTGATTCTTTAGCAGCCTTAGCATCCGGCTGCCACTGGGATAGGTGCAACAAATCAGCGTTACTCAACCCAGCCCAGGGTGCGCGCAAAACGGCAAGCCAAGCGATACGATCTGCCGGCACACAGAGTGCGCGGGTGAGGCTGTGAATATCAATCACTGCCATGCGGTCCTGCAATCGGTCTATTTTTTGTGCTTGCCAGCGCAGCCCTTGTGCTCGCAAGGCAGGAAGGATGTCATTAAGGTGAGGCCGACTTCTAACGAGTAACGCAACATTGTCGTCATCCGTTTCAAGTTTTTTGGCAATATCGCGCGCGAGTGCTTCAGCCTCTTCAATGTGAGAAGCAAACCCCCGTGCGCTCACTTTATGGTTTGAGGCGCTGCGCGTGCTATCAGCATGGCGAAAGCCTACTTGGCCCAGCGAGAGAGTATCCTTAGGTTTAAAAATCTGAGAGAACTGCGCGTTTACCCAGTCCACAATTTGTGCGTCAGAGCGAAAATTAGCGGTCAGGTCTAGTGGCTCCAGCGCAACGGTGCCAATTCCTTGCTGGCGCGCGCGCACAAAAAGACTCACGTTCGCTTTGCGGAAGCTATAAATGCTCTGCATGCCGTCACCAACAATAAACAGCGTACGGCCATCATCCGGCTCCCAGCCATCGGTTAAACATTCGAGCAGCTGAACCTGAAGGCTCGCGGTGTCTTGGAATTCGTCCACCAGAATATGATCAATACGATAGTCCAACCGCAGGGCTAAAGATGTCGGTCTATCGTCACGACGCAGCGCTTGCAGTGCCGTCATGGCGATATCGGGGTAGTCCGTTTCGCCACCAGCTTGCACCTGTAACCTGAATTCGGCGGCGAGGGTAGGAAGCAATTGCAGTAAGGCTTGGCTCTGCGCCAACCGGCCTTCATCTAATTCCGATTGCGGCAATACCTGGACGCGTTGCATCACAGGCAGAATATCGTCGAGTTGGCTAAGCGTTTCTACCAGTGCCTTAAAGGCATTTTTCTGCGCATCTGCTTGCTCTGGGTCAGCGCTATCTTTTGCCGTTGGAAAACCACTTTGAACATTCACCGATTTTCTGAATTTATCCAAAGACTTTGGACACAGAAACGCAATAAGCGCCTTCCACTGCGGTAGATATTCAGGAGAGGGCAGAGGGTAGTCCGGCGCTAGGTCTTCAGAAAGATATTTTGCGGTGCCAGGGTTATCTGCCGCATTTTTCAGTGCGTAGTCGAGCAGCATTTCAATGTCGCTCGCGAACGGCTGCAGTAATTCATCGAGCAATTCAACACGATCTTCGATCACTTGGTTAAGCAGCGTTTCCAAATAATCTTGCTGAACAATCTGTTCATCGTAGACCAAAGGCAACCAGCTATCGCGACTGCCGAGCATGTCTGCCAGCAATGAAGCCACTTCACCAATATTGCCGTCGAATTGCCCGCATAGGTAGCGAAGGTGTTCACCGGTTGGCGTATCTCGGTCGAGATGATCCAACATGGCTTCAGCAGCATTCAAATACAGGTGGCCCGGTTTCTCAGCCACATTGGGAGGCAAGCTCACGCCCGTATCTAGGCACAACTGGCTGGCGATCTGGCGACAGAACGCATCAATGGTGTGAATCTGCAAACGCCCTGGGTTTTCGATCAGTTCCCAGCCTTGTTCGGTATCTCGCGCTAAGGCCGCGTTTGCCAAATCCCGCGTGTGTTGTTGGTGCGAGCTTTCTATATTTGTGTTTGCGCGCGCCTCTGCAAGTGCTTCCACTAAACGCTCGCGCATCTCAGCCGCGGCTTTACGCGTGAAGGTAATCGCCAAGACATTCTCAGGCGACGTCGCTTTGCTTAACAGTTTGAGAGTGCGTTGAATAAGTAGCTCTGTTTTGCCCGAGCCAGCGGGTGCAGATACAGCGAATGACGCAGTGCAATCGAGTGCGCGTTCACGAGCCGCATAATCAGGCGCGCTCATGAATTACCTCCCGTCTCTTTGATCTCAAGCAAAGTTGCCCGCTCCAGCGAACGGTGCAAGGGAATCAATGGGTCGCGCCGTCCGAAGCTGCTTTTTGTTTCGTGCACCTGCGCGTCACCATCAGCATAAGCTTGCGCCAGAGCGCTGAGGCTGTCGCGCCAACTATCAATTTGCTCAGCCCAATCCTCAGAAGGCGATATACCGTTTTCATTTGCGTTACCAAGGCCGATCAGCCTAGCTTCGGTCGGTGCTAGCTGCACAAATGCAACGGCATCTGGCGCGTCAGGTAGGCTAATAGCATAGAGTGGCAACTGCGGTTCCGAAGGTGGGCTTTCTTCCCACTTACCTTTTGAAAGTTGCTTAGAGGTTTTGTAATCCAAAAGCACAACGGAGCCGTCTTCTAATCGGTCAATACGGTCGATGCGCAGCTTAAAACTCAAGCCGCAAAGCTCGGCAGAGAGATCCTGCTCAATCGCCTCAACCTGAAACGGACGCCGATCAGCTTCTATCTCTAACCATCGCATGCCAAGGCTAGCCAGTCTTTGTATCTCTAATTGCTCATGCGCTTTAGAAATCGAAGCCATAGACGCAAACTTGCTCGATCGCCAAGTACGCAGTGCAGATTCCGCTGCTCTCGCACAAAGAATTGCACGGACATCTTCATCCATCGCAATCAGCGTTGCCTGGTTTTTTAAATCCGCCCAGATCACTTCCATCATGTAATGCACGAGGTTGCCGCGGTCGCGCGCATCTAAGCCAATCTTGGTTTCTTCCAATGGCCGCGCATGAAGTCGCCCGGTAGCAAACGCATCAAAAGGCGAGGCCGCCATTTGCTGAAGCAAGCTCGCAAAGCTACGAACTTGGTGTTCGTGTTCTTTTAGCACTGGTGCATTGAGAGTATCGATAAATTCGAAATCAAATGTTGGTGCTGTTGCTGCTGGAGCAGTTTCAGGAGGCAGAACCAATTCTTGAAGGCCTTCTGGCAACAAGCGACTGGCAGAAAGCGCCACGCCGTCAGATTGCTCGCTGTAGCTAAACACCACATCTTGCGCCGCGCTATTTAATCGGTGTAGTAGTTTTCGAGCGACGGTCGTTTCGATGGATCGATCCGCCCCAGGCATACCAAATTTGCGCTGCAACCCAAGGGGCAACAAGGGGTTGGGGTTAGGAGAGGCGGGCCATTGATTGTGATCCACGCCGATCATCCAAAGGTGGGTGTAGTCTGCTGCTGCCTCCACGGTATCGAGCAGGCGCACGCCAACATGCGCTGCACCAGGGTCTGTGCGTGGCCGGTCACAAATTTGTTGGAGCAGTGAGAGGGCATCGCCCATCGCGAGTTCAGTCGCCACCGCGCCGCAAGCCGCATAGTCGCGCAGAAGATCAAGCCATAGCTGTCGAATGGCGGCGGTAGTTTCTGCGTTTTTGTCATTACTCGTTCTTGGCCAGCCCAACGTATCTAATTGCTGACTAAAGGTCGTGGCCCATTGTTCAGGAGTCTGTAGTTTGGGCGCGCGCCGTCGAATGTCTTCAAACGCGATCAGCCGTTGGCTAATATCTGCGTGACTGTCGGACAATTTGTGTTTAATACATTCACGCAGAATAGCGGATGAAAGCTCCCGCAGTTGCGTATTGCAGACTTCTTTGTCCCAGTCGGCGCGCACGCGGTAATCGTTTTCATTGCCCCAAAGCGGCGAGTGAATAATCAGCCTCGCCTGCGCGAGCTTGAGTTTGTGGCGATTGATTTGCAAAAGCCCAAGCGCGGATTGAATCGCACCTGTTTCTGACGCAGGTGGTTTAAGTGCGCTACTAATATAATGTGCGCTATCAAGCTTGCTGCGAACCAGCCTTTTGCTACGGAGTCTGTCGGCGCGCAGATCACGGTGGACGATTCCCACACGAGCCTGCGGGTTATTATTAAGAATCGAATTCGCCCAGCTTGCTGCAGCTAACAACTCCTCAGATTGCTCCGCCCCCGACCATAAATAGCTGCTGCTTTTAGTATTGGCGTAATCCACAAATTCAACGGATGCGTAACAATGCGCTAACCATTGCTTAAGCAGCGGTGGTGGCTCGTCGAGAAACGCATACAGATAACAGCGTTCTGACACATCTGACACACTAGACTGAGCTTCACTCGCAGCGCATTGCCGCAAAATTTCATGCTCAAGGGTGCTGAGCTTATGCTGGCTCAGCAAGTCATCAAAGCACTCGACCGTTTCTGAAAAGTACGCCTCTTGGCCAATTTCGGATGACTTAAGCATATCCAGCGGCACATCAAAACGCTTTAGATACCGCCATGCCGATAGCGCCTGGGTGGCGAGATGCGCGGCTTGCAAGTTTGGATGCTTTGCCTGGCTTTTTGTCAGTGCTTTCTCCATCAGCCAACGCAGCTGAACATCATTGGCAATGGGCAACTCGGCTTTTTTTGATACGGACTCACTGAGCCATGCGCTAAATACATGAATGGGCGCGGCAGTGGTGACGTTGGTCTTTAGCGATTCAAGCCGGTAACGCCGAAGCTGCTGCGCCAGAGGCTGGTTGGGCGTGAGGATTAGGTTATCGGTATCTAAAGCGAGTGTTATGTCTTCCATGGGTAACGCGTTCTCCTAGAGCGCTAGAATCTCAAAAGGCGCTAACCTGAATGGCGCAATCTGCTTGCTCATCGCCGAGAGCGCCGGGTCATCCTGTGTCATCAGGGCCTGATGTTTTTGTTTTTCGTATTCTGGTGTTTCGTATTGGACGGGTTTTGCTTCCGTTTGCAGTGGTTGATCGGCGGGCGTAATCAGCGTTTCAACTCGCCGCGCGATAGCCTTGCCGGAATCAATCAACCGCACGTTTTCTGAAAAAAGACCGGTTAATTCCTCCATCAAAAGCGGAAAGTGCGTGCAGGCAAGCACCAGTGTATCGAGTGATTCTTCTGCCAATAACGGCGCCACAATTTGCTCTAGTGTCGCCATATCCGGCGCAGTGCCACGCAGTTTGTCCTCTGCCATGGTCACCAGCTCCGAACTGCCGACTCGCACCAGTGTACAATCTGGCGCGAACTCTGCAATGAGTGAGTCGGTATAGCTGCGCTCCACTGTACCCGGTGTGGCGAGCAAACCAATCACCTTTGATTTCGATGCCACTGCGGCAGGCTTGATCGCAGGCACCACACCTACAAAAGGAATATCGAACTGATGACGCAATTCATTCAGCACCAATGTGCTCGCAGAGTTACAGGCAATCACCGCGATATCCGGTTTTGTCTCTTCAATAAAACGCCCCACAACGGCCACCACGCGCTCAAGCAAACGCGCCTCAGAAAGCGTGCCATATGGAAAGGCCGCGTTATCACAGGCAAAAATGAGCTCTACATCGGGTGTGCGCTGACTGATCTCCCTCAACACGCTCAGACCGCCGACGCCTGAATCAAACACCAATACTCTAGCGGGCGATTGAATGGACGTGGTTGTCGGCATAGTTTTTTAGGCAGCGTAGAAATCGAAAAAATATAGCCATAGCATACTGCTTTTTTTGCTGCTGTGGTCCAACAAATTTGCCGTCGATAAGATCGCCTTTCTGGTGCATCCAAGCTAGCATGTAGGCTCTGATATGGGTTGATTGATGGACACTCTGGATTTAATGAATTTCTCCGATGAAACAGTGCTGATTGTGCTGGCTTCTGCCGCGCTACTTTTTCTGATTCTTTGGTTTATCGGTCTGTTTATTGGGCAGAAGCGCAAGCACGAACTGCGCTCAACAGAAGAAAAATTAGCGGAGTCCGATGGGCAGTTACAGCAAGTCTCGGCTGAGCGCGAGGCGGTCTATACGGAGTTCACCTCATATCGCGAGCAAGCAAAGTCAAGAGAGCATGCGCTTT
Organism: uncultured Porticoccaceae bacterium; assembly: GCA_964623085.1. Classification (GTDB taxonomy): domain Bacteria; phylum Pseudomonadota; class Gammaproteobacteria; order Pseudomonadales; family GM7GCV1; genus CAZUTO01. The sequence continues at coordinate 17,250 of CAZUTO010000005.1, forward strand.
TCAGCAAGGTAAAGGTGGCCGAAATGCGCGCGCATGAACAGCTCAAAAACCACAAGCAGCTCAACCAAGAGATTGTGAAATCCCAAGATAAGCTACAAAGGGATTTTGAAGCGTTATCTTCCAAAGTGTTTGAAGAAAGCCGCAAGAAATTTGAGGGCGAAAGCAAGCGAACGCTAGACAGCACGCTAGACCCGCTCAAAAAAGAGCTCGAAGACTTCCGCAAGCGCGTGGATGAAACACATCAAGAAGAAGTCAAAGGTCGCAGCCGGTTAGAAGGCCAGATTCAAGAACTACAAAAACAAACACTGCAAATTGGGCAAGATGCCGTGAACCTTGCCGCAGCATTAAAAGGCGAGAGCAAATCCCAGGGCAACTGGGGTGAGATGGTGTTAGAACGTCTGCTAGAAGACTCCGGACTAGAGAAGGGCAGGGAATACGAAACGCAAGCCAGCTATCGCGATGAGGCCGGCAGCCTCAAGCAACCCGATGTGGTACTTCACTTGCCTGAGAACAAGTCTATCGTCATCGATTCCAAAGTCTCGCTGGTCGCCTATGAGCGCTTTTATAATGCCGAGAATGATCAAGAGAAAGACACCGCATTAAAAGAGCACCTGCAATCGGTACGCACGCACTTTAGTGGCCTCAGCGGCAAATCCTACGAGAACCTAGAACAGATCAATACCCTCGATTTCGTATTGATGTTTGTGCCGGTAGAGCCTGCCTATTTGTTGGCGTTACAAGCAGACCCTTCTTTGTTTCAGCAAGCCTATGACAAAGGCGTGGTCATGGTGTCGCCCACAACACTAATGGTCACACTAAAAACCGTGGCCAGTATTTGGCGCCATGAAAAGCAAAATCGTAACTCGCAAGAAATCGCCGAGCGCGCCGGTGGCCTCTATGATCAGTTTGTGCTTTTTATTGAATCACTGGATGATCTCGGCAAGAAAATTGACCTCACACAACGAAGCTTCGAGACAGCGCGCAAACGCCTATCGGATCAAAAGGGCGATCTAGTTGGTCGCGTAGAAATTCTCAAAAAGCTAGGCGCAAAAGCAAAAAAACAAATGCCCGATTCAACCAAGCAATTGCTAGACGACAGCGAAAGCTAAGCGCCTTGTTAAAAAAATTTGGAGTGCCAAAGAACATGCCCGCAACACTAAACGCAAAACTGCTTAATAACATACGTAGAGTTTCGCTCGCCTGTGGGTTGCTGCTTATTGGCTCGCTGGTTCATTCACAAGCTCAGCCACAAGAACAAGCACAAATACAAACACAACCAAAAACATCATTATGGAAAGTAGAGAAAGACGGCGGTTACCTCTATCTAGGCGGCACCGTTCATGCACTCACGGATGCGGATTACCCCTTGCCAAGAGCTTATGATCAAGCCTACGCTGATGCCGACATCCTGTATTTTGAAACCGATATCGGCCAGGTGAGTTCCCCAGCTTTCTTGGCAACAAGTACCTTCGCGCTGAGTTACTCCGATGGTCGCACATTGCAATCAGTATTGAGGCCTGAGGTTTATGCCCAAGTAAGCGAATATTTCTCAGCCAGAGGCGTGCCTATGTTCTTAATGAGCCGCGTGACAGCAGGCGGTGCGAGCATGGCGATCACTGTTTTAGAGCTGCAAAACCTTGGCTATGATACCTCCGGGGTGGATCAGTACTACTACGAACGCGCCGCGATAGACGGCAAAAGAATAGGCGTGTTTGAATCAGTAGATGAGCAGCTCGCGTTTATTGCTGGGCTAGGCGAGGGCATAGAAAACGAGATTATGCTTGCCGCACTGGCCGATGTTGCGCGCTCCAAAAACGTCCTAGAAACCATGACCAACCAATGGCGAACAGGCGACATGGACGGCCTCTACCTCACCATGATTGTAGAACTTAAAGAACGCTTCCCAAGTGTTTACGAAAGCTTGATTACAAGTAGAAACAACGCCTGGATGTCAACGATTGAAGCCATGTTTCAAACCGAAGAGGTCGAGCTTGTGCTAGTTGGCGCAGGGCATATGGCAGGCACGGAAGGGATACTCAAAATGCTAGAAGCGAAAGGCTACAAGATTACGCAGTTTTAGATGCGGGGACGGGAGGCTATTTGATGGCTCTTAGTAAGGAGTATAGTGGTATAAAATTAAGGACTGCTTTCGACCCACTCACAATTTTCTTGTTCCACTTCTCATCCTCCTTAATAGATATCGTTTGTGGGAAATGTTCAATCCAATTGACGCAAAGTGTTTATACGTCGAATGAACTCGTTACTTACCTTGACTTGATGCCGAATGTCCTCCAGCCAGTCGACTCTGTTTTCAATGTGCTGGAAAGGTCACTAAATGTATCCCGATAAATTCATCTGGCTTTTCCCCGCCGTGCCTTTTACTCTTCTCCCGATAACAACAAGTTTGATGATGGGGGCTCTAAGATGCGTGAGATACATATGAGACATAAGAGATATATTCGAAAACTAGCTGTCCTTGGTTTAACGCTGGGCCTGCTTGTAGGCTGTGGTGTGAACAATATTCCTACCTTTGATGAACAGGTGATGGCGACCTGGGCACAAGTGGAAAACCAGTATCAGCGCCGGGCGGATTTGGTGCCAAATCTGGTGTCTACGGTGAAGGGCTATGCCGCTCATGAAACCGAAACGCTGCAAGCCGTGACGGATGCGCGTGCGCAGATTGGTTCTATTCAGGTGTCCAGCGATCTATTGAATAACCCGCAAGCGTTGCAGCAGTTTGAAGCGGCGCAGTCGCAGTTATCCGGTGCCCTGAGCCGTTTGTTGGCGGTGAGTGAGAACTACCCAGATTTAAAAGCGAGCCAGAACTTTTTGGCGCTGCAATCGCAGCTTGAAGGCACAGAGAACCGAATCTCGGTGGCGAGGCGCGATTACATTGCTGCAGTGGGCCAATACAACACGGAGATTCGTACCTTCCCTGGGCGGCTCTGGCACGGTTGGCTATATAGCGATATGGAACTAAGAGAGACCTACGAGGCGACCTCGGAAAACACAGAGGTGCCGCCGCAGGTAACCTTTTAGTGGGATCACTGTTAGTTAAATCACTGCGGGCGCGATCGTTATTGGCGTTAGCCGCCCTTGTTTTCTTTCCGCTTTCCCTGTGCGCGCAGCCTAGTTTTCCTGCACTCTCAGGCCGTGTGGTGGATAGCGCAAATATTCTGAGCGCTGCCGAAGAATCCTCATTGACCCAGGCCTTACAGCAGCACGAAACCGAAACAGCGAACCAGTTGGTGATAGTGACCTTAACCGATCTACAGGGGTACGCCATTGAGGATTACGCGAATCGGTTAGGCCGGCATTGGCAGATTGGTCAGGAAGGCAATGACAATGGCGCGATGCTGATTGTGGCGCAGTCCGAGCGAAAGGTGCGCATTGAGGTAGGGTATGGGTTAGAGGGCGCGCTTACGGATGCGCTGACATCCAATATTATTCAAACGGTTATTCTGCCTCGCTTCCGTTCTGGGCAATTTCCTGCGGGTATTGCAGCGGGCACAATCGCAATGATTGAGACGCTGAATGGCGAGTATGAGCCACGCCCGACAACGACTAAAACGGATGCAAGAGTACAGGCTATCTTCTTTTTTATATTTATCGCAGTGGTCATTTATATACTGATGGGCGCTGGCACGACTGGTGGTGGCAGAGGTGGTTCCGGTTATCCGACGGGTTATCGCTATGGTGGCGGCTATTCACGCCGCGGCGGGGGTGGTTTTTCCGGTGGTGGTGGTAGTTTTGGTGGCGGCGGCGCGTCGGGAGGTTGGTAATGCGGCATCTAACTGAGAAAGAGGTCGAAGCGCTTGAGAGCAACATTAGTGAGATAGAAAAGCGCACTGATTCAGAGCTGACCGTGGTGGTGACCAAGAAATCAGACAATTATTTTTATATCCCCGCGCTTTGGGCGGGAATCATCGCGTTGCTTATTCCCGTTGTTCTGAGATTAATGCCTTTTTGGTTGACGGGCGATGAGCTGCTATTAGTGCAGTGGGTGGCATTTTTTGTGATGGTCCTGTTGTTTCGCATTCCGCCGGTGATGATGTGGTTATTGCCGCGATCGGTGAAGTGCTGGCGTGCCTCGAATATGGCGCGGCGGCAATTTCTCGACAACAACCTTCACTACACCAAGGATGGCTCAGGGGTGTTGATCTTTATTTCGGAGGTCGAGCACTACGTCGAGATTCTGGCGGACCAAGGTATTAACAAGCACGTTGAGCAGGACAAATGGCAAAGTATTGTGGATACGCTAACCAGCGAAATTAAGGCGGGAAATACCTACAAAGGCCTGAATGATGGTGTGACTCAATGCGGCGAATTGTTGGCAGAATATGTGGCTTCAAGTGGCCCTAAAAATGAGCTGCCAAATCGCGTGGTTGTGTTAAATTGAGGGTGTAAAAGCTTATAATTAGCCGTGTTTACCACTATCATTTTTGATCGCTGAATCTTGATGATTATTCTGTAATTTAATCATAAATTCAAAAGGTTGCAGTAGTTTATTAAAGTCATTTTTGGGTTCTAATATCTGCATGGCTGCGGCGATGCTTTCAATGGTGGAGAGGCCATCCTCTATTGAGGTCTTTCTGATTTGGTAGTTGGAGTTTAGCCCGCCGGTTAGGTTGATTCTGGGAAGGGTTTGCAGGGGCGGGTGAAGGTGTAATATCTTCTTGGATTTGCGCCAACTGGCATCGATCACTATCAGCTGTTGAATGGCTGCGTTCTCGCTTTTGGTTTGGCTGCTAAGCTCTGTCGTTGCCGGTAGCCAGGCGAGGGAAGGGTAAAGCAATGCAGAGGGTGTGCTAAGGAGTTCATCTAGCGCTTTCTCTGAAAGTGTTTCTGTTACGATGAGTGCGCTATTTTTTAGGCAGAAGTGTGCGATACGTCCCGTATTGAATGGGTGCTTCTCCTCTAGAGGGTGCAGTATAATCGCGACCTTTACATTATTGGCGATATGAACCAAGGCGCTGCAATAGCAGGTCGCAAGGGGTCGTTCGCAGTTAGAGCATTGTTCTCTGGGCATTTCTTTAGCTGCTAGCCTAGCTACTAGGCATTACATTTTACGGAATACATATTACATATAGGAATGCATTGTTAAATATACATTTAAAGCAGTTATTCTATAGCGAGTTCCGCTTGTATTTTGTAGTTACACTGGACTGAAATCGCATTTTATGAAATCCCAGGCCCTGCCGTACTCTGTTCAATGGCTTTCCGATGTGGAAGTCCCTTTGGCTAATAAATTCTATCGTGAGCACCGCTTCCGTGGCAGCGCAAAGCGCCATGAGCGCTGTGCTGTGGTGCGAGACATTAGAGATGAACGCCGCACTATTATTGCCTGCGGCTATGTTAGAAGCTATAACGGGTTTGAACTGCTCTCTGGTGTGGCAGTGTCGCCAGATCATCAGCGCAAGGGCGTTGGGCGGTTATTATTGCAGCAGCTCTCGGAGGTGTTTGCTGTCCATACCTATACATTTGCCTATGAGCACTTGCAGCCATTTTATGCGTCATTGGGGTTTCGGGTGTGTGATCCTGAAAACCAGCCGTCATCGGTTGGTGGGGTCTATCAGCGCTATCGGGATCAGGGTCGAGAGATCACAATGATGGTTTATGAGCCGAAATGAGCATTTATATACTCTTTTGGAGATAGATTTTTTTGAGCGAAAGTATGAGCGACGATATCAATTACAAGAATAATCCACTTCATGGCCTTAGCCTGAAGAATATGCTGATTGAGATTGTCGATCACTACGGGTTTGCGATTCTTTATGCCTATCTGCGCATCAATTGCTTTGATAAAAATCCGGACATTGCGTCGAGCGTGAAGTTTTTGAAGAAGACCGATTGGGCGCGGGAGAAGGTCGAATCCTTTTATCTGTATCAATACAAAAATTTGCCGCGTTGTTCTAGGGAACAGTTTGAGCTGTCGCCTCGGGATCGCGTTGTACCAGAGGGGCAAGAGCCGGGTGAGCCTGCGGAGCTCAGCTTCGAAGAAGCGGAAGAGTTACAAGATGAGCGTGCGCGCAAAGCGGCGGCGTTTAATCGCGGTCGCTCGCGACATCGCTCTGGTTCGTCTGGAAAGGATTCTGGCTCGCAGAACAGAAAGCGCAGCGGCGAGCGAAGAGGCGTCAGTGCCGGCGATGAAGCTGGCTATGCGACCTTGAAGCGAAGACGCCAGAATGAGGGTCACGGAAGTGAAGGCTCTTCATCAAGCGGGCCCGCAGACCCCTGGGCAACTGCCAAGCCGAAGCCTCAAAGTTAGGCTTAGATATTAAAGCCTCAAAGTTAGGCTTAGATACTTACTGCCTGATGTGTTTTGGCCGCCGAATAGCGCGGCTGGGTGTGCAGTTGGCAGTGATGCGCCCATCTTCTTCTGTTAGCTGCATCGGTATTTCAAACAGGTTGGATATTTTTTCGTCAGTGAGCAATTCGCTGCGTTCACCGGCTTCTACTAGCTGTCTGTCTTTGAGAAAAACAAACCAGTCTATCTCAGGCAGAATTTCATGCAGGTGATGTGTGACCAGAACGATTTTTTTGCCTGAAGCAATCAGTTCGGACAGCGTCTCTAGGTATTGATAGCTCGCTTTGATGTCCAAGCCCGCAGTGGGTTCATCAAGAATTAGGTACTCTGGGTTATGGATGAGCGATCTTGCCAGCAGGCAGCGTCGTTGCTCTCCGGTAGACAGTGCGGCAAAGAGCGTGTCGGTTAAGTGGCCTATGCCGACAAATTTTATATAGCGTCGCGCGGTTTCTTTTTGTTCTTCGGTGTAGGTCTGATGAAAGTAAGTCGTCAGACTGGAATAGAACGCCGAAATAACCACCTGGTATACGCTTGAGCCTTTGTCGATTCTCGTTTGTAGCTCGTGGGATACGAGGCCCATTTCTAAACGGAGCTTGTCTCTCTCGCGTGCGGCTTGGCCGAGGATGTTAAAAACAGAGTTCTCGCTACCTTCGGGGTAGAGATCTCTGGCGATGAGCTTGAGGAGGGTGGATTTGCCTGAGCCGTTGGGGCCGATCACTGCCGAACTTCGGTCTGATGGTATGGTTAATGACAGGTCTGAAAATACTTCGTAGCGCCCACATTTGACCTGGACGTTCTTCATTTCAATCAGAGCATGTTGTGACATTTGCAGCGATTCCTCGTGGCACTTTTATCGCATGATTGTAGTGTGATTTCCCACTGGTTAGCGAAAAATCTTCAGCTGATTGGATGCCAGAAGAGCAGATACCTAGGCGCGGTCATTGTTGAGCCAGCGCCTAGGTAGCTATTGTTATCAGCAGTAGGTATTAGTTCGCCAAACTGTTGATATAAGACACGACGTCGTTAAGCGCTTCGTCGTCTGGCAATAGCTTCGCAAAAGCAGCCATTTGAGCACCAAAATTATCGTCTGGCTTGTGGCCGCGCAAGCCAGCACGGAATTTCTCCAGCTGCGCTACGAGATACCAGTCCGTCATTCCCGCTAGGCGTGGCGCATTGAATTGTTCGTTGCCCATCGCATCTGCGCCATGACAGGTTGTGCACATCTGACCAAAGAGGCTTTCACCGCGCGCTACATCACCGGTGATGGTTGGTGTAGCAGGAGTGTCTTCCAAGGTGCCTATGTGCTCGACAAAGCTCGCGAGTGTGGTTGGAGTGAAATCCTTGATATGGAAGTTCATTTGCTTCGCCCAGCGCTCGTGTTCGCCCGAACCACGAAAATCATTTCTAAAGTTTTCGAGTTGGCGTGCGATATACCAATCGTGCTGCCCGCTTATTTTTGGTGCGTGATCGGGCGCGCTACCTTGGCCATTTTCAGCATGGCAGGGTAGGCATGCGCCTGTATAGGGGCTTCTTGCGCCACCGCCGCCACCCATTGCGCCACCAGGGCCCATCGCGCCAGCACCCATGCCGGCACCACCCATACCGCCTGCAGCTGCTGCGGATTCTTCGGTGAGTGCTACGCGAACAATACCTGGGTACTCAGTATTTTCCCGAGGGATTATCCAGTTCGAGAGTGATTCGTCTGTTTCGCTACAATCGGTTAAGAAGACTTCGCGGCGTAAATTACTGCCCGCGTTGCGGCTTTCTGTCCCCGCGGAAAGACATAGGTTCTCAGCAGCGTTGCTACTGATTTGCACTTTGCCATCGTCGCGGAAATCAAATACTTGCAAAGCTGAGTCGGAACACTCGGTCAGTCTTAAAGAGGTACCTGCCTCGGCGCTGTCTGCTTGCACGCAGGTATCGAAATCAGGGCTGTAGATATTGCCTGCGCTGGGGGTGTCGACTTTGTATGTGCCATCGCGCCACCAGCCTTCTTTACATGAGTGAACAATGACGGCTTGAGTTGGGTCAGTAGTGGAGGCATAGCCTTCCAAATCTAGACAGTATCGATCCTTTTCATCGAGCGGATCGAGAAGCATAAAGTTGTCGCCGATATACTCCTGAGCTTGGCTGAATGTAGAAAAAAACAAGCTAGAAATAAAAATAACTATACTTAATAAATAATTGTTTTTTAATAGGTTTAATTTCAATTTAGTGACCCCCTTGTTTGTATCACCAATCGTATTCTTACGCTTCTATCAATGCACAGAATACGTCCTTGCTGTAATTCTAACCTGCATGTTTGTTAAGAAGGGTAACTTCTTTTACAGGTACTCTAATGAGCAATGATTGGATACCTCATAGTGGCTATTAAAGGTGACCATTACAGTGACTATTAAAGTTGGCCATTAAGACGCCAATCATACTTGCTGTATTTGATTGTAAATGCGCTCTCGCGAAGCAGAATTGCGACCTCATCGTCCGCGATAAATTGCGCGATGTATTGTTGCAGGCTCAACCCCGTTGCAGTGAAATCTTTGGTAAACCATCCAAATATTTTGGATAGATAAGCGGTTTTGTTTTCAAGATCAAATCGGTTTTTGGTTGGGTCGTTAATAAAATCAATGGCGTTTTCATTTAGCTGTTGCTCTAGCGCTTTGGCGGTATAGGCTTCAGAACGCAATTTTGGGCACGAGGTTGCTGAGCACACTAGGGCGAAGTGAATGCGTGGTTCGCCCAATGAGCGGATCACTTTGTGTTCAAAGTGGTAGAGGTTCATGCGTTTGCCAGCGATATCGTATTTATCACCGTAAAACAGACGAAATTTGCCAACCAAGGTTGTTGGCGACCGACCTCTCAGAATGCCTTGGATGGATAACGCGTTGTAGGCATTGATGTAAAAGGCGAGGGTCTCTTCTGCAGATTGAAAACGCTCGATACGCTCGTTGGCGATTTGATTCCAATAGGCCTTTAATTGGTCGGACTTCGCTAGCAAGGCGTAATTGACCTGGCCGTCAGCCACTGCCTCGCCGAGCGCTTGGCTTAGCGCTTTGGTGAGGCCTGTACTTGGGCTCGGGCTTGGGTCTGGGTTTGTACCTGTATGTCCGTCGCTAGAAGTCATCGCTTGAGCTGCATATTTGTGTTGCATCTTTTGGTCGAAAAAAAGCCATCGAATTAAACGCCATCAAAAAGTATTTCGAAAAGTATTTTGAGCGGTTCCCTGTAGACGATTAGAATCTTTTTTCAATTATCTAGCAAAGAGAATCGAATGTCTGAAGATAGAACCATCGAGCTTGTGCACGGCACTGGCGCTGAGACTGATGAAGTGCGGTACTGCGTTATTTGGCTACATGGGTTAGGGGCAACCTCTAGTGATTTTCCGCCGGTTGTGCCTGAGCTCGGGCTGCGGTCAGATCGCGCCATTCGGTTTATCTTCCCCCAGGCACCAGACCGACCGATTACCATCAATGGAGGCATGATGATGCCCGGTTGGTATGACATCAAAGGTATGGATATCGCCGACAAGCAAGATGCTGAGGGTATGGCTGAATCTCAAGCGATGCTAGACAGCCTAATTGAAAAACAAATGAGCCTCGGCATTCCCAGCGAGAACATCATCATCGCTGGGTTTTCTCAGGGCGGTGCGGTGGCATACCACACCGGGTTGCGTGCCAAGCATAAGTTGGCGGGCATATTGGCGTTATCGACCTATCTACCCTTTGCCGAGCAAGCGGAGCAGGCACATACGAAAGTGAATATCGACACGCCTATATTGGCCAACCACGGTACGCATGATCCTGTCGTACCGCTTGATTTGGGAAAAAAGAGTGCGGATTTATTGATGAGCTTGGGTTATTCACTGGAGTGGAAGGAATACCCTATGGAACACCAGGTCGTGATGGAGCAGATCAAAGATATTGGGAACTGGATAAATACGACACTCTCCTCATGAGCGCTAGTAAGCGCAGGTGAGCACAAGCCACAACTAACGGGTTCAAAGACGCGCTTTTATAAAAGTCGCGTCAATAAATAGGCGCGTCAAAATCTAGCTCTGGCCCAGTGGGCACGATGCCCGTCGGGTTCACATGTAGCATGCTGCCATAGTAGTGCTGCTTGGTTTTTTTGAGATCTACTGTCTGCGCGATTCCCGGCACCTGATAAAGCTCTCGCAAATAACGCCAAAGGGCAGGGCAGTCCATGATGCGTTGTTTGTTGCATTTAAAGTGGCTGTAGTAGATAGCATCGAAGCGAATCAAGGTGGTGAAGAGTCGCCAGTCGGCTTCGGTGATCTGGTCGCCGGTCAAATACCGTTGTTTTGTGAGTGTGTGTTCTATCCAATCCAGCGATTCAAACAGCGCGTTGTAGGCGGATTCGTAAGCGTCTTGTGTAGTTGAGAACCCGGCTTTGTACACGCCATTATTGACCGTGTTGTAGATGCGATCATTGATCTCATCGATCTGCGCGCGCAATGGTTCAGGGTAGTAATCATCCGTATTGCCTGTGAGTTGATTAAACGCGCTGTTGAACATGCGGATAATCTCGGCGGATTCGTTGCTCACAATGGTTTCGGTTTTCTTATCCCAAAGAACCGGCACGGTGACTCGGCCTTCGTAGTCTTTATCGGATTTGAGATAGAGCTGGTACATGAAGTCCAAATTGTAGAGTGGGTCGGCGTGCTCGCCTTTATCAAACTCCCAGCCGTTTTCGAGCATCATCGGGTGCACAGAGGTGACATCAATGATCTGGTCTAACTTTTTAAGCGCCCGAAAAACCAAGGTGCGGTGTGCCCAAGGGCAGGTGACAGATACATAGAGATGGTAGCGGTCTTGTGCTGCCGCAAAGCCTGCTTCGCCAGTTGGGCCGGCACTGCCGTCTGCAGTGACCCAGTTTCGGATGCGGCTGTCTTGCCGTTTGAACTCGCCACCACTCGATTTGGTGTCATACCACTTGTCGACCCATTGGCCGTTTTGAATTAAGCCCACTGCGCACCTCTCAATTTTTGCGGTGTCATCCTACTATCTTTCACGGTATCTTGGTCGCCTAAACAAATGTCATGATCCATCAAGGTTCGCTAATAGGGTGTGCTGACAAGGTGTGCTTGGGTTTTCATAGGAGAGGTTTTGCAGTCTTTGGATAATAAGTACCCACCGCTTCCCGTTTATTTCTTACCGTTTTTGGCGACAATCAGTGCGTTGTCTCCGCTTTCGATAGATGCGTATTTGCCTGCTTTCCCCATGATTGCGAAAGACTTCGGGGTGAATCCGTTAGATGTGAACTTCACCATGAGCACCTATCTTGTGGGCTTGGCGCTTGGGCAGTTATTGGGCGGGCCCATTTCTGATCAAATTGGTCGTAAACGAATCGGCCTTTTGGGGCTAAGCATCTATTTCAGCTTCACTTTGTTGATATTGTTTTCATCCAGCTTGATGCAGCTTTCTGTTTTGCGAGCCTTCCAAGCCTTGGGCGGTGGCATGGCATCGAGCATCGTGATGGCGACCATTAGAGATGTGTCTGCACCTGAGAAAGCGGCCAGCCGTATCGCAGTGATGGTGCTATTTATGCTGCTGGCACCCATGGCTGCGCCCGTTATCGGCGTCTTACTCATGGAGTTTGGTTGGCGCTTTATTTTTGGATTTCTATGGGTTTATTCGGGCGTTGTGACGGTCGTGTATTTTTTCGGGTTTAAGGAAACACGAATCTCGGAAACGAAGAGGCCGGATTTCCTGAAAATATTTGAGCAATACAAAGCAGTACTTGATCACCGTTTGGAAGGCCAAAAGCTGCCGATCAAATACGCTGTTTCGAGTGGTCTGTGCATCGCGATTATGATGATCTATCTGACCAACGCGTCTTTTATGTTCCAGACCTATTACGCGGTGAGCGAAAGCATGTTTGTCATGCTGTTTGTCATTAATGTTTGTGCGTTTGCGGCGGGGCAATCCTTTAGTGTTTATTACTTACGTGGCCTTAGCCTCGAAAAGACAGCTCGTTATTTTCGATTGGGGCAACACCTACAGTTGGCGTCTACGTTGGTTTGGTTTATTTCTGTTCTCGTATTTGATCCACCGCTTTGGTATTCGATGATTCTTCTTGGTCTTAGTGTGAGCTGTATTGGACTAGTGGGGCCATCAGGGCAGGGCGTTTATCTCGCGGCCTTTAGTAAATTGAGCGGCAGTGCTGCGGCGATTTTTTCCGTGGGTATGTTTATATTTGGTTCGATTGTTGGGGCTATATCGGGGCTGTTTCGAACCGGTGATCTGGTGCCTTTGTGTGCCGCCTTGTTTGGAACGACTTTGGTGGCGAACCTTATCGTCTTAAGCATTTCACGCGCAAAAGAAACGCGTGTGATGGAGAAAATCAGCCGCGGTGAAATAGAACCGCTATAAGTCGGCTAAACGGATGCGATATTTTCTTGTAGAATTCGCGGCCAACTGATGTTTATTACATAGATTATTTAGGACTATTTCATGGGCAGAGCTTATCAGAACCGCAAAGATTCAATGGCCAAGACCTCGGATCAAAAGGCCAAGGTTTACAGCCGCTTTGCGCGCGAAATTTATGTCAGTGCCAAATCAGGCGGTTTAGATCCAACCGGAAATCTTGAACTCCGTTCGTTGATTGATCGTGCTAAGAAAGCGCAGGTTCCCACTCACGTTATTGATAAAGCGATTGATAAAGCTTCAGGTGGTGCCGGTGAAGACTTTGCGCGGGCGCAATATGAAGGCTTCGCACCGGGTGGCGCTATGGCGATTATTGAGTGTTTAACTGACAACCCCAATCGCACCTTTGGCGATGTGCGCCAAGCATTCACCAAAACCAACACAAAGATCGGTACCCAAGGCTCGGTGTCGCATATGTTTGATCACTTCGCGATTTTTGTATTCAAGAGTGACGACGAAGAGGCCGTGCTCGACGCGCTAATGATGGCCGATGTAGATGTCAAAGACATTGAGAGCGACGACGGCAACATCACTGTTTTTGCGCCCAATACCGAATACGCCAAAGCGCGCAAAGCCTTGGTAGAAAGCTTTGGTGAGATTGATTTTGATGTGAATGAAATCCAGTTTATCCCGCAGAACACGCAGGCGCTTGCGGGAGAAGAGCTAGAAATGTTTAACAAGTTTCTCGAAATGCTCAACGATTTGGAAGACGTGCAAAACATCTACCACAACGTTGAGCTTGAGGCTTAGCGAGACCTAAGTAAGCTTTAGAAAATTAGTGGGTCGTCAGGGATTTGTTCGTATATGGCGCTGCGTAAACGAAATCGCTGGTTGGCACATCACCAGTATCAGTGACCTCGGATGGGAGAGGTTGCCCCCATACTCCCCCAGGAGATACCGTGATAGTTCGTTCTGCCGTTGTGCTGCTAGCGCTACCGCCACCACCGCAGGCAACAATAACCTGAGTGACGGAAGCGAGAATAAGAAGTTTCAGTGTTTTTTTCATGGTGCACCAAATATCCCTGACTACAAACCTGTTTCGGTGATTCGGTCATATACGGTGACTGGTCCAAAAGGAATGGCAGCTTCACCAGCACCTAGGACAATGGGTTCTGAGAGTAGTCGAAGAGAAATACTGTCTCCGGATGCGCGCACAAACATCAGGCCTTCCGTGATAGAGGGATCCAGTTCGATGGTTGAGTCTGGCGCTATTGAATCTGGAACTATGCAGTTTTCAGTGGTCAGTACCATCTCGAACAGATTAAATCCGTTTTCGAGAAGAGAAACCTGACCGCTAAAATCGCACCCAAAAGCTTGGATCATTTCGTCCGTGCCTGTAATGCTGCCAGAAGCTGATATTTCTATTTGGTTTGCAGGGTCTACTGTTGTTTCTGGTATTTCGTCCGAGCCTCTATTATTTACGAAACCGAATGACACTGGAATATCAAGATTATATGTACCTGCAATATCGGATAGAGAAAATGCGGTTTCGTATACCGTTTCCGAATTGGAGCAGGCAATATCAGAGCAGTCTTGGGAAGCGACTAGGCTGAAAATAAATAGCGTCGACACCCCTTCTTCTATCTCGCAATCCAACGAGAGAAATAGCGAAATGCGCTCAACAAGTGTTCCCGTGGCGGTACATTCGGTTGCGAAGAAGGTGGTTGTTGTTGAAGCTACATCGTCGAAGATAAATCCATCCATAATGAATTCTCCTTGAATACCTTCGCTATCGCTCTCCGTGATCTGTCCTGTTCCAGCGATAAAACCGGCATCTGCGCCTAGGTTAGAGACGGTAACCATAGTGCTTTGAACGAGGGCCCTCCCTTCTTCGTCGATCACAAAGTCAGGGAGGCCTGAAGATGAGACCGATTGTTCCCATATACCCCCAGGAGAGAATGCGAAAGCAGGTTCTGCAGTTGTGCTACTGCTACTGCCACCGCCACCACAGGCAGCAATAATCTGAGTTGCGAACACGAGAACAAGCAATTTCAGTAATTTTCCCATCATGCAATAGATATCCCTAATCAGATTGAAGTCCCATGCTAGCAAAGATAAGCGCTTGGTTGCACTCATTGCTGACTGGCGACCAGTTGTGCGCGAACAAGGTGGGTAACAAATTTTGGTGGGTCAGCAAAATTCGAGTCAGTGTGATATAGAATAATGGAACGTCAATAAAAAAACCGCCCATAGGGAGAAGGTCAGATGACAGATTCTTTTTTTGTCAGAGATTTTATGCTCGAAAATCCAGTAAAAATATCACCGGATGCCACTATTGATGAGGCGGCAAAAATGTTGATAGATAACCGTATTTCCGGTCTCACCGTAGTGGACGCGCAGGACAACGTAGTGGGTGTGCTTTCTGAATTAGATTGTCTTAGAGCGACGATTAGCACGACCTATAACGAGGGTAATACTGGCAGCGGGCTGGTTGGTGAATATATGACGTCTACGGTAGATTCGTTGAGCCCAGATGACGATCTGGTCTCCGTGGCGCAATCAATGTTGCAAGCGCGGCAACGTCGGCGCCCCGTGGTGAAGGACGGTAAATTAGTGGGGCAAGTGAGTTGCCGGAACATCCTGTGGGCGGTGGGTAATTACGCCAGCCGAGGCAAGAAACAAGATTGAAACTGAGCCGTTTTAGGCAAGGGCTTGTCGCGGCTTCTTATGTTGCGATTCTCTGTATATCGTCGATAGCAAAAGCGCATGCTGAGTCGGCCACGGTTGCGGTGGCCTCAAACTTTATGGCGCCGATGAAAGTCATTGCTTCAGAGTTTGAGGAAGCGACAGGGCACAAAGTTAATCTCGCATTTGGTTCGTCGGGAAAGCTCTACGCTCAGATAATTAATGGCGCGCCATTCCAGTTATTTTTATCGGCTGATCAATCCAAACCCAGCAAGCTCATTGAGACAGGCAAGCACGACGCTCAATATCGATTTACTTACGCGATCGGTAAGTTAGCACTTGTATCTGATACGTTATTTGGTGACGTAGCATCACAATCACCGGCAAATCCAAAACAACAAGTAGAATCCAATCAGTTTGATCGAATAGCTATTGCTAACCCTCGCGTTGCGCCCTATGGAAAAGCAGCCACAGAGGTGCTCGATTATTTCGATCTGGGTGACGCCATAAACAGTAAGATTGTCCAAGGCGAAAACATCGCGCAGGTCTACCAGTTTGTGAGCAGTGGGAATGTGAGTTTGGGTTTCGTGGCGCTATCCCAAGTACGCTCTCAAGCGCGTTCACAGATGGGTTCCTCAGCGACAGACAACCCGCAAAATTTGCTGGATTCGAACCGCGTATGGGTTGTGCCGGCGAACCTGCATACACCTATCAAACAAGATATGTTGCTACTTAAAAGCGGCGAGAGCAATGAAGCAGCGATTGGCTTGTATCACTGGATAAAAAGCGCAGACATGCAATTGCTTATAGAAAGCTTTGGCTATGAGACAGTGTCTGATAGCGCGGCGAGCGAACGAGAAGTAGCTAGAGAAGGAGAGTCATCGAAATGACAGTCTCGCCGCAAGACCTGGCCGCCATTTTGTTAACGCTTAAGCTTGGTTTCACCGTCACTTGCTTGCTGTTGGTCATTGGCACGCCCATCGCTTGGTGGCTATCGCAGACCCGCTCTTGGTTGAAAGGGCCGATCGGCGCAATTGTTGCGTTGCCACTGGTATTGCCTCCATCAGTTTTGGGTTTTTATTTGTTGATTATGATGGGTCCGAACGGCGCGGTGGGGCAGTTCACGCAATCTATTGGTGTCGGTCTTTTACCCTTCACCTACTGGGGGTTAGTTGTCGGCTCTTTTATCTATTCTATGCCCTTTGTGATTCAGCCCATTCAGAACGCAATGGAGGCGATAGGTTCTCGGCCCTTAGAGGTGGCAGCTACATTGAGGGCGAAACCGCTGGATACATTTTTTACGGTGGTGCTCCCGTTGGCAAAGCCGGGGATGATCACTGCGGCGGTTTTGGGTTTTGCGCATACATTGGGTGAGTTTGGTTTGGTGTTAATGATTGGCGGCAATATTCCAGGCGCCACACAAACGGTGTCTTTGATGATTTATGACCACGTCGAGGCGCTAGATTATGACCGAGCGCAGGCATTGAGTTTGATGATGCTTTTGTTCTCGTTTGTGGTGTTGCTTTTGCTTTATACGTTGAATCCGAAAAGCCGAATTTCGGGCTCGATGTTTGGCCAAAAAAGCCGCGCCAGAGTATGAATATGATCAAAAGCACGAGCACGAGTCTGACCTTTTCTGATGATTAAGCTTGATATTCATGCAGCCTTGGACGACTTCTCCCTGAGCTTCGACACCGAACTACCCGGCAATGGAGTCACGGCGTTATTTGGGCCGTCGGGGTCTGGGAAAACTAGCGTGCTGCGTTGTATGGCAGGTTTACATCGCGCTGAATCTGCAACCATCGCTATTAACGGGGAGACGTGGCAAGACGACAATCAATTTGTGCCCACACACGATCGAGCCATTGGCTATGTGTTTCAGGAATCCAGCCTTTTCTCGCATTTAAGCGCAGAAGGGAACCTTGATTACGCAGAGAAACGATCCAAAGCAAATGCACTCATAGCGCGAGATAGAATTGTCGAATTGCTGGGCATTAGTGACCTATTAAATCGCATGCCTGCACAGCTTTCTGGTGGCGAGCGACAAAGGGTGGCGATTGCGCGCACCTTGCTGTCATCACCAAAAATACTATTGATGGATGAGCCGCTTGCATCCCTAGACAGCGCGCGCAAGAAAGAGATTATCCCGTATCTAAAAGAATTGCGGGGGGCGTTAGACATTCCCATTATTTATGTGAGCCACTCAGCTGATGAAGTTGCGCAGTTAGCTGATCATATTGTTGTGCTGGACGAGGGTAGGATATTCGCATCCGGTTCGTTAATAGAGATGATGTCACGAGCGGATTTTCCTATCTCGGCGGGTGATGAGGCAGGGGCGGTGCTTAATGTAGAAATCGTTGCCAAAGAGCCTGAATGGAAAATGGAGCGAGTAATGTTTTCCGGTGGTGAACTCTGGATCAGAGACGGTGGTTTGCCCATAGAGGCTGAGCACCGAATACGGATTCTCGCGAAAGATGTGAGTTTGGCTCGCGCTCGCCATAAAGACACCAGTATTCAGAACATTTTGCCGGTGCGTATAGACGCTATTGCAGAAGAACCGGAATCGGGCACGGCATTGGTGCAATTGGATGCGGGTGGTCATCAGTTGTTAGCGCGCATTACACAGAGATCGCTATCGCGCCTTGCTTTAGAGCAGGGCGAATTAGTTTGGGCGCAAATTAAGTCCGTAGCGCTATTGCAATAATTTAGGTAAATCGATGTCTTCAATTTGTTTTGACAATAGTTATGCAGCACTGCCTTCGCAGTTTTATAGCGATCAAATGCCGTCGCCGGTGAGTGCGCCGGAATTGATTCGGGCAAATACTGCGTTAGCT
Organism: uncultured Porticoccaceae bacterium; assembly: GCA_964623085.1. Classification (GTDB taxonomy): domain Bacteria; phylum Pseudomonadota; class Gammaproteobacteria; order Pseudomonadales; family GM7GCV1; genus CAZUTO01. The sequence goes on from CAZUTO010000005.1 coordinate 35,456, forward strand.
GCGTGCCTAAAAATTGACGTCGATTGGCTGAAGACCGAAGAGGCCAAGCAAGCATTTGCCGGCAATGTCATTCTTGAAGGTTCTCACCCGATTTCTACCGTCTATGCTGGCCATCAATTTGGCAATTGGAATCCGCAGCTGGGTGATGGACGCGCAGTGTTGCTCGGTGAGGTTGTTGATGAAGAGGGTGATCGCTATGACATCCAGTTAAAAGGTGCAGGCCGAACGCCTTATTCTCGCGGTGGGGACGGGCTTTCGCCGCTCGGCCCGGTACTGCGGGAATACGTGCTTAGCGAGGCTATGGCCGCTTTGGGTGTGCCAACTACACGCAGCCTTGGTGCGGTGACTACAGGCGACAAAGTGATGCGCGAGACAATTTTGCCTGGTGCGGTTCTCACGCGGGTGGCGTCGAGCCATATTCGTGTAGGCACTTTCCAATACTTTTCTGCGCAGGGTGATACTGAATCGATTCGGCTACTTTTTGAGCACGCTGCGAAACGGCATTATCCAGAAACACTAGCGGCGGATAATCCGTCCTTGGCGTTTCTGGATGCCGTGATCGCTAGGCAAGCTGAGCTGATTGCGAAGTGGCAGTTGTTAGGTTTTATCCACGGTGTCATGAATACGGACAATATGCTCATCTGTGGTGAGACGGTGGACTATGGTCCCTGTGCCTTTATGGATAGCTATGATCCTGATGCAGTATTTAGCTCCATTGATCGCCAGCGCAGGTACGCCTATTCAAACCAACCCAAAATTGCACATTGGAATTTGTCTTGGTTGGCGCAATCGTTGATTCCTTTGATCGACGAAAATCAAGAAGCGGCTATTAACAAAGCCCAAGAAGCCATCAATTCGTTTCCAGATGCTTACCATAAAGCCTACGAGGCGGGCCTAGCTCGGAAGCTTGGGTTTAAAGCCTCGTGTGAAGAGAGTAACGATCTTGGCAGAAGATTATTTGAGCTAATGGCGCAGCACGCTGTCGATTTTACGCTCTGCTTTCGCAAGCTCGCTGATGTTGGCGCACCAGATTCGGAGAAAGAAATCCCCGATGAACTGTTTCAATTTCCTTCGAGTTTTGATTCTTGGTTGAAGGAATGGTCGAGTATTGCCGAGCAGGCAGGAATGAGTTGGCCTGATCATATCGAGCGATCAGTCGAGATGCGATTAGCCAACCCGGCATTCATTCCTAGAAATCATCTAGTTGAAGAAGCCATTGCTGCGGGTGAAAAAAACCAGGACTTTGAGCGATTCCATGCACTAGTTGATGTGCTTGCGAAACCCTATGGATTTGGCGGCGACAAATTAGCTTATGCTAATGCCAAGTATGCCAAGCCACCCAATGAATCCCAGCGTGTGTATCAAACCTTCTGCGGTACTTGAGTGCTATTTAATTTGAGTCGGATTGGTTTGCCGACTCTAGTCTCTAGGGTCTTCCAATAATAGATAAAGCACGTTGTTTGAAAAGCTCGGATCTGATGTTAGCCCTATATGATCAGAAGGTATGAATTGAACCTCCGTCCAGTGAATGGGTGAGCGAAGAGTGGGCTGCCATTCTTGGCCGACACGTTCGTCTAGCAATGCACTATAGCGAGCGACGGATCCGTCGCCTGGCACGGTATCTATGAAACGGACTTCGCCTGTTTCTTGATTGACTGCCACGCGATCAGGCGTGTTCTCGATGTCTCCTGCAACGAGGTAGAGATCAACCCCTTCTGGAAGAGGTGCATCAAGATCCAATGCTTTGTGGAAGGTTTCAGCGCGTTTCAATACTTTGGTTTGAAAGTCTAGAGCGACTTCGCGTCGTGCTTCGGGATCGCTGAGATAGGGTAGCGAGTGTTCTAAAAAGGTCTGCGTTTCCTCTGTTTGAGCGGCGAGCCCCCACTCATATTTTTCCCATAACTCTCCGTCGTAAATATTTGTAATCGGTGTTTCTGCTTCATTATCCATAACAACTTTTGCGTGCCTTGGACGCGGCAGTAATTGATAGATAGACGGGTAAGTACCGAGAATAGATGCGGGGTAATGAGGCAAAATAGGTTTAGCCGGATCAAAACCGTTGAGCAACTGATCAAACGCTTGGCTGGAACCGGCGTTTGGTGTGCCGACCAGTATGGCTCGTTCGACATACTCGCTACCTTCCCAAGTGAGTTCCGGCAGCGAACCATCTGTTGGAAGGTCGGCGTCGCCATAGCGCATAAAATATCGGGTGATTAAACCACCCATCGAATGCGCAACAATATCGAATTTAACTTCTGCATCCTCTAGTCCATAGCGCTTTTTGTATTCTTCTTGAATAAAAGCGCGTTTCTCTTCGATAAAGATTTTTAAGCGGGCTGCGTTCTCGACATTATCTAGCCGCCAATCGTAGTCGAATTGAAAACACGTAAAATGATCATCACCATAATCAACGCCATTCAACCCGATGCTTTCATCGGAATATCCGCCGACACCTAAGGTCGACAGGATGCCGACGTAGGCGCGAATTCCGAAGGAAATACCGGCAATACGCAGACGGATTTGATCCAGCACACCGTCACTGCGAACACGATTTCCTGCGCCTTCTATGAGTTGTTCTTGAGGTCCGATGGGGAGGGCTAGCAACTGTGCGTCGTCAGGGTCATTTGGATTCGCCGCCCCGCCGTCGAATGCGCCCCACACGGTTCGGTTTGTTGCGTCTTCTACCAAACGGCTGCCAAGAACGCCTGGAATAACAATAATGGGGTTTCTGTCTGGTTTGTGATATTGCGCAGAGCGTTCATAAATAAGCCCAAGAGTCCGTGTGTCAGATGCGCATGCTGCGATGAAAACACTTAGCCCTATTAGCAGGCTATAGGTTACAAGAGATCGTATTCTTAACATGCGTATTCCTTATAATCACCACTGGTTGTGGGCTTTGAGGCACTTGATACATATGTGTACCGCCGCTACACCCAGCATTCCAAATATACAGAGTGCACTTTGCGGCTTATCGCTATAGAAATATGTTTTTCCACGTTCAATAGTACATGACAGAGCCATTTTCGCGCTCAATTTTGTTGAGCGCATTGCATGAATTGGCTAAAAAAGGAGCAATGCCCCACATTTTTTTGCGATTTGATTGCTGAATGAACCAAAATAGAACCTTACAAAAAAAGCTAACTTCAATTAATCTCTGCAAGTTCAGGTAAAATATCGTGTTTTGCATTATGTATTTGCGTCTTAGTGCGTAATTTAACTATTTTGACTATTCGATACCAAACGACGAAAAGAATCCTATGAACAAATCTGCACTTGATCGGTCCAGCTTCTTCATCTTATCCGGAGTTGTTGCCTGTTTTATCCTTTCTGGCTTTGCAGCGCTGTTATATCAGACAGCGTGGATGCGCGAGTTTTCAACGGTTTTCGGTACATCTGAGCTCGCCGTTGCGGCGGTTTTAGCGGCCTATATGGGAGGGTTGGCTTTTGGCTCGAGCATGGCGGCGAAATATGTCAATCGCGTTACTCGCCCCGTTTTGTTCTATGGCTTGCTAGAGGCGGGTATCGCTCTAGCAGCACTGGCAGTGCCATTATTGCTTTGGTTGGCGAGTTCTCTCTATGTGAATGTTTTGGGTGGTCAGCCTGAACCAGTCGATGCGCGTGGTCTTGGGCAATCGTTTTTCTATTTGCTTGTCGCCTTTATTGTGTTGGCTATCCCCACTAGCTTTATGGGTGCAACTCTGCCGCTATTGACCAAATATGTAGTGAAGTCCAGAGAGCAAATTGGTTCTCGGGTAGGTTTGCTTTATGCCACAAATACTTTAGGCGCGATTGCAGGCACTGTTGTTGCTGGGTTTGTATTGTTGCCGCTGCTAGGCCTAAACGGAACGGTTTGGGTCGGTGTTGGGATCAACTTTTTAGTATTTTTGCTCGCTGCTGCGATCGCGAAGAAAGTGGGCGATCATATGGAAGTGGAAGGAGGCAATGCAGATGCCCAAGATCCAGATAAATCAACGCATTCGTCAGCAAATAAAGGCAATGCTTCCAAAGCAAGACTTTGGATTCTGCCTATTATGCTGTTCTCCGGCGCCAATGCGTTTCTATATGAAGTGCTTTGGACACGGTTACTCGGTCACATATTAGGAGGCAGTATTGCTGCATTTTCCACCATGCTGGCGGGCTTCCTTAGTGGTATCGCGATTGGTAGTGCGATTGCCTCGCGCTTAGCAAAAACACGAGAGCGGTCGACAAATTGGTTTGTGTTAGTGCAATGCGGTATTGCGTTTACGTCAATGCTTATCTACGCGTTATTGCCAACGGTGATTCCCGAAAGTAAAGGCTTGGCTGGCAATGTCGTTCTGGCGATTATGATTCTCCTGCCGGCCACTATCTTTATTGGTGCGACTTTTCCATTAGCGGTGAGAATTCTCGCTTTTGATGAACGCGATGCGGCCCCTTCTTCAGCCAAGGTCTATTCGTGGAATACTGTTGGTGCCATCTTTGGTGCAACGATTTCAGCGTTTTTCCTTATTCCAGCGTTGAAGTATGAAGGAGCAATTCTTTTTGCAGTGTTGGTTAACATAGGGCTGGCATTTGCAGCTGCAACGATGCTTGGGTATCGCCGTGCATCACTGCAAGTGGCCATAGGTATGTTCATTGTGGGAACAATATTGTTTTATAAGCCGCTTATGCCAGAGGCTATATTGCGTACTTCGCCTATTTTTACGCTGCTTGACGGAGAGTTTCGATACTACGAAGTGGGCCGCTCTTCGACGGTGACGGTGATCGAGCGAAACGGCTATTTAAATATTAGAAATAATGGTTTGCCAGAAGCTTCTGCAGCTGTAAAAGGCGCACCTCCTGCCGTTCATAACCAACGCCTGCTTGCGATAACGCCCGTTTTAGCTCGGCCCGATGCTGAAAATATGTTGGTTGTCGGCTTGGGTGGTGGTGTGGCACTTGAAGGTGTTCCTAAGTCAATAAAATCGGTTGATGTGATAGAGCTAGAAGAGCAGGTCATCGATGCTAACCAGACTTTTGGGGATGAGCGAGCTATTGATCCTTTAAAGGATCCACGCATGAACCTCGTGATCAACGACGCGCGCAGTGCAATGACGCTGACCGAAAAAAACTATGATGCGATTGTGTCGCAACCATCCCATCCTTGGACGGCAGGGGCATCGCACTTATATACACGCGAATATATGGCCTTGGCGAAAGAGCGCCTTACCGAAGATGGTGTTTACTTGCAGTGGATGAATACTCAGTTCGTTGATGAGTTTTTGCTCAGGAGCCTTACTGCAACGATGTTGGATGTTTATCCTTATGTGCGAATGTATAAGTGGAATGGTGAGGCGGTATTCTTTCTTGGATCAAACAGTCCATTGAATATTGAGCAGGATATTGCGCGCACCGGACGACCGCTATCTGACGATCCACAAACCTACCTTGAAAATGGTTTAGGGGCGGTTGAGGACGTTATCGCCGGTCTAGCGATGGATCAAAAGAATCTGGAAGAGTTTGCCAAGGGCGGTAAAGTAATCACAGATAACAATAACTACATGGCGACGCATTCCTCGCGCGTCATTGATACCCCTTCAGCGCTGACTTGGAGAAGGCTTGATCCGCTTCTTGCAAACTATGACCCAGTCACGCAGATAGACAGCGAATTTTACCAACCCGATCTTTTCGATCTTGACCTGATTTACCTTACTCGGCGGCTAGAAAATTTGAGATTAAAACCTCGTGCGGTTGAAATTGGCAATTTCCTCGAGTCAGAAAATCATGCGCAATCTTTAGCGGTTGCTGCTGCTGGGCTTATGCGGCAGGGTGACAGGGAGCAAGGCGCGAGGCATCTTTTAGATATTCTAGAGAGAGAGCCGGATAACCAAAGAGTCAGATACTTATTTTTGCAGCCCTGGCTAAGTGAAAAAGTAAGCGGCAAAGAGTTACCTGAAGATGTTGAAGCTCAGTTTGCACTTCTGTCGGGCACGGCACTGACTGCAGTAGAAGCACTTGCCGCTTCAACAGAGAATCGGATGAATGATTTGGCTCAGATGGACGCTGAGTTGGCAAAAGTATTACCTACCGATCCTTGGTATGACACTACTACTAAACTTCGCGCCGACTGGCGAATCCGGGTCAATACACCAGGGTTTCAACCTCGCTTTGCTAACGAAGCAACAGAGATCGTCGATAGGGCGTTGGTATTTACTTATGATCTCGCCTTTTACGCATATAGGTTGCGATCGACGGAGGTTGCGAAGGATTTTGTGAGCAGCGTTGAAGCAGGTCGTATAATGGTGTCTACTTTGGAAAATCTGAACTACCTACAATCTGATAGTTCCAATACGCCTCCGCAGTCTGAAGTTCAGAGAAACTTAGGCTATGCGAATAGTATCGATAAGATGTTAAAGCAGGTTGAAGGCAAGCAAATTGAAGGCGTATCAGTTCAAAAGGTAGAGAATGTGCGTCAACGATTGGACGCGTTGCTAGGTAAACTCAATGGTCTAGCAGGGAACGCCTGATTATTTGTCGCCGACTAAATCAGCCCTGATTAGGGGCCGATAAACGTAGAGAGGCTCCATAGGTAATCGCGAACATCCGATGCAGGTTTTTCGCGTGTTATCTATTCTGTGCTTTGGAGCCGCTCCGCTTCTGCTTTAATAAGCTGTTGCAACTCATCCAAATTCTGTTCGATACGTGAGGATCCTAGTTCTGCACCTTGGCTAATTAATGCAGGCATTTTTTCGATGGTTTTTTTCCCTGTATCAGTTGAGTAGAACACATTGATTTCCTTTAGCTCACCGGCAGTGAATTCTTCTGCATAAATTTTTAGCAGATCCGGTTTAAGTGTTTCGTAGCTCATATATTTGTAGAAAAACTCTGTCATCACCTCACGAAACGGCGCTAGCCCGGGGTTTTGCTGTATTTCCAAGTCCAGCATTTGCGTGATGGTTTTGTCGAAAACGTCCTCCATTCCGATAACATCAAACAATTTTTCAGCTTCTAATTCAGAGGCAGGGTCGGCGAACGCCAGTGAATTCAATGAGTGATAGGCGAGTAGCAAACTAAAGAGAAGCGCACTTTTTTTCATATGTATTCCTAAATCAAATAGATAATATCTTATAGATTCTGAAAAGGAATGAAATTTTGTCTAATTTATTCCTTAACAGAATAGGTTTTTTCAATTCAGATAAGTTCATTGTAGTCTATTGCAAATAATACGTACTTTCGATTTCGTTAGGTAGAGACTCAGCCAGTTTGGTCCGAGCTCGTGCGCTAATTTATCTCGATATGAGTTTGTTGGTGGGTGCTGCAACTTATCCAGAATAAATACCCTTTCATTGCGCAAATTGCGAAAAATTGAATATGCAATCCTGAAGGCATGGTTTGAACGCATGTAAAGTTCAAAGAAGGAGAAAGGCATTCATAATTACGTGTATTTGTGATCCAAGTCCTGCAAATCCCTATACGCTCTAATACTGGGTTGTTAGCATGTGTCGCGTAAAATTGAGTATTGAGAAAAGATGGCCAGAACACGCGGAAAACACACTGAAGATGCAATTAGAGTTCATATCAAGGCGCTGGGTCAGCGACTTGAAGATGTGATCGCAGGGTATTCTGATGATGCCATTCTTCTAACGTCAGAAAACTCTTATCAAGGGAAATCTGAAATCCGAGATTATTATCAGACATTTATGCGGGATACGCTGCCTCTGCTTGCTTCGAGTTATGGGCTTCAGCGCTTTGATGTGATTGGTGAGGCGGGATACCTCGTTTGGTCGGCTTTGCCGTCAATTCCACTGGGAACAGATACCATACTTGTTCATGACGGCAAGATTGTGCTGCATACGAAAACCATTCATATGCTTCCCTGAGAGCGTTATTGCTTTAATGTTTTGCTGAGTTCACATCAAAAACAGGGTAAAGTTTTTGATCTCCGAAACCGCTCAGAGAGTTCATCGTTTTGCCTGTCCACGAAAGAATTGATTACCTAGAATTTCCAGCTAAAGACTTGGTTGCGACAAAGCATTTTTTTGCCTCCGTATTTGATTGGGAATTCGAAGATTACGGTAGTGAATACACAGCCTTTTCTGATCAAGGTATGCGTGGTGGTTTTTTTAAGTCAGAACAATCATCTAGGACCAGCGCTGGTTCAGCGCTAGTGGTTTTCTATAGTGCGGACCTTGAATCTACCCAAACTAAAATTAGCGACGCCGGTGGTGTGATTGTCGAACCGATATTTTCATTTCCCGGTGGTCGCCGCTTTCACTTTACCGATCCAAGCGGCAACGAATTTGCCGTCTGGTCAGATAGCGGCTTATAAGATGTGAGGGTAAAGCGTCGCATCTGAGCTTCATCTCCTTCCTGTCTTTGCGTACACTCGCGCACCTTATCCGATCTTCAACTGCCTGAAACATGTCAGATCAAGCCCTATCTAAGCGCAAGGAATTGGCAGCATTGCTAAAATTTGCTGCACCCATTGGCGTGAGTCAGATGGCTGCAATTGGTATGGGTATGACGGATGTCATCGTGGCAGGGAATGCCGGCACCAAAGATCTTGCCGGCGTCATGATCGGAAGTAATGCTTGGCAGATAGTGGCATTTTTCTTCTTTGGTATTGGGCTCGCAAATGCCCCTATCGTCGGCCGTCACTTTGGTGTTTTGGATTGGAAATCGATCCGAGATCATTTGCACCAGTCTGTTTGGTTGGCATTGGTTTGCGGTTTGCTAACGCTGCTATTCGTATATCTGGCGGCCACCTACTTGACACTTTGGCAGCTAGACCCAGAGGTCTCACTCATCGCCACTGGCTATATGCTCGCTGTGCTTCCAGGCGCTTTTTCGATGGCAGTACTGCCACTGTTTAGAGCCAGCCTCGAATCGATGAATGAGATCCATTTTGTAATGAAATTGAGTATTGGTGTATTCCTACTCAATATCCTACTCGACTATTGGTTCGTATTTGGTGGCTTTGGTCTAGAGCCTCTAGGCGGGGTAGGGTGTGGATGGGCAACCTCCATCGTATTTTGCGTCCAACTTTTGATTCTGTGCTGGCATTTGGTTAAATCGCCTCGGCTGGCGGAGCTTAAGCTAACTAAAATCTTCCCGAGGCCGCGCTGGACCTTGATACGGCCCACATTTTTGCTCGGCCTCCCCATTGGGTTGTCGACACTGATGGAAATCGGTTTTTTTGGCGGCATGGGTCTGCGCATGGCAGACATAGGTGTGATTGAAGCCGGTGCACATGCTATTGCGATTAACATCGCTGCATTCGTATTTATGTTGTTTATATCATTGGGTCACGCGGTCACGGTGCGAGCATCACACGCCCTGGGTCGCGGTGATCATGCACTTGCCCGCCAGATAGTTTCATTAGGTTTATTGTCGGTTATAGGTTTTGCATTGGTGAGCTCGGTGGCGACCTATACCTTGCGTGCTTATCTACCTGGGCTTTTTAATCAAGACGCGGACGTTATTCGGTTGGCGAGTATGTACCTTGCGCTCGCTGCGTTGTTTCAATTTTTCGATGGTCTACAGGCGGTAGCTGTATGCAGTTTACGCGCCTATAAGGACACCGCTGTTCCATGCGGAATTCAATTTGTCGCTTTCTGGTTGATGGGCCTTCCTCTTGGTATTTTCCTGCCAGGAACGACGATTCTTGGGCATCAAATTGGCAGTGAGGGCGCATGGATTGCATTTTGTATTGCCTTGTTCACGTCCTCAATTATTTTGCTTTCTAGGCTTTATATGAAGGTCTTTAAAACGAGTTCCGTCGACAAAAACGTACCTATAAGCAACGTGTATGAATGAGTTTAGTCCCTGTATTCGAAGAGCGAAGAAAGCGGATGCTTGGATGATTGCGTCGCTTATCGATCTTGCTGGCCAAGGGATGCCGGCTCATCTTTGGAGTCAGATGAAATCGAGAGATCAATCGGCAATAGATTTCGGCGCTGTGCGCACTGGGCGTGAAGAAGGCATATTTAGCTATAAGAATGCTTGGGTATCGGAGGTGGCGGGAGAGGCTGCTGCGATGATACTTGGCTATTCGCAACCAGTTTCGACTGAGTCAGATAGTTTGCAGGAGCACCCCGAGTTTATTCGCCCGATCGTGGAGTTGGAATCGATGGCTCCCAGTAGTTGGCATATCAGTACATTAGCAACCGTTGCTTCTTTTCGTCAGCGTGGGTTGGGCTATGGCCTATTGAGGTTTATTGAAGGTATTGCAGAAAACGAAAATTGTGATCAGCTAAGTTTGATCACGTCTACGGAAAACTCAACAGCGATAAGGCTTTATGAACGTTTTCATTTTCGCCCAAAGGCAAGTAGGCCGATGGTGCCGCCGCCTGGATTTCGTCAATTGGATGATTGGGTGCTGATGGTCAAAAGCATTTAGATGGATTGCAGTGCTGGAGACAATCTCCAGCACTGCAATATGCTCTTTTTAGACAGTTTTACGCCTTAGAACGCGTAAGTTGCGCCGATAGAAAAGGCACGACCCGGCTCAGGTGCAAGCTCTCTTAAAAAGCTGGTTGAGTTGCGAATCTCTTCGTTGAAAAGATTTGAGCCTTTTAAGAATACCGAATAGTTTTCAGCATCCCAGCCGACAAAGGTATCGACACGCAGATAGCTTTCAGTCTCTTCTTCACCCTGTCCAGCTCTGTCTTGATCAAACCCATTGGTGAGGCTTAGACGACCGGTCCAGCCACCTGTTTGGTGCTCCCATGTGGCGCCAACGCGGCCAGGAGGCGTGCGTGGTACATCGCCATTGTCTTCTAGTCGGGCACGGACAAGATCGCCCCATAATCGAATACTATTTCTATCATTGATTGCGTACGTTAGTTCAGCTTCTAGACCTGTAAACGTGGCGCCTTCTTCAACATACAAAAAGCAGTCTAAAGCGCCATCGAATGAGCCCTGATCACCGCCAAAATCAGCGATATCGTCTGAACAGACATCCAGCCCCGAACTAGTTGGAGTTTCAAGATCTTCGTTAAATCGTAGACCCGTATTAAGTAGGGAAATATAGCTAGAGAAGTCATTGTGAAAAATACTTGCTCGCGCAGACAGACCGGCTTCAGTTTGTTCCAGCGCCCAAGTGAACTCGATGCTCACAGCTGTTTCGTCATCTAATGTTTGATCACCAACTTCAAAGGTCGCTGTAGCCACGTGTTCGCCATCTGATAACAGCTCCTCAGCAGCCGGCGCTCGCTCTGAACGGCTGAGAATGGCACTAAAGCGCTGGTTCTCTGAAAAGGGTAGTAGGTAGCCAAGGCTGAAGTTCAGCGTGTTGTGATCAATATCATCGATGCCATCTGAGGATAGGCTCTGAGCGTCAAAGCGCAGACCAAATTCGATTGTTCCAGCACCTAAGTTAGTTTCTTCGATCAGGTATATGCCCGAACGAGTTGTGTCAGATCGTGGAACAAAGGCTTCGTCACCAACCGCAGCGAAATCGCGATCGCTGTATTGAAAACCGAGCGTACCAATCCAGTTTTGAAATGCGCGGTGTGCAAGCTCGGCTCGTGCTTCCAGCGTGTCGGCTGAGAACAACGTGCCTATAAAGGCTTCGTCGCCTTCGAATTCGATTTCCTGATGGTCATAGTTGGAATAGCTGACATTGACATCTAGGTGGTCAAAGAAATCCCCAAGATTCGAATACGTCAGTTGGCCTTGGTATTGAGTCTGTGTGAGATCAATACGTACGGTTTCTTCTTCCTCTTCCTC
>CAZUTO010000005.1:47243-93744 GCA_964623085.1 uncultured Porticoccaceae bacterium
TCTTCCTCTTCCTCACCGCCTTCTTCTTCGGCATGAGCACCAGGAGGGATACCGTAGTCGTTTTCGGTCCGATTAACGCTCAAACCTGCAGTTAGGTTAGAACCAATATGGGAAACCCCAAAGGAGTAGGAATCTGCCTCTCCATCGGTATTGGCAATGAAGCCATCTGTCGTTTCATCTGGATCATCAGCTTCAGCGTTTGCAAAGCCAGGTATCTCGACGTTATTGTTTTCGCGCACCACAGCATCAACATGAAACATCCAGTTGTTGATACCGGCATCAAGCTTTCCAATGATGGCACGCTCGTTGGTGTTTTCGTCAAAGCTAGCACGGATACCACCGTTTATACCTTCTTCAAAGCGATCGTGAATACGATTGTCGATGACATTAACCACGCCACCAATGGCGCCAGCGCCATAGCGCAAGGTTGCTGGCCCACGGAGAATTTCGATGCGATCCGCAAGAAATGATTCAGCTGCGACGGCGTGATCTGCACTGGTGTCAGAGACATCTGCTACAACAGTATTGTTTTGTAGAACCTCAACACGTCTGCCACTCTGGCCTCGAATAACAGGCACACCGACACCTGGGCCGAAAGAAGAAGAGTTGACACCAATTTGGTTTTTCAGTGTTTCACCAAGCGTGGAGGCTGCCTCCCGTTTTAGGTCGTCTCCGCTGATTAAATTCAACGATCCCGCAATCTCCGATTCGGTTTTGTTGTGTTGCGATGCCGAGACAATGATTTCGTCTAGCTGGTGCGCAGAATTTTGCGAAAATACGGATACAGGTGATAAGAGCAAGGCGATGCTTGCAAGTGAAGCAATTCTAAATTTCATAATTATTTCCAATAGCTACGAGCGCACTCGGTCTAAAACCATGCGCAAATAATGAACAATTTGTGGTCTAGCTAATTAGAAATATTGTGGTGGAGCTCGAGCAGGAGGAAGGAGGTTGTCTCTTTGCAATTGAGCAAAGATTGATTGGCGATGTATCTGTGTTTCGCTTGCTTGAAAAAGCGAAATAAACTCAGGATACGACTGATCTGGTGATTGAAGCTGATGGTAGATCGAGCAGTCTTCAACCTGTTCACTGCGCGAAAAATCATCGTGTTCTGCATGAACGTGGCTCGCCACAGACACTGACGCTATTAGAATAGCGAGTGACAGCAGGTGCGCGAGCGCGTTGTTGTGCAGCAAATGTCGCATTGATACAGGTGTTAGGTAATTAATTCGATCGCGCACTTTATGGGCTGATTATCGATCTGTCTACGATATTATTTTTAACTCTCCCTCTAGATCGTCCTGTTATGCGAAGATACCCTGCGCGTGCCAGCTATCGTTTTCCCAATCGTGGTATACCCAGTAACGCACGTGATCTTCATGCTTGGCAATAAAGTAATCGCGCACGCTGCGGTGCTCCCACCATTTGCCTTCAATGCGTTCAGGCCCTTGTACGATCTGCAATGCGCCTTTCCAGAAAAGGTGATTTCCGTTACACCGAATACGCTGAGGTTTTTGAAATAGCCAGCAAGGTCTTGGGCCCTTATACACAGGCATAGGCTGATCTTCAGCGCTGGTTTTACTAGAAAATGGTAATACCTGAGTCTGTTGTTGTTCGGGAAGGTGTTCTGCACGCAGACTGGGTTGATAGACCGTATTTGCTCCCATCCGTGCTTGCAGGCGCGCGACTATGCTTTCTGAGTCTTCCTGAATGTTGTGATCGGAAAAAGCATCGAGCTGTTCAAATAACTCTTGGGATTTTGTGACCACGGCCGTGGTTTTATCACAACGGAGTTCCAAGCGTTCAACTTCGAAATAAAGTTGTAGTTGTTCCAAGCGAATACGAGTGAGGTCTAACAATAGTTGCCACTTGCCGTGGATGCGCTCCGTACCGATGCTGATGGTATGTACCTGTCCCTGCGTTGAATAAAAATACCAATCAATTTGCTGTGCCTCCTGCTGGTGTTGAACTAAATAGTCAACAAATTCTTGCAAGAGGTGTTCGGCAGGAACCTCCAGCAGTGCAACATTGTTAATAGGGTGATTGAAGCTAACGGACGCCGTAAATTTTTCTTCTAGTTGATAAAGCGGTAGCGGTACAGATTGATTACCACAGAGCTCGTTGAGCCAGATGCCGAAATCTTTACCGAAGCGTTTGCTTAGTTGATCAAAGGGCAGCTTTAAGAGGTCAGCAAAGGTTTTCAGCCCCATTTGTTGGAGTTCTTTACGTGTTTGTGGGAACGCATTCAGATAGCTCAGTGGCATTTGAGCAATCTTTGCCATAAAGCTTTTCTGACTACTTTGGCCATTGGTTTTTTCAGCATTAGAAGAAACGCTTTTATTGTAGGAAAGCAACCAAGAGCCTTGTCGACTATGAGCTAGGCCTACTTGGTATTGGTGTGGGTATTTATCTAGAGAAGACGTTAGTGCGTGAAAAAAAGCATCGATTCCACCGAAGAGACGCAAGCATCGAGAGATCTCAAGTAAAAGACAATTGTCTTCATAGCGTTGAATATAGGGCGTGTAGTTATAAGCCCAAGCAGCCAAGCGTTGTAATGCTTGATTCTCATATTCTGCTTGTCTTTCGAATACGGTGGTTTCTGCCAAAGCATGAGTAGCAGATGCCTTCATCCCTAATTGAATACCTGCGTTTAGCGCGCCAGCGCTGGCATCGTAAATACGATGATTATCTTCGATAACAACAGATTGATTGTCGCCCGCACTATGACCAAGAGCCTCTAAGGGTAGGTGGGGAAAACGCAGCGTAAGCCAAAGCATTATGGTCTCCTGAGGGTGGATACTTTTTGTTGAGGGAAAGGGAAAATCTTCGCCTTAGTGAGCGTTGACGACTGGGGCATTAACCACTCTCTACTAGACAGCGCTGGCATTGCCTCCCATGTTGTTGGTAAATCCAGATGCAGTGTTTTTTGTTGAAAATCACCGCGTTGTTTGAGGATTTGAACCTGAATTTTTTGGTCATTTATTTGAATGTGAAGTCGCAGTACGGCGGTGCTGCTTTGCTTAAGACTATTAGGGTGTCTAAACAATAAGCAAAGTGCTCGAGAGCCAGATGCGGCCAACTGCAGCTTGCGCAATTCTTGAGGTTTTAGCCGTATTTTGTTTTCCCAAAATAGCAGCACCTTGCAAGCTGAATGACCTAGTGCTTCAGTAAAAGCGCTGATGGCTTGGTTCCGATTCTTAGGTTCAACAATAAGTGTTTCGCTAAGTTTGATACCCAACGCGCTAAGCCCAGGTGCATAAGGGAGTACGGGTGGGTGAATAAGAACAATGTACCCAGGTGTTTGTTTTAGATGACGAAGAGTAGGGGCAAGCAACTGCCATTCACCTTTACCTAAACCATCCTGAGTGATTTCAATCAAACCGCCGATAGGCCAGCCTCCAGCGATTAAACATTTGTCTAATTCGGTATGACCCGTTGTCAGGCTTCTATTATTTGCAAAATAGCGCGATGATTTATGCATACTCTCGCCAAGCCAGATATCTGGGCGGAGTAGTAGTTTTTCTAACATGCGTTGCTGCTTTATACGCTGCTGTTTTATTTTTGGCGTGACCATATACTGTTAATTTATACAGTATATGGTTGGCGGTCAAGTATGGCTCATTTTGTTATTTTGGCTCAGGTGACGCTGAATCCAAGCAATAGCTATGTCATATTGCCTGAAAACCTCTATTACTGGCCTTCATAAGCCATAAAGTAGGCGACGATGAATGTTAATAAATTCAGCCGAATAATGTGATAGCTAAACATATGGTTACATACCGTAAAGTTGCTTTTTCAAATAGATAGCAAGGGGTATTATCGGGATAAAATTAGGAAATAATTTCTAATTCAAAGCGATATTGTTTAATAGCTAAGCATTTAATTAATAGTCAAATATCTAAATCGAGGGGTAGAGAGATGCACAAGAGTAAATTCGTAAGCAGCCTGTTTTTCACACTGTTTTTTCTTCCATTGCAAAGCTGGGCGGCCAATGTTGAGATTGCGTTGGTAGATCGTCTTGACGGTGATTTGGAACACTATTGCATTGATATTTCAGGTGGTTTTCAAAATATAGATCCTAGCCGTGGTCTGCAGGCACATACATGTTTGAGCTATCGTGGTGAATCTACACCAGATCAGACTTTGGATCCCAGCGGATTTGCTGATGGCCAATTCAAGTATCCTGAGTTTGATGTATGTGCGTCGCTTCCAAGCACTGAAGCCGGTACAAAAGTAGCATTGTCCGCTTGTGATGGCAGTGATGTGCAATCGCTAGTGTTTTCTGAAAACGGCACTATTAGCCCAAAAGCAGCGCTTGATATGTGCCTCACAGTGGGTGAAGAGACCACTTTTGGTCGAAATGGAACCTCACCGCATCAGATCAAAGAGCTGACTTTGCAGAGCTGTAGTGATGAGCTTGCTAGTCGGCAGCAGTGGGAAGCTCGCGAGGAAAAGAAATAGGCTGAAAAGTCAAAACGTGAAGGCTAGGTGCAATTGGGCGTCTAGCCTTTCGTCTTTTAAATAGAATTTAAAGACCTGAGTTTTTACCTGCAAGGGTGTTTATTCAGTACTAACTAAAACGGGTTACTTGCCATGTTCAAGCTTAAGATTGCCGCAGCACTCGGACTGATGATTTCAGCTAGTGCGTTTTCACATCATTCCTATGCGCCATATGATATTCGCAACCCGATAGAAATTTCTGGGGTTGTTGAGGACTTCGTCTATCGCCGCCCGCATCCGATGCTAACGCTTTTGGATAATGAGGGTGTTGAATGGGAGATTGAAATTCCTATTTTGTTTTGGGATAGATACGAATACGGGGAAGACACCGTCAAACAGGGAGATGAGTTGATCGTGCTCGGGTGGCCAGCCCGAAATGGTCGCCCTGATATGGCGTTGAGTGGCTTTACTTTGGCAGGCGATTTTTATCCTGTGTTGGAGCGAATAGGCCAGCAGTTTGCGAATGAAGCCGCTGATAGAATCGAGGCAGGTGAAGACTTAGAGTCTGTTTTAGAAGATGCGCCTCCAGAAGGTACTGGTTGGCAAGAACGCCAAGGAAGACAGGGCCAACAGGGCCAGGGTCAAAGGCAGGGCCAAGGACAAGGTAGGCAGAATCAAAACTAAGACGAATCATTGAAGCCACATCAAAGTAGCCACATTAAAAAAGCCGGGTATTCCCCGGCTTTTTTGTGGATAGCTGTATCGATTTTAGTCGACTTCAATACAAAGCAAATCCTCGGCTGTGGTTACTGGCCCTTGGTAGTGCTCCTGCATGATCGCTAAGCTGGCATTCAATATTTCGGGTAAGACGTTGGAGATATGGCTGACAACTACGCGTCCTGCATTCGCTGATTCTGCCATTTTCCCCCAGACACTAGGCTTGGCATGCAGTGGAGATGTAGATTGCTCTGTGCCGCCAAAATGTACCACGAGCACATCTACATCTTTTATAAAGTCGATGTATGAAGGGTCCGAACCATTTTGATCGCTGGAAAAAGCAATACTCCGATCGCCCATGTCAATTCGGTATCCCACTGTGGGCACGTCTCCGTGCGGAACGCTTTTTCCTTGCACAAGAATGTCTTCATCGCGCCAGACTTCGGTTACGTTACTTTGGTTTACATCAACGGTGATAGGTTCCATTGTTAGTCGCTGTGCCTGAACGTTAAACGCGCCACCTTCACCGAATAGGAGATCAACAAAGCCCTCGATGGAGGGGAAAACATCCCGTGCTGAGGGCCCCGCTATTTTGAAAGTTCCACCGGTTGGCCAGAGCACAGCGGGTAGCTCGGATGAATGATCCGGATGGAAATGGCTGAGTGCAACTAGATCGATTTGGTCAAAACTTGCTCCGGATTGATGAAAGTTGACCTTAGTACCACTGCCGGAATCCACCATGATGCGGCTTTCACCGTCTATCCATACGATATAGGAAGACGATGCGCGTCCACCAGAATCACGGGGACCACCAGATCCCAAAACCTGTAAGTACATGTCCGAATCGCCAGTTGCGGTGCACGCTGCCCAACTTAAAGTGGGCAAGATGATGGCGCTGATCATAACCACGCACTTTGATATTTTTTTCATGCTTATATCCCCTTAGCCGGCTATATCTAGTCGGCCATATATCGCTATTTGATGGTGTAAACCACTTCGCCTTCAACGACGGTCATAACTGAGTGAAGGTTTTTGATTTCTGTTTCTGGCACAGTCATGTAGTCATCGTTGAGCACCGCGAAGTCAGCTAACTTCCCAACTTCTAGACTGCCGATATGGTCTTCGCGAAACAGGATGTAGCCGTTAGTGCGTGTGTGTGCGACCAATGCCTCTTCACGGGAGACGGTTTCATTAAACGTCTTTTTGCCAGAAGCAGACTGCCCCGTCACCACCCAGCCAATAGTATGGAAAGGATTGGGGCTATTTGATGTTGTGGAATCAGAACCCAAACCCCAAATACCGCCTAGCTCATTAATGGTGCGAATAGGTGGTTGGGTGACGCCAGCCTCAAATCTTGCAGGCGTTAGGTTGCGGCTTGAACTGTGGGTGGCAAACACCATGCCTAGCTCTTTGCCTTGTTCAATCGTTGCGGGAGAAATTCCGTTGGTATGATCGATGGTAAAACGCATATCGAGAACCTGTGGATGTGTTTCCGCTACCTCGGCAATGATATCCAGCATGGTTTTCGCTTTAAGATCTTGGGTCGTGTGTTCATTGATCTGCCAGCCATTTTCAACTGCGGCAATCAGAATGTTTTTGAAGTTTTGCTTATCTTCGTTTGAAAGCTCAAACGGGTTTGCGCGCATGGGCCTATAAACGGTTTCACCGTAACCAAATCGAGCAAAACGCAAACCTAGGTTATCGGGCTCGTTATTTTGCATTTCTTTGATGATATCTTCAGCGCTACCAGCGGGACTGTTTTGTGGGTTTAAGGTATAAAAAACACGCATGTTCAGTGCGTTAGCGTCAGCTACGCGTTTCACGGATGCATAAAAAGCAGGCGTGACCGTGTTGCCACCGACATCGTAGACAGCGGTTAAGCCCATACCCAATAGGCTCTGTATTGTTAACCCAACACTCCCATCCCAGGTGTCGTTGTTTACTTCCGGAATAGAGGGCATGGCCAAGTTCATGGCGGTACCGACAAGCTCGCCCGTTAAACTACCCGATTCGTCTTTTACTAATTCGCCCCGTTGGTTTACCCGAGAGTTGGCGGTAATGCCTGCTTCTTCCAAGGCAGCGGTGTTTAGAAATACACGGGTGTAGGCTTCCTGAATATAGACGGGCCTGTCGGGAATAACCGCATCTAATTCGGCGGCAGTGAAGGGAGCCTGATTGTCCTCAAATTGTTCCATAATGAAACTACCAACCACTATTGCCCATTCGCCGTCGGGTAACTGATCAGAGCGTTCTTTGAGAATTTGGAGTGCCTGCGTGCGCGATCGGACTTCATCCCATCGCACTTGCCGATGCCATTGCTTGGTCGCGCGTACAAAATGCATATGGTTATCGATTAGACCAGGGACAACTGTTTGGCCATCTAAATCGGTCAACTCGGTATTTGAGCCAGCATGAGACATCACCTCAGCGCTACCGCCCACAGCGACAATGCGACCATCTTCGATGGCTAAGGCCTCCACAATAGAGAAGTTGTCATCAGCGGTGAGAATTTTTCCATTGGTAAGTACCCAGTCCACGCCTTCGGATTCTTGACCTTCAGTGCTTGAACTAGCGACTTCTTCAGATACATCAGAATTCGAGCAAGCCACTAACAAGGAGGTTAGTAGCAGCAATGATTGATATCCCATTTTTATGATTGTGCGTTTTTCCAGCATTTTGATATTCATCTGTTTAGCCCGCGTATCTGATTAATTAGGTGTCTATTAACTAGGCTTCTAGGGTGGTTGATACAAAGCGGTTTGGCTTCGAGCACACCCATCCCAGAAACGGTTTAAAAGAATCATTCTAAAGCGTTCTATCCAGTGAAAACTTACCATCCTGTAGGCATGTCATTTACATTGGGATGAGCCTGTGAGCAGCTATGCCGCGAGAAGCTAGGATTGAGCTAATAAGATGTTGTTTTTGGCAGACGGACATCTGCACGACGAGATCGTAGCAGGAGGAGAAATTAAAACTGGGTTTGCCGATGGTCTAGACAGAGGATTCTAGATTCTCGGCAAACTCAGTACGATAATAATTTTACAAAGCCAGCGACAGAGCACTGGCGACAAAGTAACAGTAAAGTATCAGCAATAAAGCGTTACTGCTCGGAGGCCAATAGCCTGAGCGTTAATAGATCCTTGCCGACATGGACGTTTCCTTCATACCCAGTTTCCCGCGCAGAGGCTTCAAAATCAGCCTCGTTAAGCGCGCCACCAGGAATAGGGTAGATACCATGAGAGTCCGAATTAAGCACCGGAATAAGATGAGTAAGCATCAAATGTTTCACCTCAGCGCGCTTAGCCAGCGAACCTAAATCAGTAGAGGTACTTTGGCGATAAAAAATTGGCGCGGGAAAAGTACTGCCACTATCGGGGCCAAATACTGGGTGAATGGTTGAGTGAACTAACACATCAGCATTCTGTGCAAGTAATTCAACCGATGAAGATGTCGAGCTATCTCGTGGTGGCGCGGATTTTTCATTGCCGGCATCGCCGCCAATAACAACTGATCCGGCAGGAGAATCAACGCGGTAAGAAAGGTGTCCTGGAATATGCGTTGAGGCAATCGCTGAAACGGTGACTTCTCCTGACTCCCATACCACTCTAGGCTCGGTAGGAAGCGGTGATGTCACAGGTATATGGTTGAGTATAGTAGCGGGGCCCTCTGGCTTTCTTCGGGTGCTTTCAGAGCTACGCTGCCCGATTTCTCCAGCTTGCTCAGCGGCAGAAGTGATGTTTTCTGCAAAGCTGGCGCAGCTCATTTCTCGGGCATGCTCTCCACCCACTTCAATGTCATCACTGCAAACTAAGTCCATAGGTGAACCAAAAAAGTGCCACCGAGTTTGCATAAGATCAACGAGTCCGACGGTATGATCGGAGTGCAAATGCGTAATAAAGGCGGCATCGAGTTGATTCACTTGGACGCCTAGCTGAGACAATCGCATGCCGGTTGCGCGACCGATATCGAATTGCATATGAACATCGCTGCAGCCATTTTCAACGGTGCCGAATTTAACTAAGGTGCCTGCTCCTGCTAGGTCTTTAAAAAAGGCGGGTCCACCGAGCGTTCCCGTTAGGCTTACCTCAAGACATTGATCGGGTTCTTGTGCAACACAGCTGATAGAAGTGGCTGCGAGGGCAATGGCTGTCGCAGTTCGTGAAATGTAACGGAGCAAAGGCATCTATATTCTCCCGAGAATAATGATTGTGGTGTATCAGAACAGGGCACTTAATGTGACTTATAAACTGATCTAGCCTAATACAGGCTAATTGGTTAGGCCTTGGATTGTAGTTAATCCGCGAACGTCTCACAACGTAGGTTCTAGTGCTATATGTACTAAAAAAAACAGATTAGAGGTAATCGAGCGCTATTCGCCTTTAATTCGCCTCTAATCGTTTTGTAAGAGCTTTATTTCGTAAAGATTACGCCAGTTTTTACCTGTTACCCAAAGCGTCTCTGTTTTTTGGTTCCAGGCAATACCGTTCAATACATGTTCGCCACTAACGGATAATTCAGGCGCAGCGATCGATTGTAAATCGAGGTGAGACAAGACAGCGCCTGATTCGCTATCAATCACATAGATATGATTGTCATACCATCGATTAGCGAATATCTTTCCGTCAATCCACTCCAGCTCGTTAAGGCGGTCTAGTGGATTACCGTTAAAACTAACGTTGATGGTCTCAATCACCTCACCGGATGTATCTAGTTTGTTTATGACATTGCTACCATTGGAAATCCAAAGATGCTCGCCGTCAGAGGTCAGTCCCCAGCCTTCGCCGTCATAGGTAAAACCATCCTTTTCTGACAGGCGCTGCGGGTCGTAAGCAAACGCCGTTTCTGCATGCCATGTGAGTTGATAAATTGTGCCTTGGTGATCGGTTGCGCCTTCGGCAAAGTATCGAGGTGCGACAGATTTTACGATAAGCTCGGAATGCAAATCATCTTTGTACCGAATGAGCTTTGATTTGCTATATTGCCCCGTACTTTCGTATAGGCTGTCCTCGTAAAAAAACAGACCCTGAGTAAAGTTAGTCTCAGAATGAGGCAGCTGCTGTAGTATCTCAAACCCCAGCGCTTTAGATTCTTGGCTAAGAACAGGGTTGTTAGAGAAACTCGACAGCGCTATTGAGATAAAGCAGAGCGTCGCAAAGCGAACAAATTTAGTATAGGTATCCACGGTTATGAAAAAACTCAAATCATATATTGGTTTAACCCTATTGGGCGGCATGTTGGTCATTTTGCCATTTACTGTCCTAGTTTTGGTAGTTACCTGGGTTTGGAATAGTTTTGGCCGAATGATAGAACCTATTAGCGTACCGATTACCAATCTTTTGAATCTGCCACCTATTGCAGCAGATTTTTTGGTCTTACTTAGCTTCTTGGTGCTTTGTTTAGTTGTCGGGTTAGTGGTGCGCACAACGGTTGGCCGCTGGTTGCACATGACTTTTGACAACTGGATGACACGGATAGTGCCCGGTTATCGAACTATTCGCGAGATGATCAAACAAATTCTTGGCGGTGGCGATGACTCATTGACGGGCGAAGTAGTACTAGCGCATATTTTTGGGGAGGACTGCCCGAGCATGATGGTCGGCATTTTGACGAGCAAACATGACAATGGGCTTGTCACTGTCTATGTGCCTACCGCGCCGATTCCGACATCAGGTTTGACCTACCACATACCTGAATCTGCAGTTGAATATTTGGACAACATCTCGGTAGAGGAGGCCATGCGCACTGTTATTGCTTGTGGGGCAGGGTCGGCAGATATGCTCAAAGAACATCGCATCAACAAGCTTTCCGGCCAGGAAACAAAGAGCGACTGACGCCAGTGCGGTTATAGTTGCAGTAGTTGTGCAGTATTCGTTAGTACTTATGTCTAATCTATGACGTTTCGTTCCATCTAAGGTTTAACTTGTGCGCCGCATCATATAGAATTCGCGCGTTTCCATATTTCTGTCTGCAGCAGACAAAATCGGTTGTAGGTCAAATAGTTAGTCATCGTTGATGAACTAGAATCTCCAGCAATGATCTCCCTCTGTTTGTATTCGTTATATAGGCGAAGGCACCCCTTTTAATTAGAAAGAAGTCATAAGAAGAAATCATAGATGTTTGAATTCCACCCCAACAAAGTAGCAACCGTAAAAAGCGATCTGCTGTCAGGCCTGACAGTGGCCTTGGCATTGGTTCCGGAAGCAGTGGCATTTGCATTTGTCGCTGGTGTAGAACCCTTGGTTGGGCTTTATGCCGCTTTTATGGTGGGTCTAATTACTGCCTGCATCGGCGGTCGCCCCGGCATGATCTCAGGTGCAACCGGTGCGCTTGCTGTGGTGATGGTGTCTCTGGTGGCGGAACATGGCGTTGAGTATCTTTTTGCCACGGTTGTTTTGATGGGTATTCTGCAGATTTCAGCCGGCGTGTTGAAACTTGGAAAGTTTATTCGCATGGTGCCTCACTCCGTGATGCTTGGCTTTGTGAATGGTCTGGCCATTGTTATTTTTCTCGCGCAACTCAATCAATTTGGTACAGCTGGTGAACCAGGTTGGTTGCATGGGACATTCCTTGAAGGCTCGCGGATAGACGTTGCATGGTATGAAGGCGCAGAGCTATATCTATTGCTTGGCCTTGTTTTTCTTACTATGGCGATCATTCACTTTTTACCGCGCCTAACCAAAGCGATTCCTTCTTCACTTGCTGCGATCATTGTGGTGAGTCTTATGGTGATTGGCTTCAATTTAGGCACGCCAGTGGTGGGTGATATCGCTTCCATCAAGGGTGGACTGCCAAGCTTCCATATTCCTTCGGTCTCGCTTAATTTTGAGACATTAACAATCATCTTCCCCTATGCCGTTATTTTGGCCGCTATTGGTTTGATCGAATCCTTGTTGACGCTAAGGCTCGTCGATGAGATCACCGAGACTCGCGGTCACGGCAACAAAGAATGTATCGGTCAAGGTGTGGCAAATACGGTGACTGGTTTTTTTGGTGGGATGGGCGGTTGTGCGATGATTGGTCAAAGTATGATCAATGTGAACTCCGGGGGCCGAGGCAGGTTGTCTGGAATTTCTGCAGCGCTGTTTTTGTTGTTATTTATTCTCGTCGCGTCGCCCATGATCGAAATTATTCCTTTGGCTGCGCTAATTGGCGTGATGTTCATTGTGGTGATTGGCACATTCGAATGGAGTAGTTTTCGCATTATTGGCAAGATTCCACGTGGCGATGCATTGGTGTTGATAATAGTTTCGGCAGTCACCGTTGCTACGGATTTGGCGGTCGCCGTTGTCATTGGTGTCATCATTTCGGCACTCGTATTTGCTTGGCAGCATGCCAAGCGCATTCGCGTCGAAGCACGTGAAGATCACAATGGCCGCACTGTGTATGGGGTGATTGGCCCATTGTTTTTCGGATCGGTGACATCATTTTTGGAGCAGATCGATCCAACGCAAGGCCAGGACGATATCGTTATCGATTTTGTGCGATCGCGGGTGGCGGATCACTCTGCACTTGAAGCGATTGATACGCTTGCAGAACGGTTTCTTAAAGAAGGCAAGACGTTACATCTGGTGCACCTCAGTGAAGACTGTCGTCACGCTCTCCGCAAAGCAGGGGATTTGGTTGAGGTCAATGTGATTGAAGATCCCAAATACTTTGTCGCGGTTGAGTATCCGAGCCTTAGCACGGACTAGTTTTTCGGTGTCACGCGATATAACTTCCCATCGCTGGCGTCAGTAACAAAATAGAGCGCACCGTTTGGCCCGGTGCGTATGTCCCGAATACGGGCACCAAGCTCTGTAAATAGTTTCTCTTGATCACCGAAATTCCCATTCTCGTCAAGATCAATTCTCCGCACGTGTGTGCTTACAAGACCACCTATAAACAAGTCACCGCGCCATTCTGGAAATAGCTCGCCTTCATAGAGTGTGAAGCCGGAGGGAGCAATGGAAGGCACATAGTGAATGATGGATTGCTGCAACCCTTCTCGTTGTGAAAAAGGCGAGATGATCTCACCAGAATAGTTGATGCCATAGGTAATGGCAGGCCAGCCATAATTTAATCCTGCCTCAAGAAGATTGATTTCATCCCCTCCGCGCGGCCCGTGTTCGTGTGCCAGTATTTTGCCGTCGGATGTAACGAGAAGCCCCTGAGGATTGCGGTGACCGTAAGTGAAAATTTCTGGTTGCGCATCAGGGTGATCGACAAAAGGGTTGTCTGACGGAATAGAGCCATCGTCGTTGAGTCGGACGACTTTACCTAAATGGTTGTCTAGCTCGACAGCGCGATCCATATACCTAGAACCCTCACCTAGCGTAAGCAGTAGTGTGCTGTCTTCAAGAAACAGGATTCGGCCACCGTAGTGTTGGGAGGTATCGGTCAATGGCGCCTGCGTGAATAGCACTTCTAAATCTTGCAGTGAAGCCTCGCTATGATCTTCTGAAATCACCAGCTTTGCCCTAGAGAGCCGAGTGCCATTAGCGCCGCTATCTCCATGTGAATAGGAAAAATAAATGACTTGGTTTTCTGGAAATTCGGGGTGCAGTACAACATCAAGCAAACCAGCCTGCTGGCGCACATGGATATCTGGCATCTTGTTGACATCAGTGTTGCCGCCTTCATGCACGATGGTGAGTCCGGCGTTGCGCTCGGCAATTAAGAAATCGCCGTTTGGCAGGAAAGCAATGGAAGAGGGGTGGTTGAGCTCGCCAGCCATTTCTTCAAGTTGGTAATTAATCTCGGCTACGGGAGCATCACCAATCTCGACAGAAACCGACGATTCCTCTTGTCCGATGACTCCAGCGCTCGTAAAAGAAAGCACAAACAAAAAAATGGAATATCGTAACGCTCTTCGATATGTAGCTAACATAGCGGTCCAAAGGTTGGAATAGAGTAGATGATTTTACACAACTAATGTGAGCAGAAAAAATTACCCGCTTTCGAATGATAAGTATTGAGCCGACTTGATGATGCCTAATCGCTAATACTCTTTTGTGTATATTGTTTTCCCAATATCAATATTAATACACCACCCAATATGGTCGCTGAAGCTAGCACTAGCCTCAAGTGCAGAGGCTCAGCTGCGAACAACACACCACCTAGAGCGGCAATAATAGGCACAAGCAGCTGCACAACTGCTGCTTGCGTTGCCGATAAGCCGCCTAGAGCCATATACCAGATGCTGTAACCAATTCCTGAAGCGATGCCACCCGATAGAATGGCTAGCACTATGCCGGTCGTGGAAAGAGTCGTATTGGAAAAGGTTGCCAGAACTAGTATCGCCACCAATGGTAACGTGCGTAAAAAATTAAAGGTCGTATCAGCTAGCGGTTGAGATGAGCCCCGCCCTGCAAGTGTGTAAAACCCCCAGGCAATGCCGGACACAACCATCAGGATGAGTCCGATAGGAGAAGGGGCTGATACGCCGGGGGCGACGAGATAAATAAACCCTAAGAACGCGATGATCATGCCAACCCATTCGATGGGGCGAGGCCGGTTGCCAGAAATAATATCAACCAGAACCATGGTGATTTGTACGGACGCAAACAGGATCAGTGCGCCTGTGCCAGTTTCTAATAATAGGTACGCATAAGAAAACGTAATGGCATAGAGAAACAACATGGCCGAGGCGCGCCAGCTTCCTCTTGATTTGGTGTTAGAGTTAGATGAAGACTGAGACGCAGAAAGACCAAAAATAATGGCTAGTACGACGACACCAGATATCAACCGAATGGCGGTAAAACTCGCCGCGTCGATGCTGTTTTCGCCTAATGCCAGTCGACATAAAACTGAATTGCTGGCAAAAGCAATAAGGGCCAAGCTTGTGTAAAACGCAATTCTCATGATGGCGCTCGATGCGTTACTGCAAAACGCTCTTCAAACTGAAAGGGTAAGGCCTAGGGAAACTTAACTCCCTGAGTAGCGCCATGTTGACTGGCTACGTCATAGGTCTGCGAAGAGGCAACGTATGCTTGAATAACCTGATTGATACTGATTCTTAAACCCCGATCAAGCTCGTCACAATTTCTTGCCGTGTAAACCCTCCATGCAGCGCTATTAACTGCTGCCTCCGCCTCCTGCGCGATTGTAACGTGGCCAGCTTCGTGTTCAGTCAGAGCAAGCAGATACTTCGACCATTTAGCCTCAAGGTCAGGGTCTGGATCAGCAGGCTTTAACCAGTGTGGAAGAAAAAGCTGAATAATAAGTTCAGTAGTGAACTCTGTTAGCGAGCATTTTCCAGGAGATTCGTCGAATTTATACCGCCATCGCAGTCTCCAGCGAGTATATCCTTCGAATCTACCAGTGGGCACGTAAATGGCTTTTTCTCGTGAAAGGCTCTCTTTCAATGTGAATTCCGAATTACCTGTGACGTCATAGTAGAAGGCGCCAGGTTCAACTGGGATTCCATAATCACGAGGACCAGTGGGCGCAGATGCACAGGCAGCCAATAACACTGCAACAATTAATGGGAATAAACGGAATAGTGACAACGTATCTAACAACGAATTCAGAGGGCCGATTTAGTGGCCCGATTCGGCGGGCCATTTAATAAATGCGAATATCCAGACTAGCACTAGATTGAGAAGTGGTACAGTCATAAGTATTGACCACCAAGGAGAAAAGCCGGCTTTTCTCAACACCGGCGCAAAAATCAAATAGTTAATAACCAATAAAGCCAGCAGAGTTAGGATCAAGTTTAACGCGCTAATGCCTTCCATTATTCAACATCCTCTATCTTTGTACTTTGCTGCCAGTTTGAGAGTGCGAGGATAAGACCTGCTACTCGTAAACCAAGAATTGGAATTAGAAGAGTAAAGGAGCTAAATGGGTTTAAGCCGGCTCGTTTAAATATCCGCCACATAGGGAATAACAGAATAATAGTGATTAGTATTGCTTGTTGTATATATATCCCCATATTTTTCTTCCAACAATACGCTATGAGTTTTTCCTAACATGATTTTTCTTACAATCTATATATTACTACGGAAATTGAAAGTCACCATTGCCGCTGGTCTGGCTCTCGTTACCTAGCTGAAATATGAGTAACGAGAGGTGTTTTGGTGATCTCGTTTAAAAGAATCGGCCGAGTGAACCTCGGCCGATTTGATACTACTTAACACTGACTTAAGTCATATGGAAGAAGCATAGCTTGTTGCCGTCTAGGTCATAGACATAAGCCCCATAGAAAAAGTCTACGCGTTGGCCTGGCGCACCGGCACAGGTTGCACCTAGTGAGATGGCTTTGTTATATAGCGCATCTGCACCTTCTTTTGAGCCGCCTGGGATTGCGACCATTTGGCCGTTGCCGCAGCTTTGCTCACCTTCGTCAGCAGGAGTACAAACTGCTAGCATCCCACCGCCAGCTTCTGTGCCATAGAACTTGATACGATCCATGTCCATCAGTATTTTTCCATCAACCAAACTTAATAGCTCATTATAGAAAGAAACGGCTCTGCCAAGATCTTTTGAACCAATCGTTGTGTATCCAATCATTGTGATTACCTTTACTTGTGTTGTTAGCGTCGTTGAGACAGGGGTTAAAAAAGACCAACCCAACACTGTTGGATCGGTTTGATTGCATAGTACTACCTATCGGTAGGTAGTCAATATATCACGTGAAAAATAATCACGCGATTCTATTCTTATGAAGGTAAGGTAATACTTATCGCTTGTTTGAGTCTGGTCCATTTTCTATGCACGATTTAATCGCGCGATCTGGTTTTCCACATCGGTTAGATGACCTGTTTTTAGCCATGCTTTGGCGCCATTGGGGCCGGCTACCAAATTGATATTAGAATCTACAGGCGTCCTTAACCAGCTATGTTTTACCAGTGTATCGGTCTGTTCTTCCAGCGATCCATCTAGTATTAATAGTTCTGCACCACCTGTTGATTGAATTGACATCTTTGCAGCGGGTGAAAAATAGACCAAGCTGACTTCTTCGAACCAATCTTTATAAAGTGGCGTAACAGTGACGCCACTGAACTCTGGGTGCTCGATAGCGCCCATAAAATCCGTTTGCAGGCGCACATGTGTTCTATCATCAGCTCGGAATTGCCAGAGTTTTACAAAGATGACACAGCCATCTATAGAGCCAGGCTTGTGCTTTGATTGGGGCGGGTTTCTGATATACGACCCAACAGGGTAGTCACCGTGTTCATCTTGAAAGACGCCCTCGAGTACGACGATTTCCTCTCCACCAGCATGCACATGGGGAGAAAACTCGCTATTCGGAGCGTAGCGCACGATGCTCGTAGCACGTGCTACTTCATCACCGACTCGATCTAAGGGTTTCCTTTCAACACCGGGCATAGGTGATGCAATCCATTCGCGGGAAGCGCTATGCACCAGTGCACGTTGGC
This sequence comes from uncultured Porticoccaceae bacterium, assembly GCA_964623085.1. Taxonomy (GTDB): domain Bacteria; phylum Pseudomonadota; class Gammaproteobacteria; order Pseudomonadales; family GM7GCV1; genus CAZUTO01. The sequence continues at coordinate 64,760 of CAZUTO010000005.1, forward strand.
TAAAATCTTCTAAAATTGTCATACGATTTCTATAATGAGTAGGTCGTCCACTGTGCAAGCTTTGCTCAATCAAGGTCGTGTCTATTTGCCAAAACGACTAATTTCCGCGGCCGCGAAAAATGAAATATTGATACGCCCATATTAAAAGCGGTCAAAGTTGGCATAACGAGACCCTTCTATCACTAAATAGGTTTAAAAAAGGGCGACGAATATATAAACTATCTACTGATAGGTATTTATAGTATCTATTCAATAATAAGTCAATTGTGGTAAGTGAAGCGTATGAACGATATTGGTTGCGTCTATAACGATAGAGCTATTAGTTGATCAAGTTCTTACGCTAACAGGATCGGTAGCAATGAGTAAAAAAGAAGCATTATTAAGAGCGGCAGAAAACAAGGTGCGCCTTGGCGGTTACGACAACTTCAGCTTTAGAGAGCTCGCTGCCGAAGTAGGGATAAAGAGCGCGAGCGTGCACTATCATTTTCCGACGAAAGCGGATCTAGGTGCCGAGCTGGCGCACCAGTACACGAATTCTTTCTTGGCGGCGCTGGGCGATCCCGAATCTATTCTCGCAAAAGGGGAGAACCCCATTGATGCTTATACGCAGCTATTCAGAAACGCTTTATTAAACGATAACAAAATGTGCTTGTGTGGCCTCCTTGGCGCGCAAGGTGAAAGTCTCCCAGAAAAAGTGCGGGTGGAGGTGAAACGTTTCTTTAATGAAAACCTCGCCTGGTTGAGTAAAGCCCATGAGGCTAATGGCAAGTCTGATCCAGCGCAGGCTGCTATTACCACGATAAGCTTGCTTGAAGGTGCCATGATGATAAGTAAAGCACTGAATGATCACAGCCACTTTGATCTCGCCATCCAATAAAACAGAGAAGGCGAACTGATCTCACCATATATCTATATGGTTGGATTTATTTGAGATTCTTGGCTGTGTTCTTTCTGACAAAGATACTGGTCAATCGCATAGTAGAGTGCGGCAAGGCTGCCTATACACATTGTGCCAAGAGTCAGTAAAAAGAGAGAGTTGCTGTAAGTACTAGACATAGTGGAAAGGCCGTCAGTGCCAGACTGCGCACTTAATACTCGTAACTCTGCAAGGATTCGTGAGTAATTTAAATATCTAAGAACGGTGACGGATGTCATCGAAAAGTAGAGCAGGCAACCAATCCAGATGAGAAGGGTGGTTAGTGATTCTCTTCCTGCGTGGAAACCGACAACAAACGCAAACGTACTTGTTAGCCAAATCTCCCATAGACCGCTGATCGCGTTGGTATATTCAACGATCAATACTGCGTGTTCCATAAGACGTAATTAACCTAAATTTGTACCAGTTTTAGGCGAATATAACGCATCAAGAGGCGGTGGCGAAGCCAACCGCTTTCTTGACTTGTTATCGTTGCTACTTAGACCGCAACAACTTTATTTGCACAAGGGCCTTTTTGGCCTTGGCCTACTTCGAACTCGACAGCTTGGCCATCATTCAATGTTGCATACCCGCCGCCCGCTTGAATCTCTGAATGGTGGACAAACAGATCTTTACCGCCATCTTCTGGAGTAATAAAACCGAAGCCTTTATCTGCGTTGAACCACTTAACTGTACCTTTACTCATTTTTTGTACTCTTAATTATTGGTGAAGAATGAAAAAAATATACTCGATTTCACCGGTTCGAATATAAGGTAAAAAGAAAAATACTCACAACGACGCGCCGAATTATCCTAGCGCAAGGGTAGGGTATTGTGCATATGGTGCGCGCATCGTACTAAACTCCATCGCCTAGGTAACCATTTTTTATGAATAACATAATCAAAAAATGCTTGGCAGCCGTGATTGTGGCTGGGAGCGTTTTGATGCTGCTGCCTTTTATTTTGGATAAAAGTGAAGTGTATCAGTGCTTAAGCGCTAGATTCCGCTCTAGCGCCATAACTACTTATAGGTTTTTCCTTCGTGTTTTAGCCATCCATCGACATGGTTGCCGCGGGGGTCGTGATGGGTCCAATGGATGACACCGCCCTTCGAATTCCATTCATATTCGCCATAGAATTCGATGAGATCGCCTTTTCGAATAGCATCAATGCGGGGAGCCAAATCAATATTATGTGCAACAAGGACAGTCTGCCCAGAGCCAAATCCTAGGATAAAACGCTGATGCCGGCTTCCTTCGTTATCGTCGGAGAGGATACTGACAACTTCGCCTTCACCCTGAATTTGAACATCACTTTGTTTGCGTTCGAAGGCTTCTGAAAGCGTATCTGCCCCTGCGCCGGTACTACCAGTTTTAAACTGGTCGCCTACACCTAGCTCTTGCCAAATATACTGGGCAATCAGAGAGACAAGAAGAACAGCAGCGGTTACTAATTTCCTTTTCGAGACCATCGGATCGACCTATTTATTCCACAAAAAGTTTTGTTGCGTCTAGACGCCTAAAGCTATATTCACACACATTGACACCATACCTATTATTTTTGGTTGCGGAAACGGTTGGGCGTCGTACCCACCTGTTTTTTAAATGCGTTAGTAAAAGCGCGATCAGATTCATACCCAGTGTGATTCGCTATTTCATAAACAGGTAGTCGAGATTCACGAAGCAGCTTTTTGGCTTTTTGCATGCGCAGGCTGGTTAAGTAGCTGAACATGGGTTGACCGACGAGCTCGGTGAAGCGCTTGGCAAATGCGGCACGTGACATACCGATTTCCTCAGCTAAGGTTTCCAGCGTCCAGTTACGTTCTAGCTCGTTGTGAAGCTGGTGTAGGGCGCGTGAAATTCGTTTGTCATTGAGTGCTTCGAGAAAGGGGTGGCGAGTTTCCCTGCCAAAATTAATTCGAATGAGTTCGACGAGAATGACTTCTGTTAGTTTATCGACGATCAATGCTGAACCTGGTTGCTGAGCCATATATTCATCGCCAAGTTGATCAAATGTTCGTTTTAGCCAAGGGTGCTGATCAAACTCTTCTTTACGAACAATAGTGCTCGTAGGAAAAACATCCAGCAGGGGGCTTGCATTGGTGTCAGAGAAACGACAATAGCCACACAACAAAAGCGTGTCATCTGTAAAGTTGGGGTGATCTTTGCTATTCGATTGATTACTGATTGTGTGATCCACACCGGGGCCAAGAAAAATGAGATCGCCGGCACTCAGGTGTTCGATTTGGTCATCTATCGTGGCCCAACAATTTCCTTGCCGTATCAAATGAAAATTAGCGCTGTCGGTATTAGTGAACTCCTTCGTCCAGGGCACCACCACTTGGTCGCAAAAGTACACACTGCCTTCGGCGCGAATAGATCTAAGGATAGAGCTCAGTACTTCCATATTGGTTTCTTCGGCATTAATCGGGAAATAATAGACGATGGGTGTATTAAAACAAGATAATTTGCCTAGATAATCTCTTTCTAATACCTATACTGTGCTTTCAAGTAGTGAGCATGAGAAATCCTAATGCCAAATATTCAAATTTACACAAAAAGCTATTGCCCTTATTGCGCGCGAGCAAAGGACACCCTAAAGAGACAGGGTCTTTCGTTTAATGAAATTGAGGTGTCTCATGACAAGGCGAAGGAGTCTGAGATGCGTCGCAGAAGTCATCGCACGTCGGTACCGCAAATATTCATCAATGACGTACATATCGGCGGCAGTGACGATCTCAATGCAGCAGTGCGCAGTGGCCAGTTGAGTGAAATTATCGAGCAGCAATCATCCTCGTCTAATTAGGCGTGTGCCAATAGAGCCTAGGCGATCCATATGATTTATATAGTGCTAAGGCGAGATTAAGAGGCTAGAATCTCGAACGGAACATAGCGAAGCATCAGCAAGAGGCTGCTGTTTTGTGTACCCTATATTTATATAAGTATTAACCAACGGAGATCACTATGTCTTTTGCAAAAATCACTGAAATCACAGCAAGTTCACCCACAAGTTTTGAAGCTGCTGTTGCTGAAGGAATCAACCGTGCAAGTAAAACGGTAAAAAATATCCGTTCTGCATGGGTTAAGGATCAAGAAGTATCAGTTAAAGGCGGTAAAATTGATGCTTACCGCGTAACGTTAAAAATTACGTTTGTATTAGAAGACTAATAACCAAAAGCTCTTATATTAAAGCGCCTTATTAAGGCGCTTTTTTTTCGTCTATGTTTTGTAGTTCTAACGCCAGCAATGGTTTGAGCACAGTTCTTAAACTCTGATAATGCTATGAGTTTATGTGTTACAAAAGGTCACATTTGGACAGTGTCTGCATGCTTTCAGATAGCTAAGTTAACCTGTATATTCGCAAAAAGTATCTTTTTACAGAGAGGAGAAATAAAGATGAGCCTATTTAAGTTTGTTAGGGATGCGGGCAGTAAGCTCGGCGAAAAAATTCACAATGTCACTCACGGAGGAGTCGATGCGACCGCACCTGTGGAAGTAAGCCAGGAGCGTATAGATGAGTTAAGGACCAAAAGTATTATGGACAATATCGCTGAATCTGGCGTTGTGGTTGAAAATCTTAACGTAGATGTGGCCGGTGAAAAAGTCACGCTAAACGGCCGAGTTAACTCACAGACCTGTTCGGAGAAGTTAACGCTTGTGGCTGGAAATCAGCACGGTATTGGCAGTGTCGATTGCCAGCTTGATGTGGCTAACCCGGAGCCCGGATCAACGTTCTATACGGTTAAATCTGGTGATACTCTGGGTAAGATTGCGCAGGAGTTGCTGGGCAGTGCTTCGAAATACACAGCTATATTTGAAGCGAATAAGCCACTTCTTTCCGATCCAGACAAAATTTATGTTGGTCAAAATCTGAGAGTTCCAAACCTGTAAATAGGTCTTGAACGACGCTGCTTTTTCTTCGTCATCTGAGCGATATTCTTTTATCGGGATATCGCTCAGTTAGAAGAGCATTGGCGCCCTTTAGTTGATGGGGCCCTACCTAACAAATCACTCCTGATTAACGAAAATAAGGCTCTCTGTGTCGTAGCCTGCCTCTTTGGCTACGCTAATAAATTGGTCTTTCAGTTCATCGCTCACCGTTGGCGTCCTTGATAAAAGCCAAAGGTAATTCTCGTTGCTTGTCACAAAGGAATATTGATAGTGTTCTTTATCTAAATCAAAAATGATGTAGGAGCCATAAAATGGACCGAAGAAAGAAACTTTTAAATGCCCCACATCTTTATCACCGACGAACTTTGCCTTCCCGGTAGCGTCTTCCCACTTTTCATCTTTGGTAGAAAATCCGCGGTTTTCAACTTTCACCGTGCCATCATCATTAATCGAATAGGTCGCTGAGACTTTCTCCAATCCTCTTTCAAAGCGATGATCCAGCCGAGCGATCTCGTACCACTTTCCCTCATATCGATCTAACTCGAAGTCAGTAACTGGTTCTATGCTTTCTGGCACGCCCGCGCAGCCAAATAAGAAAAGTGCGAGTAGGGCGAGGCTAGTGGTTTTCATAGAGATTCATGTGCCTTAGGTTGTGTAGAGAAAGCAAGTTGGTAAAGATACCGCTCACTATAGCTGGCGACATTGTTTAGTGTGAAGTTTTAACTATGAATAGGTGTGTTATAGCACGCTGTGCTCCTACAGAGCTTTCTTCCGCAACTGTGATAGAGGTCACAGAAAAAGCGTTTATACTTCCTTTTATCGCTTGAGTTTTGTTTGACTTATAGATGTGAGATTGTGAATCAATTGGAACGTTATTAGGATGATTAGCTATGCGTAGCAGTGACAGTTCAGTTCATTGTGTCCTAGAGTTTCACAGCCCGTCTTTAAAATAGGTATGTCAGACTAGATCGGGAAAAACACAAATAAAATAAAAATATACGAGAAGAGATACGGGATGAAAACTAGTTATAGACGTCGTGCTTTAAACGCCATATTGACTTGTAGTCGAGTGGATAAATCTGCTGCTTGTTTGGCAGCTATAGGTTTGTGTGTTGTGGCTAGTGCTCAGGCACAACAGAGTGAAGTGTCCGCTTTTTTCTATGATGTGGCAGAGCAAGTTGGCCTCCAAGATTATGATGCGACGGGCACCATTGTTCATGGTCCGGGCGCCGTTTTTGTCGATTTCAATAATGACGGTTATCCGGATATCTACGCAGTAGATCAACCGGGTAACAGCCTGTATCTCAATGTTGCAGCGGCCAATGGTGATCGAGAGTTTCAAGCTTTAGTGGGCGCAGCAGGCGCAAACCCCGGACCAAATTCATCGGCGGCGGCGCCAGCAGATTACGACAATGACGGTGACCTTGACCTATTTGTTGCTGTCTACGACGGACCAAACTTTCTCTACAAAAATATGTTGTCAGAAACGGGCGATTTGCAATTTCAAAACGTCACCGCGCAAACAGTGCCGTCACAAACGATCTCTGGAACCATACAGGCTGGCCTAGCACAATCGTTTGACTCTACCGGTGAGGACCTTTCTCGCTCCTATACAGCTAGTTGGGGAGATGTGAACCGAGATGGCTTTCTGGATTTGTATGTCGGTACACATAACGGCTTACATGGGAATAATCCGATTGTGGGTGGCGTATCCGGTATGCGCGATACCTTCTATCTCAACCAAGGTGATGGCACGTTTTTAGATGTATCCGAAGTCTATGAGGTGACCGGCGCGCTGGGCCCTAACGGTGAAACTGGCGATCATCTGAGCCAATATAATTCATCGATGGCCTCGATATTTGTTGATATCAACAATGACAGTTGGCCAGATTTGATCGTGTCCAATAAAACGCGCGTCAGGGAGCGTGGAGTAGCCGATCATGAGCAGCTTTATTTGAACAGAGGTGCAAATGCTGCGGGTGTTTGGCAGGGTTTTGATAACGTCACCCACAGACTGCCGGACGGTTTTATTAGCACGGATTACTCTAAATCACCGATGTCGATGGTGGTTGCGGATATTGATAACGACGGTGATTTTGATATTACCTACAGCGATGACTCTTTCGTGGAAGAGAATGGCACAACAGGCACGAATGAAATACTCATCAATCAGTTGAGTGAAACTGGTCAGCTTCGATTTGTCGTGGATCATACCTCCGTTCCAGCCGGTTTTTCTTGGGGCACCGTATTTGCAGATTTCGACAATAATGGCTATGAAGATTTGTTTGTTGCTGGCGCAGATTGTTGCACGCGAGGATTCAACCAGCCTGATTGGTTATACATGAATGAGGCGGGGCAGTTCTCGGACTACACCACCGCTGCAAACATTTCGTCTAATGTCGGTACGGACGGACGCGGTAATGCTAGCGCGGATTATGACCGCGATGGCTGGCCAGACCTGCTGCAAGTCTACAATGATGGCAGCAATGTAAATCTTTATCGCAACGCGACTGCCACTATCCATCCGCAGCGCGCATCCGTTACTGTCAAGTTGGTGGGCAATCCCAGCTCTCCAAGCCCTTACGTGTCTAGCTATGATGCTATTGGTGCGCGAGCCACTCTGATTGCCGACCTAAATGGTAACGGTAATCTGAGCTTGAATGGGGGTGAGCGTCAAATGAGAGAAGTGGCAAGTGGCTATAATCTTATGTCTAGTACAAGTAGCTTAGAGCTCGAGTTTGGCATGGGCTTGGCTGCTAGTGGCACTTTTCAAGTTCAGTGGCCAAGTGGCCGCACCACCAGTCATACGGTGAATGCAAACAAACACTATGTTCTTCACGAAACTAATGGTCTGAGTGAGATCACTTTTGACAATGTCTCGCCAGACCCGTCTGGCTACACCTTTTGTGCGAATGAAAACGAGGTATGTTCACTTCCAGGGCCTGCGACAGTTCGCTACGGTGCCAACGGACAGTTTTTCGAGCAGTCTTTTGACGGGGGTAACGTGGATTGTACCAATCGACAGTTTGGTGATCCTATAAACGGCACACTGAAAACCTGCGAATACTTGTTGGATAGCGAGCCCGAGCCGACTCCAGAGCCATCTGCATATACCTTCTGTGCGAACGAAGGAGACGAATGTGTTCTTCCCGGGCCAGCGATGGTTCGCTATGGGGCTAATGGCGCATTTTTCCAGCAGTCTTTCAATGGTGGCAATGTGGCCTGCACCAATGGGCAATTTGGTGATCCGATTCGCGGGACGGTAAAAACCTGCGAATACTTATTGGATAGCGAGCCAGAACCCGCTCCAGAACCGGCTCCAATAGCCTGTAACGCACCGACGAATGCCGCATTAGGTGGCGTTGCAAGTCAGTCTTCAACTTTTGGTGGCAATCGGTTCCCAGCATCTCGCGCTGTGGATGGAAATTTTAATAACTTTACGCATACAGCTGCTGGCCAATCTTCCGCAAGTTGGGAAGTCGTCTTATCAGAAAGTACTGTGATCAATGAGATCGTATTGCACAATAGAACAAATTGTTGCGGTAGTAGGCTCCGCGATCTCACAGTCACAATTCTTAACGCACAAGGTGGAAGTGTGTTTCAATCAAGCCTATTGAATCCAGAAAATAGCCTTGGCTCGCCCGGACAAATCAGCGTTGATATACAGTCTCTAGCAGGCGCTCCGGTTATTGGGCAGAGGGTGAGAGTATCGCGAACATCAGATCCAGATTTATCGGGTAGTAACGGTAGCGGCGGTCGAAGTGAAGTTGATGTGGTCTCGTTGGCTGAGGTAGAAGTAATGGGATGTAGCCAGTAACCCAGCAAGCATTCTAGTGCTGCAAATAGGGCAAGTGCCACTGTGTTGTCAAGCGATCTGCCGACACAGTGAACTCCTTCTTTAGGCTCTCTAGGCAGCCGACAAGAGCTAACCCAGGTCAATATCGAAGTGCGTCGATGATGAGCCGATGAGGGAACGGACTACATAGCTGCTAATAGGGCGCGAGCGACAACAAACGACCAAGGGAGCCAACAGAGAATAGGGAGATTTAAGAAGCCTTTTTGTGGCGCGAGACAGCAGCTCGGCGCAACGCCTTGCCGTTCAGCGCTGTGTTTAATTTCTAGTCTTACCGATACTCTTCTGATATGACGATGTTGGCGTCACTTATGGTGAAAGGCGCTTGCGGCAAATTGGGAACCCAATTTTCGTTTATTGTGTTGCCACTGAAATCCCATTGCGCTGCTTCTCGCCAATTAGGGTGCACTTCAGCGTCAGTACAAGCAAACACATTGTCAGATTTACTGATCGTCTTACAGGGCACAAGCGCCTGATTCCAGGTTGGGTCTGGCAGACGGTACGCATTTCTTTTATATGGCAATACGAAAGCATTTACCTCTGGAGATTTCACAACCAAAACTTTGTGTCCATTCCAGTCTACTTCAACCGCTTCGGTTTCTGACAAAGAAGACAGCGGCACTTCAACAACAAGGTTTTCTTCTGGTATGGGAGAGTCTTCTACAGAGTCGTCTTCAACAGAAGAGAAGGCTATTTCGATACTTTTTTGCGTGCGCTCGGCAGGCGACGAAGACTTAAACAAGGATGAGCAAGCGTATGCCAAAAGTAAGCAAAACAGGACGATTACGCCAATTTTTAGAATTCTGGATTGAGTCATAATGGCTGCTAAAGTTTCACTCTTCTAAACTATCAAACGGCGTGATTCTGCATGATCAAATATAAAATAGACAAATAAAACATTGTTACATTTTTTCACAATTGAAAGAGCCTGATGGCACCTCATGAGCTGAAACGGATTCAGCATAGCCAAACGCGAATATGCCAGAAAAATCGGCGCATGTGCACCCTTGACATCACATAGAGTTTCGTTACTAACCCACCTTGTTTCGTCGTTTCGTTTAACGAGGCTTCATAGCGGCTCGTTATACCGCAGCGCCCAAAATAGTGAATTAACACGTCTGTCTTCAATTAATAATTGGGTAACCCAAGTTCAGCTGAATGATAGTCACGCTATAAAGCAAGAAACTTGCTCCAAGGCATATAGCACCAATTCTGGTTGCCACTTTTGGCAGCTTAATAATGCCGAATAAGTATGCCGCCGCTATAACCATCAATAGGCCGGTAATAATTGATGTATTCCCCCAGAAGCTGCCTAAGTGTCGCAAACCATACCAAAGCGCATTCCATAAGCCACCGCCCAAAATTACAGCGCTGACAAAGTGGTTTTTCCAGCGCGCGTTGATCAACGCGATTGTGCCGAGCAGCATAACAACGGCCATGACAATACCCATGAAGCTATTCTCTTATAGTGCTCGCTATGCCTAAAACGAAAATCCAAACGCGACGCCCGCTACCACCGTGTTGGGTTCATCGTTGTGATAATCCCAATGTAATTGCGGCGACAAAGTGAAACGGTCTACTTCAAACTCATACAATACACCGACTCGCGCAACAAAGACTTCTTCGTCATGTCTGCGCTCAAAGCCTGGGCCTACCTGCATGATTAGCCCACCTTGGAAGTGGATATCAGCCACAGCTAAAACCGTCGTGGCGTCCAAACTACCGTAAGCCCGTTCTGCGACTACGCCAACTCCAAGTAGTTTATTGACACGATACTCGTAATCTAGGCCTACAGTAAGGCTGTCACCGGCGCCCCTTTCGTGCGTATTCGCGACCAGCACTGAAAAGTGGTGTGGGCCATGAGCCCCATGTTCATTTTCACCGCCCGATTCGCTGTCATCAGCAAAAACAGGTGACAGAAATAGGAATGAAATAACGAGTTGAAATATATATCGCATAAATGTATTCCAAAAATTTATAGGTTGGTCTCAATTCAGCAATACTCTGGCATTGAGTGAGGCACCGGAGCGCGCATTCTACGCTTTAATTCAGAGTATCAATAGAGCCAGCTTTCAAATAAAAGGGGAGAGCACTTTGGCGGCACAGCCTCGATGGTATTAGACGCACAGCTGAGACGATATCAGTCGCAACGCTAAAACCTGATTTTACCAATGAGCATATCTTTAAACATCACCCAGTCTCCCATCAAACTGTAAAAAGGATGAGTGAAAGTGGCGGGTTTGTTCTTTTCAAAAATAAAATGCCCCAGCCAAGCAAAACCATAGCCAATAACCGGTATAAACCAAAGCAACGAAGGGTGGCCAAAAACGAGCACATAGATGATCAACAAAATAATACAAAGAGAGCCAATAAAATGAAGCCGCCGACAATGCCTGTTTTCATGTTGGCTTAGGTAGAAAGGATAGAATTCCGAGAAGCTATTATATTTTTTGGACATAGAACAATCCTCAAATTTCGCGCAAACGATAATAGTTGGGACAGTGAATCGTGCGTGGCATCATCATGAGCAACTATGCACATCGTATCGATGGCCTCTTATGTAAATTTACATTAGATAACCTACAAGCCGTGAGCTACGCAATTCGGGGTCAAACAGGCCCACCAAAAACCAAAGCGTCGTAAAGATCCATCCACACAATGCATAGAACCTAATTTGTTTGGCATTCCAATAATCACTACACCAATCAAGTACAAATAATGCTTTCCAGCCCTCTAACCAGCGCGCGCCGCCCCAGCTTAGTATCCACTTCCACCAAAGGCTATTCAGAATGTAGAAGATTATCCAAGATGTTGTGCTCACCGCTACTCACCCTTCTATTTATCTGTCTGCGATAGATCATTATCGTGCTTGAAACGACCATGCTTTAAATAGTGGATGACCTGAACAATCACGTCATCATTTTTCATCATAAAAGGGTGAGTGACCGGCATTTCAATATGATCATTCATGCCTTCTAATTTTGTGCTTTCAATCGACACCTTTCCATCATCCGTGTCGGGAATGAGCGACGACAGTATCAAGTTAATACTTTTTGTTCCGGCAATAATGCCCACCTCGAAGTTAGCTTTACCGAGTGAGTTTGGAACGCTGAGTTCGCTGGTGCCCAGCTGCAAACCGGCATCGCCATTTAAAAAATAAAAGCCGGGCATCTCGCCGAGCTTATCGACCACTTCGCTGCCTTGGTTCGGTGGACCAAGCATCACTACGCGATTCAAATTATCAATCTCGTTTTCACTTAAATATTGACGTACCAAAATGCCACCAAGAGAGTGGGTAATAAAATTAACCTCCATATCCTGTGGGCATTCTTCGAGAGCCGGCTTAATGGCCAAGTCAGCCAGCTCTTCTATGGGATGTTCTCTAGAAGGGTAGCCGAGGTTAACTGGGTGAAAGTTTTCTTCTAAAAGGGCTTCCTCCATTGCGTCCATAGAGCTAGAGGACCGAGCAAGCCCATGCAGAAGTATCACGCATGAGGCATGGGAGTACATGGAAAAGAAGAGCAAGAATAATATCGATATCAATTTCATACTAAAAATCCGTCTCGCCGAAAATAGCGGGGTGCCTTACTCAACCACTTGCACACCACGCCAGAAAGCCACCATACCCTTGATGTGCGACGCTTTCTCTTTGGTGTCCGGATAGTACCAAGCGGCTTCTTTGTTAATTTCACCACCAACCTCAATGTCGTAATAGCTTGCTTTGCCTTTCCATGGGCAGAACGTCGTTTTATCGCAGTCTTTGAAAAACTCGCGTTCTATCGAAGACGCAGGGAAATAATGATTCGACTCCACGACAACCGTTTCATCGCTTTCTGCTATCACTTGATTATTCCATATTGCTTTCAATGGTTGTTTCCTCTGTCTTTATACACAATAACCTGGGTTGCGAATCAGTTGCGCGATGCGTTGAAAATTTATTTTCATAAGCAGAGTGTCAATTGCACTCGCCTTTTTATGAGATTTATAGGGGAGCATGTTCTGCGCACTATGGCTGGTTCTCCATCATTAACACACTACAACTAATAAGTTCGAATGCGGTTTTGTGGGGTGCTCAAATAGCTTGCGAACCATTCTCCTTCCTCTGGCATTCTGGTGAAGCAGGATCTGTGGTGCGTAGCAGTTCGATCTCGTTCTGAAGTGAGAGAATTACGGGGTGTGATGCGGAATACCGATTCTGTATACGGTCTAGATCGCTCTCTATTTCAATAAGTCGAGAGCACCTCTGCGCGTTTTCCGAATCAGTTCCGTCGCCGTCGGCCGCAAAGGCTGTGAACGCAGTAAGCAGCGCGCAACTGAAAGTGATTGAACCTCTGATCAGTCCCAGTCGTACTTTAGCAACAGAGTTAGAGGTATTTTCTAGAGAGGTTTCCTTGTAATTCCGTGCAAAAAGATTTTCCATTTTCTAAGTCCTTGAGTTTGCTGTGTATATATTATCACACGCTTTTTAAAAGTGGCGAAATCTGGACACACGAGCAAGTCGATTGAGGAAAGCGGGATACAGGCATAGCTGTTATTTAACCGGCGGTATAACCGCCATCAGGTGAGATGATGTGGCCGGTATGAAAGTCCGATGCTGGCGACACAAGAAACATAAGCGGCCCAGCAAGGTCTTCGGGTTCGCCAAGCCGTCCCATGGGTATGCGTGTGAGTATGCTCTCGCGCATGGCGTTGGCTTTCTCGTTTTCTTCAAACATCCATGCGGTCTGGCTTGATCTAAAAACCGTGGGTGCGAGGGCATTAATAGTAATGCCGTGTTTGCCCCATTCGCAGCCCAGTGATTTAACCAGCCCGGTAACGGCGTGTTTGGCAGAGCAATAGGCGGAGTACCCGTTGGGGTGGCCAAGTAAGCCACGCGCGGAGGATACAAGCACCACTTTGCCGCCGTTGTTTTGGTTGATCATTTGCTTGCCTGCGGCTTTGCACATGCGCCAGCTGTCGGTCACATTCACTCGCATCACTTCTTCAAATTGTTCGAGCGGCATATCTTGAATAGGGCTGACATGCATCATGCCCGACGCCATTACAAGAATATCGAGTTGACCAAAGCGACTAAGAGTTTGCTTAATGATTGCCTCGCAGTTTTCTTCTGATGATGGCCATAGTGCCGCAGTCTCAACCTCAGCGCCAGACTGTCGCAATTCTAATGCAAGGGCATCGAGTTGCTCGGGTTGGTTGTCTGCAAGGGTAAGTTTGCAGCCTGCGGCGGCGAGCGTTTTTGAGGCAACTTGGCCAAAAGCACCCAATGCACCTGTGACGATGGCGGTTTTACCGGCGATATCAAATAGTGCTTGCGGTGATTGGAGGTTTTGAGTCATGCAATGGGCCGAGCTTATTTTGAAAAGATTTATCCCATAAGCGTAGCTGATTTAGGGGTATGTGCTCCAATCCTTTACGTACTTTAATAAAAGATCATTTGTCGCAGATAGCTCCTCTGTGAAAGGATAGACGCTGTTTGATTGCCGTTAACTCAGCACCGAGTTTCAGCTAAAATCAGCTAACAATTGGGGGTGAAGACAAGTTGCAACGTTTTTCTTTTTCCGGCGAATCAAAATGTTGATACGAGCTTAAACGAATGTTCGAATTTTTGTTTGGCTACCCCTACATTACCTTTCAGGAATCTCAGTGGGCATTAGGTTCACATTGGCCTTTGACCTTCCTATATGGAGGCTTGATTCTCAGTGCCGTATTGATTGGTGTTTTACTGCTCCGCGCAAAATCCGCACTGTCTTTCTTTCAAACCCTGAGTCTGGGTGTATTGCAGTGGTCAATGATTGGGTTAGTACTGCTCTTACTTTGGCAGCCAAGCTTAATCAGTGAGCGCCTAAAGCCAAATGAGAATGCTATTGCGTTGATGCTGGATGTCTCAGAAAGTATGGCCTACGGCGATGCTCAAAATCAGCGCATTGAAGTGGCGCGTGATATTTTGGCTTCTGATGCTATCGATGAGTTGCGAGAGACCTATCAAATTGATCACTATCTGTTTTCCGATCATGCAGTACCGGCGGATAATTTTGACAACATTCCAAACCCCGGTGAGCAAACGCGCATGGGGCGATCGTTACTTGAGGCGCTAGAGCGCGCTAAAGCTAAATCCCTTGCAGCACTGGTGTTGGTTTCGGACGGTGCTGAATCTGGTTCGCCATTATCAGAAGAGCAGCTTGCCGAGATCGCCGCGTACGGCGTGCCGGTGCATACAGTAGGTGTGGGCCGAGAACAGATAGAAGAAGATCTCGAGCTAGAGCGTTTGATCGTGCCTGACAAGGTATTGCCCAACACGCTTGTCACGGCAGAAGCGGTGATTCGTCATGATGCCCCTGGTGAGGTGCGCTTAAAGGTCTATAACGGTGAGGAGTTTCTCGCGTCTCGTGATGTTGAGCTGAGTGGTTCTGCGGGTAGTACCAGTGCGCGCATTGAGTTTGATCTGGGAGAAGCGGGTTTTAAGGAGTTAAGTTTTCAGCTTGACCCCATCGAGGATGAAAAAAATCTCGAGAACAACCGCCGCAGCCATGTGGTTGAGGTGGCAAGCCAACAATACTCCGTGCTTTATCTCGAGGGCGAGCCACGCTGGGAATACAAATACATACGCCGCGCGTTAACGGATGACCCCACCGTTGATCTCATGACGCTACTTTGGGTCAGTGATAACAAGTTTTATCGGCAGGGCGTGAGTGACCCTTCGCAACTAGAGACGGGATTCCCCGAAGACCGCGAAGCACTTTTTGCCTTTGACGCCATCATGATTGGCAGTATTGAAGCGCCGCGCTTAAGTGCTGATCAGCAGCAACTTATTCATGAGTTTGTAAGTGAGCGTGGGGGGAGCTTGTTGCTATTAGGCGGGCGCAAGGGTTTGTCCGCTGGCAACTGGGGCAATACGCCTGTTGGCGATATTCTACCTGTGCGGTTAAAGGACATCACAAATAGTTATGTCAAAGAACGAGCGCGCGCGTTGCTTAGCCCAGAAGGACTTAGCACTGCTTTCTTAACACTCGACGAGACAGAAGAAAGCAATCTCGAACGCTGGGATAGCTTGCCGGCCTTGGATAATTATCAGGAGCTGGGAACACTGCGTCCGGCAGCCTCAACCTTGTTACATGTGAAAGCAGATGAGAATGCCGATCCAGAACCACTCTTAGTCCGCCAGCCATACGGAAAAGGACAGAGCTTTGTGCTGGCTACGGGCGGTACCTGGCGTTGGCAGATGAATATGCCGTCGGAAGACAACAGCCATCAAACCTTTTGGCAGCAATTGACCCGTGCCTTGGTCGCTAATTCGCCTGAAACAATGAACTTTAGTGTTGAAGCTCAGGGTGACGAGTTCAAGCTGGTTGCCGAAGTGCGTGATGAAAATTATCAGCCATTGAGTGATGTGCGGGTGTTGGCTGTGATGAGTGCTGAAAACGACACCGATTCTGGGCTTGCATCGGGCATTGAGCTTGAGGCTTCTCCGGACATTGCCGGGCGCTATGAAGCGCGGGTGAGCGCCGAGGCAGCAGGTACCTACTATATAGATGCCATTGCCAGCCGTAATGATGAACCATTGGATGCCGCACGCGTGGCCGTTCATCAGCCCGATACGGCGTCTGAAGCCTTTGGGTTGCGCCAAGATCGAGCACAGCTAGAACAAATTGCCGCGGTGACAGGTGGAGCCTATTGGACGCCTGAGCAGGTTACGGGTATACCTCAAGCTATTGAAGGTTCGACTGCGGGTGTAGTGGAGCAAGTGCGCTACTCACTATGGGGTGCGCCCATCTTGTTTCTTATGTTGATGCTGTTGAAGGTGGGCGAGTGGTTATTACGTCGTCGTTGGGGGCACATTTAATGCGCAGGTATTTCGAGAAAGACTGCAAAATCTGTGTTCGAGCGATCGCAGTCATGCTTATGGCTTTTTGCGCGAGTGACCTTAGCGCAAAAAATTACGTAGGTGTCTTGCAAGGCATCGCGGGTGAGAACTTTTACCAAGGTCAGTTTGACGAGCAGGTTAAAGTGATTGAAGCATCGTCAAATCGGTTGGGTTCAAATACCGAGCTGACCTTGTTGACCGGCGAAGCTGCTACGCGAGAGAGTGCGCTTGAATGGTTTAGTGAGATGGCGAGCTCAGTCTCTTCGTCTGATCGGGTGCTGTTTTACTATATTGGCCACGGTACTTATGACGACAAGGACTACAAGTTTAATCTCCAGGGCCCTGATCTCACTGGCGAAGAACTCAAGCAGGCATTCGCGGATTTGGACGCAGAGCTAAAATTATTGGTGAATACCAGCAGCGCTAGTGGCGCGCTACTGGAGCTGTTTGAAGAAGAACCCTCGACTGTAGTGATTACTGCGACCCGTAGTGGTCGCCAACGTATTGCGACTCGTTTTGGGCGCTTTTTTGTCAAAGGCCTAGAAGAAGAATCTGCTGATCTCGACAAAAACGGGACTATTAGTGCCAAAGAGTCTTATGACTATGCAGAGCGTGAGACGGCTGATTTTTATGAATCTGAAGGTCTGATAGCGACCGAGCATTCCGTGCTTCAGGGAGAGCATGCCAACCTTGTTTCCTTGTCTTCTCTGGCGGATAAACCGGCTATCGATCCAGATTCGGAACTCGCGGCACTTTATCGAGAACGAGATGAGATTGATCTCGAAGTTGAACGCCTGCGTATACGACGAATCGGCATGAGCGATGAAGATTATCGGCGAGAGTTTCAAGCCTTGGTGATTCAACTGAGTGTTCTGCAAGCCGGCATCGACGAGATAGAAGGGGTGGAACCCTAATGGCAAGGCTTTCACTCCTATGCTCACTATGTCTGCTGATGATGGCCGTGGATGTGTCTGCGCGACCCTTCCATTATGGCGGCATCACAAACGAAGCACTTGCTAGTTGTGACTCGGATTATTGGGCTGGCCAGTTGGAATCGGCATCAGATTGCTACGCCGCGATTTTGTCTTCGGCGGAACCAAATGAAATTAAAGCCGAGGCCGCTTGGGCTTTGGGAGATCGACAAGCCGCAAACGGGTTGTTTGACGATGCTGATGGCTTAAGCGCAGATGAGCAAAGCATTATGCTAACGAGATGGGCGGATCTGTATGCGGAGTCGCACCAGCTTCAGGAAGCGTTAAATATCTACACAGAAGCCGCTCAACTGGATGAAGGTAATGTCTACGCAAAGCTAGGTGCCATGTTGGTTCTGCTGGAAAGCAATGATGCGCAGGCAGAAGAAAGCTTGCGCGGGCTAACAGACGACATTGCTCTTCCAGCACAAGTAAGGCTTAAAGCCATGCTCACACTCAGCTATATTGCCTTGCAGAAGAACCAACTTGAAGAAGCTGAGCAGCTATTAGGTCTATCAGGTGGTTTGGCGAAAGATCATCCGGCGATGGAGTTGGAGTATTTGTCACTGCGGGCATCAATGGAAGTACGGCGACGAGAATCGCCGGACGAATGGATCGATCAAGCGTTAGAAATTAATCCGCACTATGGCGATATCTATGCAGTGCCAGCCTATTTTTATCGGATTACGTTTAACTATGATAAGACCGGGGAATTTCTGCAGCAGGCCGTGGATATTCAACCCGACCATTGGCGCGCCCACTTAGATCTCGGCGCTAATCATCTGCGCCAGAATAGACCCACTGCGGCGCGCAAGCATTTTGAAATTAGCTACGAAGGCGATTCGTTTGATCCGGAAGCAGTGAACTCACTGCGCCTTATGGATACTTTTGAAGAGTTAGAACTACTGAATTACCCAGAAAGTCCCGATGGCCAACGACTACCCGTTTTGAGTTTGCGGTTAGATGAGGAAGAAGCCGACTTGCTTGCGCCCTATGCAAGTGACTTAGCGCAGCGTGCGATTGAGACCTTTAGTAAGCGTTATCAGTTTGAGCTAAAAGAAACCGCGACAATTGAAATCTATCCTAATCACGATGACTTTATTGTTCGCTCTATTGGGATGCCGGGTGCTGGACTTTTGGGCGTCGCCTTTGGTTATCTGGTGGCGATGGATTCGCCTACTGCGAAGGCGGGGGATGACTACCATTGGGGCACTACGCTCTGGCACGAAGTGGCCCATATTTTTACCCTTGAGGCGAGCGGGCATCTAACCCCACGTTGGTTTAGTGAGGGCGTTTCAGTATTTGAAGAATGGCAAACGGGCCCGATTCCTGGAACCAGAATTCCTTTGCATGTCTATCAGTCTTTGATCGAATATGATTTCTTGCCAATCGATGAATTGGACAAGGGCTTTGTGCGGCCAGAATACGATAATCAGGTTATTGTTTCCTATATGCAGGCGGGCCTCTTGTGTGAATATATCGCTGAAACCTATGGGTTTGAAGCGCTGGTGGACATGCTTGCCGGTTATCAACGTGGGCTGGATACCAAGCAGGTGGTAGAAGAGGTATTTGATATGCCCGCCACGCGCTTTGACAACGGGTTCGCGCAGTATTTTGCGGATAACTATGCGGACTTTCTTGGTGTGTTGCCGGAATGGGAAGACAAGCAAAAAAATGCGTGGCAGGCTTTTGAAGAAGAAAACTGGGAACAGGCGATTGCCTATGCGGATGAAGTCATCGATCTGCATCCACGTTATACAGAAGCAGATAGCGGCTATATTCTGAAATCCCGCGCTTACCAAGAGTTGGACGACGAAGTCATGCGCATGAAAGCGCTAGAGGCCTATTGGAAAATGGGTGGTTATCAGCTTGTCCCGCTTAAAGCGCTCAGCGAATTTTTCCTCGAAACGGATCGCGCGGATGAAGCAAAAGAGATACTGACAGGTTTGAACCTAATATCACCCTTTGATGTAGACGTGCATTTTCAATTGGGTGATTTGTTGATGGATTCCGGTGATCATAATGATGCCTTAAGAGAATATCAGGTGGCGATGGCGCTCGATCCTTTAGACAAAGCGGCAGCGCACTATCGTTTGGCGAGGGTCAATCATGCGCTTGGTAATAGCGCCGATACCGAAGAACACCTTATGACCGCATTAGACATTGCGCCGCACTACCGGCCAGCACAAAAATTACTACTAGAAACAATAAACGGCGGAAGCCCTTGAGGCTTTTTATAGATAGCCGAAAAAAGCGCCATCTATTTTAGGAATTATTTATGAGTGAAGATCAAGTATTGGGAGAAGCAATGAGCGAAAACAATGAGAGTCAACTCGGTGAAGCACGCGAGCTCGTCAATCTGTTTGGTGAGCGAATGAGCGCTATTCGTGAGCAAGTCGGCAAGGCGGTGGTGGGTCAGGATGATGTTGTCGAACAGCTGCTAATTACGCTCTTGGTTGGTGGCCATTGTCTGATCACAGGTATGCCGGGTACCGCAAAAACACTGTTGGTAAAAACCCTATCCGATGCCTTGGGTCTGAGCTTTAAGCGTATCCAATTTACTCCAGATCTTATGCCTACAGATATCACTGGTACCGACATTGTTGAAGAAACAGCAAACGGCAGGGAATGGCGATTTGTCCCGGGGCCGGTATTTGCCAACGTGCTTTTGGCGGATGAGATTAACCGAACACCGCCTAAAACACAGGCGTCCTTGTTGGAATCCATGCAGGAAGGCACAGTCACCGTTCGAGGCACCATTCATAAACTTGATCAACCGTTCTTTGTGTTGGCGACGCAAAACCCCATTGAGCTGGAGGGGACATACCCGCTGCCAGAGGCGCAGCTTGATCGGTTTTTGTTCAATGTGATGTTGGACTATCTATCGGCTGAAGAAGAACTGGATGTCGTCAATCGCTATACCACGGGTGTGGAGTTGCCGAAGATTGATGTGTGCACCAATGCGGAAGAGATCATCGGATTTCAGAAATTGGTCAGACAGGTTCCTATATCGAAAGAGATCAATGAATTAGCCGTCAACATTGTCAGAGCAACGCGCCCGGGTGATTCGTTGGCCACTGACAAAGTAAATCGTTATATCAATCATGGCTCGAGTGTTCGCGCCACTATGGCATTGACGTTGGCGGCGAAAGCACGTGCGTTGTTGTCCGGGCGATATCACGTAGCGAAAGAGGATTTAGCAGCGATGGCGCCACCTATCTTGCGTCACAGAGTGTTGGCTAATTACTACGCTGAATCTGATGGTGTGACGGTAGACAACGTGTTAGCCGATCTTATCAACGGATTGGTTGGTTAATCGCATTACGTATAGAGATATATAGAGACGCTCATGGTCCAAGAACCTCAATCTCAAGCAGCAACAAATCGGTCGCCGATGCGATTGCTGACGCCAGAGATATTATCGGGTTTGTCTAATCTCGAGATATTGGCGCGAACCGTCGTGGATGGCGTGCTGATTGGTTTGCATCGCTCGCCGCACTTTGGGTTTAGCCAAGAGTTTGCTGAGTATCGTGCCTATAACGAGGGCGATGATTTACGTTATGTTGATTGGAACGTCTACGCGCGCACAGGCCGAACCTATATCAAGCAATTCAAGGGTGAAACTAGCGCGCATTTGATGCTGTTAATGGATCTCAGTGCGTCCATGGGCTATCAGTCAAAGGGCGCCTCTGTTTCAAAGCTGATGTATGCAAAATATCTGGCAGCCAGTTTGGCCTATTTGTCTTCGCAGCAAAAAGATGCAGTGGGTCTGATCGAGTTTGATGAAACACTTCGTCAATACCTGAAGCCATCAAGCCGTCCCGGTCAGTTTCAGGCGGTGTTACATGCATTGGACGCAGCGGAAGTTAATGGTGGCACTGAATTTAGTGTTCCGGCTGACCAGATGTCATCGATCAAAGCAAAGCGCGGCATGGTGGCAGTGATCTCTGACTTCTACACAGACCCCGAAAAGCTAATCAACGCCATTCAACCACTGAGTATTCAGGGGCAAGATCTAGCCCTGTTTCAGATCCTTGATCCGCATGAGCTCGCACCAGATATAAAACACTCCACGCTCTATGAAGACGCGGAGACCGGCGCGGCGGTGGAAGTTTCGCCAGACTATATGACCAAAGAGTATCCCGCGCGAATAGCAGCCCATATCGCCTCAATCAAAGACGCTGCGGCAGCAGTTAATGCCGATCACATCGTGCTGAATTCAGCCGAGCCTCTCGACGGAGCGCTGCGTCGATATCTTCAATTTAGGCAACGCAGATGAGCTTGATCGCGCCATTATTTTTACTTGGGCTAGGGTTGCTGGCTTTGCCGTTTTGGTTGCATCGGTTGCAGACAGATGATCCGGTGCGCGAGACGTTTTCTTCAACGATGTTTCTTGAAGCAAGCCAAAAACGTGTGCGAGTGCGCAAGCAGTTGCAGCACCTGTTTCTTATGCTGCTGCGGCTGTTATTTCTGGCGTTATTAGTGGTGGCTTTTGCTCAGCCTATTCTGCGTCTCGATAATCTTATTGGTGCGCAAACAGGTAGTCGCTATCACCTGATTGTTGTCGATACCACTGCATCGATATCCGCTGCTTCGGTTTTTGACGAGATACGTGATCAGGCGAAAGGTATTGTAAACGCGGCCGGTCAAGATGAGTTTGTTCAGGTCTACCAGTTTGGCCCAGCTCTCACCGCATTGACCGAAGCTGGCGCGACCAAGCAGACATCGAATGCAGCCATCGATAACCTTGAAGTACGCGATGTTGCGGGTGAGTTCGGTGATCTAATGACGGCACTCTCGCGGTTGGATTGGGATCAACCACTGGATTATCAAGTGCACTTGGTCAGTGATTTTCAAAAGACATCCTTGCCTGACCGGTTTGCAGATATGATTCCAGATCTTCCTGCTGCCGCCCAAATTAGCTTTAACTTCTATCCGGCGACATCTGGCGATAGCGGCAATTGGTTTATCGATTCCGTGCAAGAAGAAGAGCAGGGTCTGCGTATCAACGTTGGGGGCCGTAATACTTCCAGCGAGACGTTGGATCTGACAGTAAAAGTGGGCGATGAGCCTGAAAGTGCACATCAACTCACTGTAACTGAATCTGGCCGAGCCAGCTTATTTGTACCCAACCTTGTTTACGAAGCGGGTATTAATGCGGTCCGAGTTGAAATTCGAAATCAAGATGCGTTGGCCGTCGATAATCGTTTTCATCTGGTTGTCGACCGATCACCGCCGGAACCGGTGTTGTTATTAACCACTAATCCTTTTGCGCCAGCAGCAAATTACCTGTCGGCGGTAATGTCGAGTGTAGGTGAAGGTGTTTCTGATCAGCAAACCTACCGGGTCGAGGCGGTCTCGTTGTCTGACTTTGATGTCCGGACACTAGAACGCTATTCTTGGGTAATTGTTGATGACATCGGTGCCATAGATGGCGTTTTTGCCGATGGATTGACCGACTATCTCGCTGCTGGCGGCGCGCTATTTGCAGCGACGGGTGATCAGACGCCTGGCTTAGCGGCCTTGCCGGTATCCGGGCATGCATTAGTCAGTGAGACTCTGTCACAGAATAACCAACCACAGGCAGTATCCAGAGTCGATCAAGCTCATCGTATGTTGTCTGGTTTAGAAGGCTGGTCAGATATTCGATTTTCGCGCGCAGTCAGCGTTGAGCTGCAACCGGAAGATAAAGTGCTGGTTAGTTTGGAAGACGGAACACCGCTATTGATTGAGCAGCAACTCGCACAGGGAAAATCGGTACTGTTTGCTAGTAGCCTTGATAACCAATGGAACAACTTGCCGGTAAAACCTCTATATGTCAGCTTGATGGCGCAGGCGGCGAACTATCTTTCTGATGCTGACCGATTGAAAACCCAGCAGTACGGTGGTGATCTGTTTAGCTTGCAAGAGCTATCTGGGGGTGCGGGTCAGCTGGTCGACCCAAGCGGGAAGGCAGTGTTGGAATTAGGAAGTACACGCCAGCCCGGCGCGTATACGCTTTCTCAAACAGGGTTTTATCAAATATTTACTTTGGCGGGAGAATCTCTTGTCGGCGTCAATACGCACCCAGATGAAACCGATTTGACACCATTAGATGAATCCGATTTTGAAAACTGGAAGCAGGCATTGGCAGGTGATTCTAATAGCGGGCAGCAAGTTGTATCCGAAACATCGATTGTTGATGACACCGGTTCGCAGCGCGAATTCTGGCTTTGGATACTCTGTGGTGCAGCTGTTTTGCTATTACTAGAGTCATTGTTTGCTAATTGGAAAATTCCAAGCATGCCACAATATGGCAGTGGAGCTAAGTCATGAATCCAAATATCGATGCGAAAACCGAATTAAGCCAATATTTGGCGCGCTATCACAAGCGCTTAAAGTCCGTTCTGGTGGCGCGCGGAACTGCTGTTGTCGCTGGTTTGTTTTTAGTCGTCAGTTTAATTGCAGCCTATTTGGCAGTCCGCACGGGCTTTGCTAGCGATACGATTATATACGGGCGTCTAGCGATCCTGCTTGTGGCCTTAGGTGGGATCTTCGCGCTCTTTGTATTGCCTCTTCGAGCACTAAAAAAGCAGATAGCCTCGAAGATTGAGGAATCTACCCCAGAATTTGATGGTCGGATACAGACCCTTGTTGGCGCGTCTTCAGATAATCCCATGCAGCAATTGTTGGCAGAGGATGCTTGGGCGATTGCCCAGCAAAATTCGCCGAAGTCACGCGTCAGCGCTTGGGATATTTCTATTCCTTCTTTACTAACCGTTTGTATGCTTGCTGTGCTTTTGATTTGCCTGGTAGCGGCGCCGGGCTTAATGAATTACAGCTTAAGACACCTTTACGCTGGTTGGATGGTCGATGACCTTTTGCCGCCGCAATCGATCACCGTAACACCTGGTGATGAACTTGTGCGACGTGGGGCGAGCCTGCACGTAGAGGCCGCGGCTTCCGGATTTCAGCCAGGGGAAGCGAGCTTATACGTGCTGATGGAAAGCGGTGAATGGCAAGAAGTCAGCATGAATCCCGCCCCAGATTCGGATTCCGGAGAACGGTCTTTTGATTTCACGCTTTTTTCGGTGCGTGAGTCAATGAGCTATTACGTCAAAGCCATGGGTATTCGAAGCCCCACACACACCGTTGATGTTGTTGATTTACCCGGTATTAAGAATCTTGAGGTGACCTATGAATATCCAGAGTGGACCGGGTTAGAACCACAGACGCTAGAGCAGGGCGGCGATATTGATGCACTACCGGGAACAGGCATTCGATTGGCAGTGACCACGGATACGCCACTTCCAGCTGGCGAGCTAGTATTAAATGGTGAGACGCTGAGTATGGACATTAGCGGCGAGCAGGGTGCCGCCGGATTTACCGTTGAAGAAGACGGAGAGTACTTTCTTGCTGCGCGTATTGGTTCGGAGCAAGTTCGCCTAAGCGATAACTATTTTATTAGAGTATTGGAAGACCAGCGGCCAGAGATCGAATTCGCAAGCCCGGGTCGTGATAGCAATGCCACGAGTATCGAAGAGATCGCCACCACTATTCAGGTGGAGGACGATTATGTCTTGGAAAATGTCGAGCTTCGTTATGCCGTCAATGGAGGAGAGTGGAACACGGTCGCGCTAGAGACCGAAGACCGGATAGCCAGCTTAGATCATGTTTTTTATCTAGAAGAAATTGTTGCCGATGCTGAAGTGTTTTCAGCGGGAAGCATTGAAGATAGCGGCGAGAGCGAAGAGGGCGTCAGTGTTGATGAGCCAACCGTGACTGAGCTCGTTCCCGGTGATTTGATCTCATACTACGCGGTGGCCGAGGATCGTGCATCGAAAACCCAGACGGATATCTATTTCATTGAAGTTCAGCCATTTGATCGTCGAGTATCGCCTGCAGAGCAAGGTGGTGGTTTAGGTGGGGGGCAGGGTGCGAGCGAGCAAGAGATTTCTCAACGTCAAAAAGAGATTTTTGTCTCCATTTGGAACCTGATTCGTGAACAGTCGGAAAATACCCGCTCAGATGTTGGCGTAGATGATGTGCTTGTTGAGAGCCGAATAAACGATAATGCTCTGTTATTGTCTA
This sequence comes from uncultured Porticoccaceae bacterium, assembly GCA_964623085.1. GTDB lineage: Bacteria > Pseudomonadota > Gammaproteobacteria > Pseudomonadales > GM7GCV1 > CAZUTO01. Next base: position 90,321 of record CAZUTO010000005.1, read on the forward strand.
GATTGCAGTTGTCGTTGCAGGAGCAAGCGCAATCGTTGCTTGAGACAGCGCGCGCGCGAGGTATTGATGATGACGAGCGTGTCGGTACCTTTATTGAGCATATGGAACGCGCTATCGAAGTGATGACCGGAGTCAGTGAAAGCTTAGCTGAAATGGATCTAGATGCGGCGATTCAACCCGGACAAGAAGCGCTTCAGCATTTGTCCAGAGCCGATGCTGTCGTCAACGATATCGAAGTGTCTTTGAATCAGAGGCAAGGCGGAGGTGGCGGTGGTGGCGGTGCCGGACAAGACCTCGCTGAAATGATGGAATTGGAAATTGATTTTGACCAAAATCAATACGAGACAGGTTCTCAGGCTTCCCGTGACAGTCAAGAGCAACAAACCGATGACGCGATGCGAGAGCTGGAAGAGTTGGCACGACGACAAGAACAGTTGGCTGACAGTATTGATCGCAATCGCCAACCAACTCAAGCCCAAGAATGGCAACAAGAAATACTTAGACGAGACGCCGAAGCGTTGCGCGAACGGCTCAATCAGCTTGAGCGAAACGCTAGTGCTCAAAGTCAGCAAAGCCAACAGGGTCAGGCAGGTCAGGACGGAGAAGGCCAAGCTGGTCAGGGCGGAGAAGGACAAGCAGCCGCTTCTTCGGAGCAAGCCTCAAGTGAAGTCAACCGTCGCCTCGAAAGTGCATTGGAGGCAATGGAACGTGCTACAGAAGCAATGCGGACGGGTGATACAGCTCAATTGGAGCAAGCAGCAGATGAAGCGAGGAGGCAGCTAGAAGGTGCCGGTTCGCAGATTGCCGCAGACCTAGATGCAAGCGTACAAGAAGGATTTGCCGATATGGCTGATCGCGCTGCAGCCTTGTATAGAGATCAAGCAAGGCTTGAAGAAACGCTGCTCGATGGTGTTCAGCGTGCGATTTCTTCAGCTCCGGAGGAGGCAACCACCGTTGAAAATCCGTTCGACTATGAAGAAGAGAATGGTTTTGCCGAAGATAAGCGCGCAATGATCGCCGAGCTACAGCGTCTAAAAGAAGAAATGCAAGTCAATGCAGATCGGATTCGAGCGGAGGCGCCCAATGTGTCCAGAATGTTGGATCAAGCTGATGCCGAGCTTAAAGAATCTGAGATCGCCATACGTATGGATATCGCGGCAAACTATTTTGCTCGTGGTGAGTCACTCTATGTCGCAAATAGTGAAAGCATGGTGACCCGCAGCCTAGAAGAGCTGAAAGAAACCTTGGAAGACGCAGAGCGTTTGCTATCTGGAGCGGCAGGCGATGAAACAGCGTTAGATAGATTACTCAGTGATATTCGAGAAGGGAGCGGGGCGCTGAGAGAGTTGGCTGGCGGAAATCAAGGTGAGCAGAACAGTGATGCTCAGTCTGGTACTGCTGGAGAAGGCCAGGCAGTTGGAGAAAGTCAGACAGCTGGACAAGGTCAAACACCTGGATCTGGTGAACAAGCCGCAACTGAAGCCAATTCAGAAGGTAACCCAGAAGGCCAAGGTCAAGGCGACGCTCAAGGTCAGGGCCAGGGCCAGCAAGGTCAAGGTCAGCTAGCCGGCGGCCCAAACGGAACCTGGAACGGTTGGGGTGGCGGAGCACCTAGCGGCGCAATCGGAGATGCCGAAACACAGATAGACCAGCTTAATGCGGGTATTGGCAATCTGGTACCAGAATTACGCGCTCGCGGAGTGGGTGAAAATCAAATTGCTGAGGTCAGGCGGCTTGTTGAGCAACTTCAGAATGCTGGTTTGTCCGGTGGCGTATCAAGTCGGGCTGAATTAAACGATACCTTGGCACTTTTGGAGAAGCTGGAGCAGACAGTTGACGATAGCTTTAATGCTAACGATGGGCGTGTCCGCAGCCAGACGCCAGCGAGGGTACAGATAGAGTACCAAGAGGCAGTGGCTGAGTATTATCGGCGCTTGAGCGCTGATGCTGATGAGGGTGCAAGTCTAAACTAGCGCTAAAAACCAGCGCCAACGACAGAGGCTGTTTATTAAATGAACCGATTTGGATTTTCTCTACTAATGATAATCGCAAGCTTGGCATTCACAGGCTTTAGCCATACCGCCTTGGCACAAGGTGGTGGTTGGAATACGGGGCAAAATGAACCACCGAATACGGAAGTCGTATTGGCGCGCTGGCGTTTTGGCCACAATGGGCGGTTCGGCGGGTCTGGCTGGGGCCACAATTATCCAAGTGCAGATGAAAATCTTGGGCAATTCATAAGCGATGCCACAAATATCAGCGTGCTAAGTCAGTCCTACCGTTGGGTAGAGCTGGGCTCTGAAGAGGTATTTGATTACCCCTTTGCGCTTATCTCTGAGCCAGGCGAGATGGAGCTGACCGAGCAGGAAGTGGAAAATTTCCGCGAGTTCGTCAATCGAGGTGGTTTTGTTTTGATGGATGATTTCGATGGCCCTCAGCAGCTAGGTACGATGCGCCAGCAGGTGCGTCGAGCCTTTCCAGACCGTGATTGGGTACCCTTAGATATTACACACCCGATATTTGATGCTCATTTTGAACTAGACGATCTGCACGCAATGGATGACTACGTTCCCGGCGGTTATACCGTCTACTACGGTATGTTTAATGATGCGGGAGATGTTGTCATGGTGGCTGGCCACAATAATGATTTGATGAACTTCTGGGATTGGTTTGACCAACCAGGAACACCGATAGGCCCGTCAACCGACGCATTTAGACTTGGGGTTAACTATATGGTCTATTCACTAACGCATTAAGCCTACTATATATACTGCTGCAAAGAAGGGCAGAGCTTGGTCTGTTAAATCGCCTGCTATATAAACTTTTCCATTGGCTCGGTCCGCCTAAATATTTGTTAATGAACTTAGGCGCTTTTGTAAGAATTGATCTAGTCAATATAAAACAGTAGCTCAGCTATACATGCTAAGTATTTGTTTAATAGATAGCATCCCGCTAAATTTTTGTGAACTACATATAGAAGTTTCCGTAAGAATTGAGAGCAACCGATATAAAGTATTAGCTTAGGTAGGATAGCTAAGCACTTGTTTTACCGAGATTCCTATATATTTTTTGTGATGCTGGTTGACTTTATCGATAAGAAAAACTGTTCATGTTGTTAACAAATTGTTCTTACCGTTTATCAATATTTGATCAAAAAGGTATTACAAACCCCCGATTTATATCTAATATGTGTCCTAGATCACGTTCAGCAATTGTGTCCGTGGCGAGTCTTTGCTGTTTATTGAAACGTTTTTTTGAATAACAGCATTCGAAAATGGATGTAAATAAAACAATTCGAAATGTTTGGGAGTAGAGGAATAATGAAGAACTTCATTAAAGTAGTATTAGCTTCAACTGTCCTGCTTGGCGCAACAGCTGCTGTTGCTCAAGACGGCAACGGTGGCGGCATGGCTGCTAACGGTGG
>CAZUTO010000006.1:0-9365 GCA_964623085.1 uncultured Porticoccaceae bacterium
TATTTCCGCAAACTGAATATATATCTTATTGAGTTCTATGACAGGTAACCTCTTCACAGTTTCTGCACCTTCTGGGGCAGGCAAAACGAGCCTTGTTTCCGCACTTGTGGAGAAAATGGACGGTGTGCGCCTTTCTGTGTCGCACACAACTCGCTCGCAGCGTTCGGGTGAGCAAGACGGTGTGAACTACAATTTTGTCTCGGTCTCTGAGTTTCAGGCGATGGTAGCCGCCACGGATTTCTTGGAGCACGCGGAAGTATTTGGGAATTACTACGGCACCTCTGAATCCTGGGTTCGCAACGCACTTGAACAGGGTAACGATGTTATTTTGGAGATTGATTGGCAAGGTGCGGCGCAAATACGCAAACAGATTCCAGAAACCAGCGGCATTTTTATTTTGCCGCCCTCACAGGATGTGCTTAAGCAGAGGCTGCAAGGCCGAGGGCAGGATTCTGACGAGGTCATTGAGCAGAGAATGACGCAAGCGCGGGATGAGCTTTCGCACTATTTGGAAGCGGAATATTTGGTGGTTAATGACAAATTTGATGAGGCGTTGGATGAGCTTTGCGCCATTGTCACCGCTAAGCGCGCTAAAATAGCCAAACGCAGCGAAGAATATGCAGATTTGATCAGCGAATTGTTGTGCTAAGCCACTGCATTCCGCTAAAATCACTCCCCCCTTTTTTAGAACGCTTCATTACCGATTCAGCCCATTGAGTATTGGCTGATCGAGTTAGAAGTTAATCGGATTTACATCTTATGGCACGAATTACTGTAGAAGACTGTTTGGATCACGTCGACAACCGTTTTGAACTGGTGATGGTAGGCAGCAAACGCGCTCGACAACTGATGGTTGGAAACAAAGAACCGCAAGTAGAGTGGGAAAACGATAAAGCCACTGTGGTTGCGTTGCGCGAAATTGAGCTTGGCCTTGTCACTGCGGCGATTCTCGATGAAGTTGAGCAAGAAGATTACTTTGAGGATGATTTTGCCAGCAGCTTTGAACGTCAGAACGCTGAGTTAACCGCGCTGATGGGTGGAACACCTACCGAAAGCCCTGCCGCGATCATTCCTGAGACAGCGCCGATTTCTCCCATTCCTCCCGCTCCACTAGGTGGCGAACCCGAAGGATAGCGTTTTATACAGAGGTGAGCATTGCCTAGCATTGATGATTTAGCGGAACGGCTCGCCTCTTATCTTGAGCCTGATCAAATCGATCAGGTCAGACGAGCTTATTCGTTTGCTGCTGAAGCACACGAAGGGCAATATCGTAAAAGCGGCGAACCCTACTCATCACACCCTCTTGCCGTCGCCTTTATTCTGGCTGATATGCACATGGATCATTACTGTTTAATGGGCGCCATGTTGCATGATGTTATCGAAGACACGCCTGCCACCAAAACCGTTCTGAAGAAAAAGTTTGGCGACACTGTGGCCGAAATTGTGGATGGCGTCAGCAAGCTAAATAAAATGGAAACGCGGGATCTTAGCCGCGAGCAAAAGCAGGCTGAAGATTTCGTCAAAATGACGCTGGCGATGTCCAAGGACATCCGCGTGATTTTAGTAAAACTGGCAGATCGCCTGCACAACATGCGCACCCTTGGCGCGCTTTCCCCAAAAAAACGCCGCCGCATCGCAAAAGAGACGCTCGATATCTTTGCCCCCATCGCGCATCGATTAGGCATTAACGATATGCGTGTGGAATTTGAAGAACGCGGGTTCGAGATGCTCTACCCCATGCGCGCCAGACGTCTTGAGGCCGCGCTCGAAATTGCCCGCAAGCAGCGCAAAGATCTGGTTACCGAGATTCATCAGGCTATTGAGGCAAGGTTAGAAATAGAAGGGTTTGAGGGCCAAGTGCTTGGCCGCGAAAAGCACCTTTATAGTATCTACCAAAAGATGCGCGATCAGCGCGCTGCGTTCAAAGATGTGATGGATGTGTTTGCGTTCCGCATTACGGTCGATACGGTGGATCAATGCTATCGCGCGCTGGGTATTGTGCATAATCTTTTCAAACCAATAGCCGGTATGTTCAAAGATTACGTTGCCATACCTAAGGCCAATGGCTATCAATCACTGCATACCATGCTAGTGGGAATGCACGGCGTGCCCATTGAAGTCCAGATTCGTACTCGCGAGATGGACGATATGGCCAATTTTGGGATTGCCGCACACTGGTTTTACAAGTCTCATGGTGGTGAAGCGACAGACGCGGTCAGCACACGCACTAACGAATGGGTAAAACGACTACTCGACTTACAAAAAAGTGCCGGTAATCCACTGGAGTTTATCGAGCACGTTAAAACTGATTTGTTTCCTGACGAGGTGTATGTGTTTACACCCAAGGGAAAAATTATCGAGCTACCACGAGGTGCGACGGTGGTGGATTTTGCCTTTGCGCTGCACACCGATATCGGTAACAGTTGTGTCGGCTGCAAGATAAACAACAAGCTATCACCTCTTTCGCAAAAGCTGGAAAGTGGGCAGGTTGTTGAAGTGCTTCGGGCTGCCAAGGTGCAGCCACACCCAGCATGGCTGAGCTTCGTGGTTACCGCCAAAGCGCGCAGTGGTATTCGGCACAGCCTGAAGAATCGGCGGCATGAAGAATCCATTACCCTCGGCAAACGCTTGCTGAATAAGGTGCTCGCTGATGTTGAGTTAACGCTGGATGACATCAAACCTGAAAGGATTGAAGCAATTGTCAAGGACGGTCAGCTTGATTCCTTTGATGAGGTGCTAGAACAAATCGGTTTGGGTGACCGCATGCCATTTGTGGTAGCCAAGCGCTTGGTGGACAAAGATCAAGAAGGGCAGCTCAGCACCAACCTTGAATCGCCGATTGTGATCGACTCCTCTGACGGGCAGGTAGTGAGTTTTGGCGGCTGCTGTTACCCGATTCCCGGCGATCCTATCATTGGGCACTTTAGTTCTGGGCGCGGTTTAGTTGTGCACTGTGAGGATTGCCCAAACATTTCTGAAGTACGCCACAAGCCCGAAGTCGCGGTGCCTATAAGCTGGGCAAAAGAAATCAGTGGCGAGTTTCAAGTCGAGCTTTGGGTGGAGGTCGCTTTGTTTAGGGGGGTGATTGCGCAACTCGCCGCGAGGATAACGTCAGGCTGCGGGGGCATTGAAACCATTAGTATTGAAGAGCGGGGCGCGAGCATTAGCGTACTAAAAATTATGCTGCGAGTAGCAAACCGCGTGCATTTAGCCAATATAATGCGACTGATACGGCTAGAGCCTTACGTCAATAAATTGCGGCGTGGCGCAAACGTTTAACATAGATTGTAGATACTGGAGATGCAGCATGCCAAACCGAGCCATAATTAATACTGAAAATGCCCCCGCTGCCATTGGCACCTATTCTCAGGCTGTGAAAGTCGACAACACTGTCTATCTTTCTGGGCAAATACCGCTCGACCCTGCAACAATGGAGCTTGTAAGTGATCAACCTAGCGCGCAAATTGATCAGACATTCAAAAACCTCGCCGCGGTTTGCGAAGCCTCTGGCGGCAATCTACAAAGCATCGTTAAGCTTAATATCTACCTGACGGATTTATCTCACTTTGCGCTTGTGAACGAAACGATGGCGCGCTATTTTGAGCAGCCCTATCCAGCCAGAGCGGCTATTGGTGTTGCGCAATTGCCAAAAGGGGCAATGGTTGAAATGGACGCGATTCTGGTCGTCTAATGTAATCGAGCCTGACTAAGCAGGCTCTGAGCGAGCGTCGCTGAGTAACAGTAAACAGTGCCGTGGCACCTTAAGAAATACCGCTAGCGGATATCAGAATCAGCACGAAAGGTATCGAGATCAATCGCGGTTTCCGAATTGGCCACCACCGTGGCAACCATCGAATCACCGGTTACGTTCACCGCTGTGCGCATCATATCGAGAATACGATCCACACCAATAATCAACGCAATCCCTTCAATGGGTAGACCAACCTGCCCGAGCACCATTGAGAGCATGATAAGCCCCACACCCGGCACACCTGCGGTGCCAACTGATGCCAACGTGGCAGTAAGAATGACCATCAAGTATCCCTGCAGGCCAATATCAATACCGTAGACCTGCGAAATAAACACGGTGGCAACACCTTGCATAATGGCTGTGCCATCCATGTTGATAGTGGCGCCTAAAGGCAACGTAAATGAAGCAACAGCGCGGTTGATACCGAGCCGCTCTTTCGCAATTTCCATGGTAATGGGTAGCGTCGCCGAACTCGATGCCGTACTAAACGCAAACATAACGGCTGGGCGCACATTGCGGAAAAATCGCAGCGGATTTAAGCCGGTGAATACTTTCAGCGCCATAGGATAAACAAGCACCGCATGAATAATGAGTGCCATAACCACGGTAATAAAGTACCACCAAAGATCGACAATGGCGCCAAAGCCCTCGGTGGCAAAAATTTTGGTGAGCAGCGCAAAGACACCAATAGGCGCTAGCTGCATTAAGATCATCACCATCTTCATAACCACTTCATTCAGCCCTTCAAACAGATTCAGTACGGGCTTGCCTGTCTCACCCACTCTCGCTAATGCGATGCCCATCAAGATGGAAAACACAATCAGCTGAAGCATGTTGGCTTCTGCCATGGCGGCGATGGGGTTGGTTGGAAATATATCAATAAGGGTGTCTTTAATAGGCGGCACATCACGCGCGGTAAACGCCGCATCTGTGGTTCGCTCCATGCCCTCGCCTGGCTGAACAACAAGCGCGAGCGTCAGTGCGAGCGTAATGGCCACGCAGGTGGTGCCAAGATACAGGGCGATCGTTTTCAGCGCCATGGGGCCCATACGAGCACTATTCCCCAAGGACGCACTACCCAACACGAGCGAAACAAATACCATGGGGACAACGAGAACCCGTAATGACCGGACAAAAATTTGGCCAATCGTATCCAACACGCCATTGATGACCGTCCCATCAATAAAAGACGCCATAACAGATGCAGGGTCGAGCGTGACAAGGAACCAATTAAACAGCGACCCAAGCACGAGCCCGGCAACCATTCCGATAAGAATTTTTTGCGTTAAGGTCACAGTCACCCCGTCAAAATATGAATACGGCAAACAGCAAAAGACGTTTGAGCTATTTTCAAACGCCCACGCATTATGATAACCCTGATTAAGGGCAGAGAGGATTAGTTTTCGGGATTAACATTTTGAGCGTTAGATCGGCAGATTTACCAATCTAACGCTTGGAAAAGCATTTAGCTAGCTTCTAGTGATTGATAGTAGTCCATCAAAATTTTTGCCACTTCTGGCCGAGAAAACTCTGGCGGCGGCGCAATGCCTTGGCCCAACATTTCACGAACTTTGGTGCCAGACAGCAACACAAAATCTTCTTTGGTATGGTCAGGCACATCGCGCATCATCACCACTTTATTCAGTTTCTTTGAATAAGCAGTGTGGTCAGCGTTGAAGACTTCAATCTCTAGCGAGCCTGCAGGAACGCGCTCGTCAAAAATAGTTTGTGCGTCAAACGCGCCGTAATAATCACCAACACCTGCGTGGTCACGCCCAATAATAAAGTGCGTTGCACCCATATTCTGACGGAACAAAGCATGCAGCACTGCCTCTCTCGGGCCGGCATAGAGCATGTCGAAACCGTAGCCCGTCACCATAACGCTGTTCTCTGGGAAATAGGCATCTGCCATTGTTCGAATTGCAGCATCACGAACATCAGCTGGGATATCGCCTTTCTTCAACTTGCCAAGCAACATGTGCACGACGCAGCCATCCGCGCCAACCGCATCCATTGCCATACGGCACAATTCTTCATGCGCGCGGTGCATTGGGTTACGCGTTTGGAAGGCCACGACTTTCGTCCAGTTGTTCGCTGCGATGTCTTCACGAATTTGATAAGCCGTGCGGAAAGTGTCTGGAAAATCCTTTTCGAAGTAACTGAAGTTAAATACCTTCACAGGGCCGGAAAGAAAATACTTTCCTTGTGCAATCCATGCTGCAACACCTGGATGGTCTGCATCCGATGTACCGTAGACTTCTTGTGTCATGGTCGCAATTTGTTCGTCGCTTGCTTCATCGATGCCTTCGACTGTCATGACCGCTAGCACGGGTGCACCAGGCATATTTGGATCACGCAAAGCAAGGGATTGGCCAACCTCGATGCCGTCTGTGCTTTCAACACGATTAACCACCGGAACCGGGAAAAAGACACCGGCGCGAGTTTTCAGCTCCGTGGAGGTGGAGAGCGCATCTGCCAAATCCATATATCCGGTCAACGGGTTAAAGTAACCCGAACCAAGCATTACCGCGTTCGCAGCAGCCGCTGAAGTAAGAGTGACAGATGGCAGCGATTCTGCATCAGCTAAAAGTTGTGCGTCATTAACGTAAAGAGGGTTAAGTTCGTTAGAACCATGCGGCTTAATCATAAATGTTCTCTGTTGATATTCTGTCTATGGCTCTAAAATGCCGTTCTCTTTGAGGTAGTCGAGTAACATATCGACCTCTTCGCGCAGAGTGAGTACTTCCGTTTCTATCACCAACTCTGGGGATTCCGGCTCTTCGTACGGATCATCTATACCAGTAAAATTCTTAATCTCACCCGCACGCGCTTTTTTATACAGCCCTTTTGGATCGCGCTTTTCAGCTTCTTCAAGCGAGGTCTTCAGATAGACTTCAATAAAAGGAATATCGGCTTCCTCATGGAGCGCTCTCACCACATCGCGGTCTGCACAATAAGGGCTTACAAAACTCGACAGGGTTATCACGCCTGTGTCACAAAACAGTTTTGCAATCTCACCAATGCGACGAATATTTTCTGCGCGGTCTTCAGCAGAAAAGCCAAGATTCTTGTTGATGCCCATCCGTATGTTGTCACCATCCAGTCGGTAACAAAGATGGTGCTTTTGAAAAAGCGCTTGTTCAAGCGCAACGGCAACGGTGCTTTTGCCACTTCCAGACAATCCGGTAAACCAAAGTGTTGCGCCTTTTTGTCCAAGTAATTGATTGCGGTGCACTCGCTCCACATCTCCGTGATGCCAATGCACATTGGTTGCTTTTTGATCAGTCATATTTAGAAGTTCTGGTCTGTCTTGGGTCTGCGTCTACATTGAGGGAGAGAGTTAGATACGCCCTATACCTAGACACGCTAAAAATTGGAGCGCTACCATACCAGAAATAGTGCCTCGAAACAATAAAAACAAGTTTGGAAACAACTATTTACGGCTAACCTGCTTTCACGAAATACTCACGTTTAGCTCTGCTGGTCACCCTAGTCATTAGCTCATAGGGGCTATACCCGGAGCAGGTTGCTACCTCAGCAATCGATAGGTTCTTACCCCAAAGCTCGACGGGGGCTCCAACACTTACCGAAGGCAACTCCGTCACATCGATGAGCATCATATCCATCGCTACATGCCCGGCAGAGCGCGCTCTAGCTCCATCGACTAACACTGGTGTGCCACTCGCTGTATTTCTAGGATAGCCATCGCCGTAGCCAACAGCGGCAACCGCTATGCGGGAATCGGTGCGCGCGGTCCAAGCTTGGTTATAACCCACGCTCTCCCCTTGCGGCACGTTTTGTATAGCGATAACACGGGTTGCCATAGTCATGGCGGGCTGAAGATGTTGGTCGCAATCTTGCTGAGAAGAAAACGGGCTAACGCCATAGAGCATCAAACCTGGTCGCACCCAATCCTGATGCGATTGTGCCAGAGATAATATCGCAGCAGAGTTGGCCAAACTGCGGCTTCCTGACAATTTACCAGCGACCTGTTCAAAAGCCGCCATCTGATTTTGTGTAAGCGGATTATCTAGCTCTTCCGAACTCGCAAAATGACTCATATGCACAATGTCGTCCACGGCATCCATACCGACCAGAGCCGCATAGGCTTCTGGGTATTCCTCAACAGAAAAACCCAAACGATGCATCCCTGTATCCATTTTCAACCAGACTTTTAGTGGCTGCGTAACTTCAATAGCAGCCAACTGCTCTAGCTGATAACGCGAGTGCACAGTGATCCAAAAACCTTGGACGGATGCTTCTGCGAGCTCTTCAGAATCAAAACAGCCTTCAAGAAGCAAAATCTCGCTCTCTATTCCTGCATTCTTGATTGTTAGCGCTTCGTCTAGACTGGCAACGCCAAATGCATCGACTTGAGAGGCTAAAGACTCAGCAACCTGCGCCATACCATGCCCATAGGCATCTGCCTTTACGCAAGCCAGCAAGTTGGCAGTTGGCGCGCACTGTTTCGCGTATCTGGTATTAGATTTTATTGCCTCTAGATCGACGCTTAGGGTGATCGGCCGTGTCAATTTGCTCACTCGTTCTATTGTCCACCGAGTTTATCGAATTAGTCTCCCCCTGAGTACATCTGAGTACAAGAAATGGGCGAAAGCACTACTTGCACCACAATAGAAGCCTCTAGGCTTCACAAAGATTCACACATTGAATACTGACTCTCACCAGTAAACTGATTATCTTCTAGAAATGCCCCTATCGTTGAGGTGTGAAAATGCAGATCATTTTAGTTGGGATTATTGCGTTGCTCGCAGGAGTCATTGCAACGAAAACCTTTATTAGCAATGAATCAGATGCTCCAGTAGCAGCGCCAGCGCCTTCTTATAACACCTATACACCGGCTAACATTGAGCTTTCGCCTAACGCAGATATAGATGAAGTTCAGCAAGCCATCTCGGCTATCAGAGCAGAGTTCAATTCTCAGCTAGAAGTAGAACGCAATAGAGTGTCTGAATTGACCGTGCAAGTGAATGCGCTTTCCGGTCGAGTAGAGTCCACTGAAGTCGCAAGATCGGAACCTCGTGACGACCAACGTCGCAATCGGGACTCTAATGAACCTCGCTATACCACGCAGACATTTTTGGATGCTGGCTTATCAGCCGTTGAAGCAGATCGTATTCTTGAACTTGAGGCAGAGGCTAGGTCTCGTGCAGAAGAGCTTATAGAGGGCTCAGGGGGGCGCGACCGAGAGGCGCTGCAAGAAATACTTGTAGAGACATCTAAGCAAATCCGGCTCGAACTGGGTGATTATGGCTACGAAACTTACCTCAATGCCACCGGCAGACCAACCAGCGTACCTGTGCGAGAGATTGAACCCGAATCCGCTGGTGCTGTTGCTGGGCTACAAGAGGACGACCAGATCATTAGCTACGCTGGCCAACGGGTCTTTGATATTTCTGATCTTCAAACGTTGACCCAGACAGGGACTGAAGGACAAACTGTTTTTGTTGAGGTATTGCGCGACGATCAATCGGTCACACTGCGTATGCCAAGAGGGCAAATTGGCATCTCTACGAGAGGTCGTCGCTAAGGCCTTATCGGTTCATGGTAAAAGTATCTCTATCGAAGAGACTAAAAGAATGACCCACAAAGATAA
>CAZUTO010000006.1:9465-79825 GCA_964623085.1 uncultured Porticoccaceae bacterium
TTCATGGTAAAAGTATCTCTATCGAAGAGACTAAAAGAATGACCCACAAAGATAACCCAAACAACGAAGGGCCTGAAAGTGCGTAAATCTCTTAACAAGTTACGTCACAATCGCACTTGCGCCCTCCGTGTGTTTGCAGAGCGTTAGAGTGCTTCTATTGCCATAGCCAACGCTTCTCCGCCGCCAATGCACATGGTGGCAATACCGCGTTTTTTGCCGTAACGCTGCAATGCGTGCATCAGGCTGATAACAATTCGGCTAGATGTCGATCCCAAAGGATGGCCTTGGGCGCAAGCGCCGCCATGAACGTTAACTTTATCGGCATCTAAATCCAGTTCCCGCATCGCCAACAAGACAACCATGGCAAACGCCTCGTTGACCTCAAACAAATCGATACTATCTTTGTCCCAGCCGGTCTTTTCTAGCACGCTTTTAACCGCGCCAATTGGCGTTGTAGTGAACAATTCTGGAGCATGAGAATGGCGTGCATATCCTGCGATCCGCGCCAATGGCTTGAGACCAAGTTCTTTGGCAGTGGCCTCGGTCATCAACACCATGGCTGAAGCGCCATCAGAAATCGAGCTCGAATTAGCTGCCGTGATGGTGCCGTCTTTGGCGAAAGCTGGACGCAGGTTTGGGATTTTCTCTATTCGCGCTTTCTGAGGTTGCTCATCGTCTTTAACGACAAACTCTTCCTTCTTTGTCTTGACGGTCACCGGCACGATTTCATCTAGTAAAAGATCATCTTCCATGGCTTTATTCGCGCGACTAAGTGATTCAATAGCGAAAGCGTCCATCTCTTCTCGGGTAAATCCATTGGCATCTGCTGTGTCCTGCGCAAACTTGCCCATGGACGATCCCGTAGACGCGTCTTCCAATCCATCGAGAAACATACTGTCCTCAATCGTCTTGTGACCCGTACCGATACCGTTTCGCCCACGCACAAGATGCGGTGCGTTAGTCATGCTTTCCATGCCGCCTGCCACGGCAATTTTGGCGCCACCTAGCATGATCTGATCATGGGCAAACACCACCGACTGCATACCAGAAGCACAAACCTTATTGACCGTTACTGCGCCGGAACTGACGGGAATGTCTGCCAGCATGGCCGCTTGCCGCGCTGGGGCCTGTTTTAAACCGGCCTGTATGACACAGCCCATGAATACTTCATCAACATCTGCGGGGCTAATGCCCGATTTTTCAATGGCTGCTTTAATGGCAAACCCACCCAGCTCAACAGCACTAAAGCCACTGAAAACGCCACCAAATCCGCCCATTGGCGTGCGAGCGCCGTTAACAATCACAATAGATTCATTACAACTCATGTAGCCGCCTTATTTGAATTAGATCAGAACCACCCGGATTTGGGCAGTGCAACATAAAAAGGTTAGGTTAAAGCGGCGGGTATTACAACTTCATTTCTGGAACGTCGGCAGGCACCACCAATTCAGCAGCTGTTTTACTGACAATCTCATCGACGGATACCCCAGGGGCACGCTCAATTAAGTGGAACTTTCCGCCTTCAATTTTTAGATAAGCGAAGTCGGTGACGACGTATTTAATGCAGCCTACGCCTGTTAGGGGTAAGGTGCATTCCGGTAGGAGTTTGGAATTTCCGTCCCGATCTGTATGTGTCATGGTCACAATAATGTTATCTGCGCCCGCAACCAAATCCATAGCGCCGCCCATGCCTTTAATGAGCTTGCCTGGAACCATCCAGGAAGCGATGTTTCCTTGAACATCCACTTCAAACGCACCCAATACTGTTAAATCCACGTGGCCGCCACGAATCATGGCGAACGATTCGGCTGAAGAAAAATACGAGCCGCCGGGCTCAAGCGTTACGGTTTGTTTTCCAGCATTAATCAAATCGGCATCGATATTCTCTTCGGTAGGAAATGCCCCCATTCCCAACAAACCATTTTCAGACTGAAACATGACCTGCATACCTTCTGCCACATAGTTGGAAACCAGCGTAGGGATACCAATACCGAGGTTGACGTAAAAACCATCTTGAATCTGTTGCGCCACACGCATGGCCATTTGTTCACGAGTAAGTGCCATCTATTTTTTCACCTATAGCCTATGCTTCACGCACCGTGCGCTGTTCAATTCGTTTTTCAAATTCACCCTGAATAAGGCGATCAACATAGATGCCTGAGGTATGAATTTGCGCGGGATCTAGCTCACCAGGTTCAACAATTTCCTCAACTTCCATGACCGTGATTTTTCCGGCTGCTGCCGCCATCGGATTGAAGTTCTGAGACGACAGCCGATAAATGGCATTGCCATATCGGTCGGCTTTCCAGGCTTTTACAAGCGCAAAGTCACCGCGGATTGCACGTTCTAGAATGTAGTGACGCCCATCAAACTCACGGGTTTCCTTTCCTTCTGCAACAACAGTGCCATAGCCTGTTGCCGTAAAGAATGCAGGAATACCCGCCCCACCTGCACGCATTCGCTCCGCGAGGGTACCTTGCGGGATAAGCTCAACATCAAGCGTTCCGTCCATCATCTGCTGCTCGAATAGCTTGTTCTCTCCAACATAAGAACCGGCCATTTTTTTTATTTGCTGTTTGTGTAGCAAAAGGCCAAGCCCAAAATCATCGACACCGCAGTTGTTAGAGTAAACAGTGAGATCTTTGATGCCTTGATCGCGAATATAGGCAATCGAACCCTCTGGGATTCCGCAAAGACCAAAACCGCCGGCCAATACTGTCATGCCGTCTTCTAATCCAGCCAACGCCTCACTATAGGTCGTTACGACTTTATCCAGTCCGCTCACATTTTTCTCTCTATTAATTATCTATTGTCGATGTTTGGTTGTTTTATACGCGTGCTGCTCTTTTGCTCTTTGCTCAGCTGATATGCACAGGTTACATGCGGTCTAAAGTTTGAACACCTAATAGCGCCAGACCTTTGTTCAATACTCGTGCGGTTAACATTGAAAGCTGTAGTCGGCTATCGCGCAGGTTCGTAGGAACCGATTCGCGCAGTATAGGGCAGCTTTCGTAGAAAGACATAAATTGCCCACTTAACTCGAAAAGATACGTACACAATTCATGTGGATAGCCCTTTATGCCCACTTGCTCAACCACTTCACCAAACTGAGCCAAAGACAATGCCAAATCACGCTCGGCAGGCTCTTTAATTAGTATGGCCTTCGAAATATCGTCTAGGTCTGCGCCACTCTTGCGAAATATGCTTTGAATACGCGCATACGCATACTGCAGATAGGGTGCGGTATTGCCTTCAAAGCTCAACATGCTCTCCCATTCAAACAGGTAGTCATTGGTGCGCGTCATTCTAAGATCAGCATATTTAACGGCACCAATTCCAACAGCACTGGCAATCGGCTTTCGATCCGCTGCTGATAGATCAGGATTTTTTTCGGCCAATAAGTTATCCGCACGCGCTACTGCTTCATCGAGCAATTCATTAAGCTTTACCGTATCGCCAGATCGCGTCTTAAACGGCTTGCCATCGGCACCCATCATGGTGCCAAACGCACAATGGAGCAGCTCCACTGATTGCGGAACCCAGCCTGCTTTGCGCGCGAGCGTGAATACTTGCTTCAGATGCAAGGATTGACGCTCGTCAATAAAGTAAAGAATCCGATCAGCATTCAGCTCGGAGACACGATAACGCAGCGCAGCCAGATCCGAAGTGGAATATAGGTAGCCACCATCTGCTTTTTGCACAATGACAGGCGAGGGGTTGCCTTTTTTGTCTGCCAGCTCCTCTAAAAAAGCGACCTGAGCGCCTTGGTCTTCCGAGCAAAGACCTTTCTGCGCTAGCTCCGACACCACCACACTCAAATCTTGATTGTAGGAACTTTCACCGCGAACATGACTGCGTTCTAGCGTCGCCCCCAGCTTCTGATAAATAGCCTCAGAATGTGAAAGTGAGATGTCGATAAATTTCTGCCAAAGCGCCAAACATGCAGCATCGCCAGATTGCAGACGCACCACGTATTCTCGCGCTTTATCTGCAAATGATTCATCAGTATCAAAATGGGCTTTCGACTGGCGATAAAAACTCTCCAAGTCCGCTAGTTGAAACTGCGCGTCATCACCCGACAATGATTGTTCTTCAAGCTCTGCAATCAGCATGCCAAACTGCGTGCCCCAATCACCAACGTGGTTCTGGCGAATAACGCGGTGGCCAAGACACTCCAAAACCCGCACCACTGCGTCACCAATAACCGTGGCTCGCAAATGACCAACGTGCATTTCCTTGGCGAGATTTGGACCGGAATAATCAACAACCACTGTTTCTGGAGATTGAGTAACAGGCACACCGAGCTGGGTCGAACCTAGGTGCTGTTCAACATAGTCAGCAAGCCAATCATTCTTCAGATGGAGGTTAATAAATCCTGGGCCTGCAATCTCAACCCGAGTGCACATAGACTCTGCGTCTAGCTGGTCGACAATGTTTTGAGCGAGATCACGAGGATTAACTTTAAGGCCTTTGGCGGCCCCCATAACCCCGTTGATCTGGAGATCACCAAATTCAGGCTTGGAGCTATAATTAACGTGTGGCGCGTAATCCGCCGGGATACCTGCAGCCGCCATGGCATGGGCTGCTTTTGCAGCCACAAGCTGTCTCAATGACATCGTTGTCTTAGCGCGCTGTTATCTTAATTTCGTACTACTAGTTTGCTAGCGCCGCTCTCTCTTTTTCTATCAATGCAGAGACGACTTGTAGCATACGTGGGTGGCCACCTGCGGTAGTGAGTACATACTTACCATTGACTACCATCTGCGGTGTGCTGCGAATTTGATACGCACCCATTCGCGATTTTGCTTGCTGAACCTGACTATTCACGCCGAAAGAATTCATCGCGCGGCGATAGGCTTCGGAATCCACACCTTTGCTTTTTACGAAGGAGAGAATCGCCGACTCGCTAGGCATTTGGTTTTTGCTGCCCGTATTCATCTCGTCAAATATTGCCTGATGAAGCGTGTCCTCAAGACTGAGCACTTGGTTCGCGTAGAACATCTTTGCATGCAACTCCATCACATCTGCCCAAATAGCGGGCATACCGACAAAGTTAACATCATCAGGCAAGCCTTCTTTCCACGCATTTATGGTCGGCTCCAAATTGAAGCAATGTATGCAGCCATACCAAAACACCTCTATGACTTCTATTTTCGAGGGGTCTGATGTGGGAACCGGGCGCGGCAATACGACGTAATCTTTGCCTTCTTGAATATCGGTAGCAGCGACATTTGGGTCCGTCTGTGAACAAGCCGAGAGAGGCACCAGAAAAGCAAACCAAAAGATTGCAATAACTCGTTTCATTTAAGAACTCCAAATTTAGGCAAAAAATATATGATCGTCACAGAGCGCCTAGCGCCTGACGTTAGTTGTCAATTGAACCACAAAAAAGGCGGCATATTGCCGCCTCTAACATAATTTTACGTTATACAACCCAATGGTTAATTGAGGCCTGCTAGGTAATTTGCCACAGCGCGCATCTCTAGATCACTCATGGCGCCAGCAATACCACGCATAATCAGCGTTTCGCCGTCATTCGTTCGCAGGTTGTTCTGAAATTGCGTTAGTTGCTTATAGATATACTCTGGATGCTGGCCACCAATAGCGGGAAATCCCGCAGGACCATTACCGTTTCCGCGTGGCGAGTGGCATCCAGTACAGGCCGGAACCTCGGTATCAAGGTTGCCACCGCGATAAAGGTTCTCGCCTAAGGCTAAAAATTCTTCGGCAGAAAGTCCGTAAGCTTCATCCTCAAGCTCGCTACTTCCTACAATTTTCCTCTCTTGGCTGGCATAAAAAGCAGCGATGTCGGCCAAATCCTGCTCAGACATAGCAGCAAGCAAACCGGTCATTTCTACTACTGTTCTTGCTCCCGACTTGATATCTCCCATTTGTTTGAGAAGATATTTTTCACCCTGCCCCGCCAAATTAGGGAACAGGTTAGACGCACTCACGCCAACAGGTCCATGGCACGCAGCACATATAATTACTTTTGACTCGCCCGCTTCTGGATCACCTTGCGCCAGAGCACAAGCCGAAAAAAAGTACAGAATAGCGACAATAAAACTTGGTAGATTTTTCTTCATTTTGGTTCGAGATAGTTAGGAAGTAGTTAGCTGCTCTTTACTTTTATCAGGATTCGACAGCAAGCTGCGCTGTTTTTGAGCCCTTTCCCAAAGTCGGCGGATTATAACCAAAGCAATGTGCTTCGTCACCAAAGATACATAGGCTATTATCTGCCTAATCACTCAATTTATCCCTTATATGAGTTCCTCTAAACCGAATCAAGCTTCGGGGGCTGTTAATTACGCCAGTGCCCGATTTCTAAAAAGTGCTAAAACCTTGGATCAATGTGGTCCCGACGAAGGCGCTGAAATCGCGTTTGCTGGTCGCTCTAACGCGGGGAAATCAAGTGCAATAAACCGGCTAACAAGGCAAAAAAAACTGGCTCGGACAAGCAAAACTCCCGGTAGAACGCAGCTAATTAATTTTTTCGGTATCGGCGACGGCAGCATACGCCTTGTGGATCTACCCGGCTACGGCTACGCGAAAGTGCCGCAAGCCGTCAAACGCGAGTGGGAGGAAAACCTAAGCGAATACCTAAACCTGCGTGAGAGTATCAAAGGCTGCGTCTTGCTGATGGATATTCGCCATCCTTTGCAAGAGTTTGATCGCAATTTTATTGCTTGGACGCATGCATCAGAACTACCGTTACACGCATTGCTCACCAAATCCGATAAGCTGAAACGGGGGGCCGCGACCAATACGCTGCTAAAAGTAGAAAAAGAAGTCCGACAACTAGGGCTGGACGAATATTTCAGCATACAGCTGTTTTCTTCTAGCAACGGCAATGGTTTGGAACAACTTCAAGAAACCCTTTCAGCTTGGGTGACTTAGATCGCATAGGTGTTGTAGGCACCCATCAGAAACTTCGACAAAAAAAAGCCCGCAAATATTGCGGGCTGAAAGCAGTAAATTAGGAGAAAATCACTGCTGAGCGTTAGTAAACTCTGCTATCTTTGAATCAGCTTTGCCCAATAAGTTCCATGATTTAGGCAAATTTTTTGCAAAAAAAACCCCTGCAAAACAGGGGTTAAAATAATAAGCATTAATCAAAAGGGAAATAGTCAATGCACTACTTTGAGTACCCTTCAGTCAAATAGTTCAAATTTTATTTGCTTTTTTGTATCCGATTGTCGATTAAAAACTTCCTAAAACTAGTCTAAAGAACCAAAATAAGCTGCAATGTCAGCGATATCAGCATCTGACAATGCACCAACAATCGGCGTCATCAATGCAGAATTACCGCCACCGCGCTCGCCGCTTTTATATCCCTTAATCGCAATTTCGAGATAGGCGGCACTTTGGCCCCCAATTTTAGGGTACGTATCTAAAATAGGTGCTTTCCCTTCAACACCGTGACAGGCAACACAGACGGCTGCTTTCGCTTCGCCCGCTGCGGGGTCAGCTGCTTGTGCGGTGCTAAATGCAATCGACGCTACTATAAACATCAATACTTTTTTCATAGTGGAACTCCTAATTCTGCTCTTTGAGCAATATATGAATGTTAGTAATTAATAGTAATTGTATGATTTAAGGCTAAAGGTCTAAATTCAAAGATGCAACTGAGTTTACAGGCTCTTTACATAAATTAGTGCGGCTCTAGTGGACCTCTAGTGTGCCTCTTCCCAGTTCATTCCTGTGCCTACATCAACGATCAGAGGCACATCAAGGCTAGCTGCGCATTGCATTTTTTCAGAGATTTCGGCTGCAAAGGCGTCTACTTTATCTTCGTCTACCTCAAACACGAGTTCATCGTGCACCTGCATAATCATTTTTGCAGGAAAGCCTGATTTATCCAGCCAAGAATCGACCTCAATCATAGCCAGCTTAATGATATCCGCCGCTGTTCCTTGCATGGGCGCATTAATGGCTGTGCGCTCCGCTGCTTGGCGTCTCTGAGCTTGACGATTATTGATATCAGGGAGGTATAGTCGCCGTCCAAATAGCGTCTCAACAAACCCTTGATCAGCCGCTTCGGCGCGAATTTGCTCCATAAACCTTGCAACGCCAGGGTAGCGATCAAAGTAGATTTCCATATAGGCCTGCGCTTCGTTGCGCGGTATCTGCAATTGCCTACCTAAGCCAAACGCACTCATGCCATACATCAATCCGAAGTTGATGGCTTTGGCCTTGCGTCGCTGGTCGGGAGTGACCTCTGCATGATCAACATCAAACACCTCAGCCGCTGTTGCGCTGTGAACGTCTTGCCCTTGTTGAAAGGCATTTAGCAGGCCTTTATCTTGCGATAAGTGCGCCATAATTCGCAGTTCGATTTGCGAATAATCTGCCGCCACAATGCGCTGCCCCTCCGGCGCAACAAAAGCTTTGCGAATGCGGCGTCCTTCTTCTGTGCGCACGGGAATATTTTGCAGATTTGGATCGGACGAAGACAGCCTGCCCGTGGCTGCAACCGCTTGATGATAGGACGTATGAATACGACCAGTGGATTGATTAATCATCACTGGCAGCTTGTCCGTATAGGTGGACTTCAGTTTGGCAAGCCCACGGAACTCAAGGATCAACTTAGGAATCTCATAGTCGTCCGCTAGCTGCACTAATACTTCCTCTGCAGTACTCGGCTGCCCCTTGGGGGTTTTCTTTAATACAGGCAATTCAAGCTTTTGGTAGAGAATTTCCTGCAACTGTTTGGGCGAGCTCAAGTTAAACGCCTGCCCTGCTTTATCATGGACTTCCACTTCCAACTGCTGCAAACGCGCGGCTATCTCCTCACTTTGGGCAAACATCGCATCCGCATCAATTAACGCGCCATTGCGTTCAATTTTTGAGAGCACTGACTCCAATGGGCCCTCAATCTCATGGTAGAGCTTGGCTAGGCCTGATTCTTTGTTCAGCTTTGGCCAAAAGAAATGATGGAGCTGCAAGCAGATATCTGCGTCCTCGGCGGCGTACGGCCCAGCCTCTTCCAGCGCTATCTGATTGAAGGTGAGCTGCTTTGCGCCCTTGCCGGCAATATCTTCAAAGTGGATCGTCGTTCTTCCCAAGCATCGATCTGCTAGGGAATTCATGTCATGGCGCCCCGCCACACTATTGAACAGATAGGACTCCAACATACTATCGAATACCTGAGCGCGAATAGTTAAACCACAGTTTGCCAATACCGTTCGATCGTACTTAAGATTCTGCGCAACGATAGATTTGGATTCATCCTCCAAAATGGGTTTTAGCTTTTGTAATACGACATCTCGCGGCAACTGTTCTGGCGCGCCCAGGTAATCATGTGCAACTGGCACATAGGCTGCCTCGCCCGCTTGAACGGCAAAGGACAGACCAACAAGCTGCGCCTCCATTGAATTGACGCTCGTCGTCTCAGTATCAAATGCGAACACATCTGCACCCTTTAACCGCTCTACCCAAGCATCGAACTCGCTCATATCGAGAATGGTGCTGTAGTTAGTATTAATTTCCGATGGCTCGGGCGATAAGACTGCCGTTGATACCTCTTTCTCTCTGTGCGCTTCACTGGAATTACCAGTGCCAGACTCTAGCTCATTGATCCAAGACTTAAACTCTAACTCCGTAAAAAGTTGGTGAAGCGCTTCAGCATTAGGTGCGCTGTTTGTTAAGCCAATTTCTGCATCAAGCTCAACGTCAAGCTTGATCGTTGCCAGCTTGTAGGACAGGTATGCTTGATCTTTGTGCTCAAGCATTTTTTCCGGCATCTTTTTGGCACCACGAAATTCTAATTCTCGAATCGCCTCTGGATCAGCATATATTGCATCCAGCCCTCCTATCTCCTGAAGCATAGGCACTGCACTTTTTGGCCCAACACCGGGGACACCTGGAATGTTATCGCTGGTGTCACCGATGATGGCGAGATAGTCGATAATGCGTTCGGGCGGCACGCCAAATTTCTCTACCACGCCGTCGCGGTCATAAACTGTGTTGCTCATGGTATTCATCAGCGTCACCCGCTCGCTGACCAGCTGGGCCATGTCCTTATCGCCGGTCGAGATAATGACCGATTCACCTTTCGCTTCTGCTTGCACCGCAAGGGTACCGATCACGTCATCCGCTTCGACACCAGGATGCACGATCATCGGTAATCCCATAGCTTGGATACACTGGTGCAATGGTTCGATTTGCGCGCGCAAATCATCTGGCATGGGTGGACGATGGCTTTTATATTCTGCAAACATTTCATCCCGAAACGTCTTCCCCTTGGCGTCAAAAACCACAACGATATCGCTGTCTTTGAAATCCGCTTGCATCTTACGCAACATAGAAACGACACCGCGAACCGCACCAGTCGGTTGCCCATTGGAGGCTGTTAGCGGGGGTAACGCATGAAATGCTCTATATAGGTACGACGAGCCGTCTACCAAAATCAGTGGTGCCTGTTGCTCACTGGTCATTGAAAAGCCTCAAAAACGAAGGCCAGAAGCGTAACTCGGCCATGAAGAAATGCAACCATTGGTGATTTGTCTAACTGAGTCACAAAAACGGAATGATCTAGCTCTCATATAGGGTGTCACCCATTGCTTGCATATCAACAACCTCCTATTCTTGCCGAGTAGCTGCTTATGGCTGCAAATTGAATATATAGAAGCAATGGTTTAAAAGAGTTCGTAGTAGACCCATACCCGCGAGTCGCGAGGTAGGTGAATCGGTACATTTAGGTAGATCGTACGGAGAGAACTTTAAAACGGCGAAGCTTAGGAAACTATGAACAAGAAAAAAGTTATTGGATTAGGCCTTTCGATATTGCTGTCATGCGGCATCTTTGGAGCCGAAGGAAATCTCTCCGAGCAAGAGCAGTTAGAACTTGAAAATGCGCGTACTGCCTTAGAACAGAGTCAGTACGACCGTGCTTTAGAGCTCCTCGAACCACTATATGCGAGCTTCCCAAACCAAGCTGAAATTACAAATAATTTTGCCGTCGCACTATTTAACGCCGGCAGAACAACAGAAGCGGGCATCATTCTGCAGGAGTATTTGCAATCTCACGGTGAGGTCGGTGTTCCTTCAAATAACCTATTTCTTGTTTACGATTACCTAGCTGCAGAATCATACAGCATGTTAAGCGGCAGCCAGCCCAACCTCCCACAGCTAAGCTTGGTTTCCTCAGGTGCTTCCTACCAATCTAAACCAGTGGCAACACAAGCACCAGCGCCTGCACTGCCCACTAAGGTGACAAACGAAGAATTTAATTCTGAATCAGCGGCTATACAACGTCGCTTGGAAGGCTACGTCAAAGCCTGGTCTGACGGAAACATTCAAGACTACCTTTCATACTATTTCCCGAACACCTCTCCAATCAGAGGCCAAAAGTATGAATACTGGAGAAATGAACGAGCAGAAAAAATATTCCCAGCAAGAGATATTTCCGTCCGTACAGACGATTTACAGCTCATACCCATCGACGACTCGCGCGCAATCTCGGTATTTACGCAGAACTATAATTCGAGAAATTATAGCGACGAGACCACCAAACAGCTCACCTGGGTAAAAAATGAGGGTGAATGGTTTATCCGCTATGAAATAGCGCTACCGAACTAACGCCATGAATATTATCAAATACTTAGTTTTCAAATTAGCGCAAGCGAAACCGGCAAGGCGACTAATCTTACCTCTATTACTAGCCACTCTCGCCAGCAACTCTATCCAAGCAATTGGGCTCGGCACTATTCAGGTCGACTCTATTTTTGGCGAACCTTTTGCCGGGTCTGTAGAGGTATTCAATACAGAAGGCTACGACGAAAACTCTATTATCGTGCGGATAGCATCAAGAGCAGTCCACGAGGAACTAGGTATCATTCGCGCGCCTTACCTTGATGAGATGCAAGTTGAACTCGTCTTTAACGAGCGAGGTACTGCGGAAATTCGCGTTACAGGGCAAACGCCTATTCAAGAGCCCTACATGGAGCTGGCATTGGAAATGAGTTGGCCGGAAGGTCGTATTGTCAGGGATTACACCGTACTGCTGAACATGCCCTCGTCCACGGCACCGCTGCGCCAAGTTTTATCACCGGAACCAGTTACTCAGAAATCTATCTCCATTCCCCACTCTAGTGTCTACACACTCGAACGTGGAGACACTCTTTCACAAGTTGCCGAGCGGCTAGAAGGCAGAGAAGTGAGCCTCGCAGATGCAATAGAAACGCTGCGCGCGCACAACGCTAGCTTAGTTGAATCTCGGGGCACTTCAGGGCTACTAGTGGGCGATAAACTGCGTATCCCAGCAAAGGAAATTTTTTCGCTGCCCCCTGCTCCTGTGCAGGCCATCGCTGCGGCCAGCAGCACAACAAGTTCGTCCAATACACAAACGAATGTTGCTAGTGCAACCGCCGATGCATCGCGAGAAAACACGATTGGTTCACCACTTGCTAATGCCGAAACCAGATTGCGTGCACTGGGCTATACCAATCTACAGTTACAAGCAAATGGAGAAACACCCAATCCAATTGTTGCATCTGGTGCCGCTGCAAATATCTTAGAACGACTCATTGCTGAACAAAGCGAAGACGATCGCTCCTACGGAACATCACAAATTGGCCGCTTAGCTGAAGGCCTAAACGAGGTTTCAAGTATATCCAGAGCCTTCCAAGAGCGGCTTGCGTTAGCAGGCGACACAGCTAACGAAAATGATTTGGCTACTGCGGCCGAACAGACTGCCGCCGTTCCATCTTTACCGGCTGAGACAATAGCGCAAATACCGTTAGAAGAAAGTGAGCGCCCACTATCAAACACACCTTCTTTGGCTGAAGTAGATACCGGAGTGGCCATACCCATCGCAGAGCCTTCAAAGGCATCTGGGGTTAATCCGTTATTCGGTTGGCTGCTAGGATTGCTGACTTTAGTCCTCATATTTTGCGGTATTTGGGCAGCTAAAAAGCGAAGCAACGAAAAACTCGCGGCCGAGCAATCTCTTTTCGCACCTAAAGAAAAAGGGGATGCTGCCAACGATCTTCAAGCATCAGATACGCTAGCCGAATCACAAGAAGCTTCTTCTTCAAGTTCGGTCGCAGAAGAGACTGATGATGACGCTGCAAACACAGCGACGCCAAATGAAGACCAAGAAATTGTCAACGAAGAACTTGAGGCTCCAGAAGCTGAAGAGATAACTCCAAAGGTTACCGCTTTCTACGATGAAGCAGTTCCAAACAATGAGGCCGGCTCAGACTCTGCAACATTCAAAAACGATCTAGATTCAGAGCTAGACGAGGAACTTAAACTCATCAGCGTCTTTGAGGAAAGTCTCGCATCTGATGTGAGGCGCGCGCAGGTAAAAACGGAAGAAACCATAGCGCCTGAAGCCAGCTCGGTATCAAACGATGATGACTTTGAAGCCTTAGATCTGAGCTCAGCGCCAAGTGATGATGGCGACTCTGCAGCTACAGAATTCGGCTCGATGTCTAATGATGACGGCGATATATCTAGCGTAGAGTTGATCTCGGAAGAGGATGATGACGAAGAAATGTTAGACTTTAACCTCAGCTCGCTAGAGACTGAAGATGAGTTAGACTTTGTGCTGGAAGACTCCGATCAGACTACTGCTGAAATACTAGAAATATCCCCTGCAGACGAAGCAGCAGAGCAGGTCCCGGCCGTGCAAACTCCTATCGCGGCAGCAAATAACTATAGCGGTTACGCAGAAGCCGCTGGTTTTAGTCATATTAATCCGGTCGAAGTAGTAGAGATCGTAAACAACAAACTGGTCGCTGCAAAAAATGCAGGTCAGGAATCAACGCTATTTTATATAGAGCTAGATAACTACAACAATCTAGAGTCTGAGCTAGGTATTTTGCGTGCGGAACAACTAGCAGCAACCGTTGCTTCCAACATCTACGACCTGATTGAAAACCCAGTCACACTGAAACGTTTCCGCCAAGAGAGTTTTGTCCTTGTGCTCGCAGGTGGACAAAATCAGCAAAACCTTCAATTTGGAGTTGAGCTCGCAAAGGGGATTGCCGCGACACCTATGTCGGTGGACAACGAAACATACTTTGTGACGCTTAGTATCGGTATCGTCCCAGTAGCAAGTGGATTTTCAAACAGCGCCGAAATTATCGAAATGGCCAAAGGCGTCGCACAGCAGTTTCAAGAGGAAAACAACGGAAACGGCGCTACTTTATGTGAATTGGATCCAGAGACCTCACACAATGACGCCTCAATTTTGCGTACTGGCCAAACGCTGTTAGAAAAAAATGCTTTTGTTGCATTTTATCAACCAGTCACAGCACTCAAAGGCGATCCACTGGAATTTTACGAAGCGCGGCTGAAGGTTGCTGAGAATCACCAGCATAGCTCTATCCCAAGCGATCTCGTCGAGCGCCTAAGAAGCACTGATTTATCTACCGAGATCGATTGTGCCGCCGTGAACCAGGCTGTCAGCGAACTCAACGATTATGCGGGCCATCACGTTAGTACCCGCGTATTTATTGGTATCTCAGCGCGCACGGCGACGGATAACGTTTTCAAGAACTGGCTTGAGAAAAACATCTTCTCGGGAAGCATCCAACCACAGCGTATTGTTTTTCAGTTCACTGAAGAGAGTGTCAGCAGATACCTCAACGGGTTGATCGAGTTCCGTGACTATGTACATACGATGGGCTCAACTATTTGTATCTCAGAGGTAGATTTCGAGCACATCCCAGAAGATGCATTGGCGCGTCTGCACCCAGATTATGTGAAGCTAAGTATGGCACTCTCTTTGAGAGCCCAGAATGAAAGTGGCGACAATAGTGAAGGGCTGCAGCACTTAACCGAAGTACTGGAAAGAGCCCAACCACTCTGCGAGAAAACCATTGTCCCTGGCATATCACAGGCTAGAATCATTCCTACGCTATGGCCGCTGGCTGTTGACTATATTCAGGGCGACTATATTCAGCCGGCATCGCTGACGATGGATTACAACTTTGAGGAAGTTGTCCCCTAAATATTTTTCGAGCACCGCCTAGTGCTGAATCCATGCAGATTGATAGGTAAGCTTTAATAACGCTGGATCGAATGGTGGTTTAAAGAACCCTTGGTATCCACCCTCTGGATTGATCAGCACAATATTTCCGCTGTGCCCAATGTTGTAGTTTTCCTCCTCTGAGGAGAGGTAGCTGTAGTCGACAGCAATAGATAGCTGCGTAGCAAGATTCGCAATAACACTAATATCGCCTGTAAGGCCAATAAACTCCTCATTGAAGTAGGGAACATATTGCGCAAGTTGCTCCGTACTGTCCCGATTGGGATCGATCGATAGCATAATAACTTGAAGATTTTCACGCGGTTTTTCATCAAGAAATTCATACATTTGCGACAGCACAGACATGGTCGCTGGACAAATATCGGGACACTTCGTGAACCCAGCAAAGAGCATCGTCCAACGACCTAGAAAATCATCTCGTGTGACCTTTTCGTCCAGATGGTTGCTGAGTTCAAAAGGCAGTATTTCTCTCTCCGTATCAAAAAGCACTAGCCCATTGACTGCCATCTCGCTGGCGGAAAGCGCTCTAGGCTGATTAATCTTCCAGACAAATCCGCTCGTAAGCACTACGATAACCGCAACGCTAATAAGAACAGTATTTCTTACTCCCACGTTCATCGACTTCTCCATTTTTAATACATCAAAAAGCCGCAGCGATAGTCGCAGTGGCGGGTGGCAATAAATAGTGGTCAAGTAACATAACCAAAAAAAGGGCCATCAGATAAATGATCGAGTACTTAAATGTGCTCATTCCCGCTTCAGGGTCTGTGCCAATCATCATCACTATCGCCCAGTATAAAAAGCCTGCTCCAAAAATAACGGCTCCTAGTAGATAGAGCCAACTAAACATGCCAAATATGAATGGCAGCAAAGTCGTAACAATCATGATGAATGTATATAGCAAAATATTTAACTTGGTGTATTGCTCGCCATGGGTGACGGGCAACATGGGAATATCCGCATCGGCGTAGTCATCTCTGCGATGCACGGCGAGCGCCCAAAAATGCGGAGGAGTCCAGGCAAAAATAATGAGTACGAGCAGTAATCCATGCGGATGAACTTCTCCAGTAACCGCTGTCCAGCCAAGCAATGGCGGCGCAGCGCCGGCTAAACCACCAATCACGATATTCTGTGGCGTTGCTCGCTTGAGCCAGAGCGTATAAACAACAGCGTAACCAAACAACGCTAGCACGCTCAGTACTGCTGTTAATACGTTGATGAACGTGACCAAAATCCAGATTCCAAGCGCGCCGAGAATAGCAGCAAATATGGCAGCTGGAAGTGGCTCTACACGGCCAGTCGCCACCGGCCGCTGACGCGTCCGCACCATCTTTAAATCGATCTGACGATCGACAAGATGATTAACAGCGGCGGCTGACCCCGCACAAAGTGCTATACCAAGGTTTCCCAATATAAATACATCTATTGGAACAAACCCCGGCACTGAAAGCAGCATGCCAATAACCGACGTTAGGATCATTAAAGCGACGACTCTCGGCTTGGTCAGCTCTAAATAGTCTTTCCAAACCGGTCGATTTTGCGCTTTATCCATCCGATTGACTCTCTGTATCAACAAGACTAGCTCGATTTATCTGAGTCAGTAGCGCCGCTAAAGTAGCCAACAACAGAGCGCCAACAAAATTATGCGCCACGGCATTCCAAAGTGGAATGAGGTAAAGCACATTTGAAATACCCAAACCAACTTGAAGAAACAGAACGATCCAAAGAACAATCACCAGCGCTCGGGCCTTCGACACTTTGGTTCTCCAAACTCGCCAACCCAAATAAATGAGATAGGCAAATGTCAGTATCGCGCCTAGTCGATGTATAAAATGAATAGCGGTGCGCGCATCACTGCCGAGTAAGCCCCCCAAATAATTAGGGCCAATACTCTGCAATATATTGAACCCATTTTTGACATCCATTTCCGGCCACCAGTCGCCCGTGCACTTCGGAAAATCAGGACAACCGAACGCAGCATAGTTTGAGGCTAGCCAACCACCTAATGCAATTTGCAGAAACACGATGATGACGCCCACAATGACACTGCCGCGGAGGCTGACTAGTGAATGAAGCTGGCTTTCAGCCAAATTCCATCGATAAGACGATAGCCGCTGCACTAACACCGTCAGCAGTACAAAGGTTAAAAAACCTCCGAGCAAATGGGTGGTCACGACCTGTGGCCAGAGCTTTAACGTCACTGTCCACATACCAAACAATGCTTGCCAGATGACTAGCAGCGCCATAAATATAGTTTGCCGAAACGGATAAGCACGCTCACGCCTATTTTTTATAGCAATAAATGCCTGAAAAAATATCAGCAGCCCTAGCGTACCCGCAAAGTAACGATGCACCATCTCCGGCCAAGGCTTGCCACTAATCACTGGCAAGTCGGGGAAAGCAGTATTAGCAGCTTCAATTTCTTGGGCATCATTAGGCCAAAGTAAATGACCATAGCAGCCTGGCCAATCTGGGCACCCCAGCCCTGCATCAACCAGTCGAGTAAATGCGCCCAACCCGATCACAAAAACAGCCAGAAGCGTTGCTCCGATGGCCAGTTTGTATCCTGGAAGACTGCCTTTAGCCAATTTCATTTACAT
Source organism: uncultured Porticoccaceae bacterium (assembly GCA_964623085.1). Classification (GTDB taxonomy): domain Bacteria; phylum Pseudomonadota; class Gammaproteobacteria; order Pseudomonadales; family GM7GCV1; genus CAZUTO01. The sequence continues at coordinate 27,064 of CAZUTO010000006.1, forward strand.
CTAGGCTCTATTTATTTCAGTTCCAATCATCTCAGCTCAAGCAAATGCTCGATATCTTCCAGCATTTCCGAACCGGTATGCGATTTGGTGTATGCCATCATGGCTCGATTCTCTGGATCGATAATAACTAACACCGGCCCAGCATTCAGGTCGGGGAGATTAGTATCACTTAATCTCTCCAAGAATTTGCTGCTATCGGGCTCAACAACAGCGTACCCGGGGAAATCACTCACCAACTGCCGAGCCTGCTCGGTAGTAGCACCTGCCAACAAAAACCCTCTCTCAACCTTTTCATAATCACGATTTAAGCGGACATGCACTTGTCGCACACTACGTAACATATCCATACAACTTTGGTCACAACTACCTTGGCTAACGACAACCAGCTTGAATACCTCTGCCTCTAACGCAGGCCAATGCGCGCCTTCGTCAGCAACAATATCCTCTGGTGCTAGCTGCACAGGTGGGTTTAACAACACGCCTTTGTTGGTGGTGCCCAAAAGATTGACCCACCATAATTTATCCGCTTCGGATTTTGGGCTCAGTATTAGGCCAAGCCCTATGACCAAAGCCAACATACCCAACATAATGATGATCGGCCAAGGTAACTTGCGCTCATTCAGGTTTTCCGTACTCATTCTTTAGTGCCCAACTTTTGTTTTATCACTGCACCCAAGTTTGAACATGCGAATATCGTCAACACAATCAATAAAATTGCTAAAGCAAACCACTGTAGCGCATATGCGGTATGTTTTTGTGGTGGAAGATTCACTATGAGCCAGCCAGTGCTGTAAGCGCTAGCTGAACTTGCATCAAGCCTAACCAAATACGGAAACAATGGATAACCTAACCGACCAGATAGCTGATCCCAATTTATCGCCTGAATACGCTCGGGCCACCCGTCAGTCCATATGGGCTCTCCAAGAGTAAAAGGCTTGCTAGCACTGCGATAAGCGTAACCAAGCAGACGAATATCATTGCCTGAATCAAACTCTATCTCTGGCAAAATTTCTCGGTTCAAACTGCCTTGCACCCAGCCTCGATTAACCAGTACCTTTGCGTCATTACTGCTAAAAATACCCAGCACTTCATATCCTGGTCGGCCGTTTTTCACCCGATTTTCTAACAGAAAATAGCCTTCTTCCCATCGACCCATCAACGTCACTGGGCGGTAGTTTTGCGCGTGGGCAAGATCCAAGTCAGTGACCGCAATCGGAGGTAAATTGCTGCGAGCTGACTGTTCGTCCAACATATCGCGTTTTTCTTCCGCTCTACTAAGCTGCCAAAACCCTGCCATAAGGGTGATTGGGAAAAAAATCACTGCAAAAAGCACAATCTTAAAGTTGATTTGCCAACGTAGGCTAATGTTGGGTTCTGTGCTCATCTGAAACATTCGATCTAGTTACTCAGGACACCAGAGACTATGTTTAAATACATAAGTCTCTGCTTATCTATTCGTGCGAATCTATGGCTCTAAAATTCACCGTCTTAATACTATTGATCGCAATGATCGCCAGCCTATTTACAGGGTTTTTCTTCCTGATCAAAGATCGCAATGATTCTCGCATGAGATTGGTGATTGCGCTCGGAATTCGAATCAGTCTCGCTACCGCACTGATTGGAACCCTTGCCTACGGTATTATGACAGGTCAACTAGGGAGCAATGCGCCTTGGGACCAAGAACTGCATCCTGAACGCGTCATTCAGCCTCGGTAATTTTTAGCCGTGTACGAGCCTGCAATTCTGCAGGCCAGCAACACAGCGGTTACAGTTAGAGCAGGCGCGCCTTTAAATTAAGCACGCCTCGTTTAAAGGATATACACGAAGAAGAACAACATCACCCAGACAACGTCCACAAAGTGCCAATACCAGGATGCTGCCTCAAAACCAAAATGGTCATCCTCTTTGAAATGCCCTTTTAACGAACGAAATAACTGGATCGTTAGAAAGATGGTTCCCATCGTTACGTGGGCCCCGTGGAAACCCGTGAGCATAAAGAAGGTTGTACCGTAAATACCCGAGTTTAAAGTAATGCCATAGTGATGAATGGCTTCGTAATACTCATAAACCTGCAGACAAAGAAACGTGGCGCCAAGAATGACCGTTGCCAACAACCATAGATTAAATTTCTTTCGATTATCACCGTGCTTAAGCGCATGGTGCGCCCAATGAACCGTCCAGCTTGAGGTCATCAGAATGATCGTTCCGTATAGCGGCAACCATGTATGAAGCTTACTCCACCCATAGCCACCCCAGCCTAAGTCATGCTCTGGGCCCTTGAATTGCGCGGCTTCACCATTTGCAAACTGGTCGGGCGTTTCCATTAATGGCCAAGATGCTTCAAACTCTGGCCAAAGTAGCTCTGGGTTTCCCTCTCCCATTCCCCAGCCGCCAAGCGTCGGCAACGCAACATTACGAACATAAAAAAGAGCGCCAAAGAAGGCTGCAAAGAACATCACCTCGGAGAAAATAAACCAACCGAAGCCCCAAGCGTAAGACCGCTTCAATTGATCGCCAGCAAGACCCTGCATGTTCTCTTTGATAACCACATTCCACCAGCAGGCTAATGTGCACCAGAAAATGATCATCCCCAACACAAGGGCAACCCAGCTTCCATCGATCATTATCCTGCCTGCACCATAGGCCGACAGACCCAAGGACAAGCCCGCCATGATCGGCAGTTTGCTCTGCTCTGGAACGTAGTAGCTACTCTCGCTCGACATTTTTATCTCCAATTCATCGACTATTTAAGCCAATGCATATTTTCTAATTTAGTAATGCAAACTCATTTGGAAACCGATCAGTCACGTCAAAGAGACTATATGACAATGTGATTGTATCCACGGCTTCAGGCAGGTCGCGATCAACAATAAACACCAGCTTCATGTCTGCTTCAGCTCCCGCTTCTAGCGGCTGCTGGTTAAAACAAAAACACTCTGTTTTATGGAAGTACTTATTTGCTGTGACCGGCCGAATTTCAGGTATTGCTTGGGCCACCATATTGCGCGGCGTTCGGTTTCTCGCAAAATAAGACATTTCCGCCTGTTCACCAGGGTGAACAACGACCTCATAAACCTTAGGCTCAAAGTCCCAAGGCATGGTGGCCGCATTGTTAGTAATAAACTTTACTTTTACCGTTCGCGACTCATCAATCGAGTTCACAGTGGCCTGTTCATATTGCTCAACAGACTTGTCGCCAATTCCGGTAATTTCACAGAACAAATCATAGAGTGGCGGCATCACAAAAACCGCGAAAGCAAACATCAGCACAACCCCAGCTGAAGATAAAACAACAACCTTCTTGTTCGCTTTTTCAGCCGCTGCCCCTTTGATCACAAGCAATGCACTCTTCTTTTAATCACTTAACGTCAGGGGGAGTAGAAAAGGTGTGATACGGCGCTGGTGTCGCAACAGTCCATTCTAGGCCATGTGCACCTTCCCAAGTTTTATCATCCGAAGTCTTCTTGCCAACCGTTATCGTTGCAATCACGTTGTAGAGGAACAGTATCTGCGATAGCCCATAGACGAAAGCGCCAATACTGGACACCATGTTCCAATCAGAAAACTGTAACGCATAATCTGCATATCGACGTGGCATACCCGCCAATCCCAAAAAATGCTGGGGAAAGAACGTCACGTTAAATGCGATAAACGAAATCCAAAAATGCGTTTTACCCATGGCTTCGTTATACATCCTGCCACACCACTTCGGCAGCCAGTAGTAAACCGCTGCTGTCATGCTAAATACCGCACCAGCAACCATTACATAGTGGAAGTGCGCAACAACAAAGTACGAATCGTGGTATTGAATGTCTGCAGCTGCAATCGCCAGCATCAACCCAGTAAAGCCACCGATAGTGAACAAGAACACAAAGGCGATGGAGAACAACATCGGTGTTTCAAAAGTGATAGCACCCTTGAACATGGTCGTAATCCAATTAAATACTTTCGCTGCCGTTGGTACAGCAATGAGCATGGTGGCATACATAAAATAAAGTTCGCCGTTGACTGGCATGCCCACCGTAAACATATGGTGCGCCCATACAACGAATGACAAAAAGGCGATGGATGCTGTTGCGTAAACCATAGAGCTGTAACCAAACAATGGTTTGCGACTAAAGGTCGGGATGATCTCCGAGATCACACCGAACGCCGGCAAGATAATGATGTATACCTCAGGATGACCAAAGAACCAGAAAATATGCTGGAACAGCACCGGATCACCACCGCCAGCAGCATCAAAGAAGCTAGTGCCGAAATTAATGTCCATAAGCATCATGGTCACCGCCCCTGCTAACACTGGCATCACGGCAATCAACAAGAATGCTGTAATTAACCAAGTCCAGACGAACAAAGGCATCTTCATCAACGTCATGCCTGGTGCGCGCAAATTGAGCACAGTGGCAATAATATTGATTGACCCCATGATTGATGACGCACCCATAATGTGCACACCAAAAATAAAATAGTTCACGGTGTCTGGCGCGTAAGTCGTTGAAAGCGGAGCGTAAAACGTCCAACCGAAATTCGGCGCACCCGCTTCCATAAACAGTGTGGAAGCCAGCAACAAAAACGCTGGTGGCAACAACCAGAAACTAAGGTTATTCATCCTTGGCAACGCCATATCCGGCGCACCGATCTGCATTGGAATCATCCAGTTCGCCAAGCCAACAAACGCTGGCATAATCGCTCCGAACACCATCACTAGACCATGCATGGTGGTCATCTGGTTAAAAAATTCTGGCTGAATAAGTTGCATGCCGGGCTCAAAGAGCTCAGCACGAATAATCATCGCGAACGTACCACCCAGAATAAACATCGCGAAGCTAAACCAAAGGTAAAGCGTGCCAATGTCTTTGTGGTTAGTAGTAAAAATCCAACGACCAATACCTTTTGCGGGACCGTGTGCCATAACTGTTTTTCTCCCCTATTGGCCGTTCTTAAAATTAAAGACATCGCGCGGTTGCACGAGGTCACCAGTATCGTTGCCAAAAGCATTGCGCTCATAGGTCAGAATAGCGGCTATATCGATTTCATTTAGCTGAGCACCAAAAGCTTGCATCGCAGTGCCGGTTATACCGTTCACAACCACATCCAAATGATTTTCTACTGGCCCATTAACGATCGCACTATCAGCCATGGGCGGGAACAATGTGCCAACACCCTCTCCATTGATGCCATGGCATGCCGCACAAGAGCGTTCATATGCCGCTTGACCAAGCTCCATAAGCTCATCCATCGAAAACGTCTTATCTATGGTTTCTCGTATGCGTTCTGCCTCTGCTCGCTGTTCGTCCATCCAAACAGCAAACTCTTCCTTTGTTACAGCATGCACAACAATGGGCATAAACGCGTGATTTTGACCGCAGAGCTCTGCGCACTCGCCGCGATAGATTCCAGGCTCGATAATATTTGTCCAAGTCTCAACGTTGTAACCCGGTACAGCATCTCTTTTGACCGCAAAATCGGGAACCCACCAAGAGTGAATGACGTCTGCTGAAGTCACATTAAAAACAATTTTAGTATCGATCGGCAGCACGAGAGGCTGGTTAACTTCTTGAAGGTAAAACTCGCTCTTAGGCTCTAGATTTTGAATTTGATCTCGCGGTGTACTTAGCTCAGAGATAAAGGAAACACCTTCACCCAAGTATTCATATTGCCATTTCCATTGCAGACCAGTGACCTGAATATCTAACTCAGATTCCGACGTATCATATAGGACACGAAGTACTTTGGTAGCAGGCCAAGCCATCGCGATAAGAATAATAAATGGAATAACTGTCCACGCAATCTCCGCAGTAATATTGTCATGAAACTGCGCTGGCTCGTGACCTGCCGACTTGCGATGCAATATCATTGCCCAGAGCATATAGCCAAAGACACCAATCCCAATCACAACGCAGATCCAAAACATCAGCATATGCAATTCGTAAACTTCGTGACTGACGGTGGTGACACCCCGCGTCATATTAAGTACATCAGTTAGCTTGCTACCCGAATCTTCGTCAGCCGCCATAAGCAAACTAGGCATTAACCCGACAACAAGCGCGAAAAGCATCGCGGCTTTTCTTAACATCACAGATTCTCCATCGATTTTTGGTGCCCAGCATCGAGCAAAATACACCTTAAGTTGAAGGCATTTCATTACTTATAACCTGACACCCTAGATTTTAGGCGACGCATTATATCGGAGCATCCTTTAAATCTCCATAAAACCTCACTGTAAACTCTTGACAATTCAATCTTTTTTAGTCATTGGTTATTTATCTAGCACTTCGTTTTTATTCGCCCCAAATACCACCCATAAAGACAAATACACCAAACAAAAAATCAATCCTATATGAACTCATTTTTATATAGTAAGCAATCATATCTATCCTGATAACCATGTGCCATTCGGCGCTCAGAGCTGAAAATACGTCTCAAAATTCTTGCGCTATTTCTCATATTAACAATAACTTATGGCATTATCTTTAATAAATGCATAAAGAATCTTGCTTTTGCCAACGGAAGTAATATAGTGGCACCGACAATTAACATGGGGATTAACTCAATGAAAAAATTCATCACTACAGTGCTTGCTTTTGGGCTGGCTACAGTTGCTCAGAGTCAAGAGTGGACGGGCGTAGGCGACTTTGGCTATAGCGACATAAGCGGAAACTCGAACTCCGAAACACTGACTGCGGCTTTAGGCCTCGGCTACGATACTGGCGGTAAATGGACCCATGAGGTTGTGCTCACAGCAATTAACTCCTCGCAACAAGATATCCGCGCTGCGGAAGCCTATGGACTTAATTGGAACTCAAACTACGCCTTCAACGAAAAGAACTATGGTATAGGTGCCCTAAGGTACTTAGACGATAGATTTAGCGGTTTCGACACGCAAACTTCAATAAGAGTAGGTGTGGGAAGACATTTTATCGATGATGGGATTACGATACTGGATGCGGAAGGCGGTATCGGTTTTCGGAGAAATGAGTTGATTACCGGTGAAGATGAAGACGAAGGAATTATATGGGGCAGATCCGTTTATAGCCGCGTACTAAGCGATACAACCATTTTTGATGCTCACGGGCTGTTTGAAGCAGGTGACGAAAACACCTATGTTGAAGCCGGCGCAAGTATCAGAGTTGCCATGAGCGAGGCGCTTGGCCTTCGTGTAGCTTATTTGCTTAAGCATAACACTGATGCTCCAGCTCCAGCGACGAGCACCGATAGATTCCTGACTGTATCTCTTAACTACTTGTTCTAAAATCAGGTAGAAAGTACATCTGGGCGGCTCGATGGACGCTACTTAGCACCGTCACCGCCCGGACCCATTAACCGCACCGTCTGAACTTCCTCTTTCCGCTCTCCCAGTGAACGATTGACTCGCGTTCCCAGCTCTTGGGGCGACGTATCAAATTGCAATGTTTCGGAAAAATCACAGCGTGAGCACGCTCTAAGCTTTCTGTCTTCTTCTTCGTAGGTATAAATCTTGTCTATTTCTTTGCAAGATGGGCACTGTGCGCCAGCGATAAATCGCTTATTCTTCATAATCTCTAGAGACCGAGTAAACAGGTAAATACAGTATGAGCAATGGTACCCCAAGAACGTTCAACAATATCACACCAACATTGGCTGAAGGTGTTTACATCGACCCCGCAGCAACAGTCATCGGTGATGTCACTCTGGGTATCGATGTGTCCGTCTGGCCAGCCGCTGTTATCCGCGGTGATATGCATCATATTCGTGTGGGTGATCGCTCAAACGTACAAGATGGCGCTGTCCTTCATGTTACTCATGCAAGCCAATACAACCCTGACGGATTTCCACTAGCTATCGGTTCTGACGTTACCATCGGCCACAGCGCTGTTTTGCACGGCTGCACTATCGGGAATCATGTTCTCATTGGCATTGGCGCCATCATCAACGATGGTGTGACAGTAAATGATAATGTCATGATTGGCGCGGGCACTGTGGTGCCTCCTGGCAAGCATCTTGAGTCTGGATTCGTGTATATCGGCAACCCCGCGAAACAACTTCGACCGCTCTCAGATGCTGAAAAACGTTTCCTCACTTACTCGCCGCAGAACTACATTAAGCTAAAAAATCAGTATTTAGCGGATTAATCTCGATTTAGGCCGCAAGGTTTCGCCATCTGTGCGTTTAGCTGGGCCTAATCAGTTGGCTTATATGCTCTATAACCGGATTGGTATCAGGTCTTTTTTTCGTCCATATTTGAAAGGATTCAGCGGCTTGCTCAACCAACATTCCCAAGCCATCAGAAGCACTCTCACAAAAAGGCGCCGCCCAGGTTAAAAAAGGCGTCGGCTCGGGTGCATACGCCATATCGTAGCAATAGCTGGTGTTTGCAAATAGGGCTTCTGGCAGCGCCACTGACTCTCCAGCTAAGCTGGCGCTGGTGCCGTTGATCACTAGGTCAAAATCTCTATCAGCAAGCTGATCGAGACCACACCCACTTATATTTCCAAAATCGACGAAGCCTTTAGCAAGCGATTCAGCCTTTGATACTGTTCGGTTGGCGACAACTAGCTCGGCAGGGGTTTCTCCTAATATAGCTTCCAGCACACCACGTACCGCGCCACCCGCGCCAATAATCAATAGCCGCTTATCGCTGACCTGCCAGCCCAAGTTCTTACATAGATCCCTAACAAACCCAACACCATCCGTTGTGTCGCCGATAATCTCACCGTTTTCCCCAACGGCTAACGTATTGACCGCACCCGCTCGCCTTGCCCTCGCAGTTAGCTGGTTAGCGAAGCTGTATGCATCGTGCTTAAAGGGGGTGGTTATATTGAGGCCTTTGCCTCCACTTTGAAAAAACGCTGCCGCTGCCGCATCAAATCCATCAAGTGCAACTTCTTTCCGTGTATACAGCAGATCCAGCGCAAATTGTTCTGCGAACAGGGCATGTATCTGTGGAGATTTACTCTGTTGAATCGGATTACCGAAAACCGCATAGTTATCGGTCATTATTCGCTCACATTGATCCAATCTTGTTTCACTAAGTACTTTTTATAAAGCATTTCTTCAGGGCTGTCTGGCTCTGGAGACCAGTTGTAATGCCATTCTACCTTCGGCGGCAACGACATCAGAATAGATTCTGTTCTACCTCCGGTTTGCAACCCGAAAATGGTTCCTCGGTCATATACCAGGTTGAACTCAACATATCGACCGCGGCGATACGCCTGAAATGCACGCTCATTTTCGCCATATTCCATCGCCCTGCGACGCTCTACGATCGGCAAGTAAGCGTCAACATAACTATTCCCAACCGACTGCATAAACTGAAAACTCTGATCAAAACCGAGCTTATTAAAGTCATCGAAAAAGAGGCCGCCGACGCCTCGAGGCTCATCCCGATGTTTCAAATGGAAATACTCATCACACCAGTCTCTAAATTTTGGATAGAGTTCTTCTCCAAATGAGTCGCATGCCCGTTTTGCCGTCTGATGCCAGTGCTGACAATCTTCAACAAACCCATAGTAGGGAGTGAGATCGTAGCCGCCGCCAAACCACCAAACTGGCTCGGCTCCTTCTTTCTCAGCGACGAAAAATCGCACATTCATATGGGTCGTGGGAATATATGGGTTATGTGGATGAACCACCAATGACACGCCCATTGCTGTAAATGAGCGGTTTGCCAACTCTGGACGCGCGGCCGTCGCAGAAGGCGGAAGCGAATTCCCCATAACATGCGAAAAATTGACGCCGCCTTTTTCGATGAATCCACCATCCGTAAGAATGCGAGTTCTGCCACCACCACCTTCGTCTCGCTCCCAGGTGTCTTCTACAAAATCGCTACCATCTAACTCGGCAAGCTGCTGGCAAATTCGATCTTGCAGCGCTAACAAATAGCTTTTCACTGCTGCTATATCGATCTCCGCGCCCTGTATAGGTTCTAGACTCATGCCGCCGGCCCTCTAGCCACCTCTTTGGTTTCCCAATCTATAATCTGCGATGCGCCTGATGCACCACCAAGCGAGCCCGGAACAATAACATCAACCAAATCGCCAAAATAATGCCGTACCTGTTCAGCTGAAGATGCAGGCTCCATACTTGATGGATTAGCAGATGTTGAAACAATCGGCATACCCACCTTAGCGCAAATAGCCATAATTAGTGGATGCTGGCTAACTCGAATCGCCACCTTCTCGCGGCCCCCACTTACCCACTCTGGTGTTAGTCCGCCATGCCGAACCAACCAAGTGGTCGGCTCCGGCATAGCTGGGAAGTCAGGGATCTCGACCAGACATTGTTGAAACTGATCTCGGGAACCAGCAACCAGAATCAAACCTTTGGATGCCGGTCGCTGCTTAAGCTGCAAAACTCGATTAACTGCAACCTCGTCCATGGGATTGCAGCCAAGACCCCAAACACCCTCTGTAGGGTAGGCAATCACACCGCCCGAAAGAACGGCATCCGCAACCAAATCTAACTGCAACGATTGCTCATACAATTGCTTCGCAACCATGGACCAAGATGGGCCAATTATCCACGATAAACGTTATTTAAAACGTTCTTGTAGTGCCGCATCTTTTGCAATCACCGCTTCAGCATTGGCTTTGCGATCATCAGCCAGATTTTGGGCCAAACCAGCATCAGCGGTTGCCAGTATTTGGGCAGCCAGATAAGCCGCATTCTTTGCACCTGCTTTTCCGATAGCAAGAGTACCTACTGGGATACCACCCGGCATCTGAACCGTTGAAAGTAGCGCATCTAGGCCATCAAGCGATGCATTAATTGGCACACCTAGCACTGGTTTGACGGTTGCTGCTGCTACTGCGCCAGCCAAATGTGCGGCCATACCGGCAGCGCAAATAAAGACACCGCACCCACGAACGTCCGCGTCTTTTACATAGCTATGCGTCGCCTCTGGTGTGCGATGCGCAGAAGTCACTTTAACTTCAAAAGAAACGCCCAACTTAGTAAGTGTATCTAGCGCAGCCTCCATAGTTGGAAGGTCTGAATCTGATCCCATCAATACGGCGACAAAAGTACTGGCCATCTTTTCCTCTCTGACTAAATAGTTTTAACATGCTGGTAAAAATTGAGCGAAGCAAAGTACAACAGCTTTCATCATAAAACAATAATGCCGACATACCATTCAGGTAACCCGCTGATAACCGCAGGGGCTTGCAGAAAGAGTACCGCTCAGTTCAAAGCGGGCAATCGCTGCCGCTACTTCTTGTGTGGACTGATCACACCGATCACATATTTCCTCCATAGAAAGACATTCCTGCCCCAGCGCCAGCAATAGCCAATGTTCATTGTCTGCTTCGGCACCTTCGCGACCCGGAAGACCCTCTTGGTCATATTCAAGAACAACATCTAACATCGCACCAATGTCCTCGATTATTTGCGCTGGACTTGTCACTAAGGTCGCGCCTTCTCGAATGAGGCTGTGGCAACCGACAGACATAGGACTGTTAAGGCTGCCCGGAATAACAAATACCTCTCTTCCCTGTTCTGCCGCTAACCGCGCGCTCACCAAGGTGCCGCTCCTTTCCGCGGCTTCAACAACTAAGGTCGCCATACTAAGGCCAGTAATAATGCGGTTCCTTTTAGGGAAATTCGCGCCTCTAGGGGGGGTGCCCAAAAGATACTCTGAGACCAAAGTACCTCCGGAGTTTAAAATTTGATCATACATGCCAGTATTGGCGCGTGGATAACGGCGATCAATGCCTGTTCCCAGTACCGCGACGGTTGCAGCACCGCTATCTAAAGCGCCCATATGCGCACAACTATCAATCCCAAGCGCTAAGCCGCTGGTGAGACCGAGCCCAGCACAACCCAACGCCAATGCAAACTGCCTAGCTAAACTACCGCCCAAAGGAGTCATTTTTCTACTGCCTACTATGGCGATCTGCGGCATTTTCAAATTGGCCACATTACCTTGAACATATAGTAACGCGGGAGGATCAGGGATTTCTTTAAGCAATGGCGGGTAGGCTTCATCCGTCAGTGCCAGAAAGGCTATACCAGACTCTTCTAGCAAGCGTTTGCTAGCCAAAAACGGATTGGATTCTAGTGAAACCGCTTTTTCCCAGCGCAATAGTTTGGCAATGTCCTTCTCCCGAAAGAATCGCGCTAAAGTATCGCTATCTGCAGTAAGTAATGCTGCTGAGGCGCCGAAATGCTCAAGCGCTCGGGCGAGTCGGTTGTTAGGCAGGCATAGCTGGTGACACACCAGCCTCGCAGAAAGTTCGTCCATGAAATTTCTCAGATGTATTTACGTAGTGCTTATTCTAGCGCATGTGTCTGACAGAGGTGAAACAAAGGGTTCTATTAATATTGGTGTCGACTATTCAAGGCCGCATATACAGATCATAAAAAAACCGCTTCTTGTTAGGAAGCGGCTTAGTGTTAACTGCTGTCAAATCCACAATGGACTTTATACCAATGCTTTTAATCAGGATTAGAACTCGTCACTAACTGAATCCCCTACTGATAGTGGACGCAACGATTCAAGGATTAATCCAAACGACATACGCTCTTCCGTCTTGATTATCATAAGCAAACCAGCTTGCTCTGGTGGCAACTCCACTTTATCGCCAGCGATTCGATCTCGGACTACTTCACCCTTCTGCAGTATTCCAAGAAGGTGGCCGACACTCAAACCCTGCTCGTAACCCCGATTAATGGCGACAACATCGAACTGACCTGCATTTTGAACACCATCCTCGACGTAAATAATGCGTCCATCAATTTCCATCGTAGGAATCGTGGGAAATATTTCTGGATCCAGTGCTTCTTGAGACAAAGGCAAAAAGAGGTCACCGACGGAAATTTCCCTATAGCTTTCTTCAAGGCCCAGCGCAGTTATTTCACCATTGGTAGACTGGTACCTCGCCAAACCTTTTGCGTCCGCTCTAACACCTAAAACTTCTTCAGTTTCAGGATCAATATATTTATCACCAAGCTGGTAGATCTGGTACATCCTGACATTGTCTTGGAATGTCCCGCGGGCATAAACGGTATCTCCGGCGGTAACCAATAGTCGCGCCTCTGAACCCGATACCATGTAGGGAGCATCATCAAGCTCACCCTGAGAAACAACACGCGTGCGTGAGAAGAATGAATCAATGTCATCCAACGGAATAGCACTAATTGCGTCTTGGTGAGAAAGAGATCGAACAGCTGGCCCAAGTTTTACTACACCGCGGTCTACAACAATTTGCGGCCGACCATCGACATATACCAGGCGCAATCGGTCTCCTGGATATATCAAATGAGGGTTAGCAACTTGCTCATTTACATGCCAAATTTCCGGCCACAACCAAGGATCCGTTAAAAACCTTCCAGAAATATCCCAAAGGGTATCCCCGCGCTGAACAACATATTCGTCAGGGTGATCAGTGCGCAGTTCCTGTGCCTGAAGCCCCACCGCCGCTATAGTAAGCAGGACGGCTGTAAGTCTGATGACTAGTTTCATGGTCAATTCCCAGTAATACCCCAAAAATTAGCGTTGCGTTATAATAAGGCGGTTTGTATGTCTAACCGAGTGTTTTTCGCCTCTACTTTTCAGTAACCGTACACTCTTCACATTTTTTATTGATAATCATGGCTTTATTACCCATTCTCGAGTTCCCAGACCCCCGTTTACGCTCTGTCGCTAAATCTGTCTCGGTGGTGGATGACCGTATCAAAAAGCTGTCTGAAGACATGCTCGAGACGATGTATGCTGCTCCGGGTATTGGTTTAGCAGCAACCCAAGTGAATGTTCAGGAGCGTCTTCTAGTTATCGATGTAAGTGAAGACCAATCCGAACCCTGGGTGTTTATCAATCCCGAAATCGAAGTCATTGATGAGGATATGGAGTCTTTTGACGAGGGCTGCTTATCTGTTCCCGGCTTCTTCGAGACTGTCGAACGCCCTGCTCATGTGCGCGTTAATGCTCTAGATAAAAACGGCCAACCCTTTTCCATTGAGCCAGAAGGTTTACTGGCTGTTTGTATTCAACATGAGATCGATCATCTGGATGGCAAACTCTTTGTAGACTATATCTCTTCGGTCAAGCGTCAGCGTATTCGCGCCAAGCTTGAAAAACAAAAAAAGCAGCAGGCATAGACTAGGTGGCATCAACCTCTCCACTTCGGGTGTTGTTCGCTGGAACCCCCGATTTTTCAGCGCATTTTTTAAAATTTTTACTAGAGAGCACATCAGACGACGTGATTGCTGTCTACACGCAGCCTGATAGGCCTGCTGGCCGCGGTAAAAAAATACTAGCTAGCCCCGTGAAGCAGCTGGCCCAAGAAAAACAGATTTCTGTGTTCCAGCCAGAGACTTTAAAAAAAGCTGACGCACAGCAACAAATTCAAGAATTACAGCCAGATATCATGCTCGTCGTTGCCTACGGCCTCATTCTTCCACAAGCCGTGTTGGATATACCCAGATATGGGTGCATCAATATTCATGCATCGTTACTACCTCGTTGGCGCGGTGCGGCGCCCATCCAACGAGCCATAGAAGCAGGGGACACAGAAACCGGCGTAACTATCATGCAAATGGATAAGGGATTAGACACCGGCAATATGCTCGCAAAGGCTAAATGCAGCATAACTGCATCGGATACCGCCGGCAGTCTCCACGACAAGCTATTAGCCACCGGAGAAGTCGCTCTGGTTCAAACATTAGAAAAGATTCGCTCTGGCACAACGATACCAGAGCCACAAAATGACAAACTAAGCACCTATGCGCCAAAGATCAGCAAGCAAGAAGCGCGTATTGACTGGAGCTTAGATGCCGCAACAATCGACCGAAAAGTACGCGCATTCAACCCTTTTCCTATTACCCATACTGAAATTAATGGCCGCAGTGTTCGCATTCATGGAGTCGATACTCCCGAAGAAATCAATCAACAAACCACGCCAGGGATTATCCTTGCTGCCAACGATCAAGGTATAGATGTCGGCACCGGCAAAGGGGTCATACGTATTAAAACACTGCAGTTGCCTGGCAAACGTGCGCTATCCGCTGCTGAAGTGTTACGCGGAAATCAATCCGCTTTTTCTCCAGGGGAACAGTTTGAGTAACGCTCGTGCGCAGGCCGCTAGCCTTTTGGCGCCTATTCTGAACGAGAAACAATCCTTGAAAATCACGCAGGGAACAGAACACAGCGCGCTATTGCGAGAACTTTGCTACGGGAGCTTGCGGCTCTATCCGCGCCTAAACCTGATTTTGGATGAGTTAGTCTCAAAACCGCTCAAACCCAAAGACAGCGATATTCAAGCTCTCCTTGTTCTCGGCCTCTACCAGCTTTTCCATATGCGTATTCCCGACCACGCTGTTTTAGACGAAACGGTCAAGGCCGCGTCCACGCTCAACAAAAAGTGGGCAAAAGGTCTGATCAATGGTGTATTAAGAACTGCTCTTCGCCAACGCAATGACATTGAATCCAAGCTTAGCGGTGAAATTGAATATCAAACCACTCACCCGGCCTGGCTAGCCATTCAGATACGCGCCGCTTGGCCCGACCAAGCCGAGAAAATTTTCGCGGCAGGTAATGAGCGGCCACCTATGACCATTCGCGTCAACCAACAGCTGAACTCCGTCGCCAGCTATATTTCAAAGTTAGAAGCAGCGGATATTCCAGCGTCTGCGTTAGATTCGTCGAATAGTGCTATAAAAATAGACCCGCCCGTCGCCGTATCTCTGTTGCCCGGCTTCGACGCTGGCAGTTGCTCTGTGCAAGACGAAGCTGCGCAGTGGGCGACAGAATTTTTCCCTATGGAAACAAAGCATCGGGTGCTTGATGCCTGTGCCGCACCTGGTGGGAAAACCTGTCATCTGCTAGAAACAGCGCCAGACATTGCTTTAACCGCTATTGATGTAGACGAAAAACGAACTGAGTTAGTGCAGGAAAACCTGTCGCGACTAAGTTTGAATGCCGAGGTAGTAACTGCTGATGCAGCCGATACAGATAGCTGGTGGGACGGAAAATCATTTCACCGAATCCTCATCGACGCGCCTTGTTCAGGCACAGGGGTAATAAGACGGCACCCAGACATAAAGATACTGCGGCGGCCGACAGACATACAAAGCTTTTGCGACCAACAACGTCGATTATTGAAATCACTCTGGCCATTGCTCGATCAGGATGGCTTGCTGCTTTACGTGACCTGCTCAATAATGCCAGATGAAAACGAAGAGCAGATATTGGCGTTTCTGAATGACACACCAAATGCTGTTTTAGAACCATTGGATCGCCCGGGATGCCTCTCTTTAACAGCTGGCTTACAAAGCTTACCCAGCATAGACGGCGCCGACGGATTTTACTTCGCACTACTAAGAAAGTCGCAATGACCCTGTATGATGCAACCGCTAAAGAAGCTGACTAACAGCACAGAGAACAGACCATGAAAATAGTGATCATTGGCGCCGGGCAAGTCGGAGGCACGCTAGCTGAAAACCTTGCTAGTGAAGCGAACGACGTTACGCTAATTGATACTAACGAAGCCACCTTACAAGAACTTCGAGACCGCTTAGATATTCGCACTGTGCTCGGTCGCGGTTCCCACCCAGAAATTCTCGAACAAGCAGGCATTGAAGACGCAGATATGCTGGTTGCGGTCACCACACACGATGAAGTGAATATGATCGCCTGCCAGATTGCCCACTCTCTGTTTAACACACCGCACAAAATCGCACGTATTCGGTCCGAGGGCTACACAAAAGCGGCCGTCTCCGCTCGGCTGTTCGGTGCTCAAAACTTGCCGGTTGATGCTGTTATCACTCCAGAGATCCTCGTCACCGAGCACCTTCAAAGGCTTATCAATCAACCGGGAGCTCTCCAAGTTGTCGACTTTGCCGATGGCAACGTACAACTCGTTGGCGTACGTGCCACAAAGGGCGCGCCCATGATTGGCCAAGATATCCAAGCCCTTAAAGATGTGATCCCTGAAATATCTATCGAGATCCCAGCTGTTTACAGAAAATTACAACCCATTGTCCCCAGCGGCTCAGAAGTGATTCAGGAGGGCGATGAGGTCTTTTTCCTTGCGGCGCGAGAACACATTAGACCAACAATGAACACGCTAACTTCTCGCGAGAAGTCTTACCAAAAGATTGTTATCGCAGGTGGCGGAAATATAGGTTATCGGTTTGCAGAAGCAATCGAAAACCAATTTCAAACTAAGATCATAGAGCTTAGCCATGAGCGCTGCGAATTTTTGGCAGAAAACCTAAATCGCAGTATCGTGCTAAATGGCAGCTCTTCTGATCAAGACCTTCTCACCGAGGAAGGCATTGATTCGACCGATGTTTTCCTGGCGCTGACCAACAACGATGCTGCGAATATTGTTTCTTCTATACTCGCCAAAAAGCTCGGTGCGGGGAAAGTGGTCACGCTGATTAACAATGCTGTCTACGTGGATTTGATGCAAAGCTCGGAGTTGGATATTGCTGTATCGCCCTCACAAATCACTGCAAGCAAACTACTGACTTATGTTCGTCGTGGCGACACCGTGCGAGTGCACTCGTTACGCCGCGGCGCTGCAGAAGCCATGGAGATTGTCGCCCACGGAGACAGCAAAAGCTCAAAAGTTGTGGGTAGAGCCGTCGGCGAGTTGCCGCTTCCCGAGGGGGCAACTATCGGTGCAATCGTTAGAGGTGGGGACGAAAAAACCACGGAGGTCTTAATCGGAGACAGCAACCTGATAATAGAAGACCAAGATCACGTCATTATTTTTCTAACCAACAAAAGCCACACCAGAAAAGTCGAGAAGCTTTTCCAAGTCGGCATCGCTTTCTTCTAAGGCCACGCAACCAGAATGCTTCGCTACGGCGTCATATTTAGAATTCTCGGCATTTTATTAATGCTGTTCAGCTCTTCCTATATTGCACCATTTATTGTCTCGCTTATCTATCAAGATCAAACAGCAAACGCTTACATATACTCACTGTTGATCACCGCGAGCCTAGGGCTGCTGATATGGCTGCCCTGCTCCAAAAATCGAAATGAATTACGCGCTCGGGACGGGTTTATGATCACCGTGCTGTTCTGGCTGGTTCTGGGTCTATTTGGCTCTCTTCCACTACTACTTGTGGATAATCCAAATCTCAGCATAACAGACGCCGTATTCGAATCGATATCTGGACTAACCACCACCGGGGCAACGGTTATTACCGGTCTAGATAACCTGCCCAAATCCATTCTTTTCTACCGACAGCAACTCCAATGGCTCGGCGGAATTGGTCTTGTCGTGATCGCCGTCGCCATATTGCCGATGCTCGGCGTCGGCGGCATGCAACTCTATCGAGCGGAAACTCCTGGGCCAGTCAAAG
Source organism: uncultured Porticoccaceae bacterium (assembly GCA_964623085.1). Classification (GTDB taxonomy): domain Bacteria; phylum Pseudomonadota; class Gammaproteobacteria; order Pseudomonadales; family GM7GCV1; genus CAZUTO01. The sequence continues at coordinate 45,352 of CAZUTO010000006.1, forward strand.
ATAGCAAGCTTACGCCTCGTATTGCCTCTACCGCCAAGGCGCTATTCTTCATTTATCTAGGGCTTACACTAGTATGTGCACTTAGCTATCGCTTGGCGGGCATGGGCTGGTTCGACGCAGTCGCCCATAGCTTTTCCACTGTTTCAATCGGCGGCTTCTCAACCCACGATGCCAGCATGGGCTATTTTTTCGATCAGCCGGGGATGAACGGTGACGTGCTTATCGGCATCTGCATGGTATTCATGGTGGTTGCCGGTTTAAACTTTGCTCTCCACTACCATGCACTAGCAAAACAGCGGCTCGGCCATTACTTTCAAGATGTTGAGGCTAGAACCTACTTGCTCATGCTAATCGGCAGCATGTTGTTTGTGTGCTCTATGCTAATGATTTTTGGCATCTATGACCGAAGCGACAGTGTTCGGCACGGCTTCTTCCAAGCGATTGCTATTATGACCACCGCCGGGTTTACCACCACCGCATTCTCGAACTGGCCAGAATTCATCGCCTTTTTTATGTTGTTTCTCGCATTTTTTGGTGGCTGCGCGGGATCAACCGGCGGCGGAATCAAAATTGGTCGTATGATTATCTTGGCCAAACAAACGCTGCGCGAGATTGCACGGCTGATTCACCCTGACGCAGTGGTACCCATCAAGGTTGGCGATAAACCGGTGCATCCAAGAGTGGCCGACGCCATTTGGGGATTTTTTGGTGCTTACTTAATCGTATTTTATGCGATGGTGATGGCACTGCTTGCGACAGGGCTGGACTTCGTAACGGCATGGTCTGCCGTCGCTGCTACACTCAACAATCTTGGTCCCGGCTTAGGTGATGTGGCCGCTCACTACGGCGATATCGGTGGGCTGGCCAAATGGGTTTTATGCGCCTGTATGATTCTCGGACGGCTTGAGCTGTTTACACTGATTGTTCTTTTTGTGCCTATGTATTGGAGAACCTAGCTAAGCTAGATTTAGCCTTTATAGGCGTTGCATCAAGCTCTCCAATCAATATCCGGCATACAGGTTTCTTCCATCAGATTGCCGCTTGTAGCGCTTGTACTCCCAACTGTATTGCGTCGGTGCTTTTTCTATGAGCTTTTCGATAGACTGATTAAGAGCAAAAACAGCTTTTTGCTCATCTTCCGCATAAATATCGGGGTCGGGCTCCATGTAACCCAAATCAAACCCACCTTTGGTTCGAATTGCATAGGCTACCAAAACAACTGGGTTTGTTTTTTGAACCAGCTTTTGAATCAATGTCATGGTGTACGCTGGCGTACCGTAGAACGGCGCGAAGATGCCAGCGCCTTCAACGGGGACCTGATCTGGAAGAATAAACGTCATCTCACCGCGCTTGAGCGCCTTCATCACACTCAAGACCCCTTTCACATTTGCCGGAACCATGTCCGCAACAAACCGACCCGATCGCATGATTGCATCCAGCTCTGGAATTTTCGGCGGCGCGTACATTGCCGTTGTCTTCATAAAAGACCCTACCCGCAACCCAATCATTTCCCAGTTACCAAAGTGGGGCACGAGAAAAAGCACCCCTCGTCCCGACTCACGTGCGGCTATATACAATTCTTCATTGGTGATACTGAGTGTTTTTTCTTGTCGCCAAATATCGTCTCTATACCAAACCGCCGGCACTTCAAAAAGTGTTTGTGCACTATGGGAAAGGCTGTCGCGCGCCATCTTCTTTCGCTCAGATAACGACAACGCCGGAAAAGCAATTTCTAGGTTCTTCAATGTAACTTGCCGGCTTCTCGCCGAAAAAAGCCATGCAAGACGGCCAGTAAAGATTCCGAGCGCTCGACTCACCGATAAAGGAAGCGAGCAAAGAAAGTGCACCAAGATAACAAGCAATTTTGCGCGCATGGGACAGCAGCATTCAAAGTTTTATGGATTATACCGTTTCAGACAAGAAGACTTATACCAAAACGTCCTAACGGCTATAATCTCCGGCCTCGACCAGACCAGCTGGCCCGTTGCACCATTCTTTTGGCATCGTGAATACTATGAATCAGACCGTCGATACTTCGACTTTTCAGGGGCTCATTCAAGCCTTACAACAATTTTGGGGTAACCAAGGTTGTGTCAACCTGCAACCTCTAGACATGGAAGTCGGTGCCGGCACCTTCCACCCAGCGACTTTTTTACGGGCAATTGGCCCCGAGAGTTGGCGTGCGGCCTACGCACAACCGTGCCGAAGACCCACTGATGGTCGCTACGGTGAAAACCCAAATAGGCTGCAGCACTACTATCAATTTCAGGTCATCCTGAAACCATCCCCTGGTGATATTCAAGATCTATATCTCGAATCACTCAGCTTGCTAGGCGTCGATCCACTTGTGCACGATATACGCTTTGTCGAAGATAATTGGGAGTCGCCTACACTCGGAGCATGGGGGCTAGGATGGGAAGTCTGGCTAAACGGAATGGAAGTGACACAGTTTACCTACTTCCAGCAAGCGGGCGGCTTAGAGTGCTTTCCTGTATCTGGCGAGATCACCTATGGTCTGGAGCGCATCGCCATGTATTTGCAAGGCGTAGATTCTATCTACGACCTCGCCTGGAATAAAAATCCTGATGGCACTGTGACGACCTATGGCGATGTTTTTCTTCAGAACGAAAAGGAAATGTCCGCCTACAATTTCGAGCACGCGAATGTGGATTTTTGTTTTGCTGCATTCGACGAATACGAATCTCAGTGTCTAAAGCTCCTCGAACAAGACCTGCCCCTACCGGCCTATGAGCTGGTAATGAAGGCGTCCCATGCTTTCAATATGCTCGATGCTCGCCACGCAATATCTGTCACTGAGCGCCAGCGATTTATCTTGCGAGTACGAACGCTGGCACGAGGCGTCGCGGAGAATTACTTTAAGGTCCGTATGGAAGCCGGCTTCCCCCTGGCTCCCAAAGAACTAGCAGAACAAGTTATCGCGGCACATAAAGCGGAGAAGGCATCGTGAGCGAAAAACAAGATTTTCTCGTTGAAATTGGTGTGGAAGAGCTTCCGCCCAAATCACTACTGCAACTTTCTCTCGCATTTGAAAAAGCCATCGCAGATCAACTGACCAGCGCGCGGCTTAACTTCGCTGACACAAAAAGCTTTGCTACACCAAGGCGTTTGGCCGTTTTAGTTAGCCAGCTAGATGAATCGCAACCCTCACAAGAAAAAGAATCTCTTGGCCCCGCAGTCAAGGCGGCATTCGATGAGAATGGCGAGCCAACTCAAGCCGCCCAAGGGTTTGCCCGGAAGGTGGGAGTAGAAGTAAAGGATCTTGCCCAAGTCGACACAGAAAAGGGGCCTCGCCTCGCGTTTAAAGAAGTTGAGCAAGGCGCACAAACATCCACCCTGCTCGCACCTATTATCGAACATGCACTCGATAAACTGCCTATCGCTAAACGCATGCGCTGGGGAAGCCGGCGCGAAGAGTTTGTAAGGCCGGTTCACTGGGTGCTCGTGCTATTTGGTAGACAGCTGGTTGATGCCACGATTATGGGTTTAAAAACAACAAGCAGCACCCGCGGCCATCGCTTCCACGCCAACAAAGAGATTGGCGTTGGTGAGCCCGCTTTATATTCGTCGATTCTCGAAAAAGAAGGTGCGGTTACCGCAGACTTTGAAATTCGCCGCGACATGATTCGGCAATCTGTCATATCAGCAGCAGAAACGACAGGTGGCAGCGCTGTCATCACCGATGACCTTTTGAATGAAGTCACCGCACTAGTAGAAAAGCCCGTCGCGCTCGCTGGCAAATTTGATGAATCCTTTCTAAAGGTGCCCAGCGAAGCCTTGGTGTCATCGATGAAGGAACACCAAAAGTACTTTCATGTAGTAGACAAAGGTGACGAATTATTACCGGCATTTATCACCGTCGCAAATATCGAATCGCAAGACCCAAGCGCGGTTATTAGCGGCAACGAACGCGTTATTCGTCCTAGACTAGCTGACGCCGCTTTTTTCTATGAAACCGACCTCAAGATTCCATTTGAGAACTTCAGGGAACGACTAAAACCTGTGGTATTTCAGACCAAGCTCGGTACCGTTTTTGACAAAACAGAGCGCGTTTCCGTTTTGGCATCGGCACTTGCACCCTTGGTTTCCGCATCAGCCGAAGACTGCCTGCGCGCCGGAAAGCTATGTAAAAACGATCTAGTCACCGATATGGTTGGCGAGTTCGCAGATCTGCAAGGGCTAATGGGCCGCTACTACGCTAAGGCTGCTGGAGAAAACTCCGACGTTGCAGAGGCGATGCATGAGCAATATCTACCTCGCTTTGCAGGGGATGATCTCCCAAAAACTGCCGTGGGTACTGCCGTCGCGCTAGCAGATCGACTAGATACGCTAACCGGTATATTTGGCATTGAGCAACTGCCCACCGGTTCAAAAGATCCTTTTGCGCTTCGCAGAGCTTCGTTGGGTGTCTTGCGTATTTTGGTGGAAGGCAAATTTAATGCGTCGCTGCGAGAGCTGCTGTCTTCGGCTCATAACCAACACCAGAGTCTTTCGGCAGACGGCATAGAGACACTTCTAACTTACATGCTCGACCGGTTTTCCTCTTGGTTTGATGATCTCGGCGTGCCTGCGGAGAGCTTTATCGCCGTTCGCGCATTAGATATAGATGACCCATTGGATATCTATCACAGAACCATGGCTGTCACCGAATTTTCAAAAACAGCCGAAGCGCCAGCGTTAGCTGCCGCGAACAAGCGCGTCTCCAATATTTTGTCAAAATCAGAGGCGACCACCGCTGAGGTCAATAAAACACTTTTAAGCGAAGAGGCCGAAAAGACACTATTCGATGCACTTAGTCATGCCCAGTCTGACCTAGTGCCTTTGATGAAAGCGAAAGACTATTCTGCGGCACTGGCGCGGCTGGCCTCGTTACGCGAGCCGATCGATGCCTTTTTTGATCAGGTTATGGTGATGTCAGATGATCTCTCTCTGAGGAATAACCGACTGGCACTGCTGGTGATGTTGCGGAGTTTATTTATCTCCATTGCGGATATATCACTGCTGCCTTAACAACGAGATTCGATGTTATACCGCCGCTGGACGTATTACGCCCTCTATATTCCAAGCCTATTGGTATTAGCTCTCTACATGTGCACATTGGGAGTAGTAACCCCATATCGACAGCGCATGAAATTGGCAACCTTGTGGGGTGCTTTCTGTGGCCGCACATGGCTGCGATGGAGCGCGGGAATAAAGCTAAACATAGAAGGCTTGGAGCATGTTCCCGACTCGGAACCCTATATCATGCTGGCAAATCACCAATCTGAATGGGAGACGCTCTTTCTTCCGCGCATAGCCTGTCCTGCAGCAGCGGTTGTTAAAGACTCTCTCATCAACATCCCCGTTTATGGCTGGGCACTGAGACTAGCGCGCCCTATCGCCGTTGACCGCTCTTCGCCAAAGGCTTCTATAAGACAAATCCTTAACCAGGGTACAGAGAGAATCAAAGAAGGCAGCAATGTGCTAATTTTTGCCGAAAGCACACGCGTCGAACCTAATACGATTGGCAAATACACGAAGACTGGCTCAAAACTCGCCATTCAAGCCAACGCCCCCATATTGCCCGTTGTACATAATGCGGGAGATTGCTGGTCACCAAAACGATGGTTTCGGCCTGGGACAATCCAACTTAGAATCGGGCCAATCATTCGCCCAGATGGAAAAAGCGCGGCCGAGCTAACGGAAGAATTAGAACGCTGGGCCAGAGCGAACTATCCCGGTGAGCTACACTAGCTCTCCACTAACCTAGAACTTTCCGATAAGCCGCACTTTAATTTATTCAACCACAAACTATCTCTTTTGGGTTGCGTAAATTTGCAAGTTAGTATGCGCTTACTTACACGTCAAGGTTTGCTACTGTTAGTGCGTTCTGTTCGATAAAGAGTCTACGCGGCTCAACTTGATCGCCCATCAATGTGGTAAACATCTGATCTGCTGCAACGGCATCCTCCAATGAGACCTGCATTAAACGGCGCGTTTCTGGGTCCATCGTAGTTTCCCAGAGCTGCTCGGGGTTCATTTCACCCAAGCCTTTATAACGCTGAATATTGTAGCCTCTGCGTGACTCCTTCATGAGCCATTCGATGGCTTCGCCAAAATCTGCAATGTCCTGCCGTCGCTCACCACGAGCAACATAGGCGCCCTTATCAATTAGCCCCATCAGCTTCTCACCTAACGCAACGATAGCGGTGTATTCACCCGATAGCAGAAAGTCTCGACCGATTCGATAAACCCGCGGAATACCATGCTGTGTAATTTGAATTTGTGGCAGCATCAAATGCCGTTCCGCATCTTCATGAATTTCAATGCTGAAGGCGCGACCACCATCATTTAGAGTATCGAGCTGTGCGCGCATTTTTTCTGCCCAAGCATTAGCTTTCGTCGCGTCTTCCATCTCTTCACTACCAAAGCGAGGCACCAAGACCATCGCATGGGTAATTTCTGCCGGTGTGACACGATCCATGCGCTCACAAATAGCATCTACAGCTCGATATTCGGATACCAGTGACTCCAACGCCGTTCCTTTAATTCCAGGCACATCTGGTCCAGGAACAAGGGCGGCTCCTTCCAATGCGGAGCTGGTCAAAAACGTAGTTAAGCCCGCTTCATCTTTTATGTATTGTTCTTGTTTGCCCTTACTAAGCTTATATAGTGGTGGCTGCGCGATGTAGATATGGCCACGCTCAACCAACTCACGCATCTGACGGAAAAAGAACGTCAGCAGCAGTGTACGAATATGCGCACCATCTACGTCCGCATCCGTCATGATAATAATTTGATGATAACGCAGCTTTTCTGGGTCGAACTCCTGCTTGCCAATACCACAGCCTAGCGCCGTAATAAGCGTCCCCACCTCCGCACTCGATAACATTTTGTCAAAGCGCGCTTTTTCAACATTGAGGATCTTACCCTTAAGCGGCAAGATTGCTTGGGTCCTTCGATCCCGTCCTTGCTTAGCCGAGCCGCCCGCTGAATCGCCCTCCACTAGGTAGATTTCAGACAACGCGGGGTCTTTCTCCTGACAGTCCGCCAACTTCCCCGGCAAGCCTGCAATATCCAGCGCACCTTTGCGCCGCGTCATTTCTCTCGCTTTCCGGGCGGCGTCACGAGCCCGCGCTGCATCAATCATTTTACTGACAATGGCTTTGGCTTCCTGCGGTGACTCTTGCAAGTACTCGGTCAACGCTTTGCCCATTTCCTGCTCAACCGCCGATTTGACCTCGGACGAAACCAGCTTGTCCTTGGTTTGCGATGAGAATTTAGGGTCGGGCACTTTGACGGAAATAATCGCTGTTAACCCTTCTCTTGCGTCATCTCCCGTAGTCGACACCTTGGCTTTTGTACCCAAGCCCTCTGATTCTATATACTGGTTTAGAGAGCGCGTTAGTGCACCACGAAACCCAGCTAAGTGCGTGCCGCCGTCGCGCTGGGGGATGTTATTGGCATAACAAAAAATGCTTTCCTGATAACCATCATTCCACTGCAAAGCGACTTCTACGCCAATTTCGTCCTCACGGTCAGTGGTATTAAAGTGCATGACGCGATTAATTTCGGTCTTGTTTTGATTCAGATACGCAACGAAAGCGCCAAGGCCGCCTTCATACTCGTATACCTCTTCTTTTCCAGAACGCTCATCCGCTAGGACAATTCGCACTCCCGAATTCAAGAATGACAGCTCTCGAAGGCGCTTAGCTAAAATATCAAAGTGGAACTGGATGTTGCTAAACGTCTCTGGAGAAGGAATAAAGTGCACAGATGTGCCTGAGATATCTGTTTGGCCAACAACCGCTAAGGGGGCGTCTGGAACGCCGTGGCTATAGGTTTGCTCATGCACCTTGCCTTCTCTGCGAATTGTGAGCTTTAACTGCGAGGAAAGCGCATTTACAACGGATACGCCAACACCATGAAGGCCTCCAGACACCTTATAAGTGTTGTCATCAAACTTTCCGCCTGCGTGAAGCACAGTCATAATGACTTCTGCCGCACTCACGCCCTCTTCGTGGATCTCCGTAGGAATACCACGACCGTTATCACTAACAGTAATAGATTCATCTGGGTGAATACAGGCACGAATCTCGGAGCAATGCCCTGCCAAAGCTTCATCAATGGAATTGTCCACCAGTTCAAACACCATGTGGTGCAAGCCAGTGCCGTCATCGGTATCACCAATGTACATTCCAGGGCGCTTTCTTACAGCATCAAGTCCTTTTAGGACCTTGATGCTAGAGGAATCGTAATTATTCTCCTCTTCTGACATATTGTCTCCAGTCTAATTTCGTTCTGTAATCACGCCTTGTTTCACGTGAAACATTTTTTTATCAACACCGCTGGGCGCTGCCAATTCCCAATCTTGATCTACGGCCGTGAGGAAAACTTGCGACCCAGTGGCCAGTATCTCATTAATCGCTATCGCCTGATTCTTTTGGTCGATCTCTGCTGCGAGATCATCAACCAATACGACACAGCAAGGCCTATCTGACAGCGCATTATACAGCCTTATTTGCGCTAACTTTAGCTTCAAACCCAAAAGCTTTTTCTGGCCTCGCGAAAACGTTTCTTTTGCCGGCTTTCCGTCTAAATCTAAGGACAAATCAAACCGATGAGCGCCTTGGCGTAATCGACCCTCCCGCAAATCACGGGCACGAGACTCTTCCAACACCGCCGCATAAGTCTTATCTGCCGACCAGCCTTTCTGGAAGCGCAGCTCCGGCTGGCCACCAAAAATCTCCCTGTTCGCCTCTGAATCGAACGATGACGCCATCTCAGCTTGTAAATCGACTAAATGGTCCGCTCGCATCCTCGCTATCGCCTCAGAAGCCTCAACCAGCGCCGGCTGCCAATGGCTTAACTCTTTTACTTTCCCTTCACGGAGAAGCCTGTTCCAATAGGAAACGAGCTTTCGATGCTTTTTCCAAAGAGGGTAAAACTCATGTTTCACGTGAAACATTCCCCAATCAAAGAACTTTCGTCGCTCTACTGGGCCGCCTTCTACTAAGTCGAAAATAGACGCATCGATGATCTGAAGCGGAAACCGTCGAACCAGCTTTGTCGCGCGCACATCCTCGCCATTCAACCTAAATCTAGGTGGCTGGCGAGAAACCAGCTGTGCCGCCAAGTGTTGTTTGCCAGACATTACGCCGCCATCGGGCGCTAACTCTCCGCGAACAAGGTATCCGTCTTCTCCCTGCGAAATCAATTGCCTGCCATGGCGCGTACGAAAAGAGCGCCCGGCAAGCAGCGCGCTCAAAGACTCAAGAAAGGTTGTTTTTCCCGACGCATTTTCGCCCACCAAAACGACAAGAGAGGCATCTGTATCTACAGATGCCTCTCTTATTACACGAAAATTTTCTATGTTAAGACGCGTAACTCGCAAAAGCCTTGCTCGCCTTTAATTCTAAATGAAAGGCGCCTCTCCCTCTCCATGTACGACAAACGCCCAGAAACAAGCGTTCAAGAGAACTATCAGCAGGCTCAGCTAACAATAGCGTTATAGCCTCATCGGCATAATAACGTAGACACTGTTGTCATCACTATCTTCCGCCTCTACCAGCGAGCTAGAGTTGCCATCATTAAGGCTAAACTTCACGCTCTCCGCCTTAATAGTGTTCAACACGTCCAGAACGTAACTGACGTTAAAGCCAATCTCTAGGGCGCCGCCCTGGTATTGAACGCTTAGCTCTTCTTCTGCTTGCTCTTGCTCGGGATTGTTTGCTGTAATTTTAAGCACGCCATCTTCGATTTGAACACGCACGCCACGATATTTTTCATTGGACAGAATAGCCGCGCGGTTAAAACTCTGACGCACGGCCTCTCGGTCTGCAACCATATATTTCGAAAGCCCCTTAGGAAGCACCCGCTCATAATCTGGGAACTTGCCATCTACCAACTTCGAGGTGAAGCGATAGCTATCTGTTTCTATACGAGCATGGTTAGCACCAAGATGAATGCGCGCTACAGCCTCTGTATCCGCCAAAAGACGCGACAACTCTAACACCCCTTTGCGAGGCAAGATAACCTGGTGTGCTTCTTTAGGCGCACCCTCAATACTCTCCGTAGTCATTGCCAAACGATGTCCATCTGTTGCTACCAGCCTTAAATGATCTGGAGACAACTCAAACAACATGCCGTTCAAATAGAACCGAACATCTTGTTGAGCCATAGAAAAGGCCGTTCGATCAATCAGCGTCTTTAGCTTGGCTTGCCCCATTTCAAAGCTCACCCCCGGCTCCCCCTCCTCTGCATTGGGGAAATCACTGGCTGGAAGGGTGCTCAGAGTGAAACGACTGCGGCCAGACGTGACCAGCATTCTCTCCCCGTCCAATTTAAACCCGACCAAAGCATCTTCTTCTAAAGATTTTACGATATCTAACAACTTCCGCGCCGGAACAGTAACCTGACCGCTCTGTTCGACAGATTCGACCTTTGCCCTACCCTGTATTTCTACCTCTAGATCTGTACCAGTAATGGAAAGTACGTCCCCATCCAGATTCAAAAGTGCATTTGAGAGTACCGGCAAGGTTTGTCGACGCTCAACAACTCCGGCAACAAGCTGAATGCCAGCAAGAATATCCTCTCTATTGATAGAAAATTTCATGGACAAATAATCCTTGAGTAAAAACCTTAATGTTAACTTTAAGTAATCTTATCGCGCCAAAGATTCGCCTGACATTTGTTGCTAGGTGCTCAAAATCCGATTCAAATTCTTGAGATCCTCGCGAATATCAGCACTGCTGTTTTCGAGCTCTTTGATCTTACGACAAGCGTGCAAAACAGTTGTATGGTCACGACCACCAAATGCATTCCCGATTTCCGGCAGGCTGTGGCTAGTCAGCTCTTTAGAAAGCGCCATAGCCACTTGACGAGGCCTCGCTAAAGACCGGTTGCGCTTCTTAGATAATAATTCATTCAGCTTAATCTTGTAGTATTCAGCGATAACTTTCTGAATATTGTCGATAGTAACGAGGCGCTCCTGTAAAGCCAAAAGATCTTTGAGCGACTCTTTGATCAAATCAATCGAAATAGGCCGTCCACTAAAATGCGCGTTGGCGACTACCCTTTTTAAAGCGCCTTCAAGCTCACGCACATTGGAGCGAATTCGCTCGGCTATAAAAAAGGCCGAGTCCGAATCAAGCTCCACATTAGCTGCCGCTGCTTTTTTCATCAAAATCGCCGCTCGTGTTTCTAATTCCGGCGGCTCCACAGAAACTGTCAGGCCCCAACCAAATCGAGACTTCAATCGCTCTTCTAGGCCGTCTATTTCTTTTGGGTAGCGGTCGCAGGTAAAAATCATTTGCTGACCACCTTCAAGCAAACTATTAAAGGTATGAAAAAACTCTTCCTGCGACCTGTCTTTCTTAGCAAAGAATTGAATATCATCAATTAATAGCGCATCAACACCACGGTAATAGTGCTTGAAGTCATTGATTGCGTTCAACTGTAGCGCCTTAACCATATCCGCTACGAATTTCTCCGAATGAAGATAAACTACTTTTGCACCCGGCTTATGATTTTTCAACTCGTTTCCCACGGCGTGCATCAGATGCGTTTTGCCAAGACCAACACCACCGTAAATAAAAAGCGGGTTGTACCCAGTGCCTGGGTTAAGCGCTACCTGCTTTGTTGCCGCCAAAGCCAGCTGATTAGATTTTCCTTCTACGAAACTAGAAAATGTGAAAATTGGATTCAGTGACGAGCCCTTATGCCCAACATCGGTATGGGAAGGAAGCTTCCTCTGTGCTCGATACGATACTTCTGGTGGCACATCATCCCTCTCCCCATTAATCGCATTCGGAAAAATATCTGGCTGAATAGGCCCATCCAAACTCGATGGCGCGACCGTCATTGGCTCTTGCTGATCTTGATAAAAATTGGCCGAAGGCTGTGCCGCCGCTAAAGAAGCAGCCTCCAGAGTATCTAGCCTCCAGCTTGTCTCGCTACGCCTGCTCGAGACCAGCTCCAACTTGATCTCTATAAATGAATTTCCGGCTTCCTCACCCATGAGCGTTTTAATACGATCAAAAAACTTTTGGCGAACCCAATCGAGAACAAATTTGTTCGGCGCAAGAAGACACAAACCGCCATCAACTTCCTCAAGCTGTAACGGGCGAATCCACGTATTAAATTGTTGCTCTGGCAGTTCCATTTGCAAGGAATCTGCACAGCGACTCCAGAATTGAGCTGCCGACATTTTTTCTCCTAACGTCTCTCTAACACCTAGAAAGAAGTCCACTATTGCTGTGAAATACATCAACGCGAGGGCAAATTATATACAGATCCGGCCACCTTTATCCACAGCCGGCGACGCCAGACAAAAATGCACTAAAATAAAAAACCCTATATGAATCAAACGCTTGAATAATGTCAACAAATCTGAGCTCGATGATGCCAACTGGAGAAATCAATTATTTGGGGCAACCTCCTGTGGATATCCTGTGCACTACCTTTGGGTTGCTTATGTGTAACTCATTTTTTTCATTCTTGGGCCTTAATCAAAGAAAAAAACTATGGGTTTTGTTTTTATGATAAGCAATATTAATAGCGTGCGAAAACGAAAGTTACTACAAATGTTTCGTGCTCTTCGCGTTGCTTTTGGTCGGCCTCTGTTTTAGAATCGCGCACCCATTTTGGGTGGTTAGGTGTGAATAGATTCAAGCGGCCAAAGACGGATAGGCGCTTTAGGTCTCTCTATCACTGATCACATACAAAGTTTACTGGATAATAATCATGAAACGCACTTTTCAGCCAAGCAACCTGAAACGTAAACGCACACACGGATTCCGATCGCGAATGGCAACTGCCAATGGTCGTAAGGTTATTTCTCGACGACGAGCAAAAGGTCGCAAGCGCCTGTCTGTTTAATCAAACAGGCTTTCTACCACATAGCAGCTAACATCGATCTAACAACGGGGCGGATTGAAAGAGTGTGCAGCGTTTTTTCTTCCAACCCAAGCACCGCCTCCTAACTAAGCAAGACTTCAGTCAGGTTTTCGATCACTGTTCAGTGCGTATTGGGCGAGGCCCTATTCTGCTGCTTGCCTTGCCCAACAAATTGAACCACCCTAGGATCGGGCTAGTTTGCCGAAAAAAGTTTATTAAATCTGCGGTGGGTAGGAATCGATTTAAGCGCGTTGCGCGGGAGTGCTTTCGGCTTTCTCAACACGGTCTGCCTCCCCTTGATATTGTGGTACTGAATCGATCTGGCTCGGATACAATCAATAATGACCAACTGCAAAAACTGTTTGTCGACGCATTCGATGGGCTTGCCAAAAAAGCGGGGCGCATCAGTGAGTAAGCTGGCTGTTTCGTTTATGCTGTTGGTTATCAAGGCATATCAATTTCTTATTAGCCCCTTACTCGGCAAGCGATGTAGGTTCCACCCTACATGTTCTGAATACTGCGCCCAAGCAATAACCAACAAAGGACTAGGAGCTGGGCTTTACCTAAGTATTCGAAGGCTCTTAAAATGCCACCCTTGGCATCCGGGTGGACTGGATCCAGTGCCTAAAAAAACCCACAACACCGCTTCTACTAACTAACCGAAAACACACATGTTAAAAGATATCGATTGGATCAAGGCCTCACTGCTTGCGGGCATGGGAATATGCGTTCTGCTCCTTCTACGGGAGTGGGATAATTTTTCACCGCCAAATAGCATTGATTACCCTGCTGCAGAAGGCCAACAAGGTATCGAGCCGACGGTGATTTCGCTCGACGACGAAACGCCTTTTAGTTCTCCGGCTCAGCCGCTACAGGACGTGGAAACCGCACCCTTGCAAACACCACAAAATGTGGCGGCAGCAATTTCATCCAATACGATAAAAATAAAGACCGATGTGCTTGAGCTCGTTGTTGACCTTAATGGCGGTAACTTCATCCAAGCCGATCTTATAGAGTTCCATCAAGCACTAAATAACGACACGCCTTTTCGAATGCTGAGTCACTCAACGAGCCATACCTATGTTGCCAAAAGTGGATTGCTGCTAAATCAGGGACAAGCCTTCTCCCCGCTTAGCCCCAACTATCAAGCAAGCGCTGAAAGCTTTGAGCTAGCGCCAGGACAAGATAAGCTTATCGTTGAGCTAGTGAGCCAGACCGCCGATTTTCAACTCGTAAAACGACTAACCTTAAAGCGCGGTGATTATCTAATCGATGTCGAGCATCAACTCCAAAACAAGACGAATCAATCTTGGCAAGGCGCCCTCTTTGCACAGATAGATCGCGATGATTTGCGCCCGCCATCTAACACAGGCTTCGGCATGAAGCCTTACGTCGGTGCAGCAGTTACCCAGCCAGATGATCGATATAATAAAATCGACTTTGACGATATGGATGAGCCGTTAAATCCATCCAGCGTCGACACAGGCTGGGTCGCCCTACTCCAGCACTATTTTGTTTCCGCGTGGATTCCATCAAAGGATCAGTCTCTTAAATATGAGCTGGGCCAATACGCAGGCAAAAACCTTTACTACCTTGGCTTTACCCAACCTGCTTTTGAGATACCTGCTGGCGGGCAAACGAACTTTGATGCTAGTTTTTACGTAGGACCAAAAGATCAATATCGCCTGCAAGAAATCTCGAATAACTTGGATCTGACCGTCGACTACGGATGGCTGTGGTGGGCAGCACAACCGCTCTACTGGGTATTGCAGAAAGTCCATAGCTTCACCGGCAACTGGGGCGTCGCCATTATTCTACTAACTTGCTTAATCAAGCTTTTGTTCTTCCCTCTTTCGGCCGCGAGCTACAAGTCTATGGCTCGCATGCGCAAACTGACGCCCAAAATGCAGGCATTAAAAGAGCGTTATGGAGACGACCGTCAGACGCTGTCACAAGAAACCATGAAGCTTTATCAAAAGGAAAAAGTAAACCCGCTTGGCGGCTGCTTACCGATTCTAATTCAAATGCCTATTTTTCTGGCGCTTTATTGGGTTCTCATCGAAGCTGTAGAGCTTCGCCATGCGCCTTTCATCGGCTGGATTCAAGATCTTTCCGCCAAAGATCCTTGGTACTTACTGCCTATTCTTATGGGGTTAAGCATGATGGTACAAATGCGTCTAAACCCTGCTCCGCCCGACCCTATGCAAGCCAAGGTCATGCAGTTTATGCCGATCATGTTTGCTGTAATGATGGCGTTCTTTCCCGCTGGCTTGGTGTTGTATTGGACCGTAAATAACCTACTCTCTATTACACAGCAATGGGTGATTACCCGACGTATAGAGGCTGGCGGTTAGGTTTTCTAGCGCCTTTTCCCTTTATTAAAGGTGGTTTAGAGGTGATTTTAAGGTGAGCAACTCAAACCAAGATACCATCGCCGCTATTGCCACAGCCCCTGGCAAAGGCGGCATCGGTATCGTGCGATTATCAGGGCCCCTTGCTCTTTCTATTGCTGGTGAGGTTTGCCAAAAACCCTTAGTTGCCAATCGTGCTTGCTTCCGAAAATTCTCGTTTGATCAGACACAGATCGATGAAGGCATAGCGATTTACTTTCCTGGGCCGCACTCCTTTACCGGCGAAGATGTCGTGGAGCTGCAAGCACACGGTGGCCCTGTGATTCTAAAAGTCCTGACCGAAGCCTGCATCAGCCTTGGTGCCCGAGCTGCTCGGGCCGGAGAGTTTTCCGAGCGCGCTTTCCTCAATGATCGTATGGACCTTACCCAAGCAGAAGCCATTGCTGATTTGATCAATGCGGGCACAAAAGCAGCCGCGCGAGCGGCTGTGCGCTCTTTAGATGGCGAGTTCTCAAAACATATCAACAAACTTCAACTGCAGCTCACCGAATTACGTGTTTTTGTGGAAGCTGCTATCGACTTTCCAGAAGAAGAAATTGATTTCCTGCTAGACGATGAGCTTCAAGCGCGTATAGCCGACTTAGAGAATCTCTTATCAACTACGATTCGCGATGCCAAGCGCGGCGCAATGATCAACGAAGGTGCAAAAATTGCCATCGTCGGCCGACCCAACGCTGGGAAATCCAGTTTGATCAATCGATTAACCCAACGCGATGTCGCTATTGTCACCGAGATTGCTGGCACCACGCGAGATAGTATTGAACAACGTATAGAAATCGGCGGAGCGCCTATCACCCTAGTTGATACCGCTGGCCTAAATGACTCGCCAGACCAAGTAGAGAAATTAGGCATTGATCGTTCCAAATTACATGCCGAAGAATCCGACATGCTATTGGTGCTCTTTGATAGTCATGCGTCCAAACTCGAATCGCCGGAACAACTATTGGGGCAATACGCCAAGATCATATCGACCGATAAACCAACCCTATACGTTGCCAACAAGATAGACCTTAGTGGTCTTAAGCCCGGCGTTCAGAAAGAAAGCTCAAACGTTATTGGTGTTTCTGCCAATACCGGTTCTGGCATCGATGCGCTTTTTCAATCCATCGAAAACCAGTTAGATTTAGGTAGCGGAGAGCCTGCCTTTAGCGCTCGTTCTCGACACATCATCTCTTTGAAGCGCGCTTCTGGCGCTTTGCAAGAAGCCGTTTCCAATTTCAAAGCACAAAATAGTGGCGAACTTTTTGCAGAAGATCTTAGAGCAGTCCAGCTGACCCTCTCTGAAATAACGGGAAACCTATCCGCAGATGATCTTTTAGGCGAAATATTTTCTGGATTTTGTATAGGAAAGTAAATACTTACTATCGATGTTATTCCATAAAGTATAGGGTTTTTTATAATTATCGAAGAGGTATACAACAACAAATCTCTATCTACTACCAAGGTTATCTACATCTATTTTTTTAATATCAATCTGTGCATTACATATAGCACTGCGTATGGGTAAGGCTTGAATAGACCGGTATAAAATTTATTGGCAAGAAGATATCCAACTTCAATTAACTATCTCTGATCAGTTTAAGGAGGGTATTGCTCACATGATTTAGTTTCCGCCAAAGCCTTTATTTCTGTGGCTAAAATTGGGTTATCCACATTTTTTATGTTCCTTAGTAGTAACAACATCAATACTATTCTTTATCTAATATATAAAATAACTATCTAATTTAGTTAGATTTTTTTTAAATCAAAACATATACTGCGCCACCCTTTTAAGTGATTGAATAGCGTTGTGGCGACCAAGAATTATGATGTGATTGTGATCGGTGGAGGACATGCCGGAACAGAAGCGGCCCTAGCTTCCGCCCGCATGGGTTGTAATACGCTGCTGTTGACTCACAACATCGACACGCTTGGCCAAATGAGCTGTAACCCCGCTATCGGTGGCATTGGCAAAAGCCACCTAGTCAAAGAAGTTGATGCCTTGGGTGGCGTCATGGCGCTAGCGGCTGACAAAGCAGGTATTCAATTTCGTGTTCTCAATTCCCGAAAAGGCCCGGCTGTAAGAGCGACGCGGGCACAGGCGGATCGAGCGCTTTATCGTTCTGCGGTTAAATCCGCTCTAGAGAGCCAAGAAAATCTCGATATCTTTCAGCAAGCGGCCGAAGATCTGGTGGTAGAAAACGAGCAGGTTAGGGGGGTTGTCACCCAAATGGGCTTGCGATTTGATGCTCCAGCTGTCGTTTTATCGACGGGCACATTTCTTGGTGGAAAAATTCATATTGGTTTAGAAAATAGCTCTGGCGGCAGAGCAGGTGATCCTCCCTCCATCGCCCTTGCTCATAGATTACGTGAGTTACCATTTCGCGTGGACCGGTTGAAAACGGGAACGCCACCAAGAATTGATAGACGATCAGTAGACTTTTCGGCTTTGCAAGAGCAGTGGGGCGATCCCGTTACACCCGTAATGTCATATCTAGGAGAGGCACAAGATCATCCAGAGCAAGTTTGCTGTTGGATTACCCATACCAACGAAACAACCCATGAACATATTCGTTCGGGTATGGATCGATCGCCCATGTTTACCGGAGAGATCGAAGGGGTCGGTCCACGCTACTGCCCATCCATTGAAGATAAAGTGGTTCGATTTTCTGACAAAACTAGCCATCAGATTTTTATAGAGCCAGAAGGACTAACAACTAATGAGCTCTACCCGAACGGGATATCGACCAGCCTGCCATATGATGTTCAGGAGGCGCTCGTTCATTCAATCAAGGGTTTTGAAAAGGCGCATATCACTCGGCCGGGCTATGCCATAGAGTATGATTTTTTTGATCCACGCGATTTGAAAACAAATCTAGAAACCAAGTGCATAAGCGGGCTGTATTTTGCTGGGCAGATTAACGGCACCACTGGTTATGAAGAAGCAGCAGCGCAAGGCCTCTTGGCAGGAATAAATGCAGGCCTTCAAGTTCAAGGGAAGGAACCTTGGTGCCCCTCTCGGGATCAAGCCTATATCGGTGTTTTGGTCGATGATCTGGTTACCATGGGTACCAAGGAACCCTATCGTATGTTTACCAGTCGCGCAGAATACCGCTTGATGCTTCGGGAAGACAATGCAGATATTCGTTTGACTGAACAGGGTCGCGAACGAGGCCTGGTAGATGATAATCGCTGGAGAGTGTTCCAAGAAAAGATAGAAACCGCAGAGCGAGAAACACAACGCCTAAAAAACAGCTGGGTTCAACCAGGTAGTCCTGAAGCCAGAAGACTCAACACTAAAGTCCCTAGCCCGATAACTCGCGAATATAGTTTATTTGAATTGTTGAAGCGGCCAGAACTACGTTATCCAGATATTGCTGAGATAGCAGGGCAGGGAATTGATCACCCTGGCGCTACGGAACAGGTAGAAATCAGCGCAAAATATGCAGGCTATATTGATCGACAAAAAGACGATATAGAACGGTTGCGCCGCCTTGAACATACTGCAATACCTGACGATTTTGGTTATGCGGATGTGAAAGGTCTTTCTAATGAGGCGGTACAAAAATTATCCGAAGTGATGCCTCAAACTGTTGCGCAGGCATCGCGCGTGCCTGGTGTGACACCAGCGGCGATCTCTTTGCTGCTAATCTATTTGAAAAAGCACGGTCACCGCCAAAAGCTGGCGCAATGACAGCCTTTAGTGCCCGACCCCAGCTAGAGCAAGGTGCGGCGGAATTAGGTATACCGCTTGATGAAGATAAGCTAGACCAGCTTTGTAAGTATCTTCAGCTTCTTAAGAAGTGGAACCAAGCCTATAATTTAACTGCAGTGCGAGAAGAACGAGAGATGGTGCCACTTCATCTGCTCGATAGCATGACCATTCTTCCTTATATGCGCGGGCAAAATTTTATTGATGTAGGTGCTGGGGCAGGGCTGCCAGGGATTGTCTTGGCGATATGTCAACCAAAGTGGAGTCTGACCTTGCTAGACAGCAACGGTAAAAAGACACGCTTTATGGAACAAGTGAAGGCAGAGTTGGAGATTGGCAACATTCAGGTTGTTCAGTCACGCGCGCAGGATTACCAGCCTAACCAAAAATTTGATGGCGTAATTAGTCGCGCTTTTGCCAGCCTCAA
This sequence comes from uncultured Porticoccaceae bacterium, assembly GCA_964623085.1. Taxonomy (GTDB): domain Bacteria; phylum Pseudomonadota; class Gammaproteobacteria; order Pseudomonadales; family GM7GCV1; genus CAZUTO01. Next base: position 64,775 of record CAZUTO010000006.1, read on the forward strand.
AGATATGACTGATAATGCAGTTCACTTAGTAGCGGCGAATGGCCGTTTCTGGGCAATGAAAGGTCAGCATCCTCAGAAAGAAATTGAGGAGCTGCATTCAACATATAGATTAGAAAGTTGCCAGTCTCTCCGTATTCCAGAAATAACCGCGGAGCGCCATCTTATTGAACTAAGTCTGTCTCGAGAAAACGTTGACTAGAATATTTTCCATAGCAAACCAAAAAGGCGGTGTGGGTAAAACGACCACAGCGCTCAATCTTTCAGCATCGCTAGCTGCAAGCTATAAAAAGGTATTATTGGTTGATCTTGATCCTCAAGGGAATGCCACAATGGGCAGTGGCATCGACAAAGAGTCGCTGCGAGTCAGCTCACTTGAAGTATTGCTCAACGAAAAAGAAATCCATGAAGTGCTGCAACGCAGCGAAAGCGGTGGTTACGATCTTTTGCCATCCAATAGTGATCTCACAGCGGCGGAAGTAGAGCTACTCAATGAGCTTATGCGCGAGCAGCGGCTACGGCATGCGCTTCTAAAGGTCAAACACAACTACGACTACATCGTGATCGATTGTCCGCCATCGCTCAATATGTTGACGCTTAATGCATTGGTCGCCTCTAATGGCGTGATTATCCCAGTTCAGTGCGAGTACTTCTCGTTAGAAGGCCTTTCTGGGTTAGTTGATACGATTAACAAAGTGTCCTCTGTTGCTAATAAAGAGCTGCAAATCGAAGGGATTGTTCGCACCATGTATGATCCCAGAAATATGCTGACAAGCGATGTAAGTGATCAGCTCAAGTCTTATTTTGGCGATAAACTATATCGCACAGTGATACCTAGAAATGTGCGTCTGGCCGAAGCACCGAGCTATGGGGAGCCGGTATTGAAATATGATAAAAACTCTAAAGGCGCAATTGCCTACTTGGGCTTAGCGGGAGAGATTATCCGCAAGCATCGTGCTGAAAAACAGGCAAACAAGGGAAGCTAATGGCTACGAAGAAGAGAAGGTTGGGCAGAGGGTTAGATAGTCTTCTAAGTGCAAACGAAGAGCTTCAGGAACCCGCCCAAACTAGCGAGCCTCAGTCACCGGGAGAAACAGAGCCCCGCGGCGAAACGCTGGCGTCTGTGCCTATCGATATGATCGAGCGTGGCCGCTATCAGCCACGACGAGTGATTGATGATGCGAGCATAGAAGAATTAGCAGATTCGATCCGGCAACAAGGCTTGATGCAGCCAATCGTTCTGCGGCCTCTCGCCGGCGAAAATCGTTACGAGATCATAGCGGGTGAGCGGCGCTGGCGAGCCTGCCAAAAAGTGGGTCTAAGTGATATTCCAGCGATCATCAAAGATATTCCCGATGACGCCGCTATTGCTATGGCGATTATCGAAAATATCCAGCGCGAAAACCTCAACCCAATGGAAGAAGCGCTAGCTTTACAGCGCCTAAAGGAAGAATTTAACCTCACTCATGATGATGTCGCCAAAGCGGTAGGAAAATCGCGCAGTGCGGTCACCAACCTTATGCGCCTTTCCAGCTTACAAGAGCCTGTTCGGGTGCTGTTGGAGAACGGTGACTTAGAGATGGGTCATGCCCGCGCCCTGCTAACGCTTACTGATATGGCGCAGGTGCGCGCAGCGCGCGAGGTCGTCGAAAAAGAGCTAACGGTCCGCCAAGCGGAAGCGTTAGTAAAAACACTGCAGTCAGAGCCGGCAACGAAGGCGCCGAAAAAGAAAGCGAAAAGTGCAGACATCAAATCCTTAGAGAACGACCTTTCCGAAAAGCTCGGTACGTCCGTTTCTATCGATGAGGGTCGGGGTGGTAAAGGCAAGCTAGTTATCAACTACGCGTCACATGACATCCTCGAAGGAATCTTAAAACACATTAAGTAACGCTTGTTTTTTGCCCGCTGTTTTTTTGAGGAGATAGAGTGCTGAGCTAAGAGTTTAAAAAGTTTCGGCAAATCAAAATGTTGAAGAAACAACAAGGGCGATGGCCGATGCAGCAAGGCTTGAGTATGTAGATAGGTGCCACTATAATCCGCCCCCCGCAAAGCAGGTCAGTTTAAGTGTCAGTTGCCGATTTCTTCAAATATGTCGGATCGCAACTAATGGCCGCACTGGTTCTCTGCGTTGCGGGATTCGGAATTGGTGGCCAAGATGGCGCGATTTCTTCGGCGCTAGGTAGTGTTATAGCCATACTTCCGAACCTGTATTTCACTCTTCAGGCTTTTCGATATAAGGCCAGTGAAGATCCGGTTAGAGCGCTAGGCGCACTATATCGAGGAGAAGCAGGTAAATTTATATTAGTAGCTGTAATCTGTGCGCTCGTGTTTAAGTTCGTCGACGTGCAAGCACCGTTACTACTATTTATATCGCTGTTCGTCATGTTAGTGACACAGCCCATAATTTGTGTGCTTATCCTGCCAAAGGCTCGTGAACTGGCAGAAGCAAAAGAAGAGAATGATTGAGACAGGTTGAATGGCCGGCGAATCGCAGACTACGACAGAATATATTCAGCATCACCTTCAAAATCTGGCTTACGGAAAGCTGCCTGCTGGCTATGAGCGCCACAGTGCTGACGGCAGCCACCACACCTTAGAACAAGACACCTGGACTTGGGCACATGGCTCAGAAGAAGCAGCGGCCATGGGCTTCAATGCGTTTCACGTTGATAGCCTGGCCTGGTCGTTTGGCTTGGGCTTGGTTTTCTGCTTGCTGTTCAGAGCCGTTGCGAAAAAAGCGACACCTGGCATTCCGACCGGCCTGCAAAATTTCATAGAGATAGTCGTTGAGTTTGTCGATGGCAACGTAAAGGACATGTTCCATTATAAGAACCCACTGGTTGCGCCCTTGGCGTTGACGGTTTTTGTTTGGGTGTTTCTGATGAACTTGATGGACCTTATTCCGGTAGATCTCGTGCCAGAAATTATGAAGCTGTTCGGTGTCGAGTATCACAAAATCGTTCCTTCTACTGATCCGAATATCACCTTGGGTATGGCGCTGGGCATTTTCGTTCTGATGATTTTCTACTCGATCAAAATGAAAGGTGCCGTCGGTTTCACTAAGGAATTGACGATGCATCCCTTTAACCACTGGGGATTTATTCCGGTCAATTTGTTCATGGAATTAGTTGGCTTGCTAGCAAAGCCCTTCTCGCTCGGCTTGCGATTGTTCGGAAACATGTATGCAGGCGAGATGATCTTTATTCTTATTTCTGTCATGTATACCGCTGGCTGGGTTTTTGGCTTGTTTGGCGGTGTGCTGCAGTTAGGCTGGGCGATTTTCCACATTCTGGTAATCATCCTGCAGGCATTTATTTTTATGGTTTTGACCGTTGTGTACCTATCTATGGCACACGATGATGGTCACTAATTGATTTAACTTTTACGTTAGGAGAAAAAAATGGAACTGGTAATTATTGCTGCTGCGATCATGCTGGGCTTAGGTGCACTTGGTGCTGCGATTGGCATGGGTCTTTTGGGTGGTCGTTTGCTCGAAGGTACAGCGCGTCAACCAGAGTTGGCGGCTATGCTACAAGGCAAAATGTTCCTGCTCGCAGGTCTGATTGATGCTGTGCCTATTATTGGTGTTGGTATCGCAATGTACCTGATCTTTGTTGTTGCGCCAGGTGTTGGCGCTTAAGCCAAACCAGCTTAGCAAGAAACTAAACAAACAGAGGTTATTGGTGTGAATCTCAATTACACGCTTTTCGGCCAGATGATTTTCTTCATCGTCTTTGTGCTATTTTGCATGAAGTTTGTTTGGCCGCCTATTACAGCAGCCATGGCCGATCGAGCTAAAAAAATTGCTGATGGCTTGGCGGCAGCAGATAAGGCAGACAAAGATCTAGAGCTTGCTAAAGAAAAAGCAGCCTCGGATATGAAAGACGCGAAGGCTCAGGCGGCAGAGATTATTGAGCAAGCAAAAAAACGCGGAGACCAGATGGTCGACGAAGCCAAAGAAAAGGCGCAGGAAGAAGCCGAGCGGATTCGTGCTGCAGCGGAAGCCGAAGTAGAGCAGCAAGTTTCGCAAGCCAAAGAAGCGCTGCGTGCACAGGTCGCCACTCTGGCTGTTTCTGGCGCAGAGAAAATTTTGGAAAGCAGTGTGGATGCAAGCAAGCACTCAGATATGCTCGACAAATTGGCCGCGCAGCTTTAGTACCTGAGTATGGATAACGTACGAGGTACACATGGCTGAGTTAACTACCCTTGCCCGACCCTACGCGAAAGCGGCGTTTGAATTTGCAGATGCAAATAATGCGCTAACTGAGTGGGCAAAGATGCTCGGTGAACTAGCCGTCGTAGTGTCGGAAGAAAAAGTAGCAAAGCTGCTTTCCGATCCTTCAGCCACATCAGAGCAAAATGCGACTACGCTTGTTGAAATTATGGGCGACTCACTTGACGACAAAGGCAAGAATTTTGTTCGCAATGTCGCTTCCAACAAGCGTATCGGGCTATTCGGCGAAATATCGCAACTTTTCGACCTTCTAAAATCACAACGTGAGCGGGTACTGGATGTTGATATAACCAGCGCTTACGAAATGAACGATGAAGAGCAAAAAAAGCTCGCCGAGGCACTAAGTAAAAACTTGAATCGTCAGGTAACGCTAACCTGTGACACAGATGCCAGCCTTATTGGTGGTGTAATGGTTCACGCAGGCGATACTTTTATAGACGGCTCTGTAAGTGGGCGTTTGGCCAAACTTGCAGAAGCAATGAATTCCTGAGGAATTAAACAATGCAGCAACTGAATCCATCTGAAATTAGCGACATCATCAAGAGCCGTATCGACTCACTCGATGTTGCTACCGAATCGAAAAACGAAGGGACAGTCGTCTCTGTGCAGGACGGTATTGTGCGTGTGCACGGACTAGCCGAAGTCATGTACGGCGAAATGATTGAGTTCGACGGCGGCCTCTACGGCATGGCGTTGAACCTTGAGCGCGATTCGGTTGGCGCAATTGTCCTCGGCGACTACCTCGGCCTAGCTGAAGGCGCGAAAGTACGCTGTACAGGGCGAATTCTTGAAGTGCCTATCGGCCCAGAACTAGAAGGCCGAGTGGTCGATGCACTTGGTACGCCAATCGATGGCAAGGGCGCCATTGACGCAAAACAAACCGACGCGATCGAAAAAGTAGCGCCAGGCGTAATTGAGCGTAAATCGGTAGATCAGCCCATGCAGACGGGCCTCAAAGCGATTGACGCCATGGTGCCCATTGGCCGAGGCCAGCGCGAACTGATCATTGGTGATCGGCAAATTGGTAAAACCGCCATTGCAATCGATGCCATCATCAACCAAAAAAGTACCGGCGTTAAATGTATCTACGTCGCCATTGGTCAGAAATCTTCAACGGTGGCGAACATTGTTCGCAAGCTTGAAGAACACGGCGCGATGGATCACACCACAGTCGTTGCGGCGACAGCATCAGACCCTGCGTCTATGCAGTTTCTCGCGCCCTATGCCGGCTGTACCATGGGTGAGTACTATCGTGATCGGGGCGAAGATGCACTGATTATTTATGATGATTTAACCAAGCAAGCTTGGGGTTATCGTCAGATTTCGTTGCTATTGAAACGCCCTCCTGGCCGCGAAGCCTATCCTGGTGATGTTTTCTATTTGCACTCGCGCCTACTCGAGCGCTCTGCACGGGTAAATGCGGACTATGTTGAAGCTTTCACCAAGGGCGAAGTCAAAGGAAAAACCGGTTCATTGACTGCGCTTCCTATTATCGAAACGCAAGCGGGCGACGTATCGGCGTTCGTACCTACCAATGTTATTTCGATTACCGATGGACAGATCTTCCTAGAAGCGGATTTGTTTAACTCCGGTGTGCGGCCAGCGATGAATGCAGGCTTGTCGGTATCGCGTGTGGGTGGTTCGGCACAAACCAAAATTATTAAAAAATTGGGCGGCGGTATTCGTCTCGCACTGGCTCAGTATCGCGAATTGGCCGCATTCTCGCAGTTTGCATCTGACCTTGATGAAGCGACGCGCGACCAGTTAGAGCATGGTCAAGCCGTAACCGAGCTAATGAAACAAGCGCAGTACTCTCCTCAAAATGTAGCGGAGATGGGCGTGGTGCTATACGCAGCTAATGCGGGCTATCTAAAAGGCATGGAGCTGAACAAAATCGGTGACTTTGAAGCCGCTTTGCTTAGTTACATGAATAGTGAACACGGCGAGCTTATGTCGAAAGTCGCTGAGACGGGTGCGTGGGATGATGATATCGAAGCGGGCTTTAAAGCGGCGATCGATAAATTCAAAGAGACGCAGACTTACTAGTCATTAAACCGAACAAGTTTTGGAGTTTAAAAAGTGGCAGTAGGTAAAGAAGTAAAAACAAAAATTACGAGTATTAAAAGTACTCAGAAAATTACTTCCGCGATGGAAATGGTCGCCGCGAGTAAGATGCGTCGCGCGCAGGATCGTATGGCGCTGGGTAAGCCTTATGCCGAACGAATTCGCGCCGTGATTAGCAATGTCGCTAACTCGACGTCTGAGTATCAGCATAAATACCTGAAAGAGCGCGAAGTTAAGCGTGTTGGCTTTATTGTTGTAGCAACAGATCGCGGGCTTTGTGGTGGCTTGAACGTCAATATGTTCAAGGCGGCTATCGCCGAAATAAAGAAATGGGCGGACCAAGGTGTTGAGGCCGATTTTTGTGGCGTTGGAACCAAGGCGGTCACCTTTTTTAATGCCTACGGCGGCAATGTTTTAGCGGCGGTTCGAGACCTGGGCGATGCACCATTGGCAGCAGATTTGCTGGGCAATATCAAAGTAATGCTAGATGCATTTGACGATGGAAAAATCGATCGACTGTTTTTAGTATCCAATGATTTTGTTAACACCATGACGCAACAGCCGCGAGTGGAGCAGTTGCTTCCATTGCAGCGAAACGCGGATGAGAAGCTCAAGCATCACTGGGACTACATCTACGAGCCCGATGATGCAGGCGAAATTTTGGACGGGCTATTGGTTCGTTATGTTGAGTCACAGGTGTATCAGGCTGTAGTAGAAAACAAAGCCTGCGAGATGGCCGCGCGGATGTTGGCGATGAAAAACGCGACAGACAACGCCGGCGATTTAATCGACGAGCTAGAGCTGCTTTATAACAAAGCGCGTCAGACAGCGATTACGCAAGAGCTGTCAGAAATTGTGAGTGGTGCGGCGGCAGTATAAGCGCGCACCTAATAAAGAATAGACAACCGAATTTAGAAAAGAATTTAAAGAGGATTCCTCAATGAGTAGCGGACGTATCGTACAAATCATTGGTGCTGTTGTGGATGTAGAATTTCCACGAGACAGTGTGCCTAAGGTTTATGACGCACTAAATGTTGGTTCCACGGGATTGACGCTGGAGGTGCAGCAGCAGTTAGGTGACGGGGTAGTTCGCTCTATTGCCATGGGGTCTTCGGAAGGACTAAGCCGAGGCTTGGCTGTGGACAATACCAGCAAGCCAATTCAAGTGCCGGTCGGCGCTGGAACGCTTGGTCGTATTATGGATGTATTGGGCAACCCCATTGACGAAGCTGGCCCGATTGACCACAAAGAAACAGCGGGTATTCACCGCAAGCCGCCTACCTATGCAGAGCAGTCTGGTGCGATAGAAATCTTGGAAACAGGCATCAAGGTAATCGACCTTATTATGCCGATTTCCAAGGGCGGTAAAGTTGGCCTCTTCGGTGGTGCGGGCGTAGGTAAAACTGTTACGCTGATGGAGCTAATCAACAACATCGCTGTTCAGCAAGAAGGCCTTTCCGTTTTTGCGGGCGTGGGCGAGCGCACACGTGAAGGTAACGACTTCTATTACGAGATGAAAGAAGCCGGCGTACTCGACAAGGTGGCCATGGTCTATGGTCAGATGAACGAGCCCCCCGGAAACCGTCTTCGTGTGGCACTTTCTGGTTTGACCATGGCGGAATACTTCCGCGATGAAGGTCGTGACATTCTTATGTTCGTGGACAATATTTATCGATACACGCTTGCGGGAACAGAGGTGTCGGCACTGCTTGGTCGTATGCCATCAGCCGTGGGCTATCAGCCGACATTGGCGGAAGAAATGGGTGCACTTCAAGAGCGTATTACGTCAACCAAAAATGGTTCGATCACCTCGTTCCAGGCGGTTTACGTACCTGCGGATGACTTGACTGACCCCTCTCCTGCAACCACATTTGCGCATTTGGATGCGACCTTGGTACTTTCGCGTCAAATTGCAGAGCTTGGTATTTATCCGGCGGTGGATCCACTGGATTCAACCTCGCGCTTGCTCGATCCGCTAGTGATTGGCCAAGAGCACTATGAAGTTGCTCGTGGTGTTCAGGGTGTACTTCAGCGCTATAAAGAGCTGAAGGATATTATTGCCATCCTAGGTATGGATGAGCTATCTGAAGAAGATAAGCAAACGGTTGCTCGCGCTCGTAAGATACAGCGCTTCTTGTCACAACCGTTCTTCGTGGCAGAGATTTTCACCGGCTCGCCGGGTAAGTACGTCTCACTGAAAGACACCATCGCCAGCTTTAAAGGCATTCTGGAAGGGCAATATGACGATGTTCCAGAGCAAGCCTTCTACATGGTAGGCGGCATTGATGAGGTGATTGAGAAGTCGAAAGATCTCTAAGATCGTTTGCGCTCAATAAACCAAGCTAAAGAGTAAGAATTATGGCCATAGCTGTGCACTGCGATATCGTCAGCTCGGAAGAAGAAATTTTCTCCGGGTTGGTGGAGTCGATCACTGCCACGGGAATTGCGGGCGAGCTCGGTGTGCAATACGGGCATGCGCCTTTGCTAACGCCGCTAAAACCGGGCCCGGTCAAGCTGATAAAGCAAGACGGCGAAGAAGTCTTAGTGTTTGTTTCTGGCGGCTACTTGGAAGTACAGCCGCACCTAGTCACCATCCTTGCGGATTCAGCAACCCGAGCATCAGATATTGACGAAGCAGCGGTTGAAGAAGCCCGTAAAGCGGCAGAAAATCTGATAGAAAACCAAAGTGGCGAGCTTGATTACTCCGCTGCTGCGGTGCAGTTAGCTGAAGCTTCAGCTCAGCTGCTGACGTTACGGAAGCTCAAAAAGAGAATGAAGTAATAAAAGTTAGATAAATCTGGAAAAAAGGCGGCTTAGGTCGCCTTTTTTAATGGCGCGCCGTTTTATCAAATAGGGACACATACAAATTTACAGAATGGCTCTTCCACAAAATCATCCAGATAAAAGCATCGGCAATTATGAGCGCCACTTTTGACAGATTAGCCGCCTAATTCTCTGCGATAACATAGCGAAGAATTTCCACCACTTGCTCAGGGGTGTTAGCCCAAGCATCGGCGGAGGCGTCTACTTCCTTCAACGGGTGCACAATACTGTCATCGTGCAGCGTAATATAGGGTTTGCCTAGCGCAGCGCAGTAACCGGCATCAAAAGCCGCGTTCCATTGCTTGTACTTATCTCCAAACCGAATCACTGCCAAATCACAGTCTTTAATAGCAGTTTGAATACGCATTTTGTTTACTTTCGCGGACTTGTGATCGCGCCAGAAGCTGTTGTCTTCTGGGCCTAAGACATCACCAGCGGCATCTGACGCTGCGTGATTGGTAACCGCAGAGGTAAAGGTCACGGGAAGGTTCAGGGCCGCACAGCCGTCAATAATTTGTTGCCGCCAATCGGTATGTATTTCGCCCGAAAGATAAATATTCCAGCTCATAAATGAATCCTTTATCGCACCTGTATTATTTTGTAAAAAAGGCTTATCTCGAAAAGGGCTATCATACATACTTTGGTATTCTCGGGTAGAAGATTCGAACGTCGTTCACCCGAAAAACAGGGGAGTATTCCTATGAAGCACACTGATATTAACCGCAGACAGTTTCTAAAATCTGGCGCACTGGCTGCATCAGGTGCGGCTTTGCCACTGAAGGCTTTTTCACAAGAGAAAATGCAAGAAAGACTGATTCCGGGGACCACAGAATCGCTGCCTGTGATCGGCTTGGGTGCCCCGAGTATTTTTATCAACCTTCCTGAGGAGGGCAGAGAACTGCCTAAATCGGTTATCCAAACCATGGTGGATATGGGAGGAAGGCTCATCGATACGCCCGCGTTTTTTCGACCGAACCCGCCAGTGATTGGTGAATTGCTCGGCGAGATGGGGCTGACAGACGAGCTATTTTTAGCCGGTAAAATCACCGTTAATGGACGCGAGGCGGCCATTAATCATTTTGAAAAGACCGTTGCCAATCTCAATAAGCGCCCTATTGATTTACTGCTTATCCATAACATGCGTGAGCTGGAGCAAAACTGGCCAATGTTGAAAGAATGGAAAGAGCAGGGACGCGTTAGATATATAGGCGTGAGTTTGACGCGCAGAACCGACTACTCGCCGCTTGAAGATTTTATGAAAGCGGAACAACCCGATTTCATTATGACCGGATATTCAATTACCCAGCAAGGCCCGGCAGAACGAGTTTTGCCGTTGGCGCGGGACTTAGGTATAGGTGTGATTGGTGCCGAGCCCTTCAAAGCAGTTAATGATGGCGCATTCTTCAGTATGGTGGCGGATGCCGAGCTGCCGGAATGGGTGGCGGAGTTCGGCTGTGATACCTGGGCGAAGTATGCGCTCAAATGGATTCTCGCAGACCCGGCGATGACCAGCGTGGTGACCGAAACCAGCAAAGTAAAACACGTGATCGACAATATGGGCGCAGGATTCGGCTCGTTGCCCGATGAAGCAACGCGCAAGCGAATGTCGGATCATCTTTTAGCGCTCGCCTAATAATCTATCGGTACAAAAATATTTCGAGCGGCATTCATTGAGAATAATGCAATGATTGCCTATTCTATCGTCCACTACTTACGCTTCATGGCAGACCAATGACAGAAGACTTAAAAATACCTGTTGGATACACCAAAACCGAAAAGGACTCCGTCGCGGAGATTTCACTTAGTTTGAAGCGAGCGAACCGTCACGGTTTAATCGCTGGTGCTACTGGCACGGGCAAAACCGTGACCTTACAGGCACTGGCGGAAAGCTTTTCCAGCCAAGGCGTGCCTGTATTTTTGGCGGATGTTAAGGGCGACGTATCGGGTATAAGTCAAGCTGGCAAGACGCATCCAAAGGTCAATGAGCGCTTCGAAGCCATGGGCTTGCCAACGGATGCCTGGGCCGGCTGCCCCACTATATTTTGGGATCTGTACGGAAAAAAAGGCCACCCGATCAGGGCCACGATTTCTGATATGGGCCCGGTTCTATTGGCCCGCCTATTGAGCCTAAATGAAACGCAAGAGGGCATTCTCCAAATCGCCTTTGCTGTGGCTGATGATCAAGGACTGCTTCTGCTCGATTTAAAAGACCTTCGTACCATGCTTCAGCATGTTGCGGATAATGCGGCTGATTTGCGAACCATGTACGGCAACGTCTCGTCGACTTCCGTGGGCGCGATTCAACGACGACTGCTTATGTTGCAGCGCAGTGGCGCAAAACGTTTCTTCGGCGAACCTATGCTCGATATCAACGACCTAATGAAGGTGGATGAAGACGGCAAAGGTTATATAAACGTGCTTGTTGCCAATAAGTTGGTTCAGGAGCCAGCGCTTTATTCAACGATGTTGCTTTGGCTGCTGTCTGAATTTTTTGAAAAGCTCCCTGAAGTCGGAGATCCAGAAAAACCTAAATTAGTGCTGTTTTTTGATGAAGCACATTTGATGTTCACAGATGCACCCAAGGTGCTTATTACTAAAGTAGAGCAAGTTGTTCGATTAATTCGTTCAAAAGGTGTTGGGGTCTATTTTATCACTCAAAGTCCAAGCGATATTCCCGACAGCGTGCTTAGCCAGCTCGGTAATCGCGTTCAGCATGCGTTGCGAGCCTTTACACCAAAAGAACAAAAGGCAGTGAAGACGGCAGCGGATACGTTTCGATCGGATGGTAGCTTTTCTGTGAAAGACGCCATCAGCGAGATGGGCGTGGGTGAAGCCCTCGTCTCGACGCTCATGGGGAATGGCGCACCATCAGTCGTGAAGCGCACCATGGTTAAACCGCCTGTGTCCAGAATTGGCCCCGCCAAAAAAGCAGAGCATGATGCTGTCGTGGCGGAGAGCCCGATTACAGGCATCTACGATGAAACCATCGATCGTGAGTCCGCCTTCGAAATGTTGAGCGCACGAGTGACGGCGCAAGCGGAGGAAGCGAATAAAGCGAAGCCTTCGGCAAAACGAACACTCGATAAGCCTAAGCCCAAAGCTAAAAGCAATCGCCAAGGTGTGGGCGAGGCCTTTATTAAAAGTATGGCGCGCAGCCTTGGCACCAAAGCGGGCACGTCTTTGCTTCGCGGGGTGATGGGCTCGCTTTTTAAAGGTTAGCGCTTGTCGGCGTATGTCCATGTAATGGCAGAAAACAGGCGAGCGGGGGAGCAGGATATTGATCGCGGAAGTGTATGCTTTTTAGAGGTCAGTTGTGTCGCTCAAAACTGAAATCGGGGTGTTCCAGCCATCACTTAACAGGTGCAAAAGTTTTTTCTTATCCTTAAGTTTGTGGCTAGAGCCTTCGCTGGTTTGCTGTTGGCGTTGGCCTTGCCCGCTTTTTATATCTTGCCAATTTTGTTTGAATAAATCTTGAATAGCCGTATGCAATTTCTCGTAAGAGGTTGCTAGTGTGTCCCGCTCGGAATCGAACTCAACTTCCTGTTGAATAATGATGTCCCCAGTATCTATGCCTTCGTCTAAATGATGGATCGTCACACCCTTGGGTGTGTCCTCTAAGAAGCTCCAGAAGTTCGGGTCAGCACCACGATTCCATGGGAGGTAAGAGATATGCAGGTTGATGGCCTTGTCTGGGAATAGGCTCAAAATATCGTTGCGGAGAATATGCCTATAGCCATAACTGATGAGAAAGGAATACCCTCGGTTCGAAACCACATCAGTGGAAAGTGCGTCCGATGTCTGAGCAACGTCTTCACCCTGTGCACGCAACCAAGCAATCAAGGGTGAATCTTCTGGGCCCAGAAATAAAATGCTTTCTTGTGTCACTAGCACCTCCCCTATGAGGCGCGCACTATTTCTGCGTGGCTCGCAACATCCATGCTGTTTTTTCATGGATACGCATACGATCAGACACCAATGATGCAGTGGACTCATCGTCTGCGTCCTGCGCTACTTTTAAAACGTCACGCGACGTTTTAATCACTTGTTCGTGGGCTTGGGTTAGCAGCACAACCATGTCTGATGAACTTGGAACGCCATCGACTTCTTGTATAGAGCTAAGTTTTGCAAACTCTTTATATGTGCCAGGTGCAGGAATATCCAGCGTTCGAATGCGCTCAGCGATATCATCCACTGCAACAGCTAATTCAGTGTAATGCTCTTCAAACATGAGATGTAACTCGCGAAACTCCGACCCGGTCACATTCCAGTGGAAATTATGAGTCTGCAAATATAACGTATAAGAATCAGCTAAGAGCCGCTTTAGACCATCGGCTATCGCCAATCGATTTTCTTTACTAATGCCAATATCTATATCCATCATATAACAGCCTCGTATCTAATTTTTTGACGAACCATAAAACGTATCTCGGTATAACCGAAACCTAATATAGTTTAGCCTTTTCTGTTTATCTAGCGAATCGGAATCTACTATAGACCTGATAGCGAATCCGTTAAGAAACACTGGCGAGGCGCATGAGCGCTCACTTTTTTGGAAAGATACGGCAGATACTGTAGTCGCCAAAACCATCAAACGATGGGCGGGCACTCTTTATGAACATTACATAAAGATACTAAGAAGCGAAGCGGCGGCTAAGCCAGCCGCTCCGCGTGTGTTGTTATGTGCTAAAGCTAAACAGCAACAACCTTATTTGCGCAAGGCCCTTTTTGACCTTGGCCAACTTCGAATTCGACGGCTTGACCATCATTCAGCGTGGCATATTCGCCGTCCGCTTGGATTTCTGAATAATGAACAAACAGGTCTTTACCACCGTCTTCCGGGGTAATAAAACCAAAGCCTTTATCCGCGTTGAACCATTTAACTGTGCCTTTACTCATTTTCTGTACTCTTTAATTATTGGTGAGGGATTAAAAAAATATACTCGAATTCACCAGTTCGAATATAAAGTCAAAAACAACAAAGGCGCACATCATGAAGCAAACAGGCGGGGTGTATCAAGTGCCATGCCGCAGGTTTGTTTGTAATGAGGGTTATGCGTCTTTATGAATAGGATACGGGTTAATAGCATATAGAGATTGCTGCAATTGCGTCTACACGCATTGTTCCAAGAGTGGACGAAAAAAGCGAGAGATATAATTGCTAGATATGTGGGCCCTGTCGGCGCGACAACCGCTAAAAAATGCAACAGGGCTAGTTCTTAAGATTGACCGTAACCAATTGATAAATATAGTATATTTTGCCATTAGCATCGCATTATCCATAAGCGTTAATCAATAATCAGCCCGTACCATTTTAGGTAGATCTAATGCTTCTAGAAAATGTGCTACTAGCCGCGCACTGAGCGCTAGGGTTCTTCGGTGGTTCTTCACTTTTTGGCAAATATAATGCGGTATCAATGTGTATAAGCGGATTGTACCTGATAATTCGCCAGTGTCTAAAGTCGTATCTTCCTTCAATTGCACTTGCTCTAGACTCAATTGGAACAAGCCGCCCGACGCATGTCATAGAAACTGCTTGCCATTGATTGGGACAGCAAAATCGCCTAGTTAGGTGCTTGCGGCTATTCTAATTCGCTCTGCGGGTATTCTTAGTTGAGCCAATAGGTACGCTTTGAATTCATCTTTATAGGGCTGTTGGTCTATTGCTTTTTCCATACAGCATAACCATGCTTCACTTTCTGCAACACCTACAGAAAGATGTCTGTGTGCTTGAGGTATGTTGATACTTCCATAATGTTCTGTATATAGCCTTGGACCGCCAAGCCATCCAGACAAAAAGTAAGTGAGCTTTTTTCTAGACTCTGATAAATCATCTGGGTGCATATCTCTAATATGTTTTGATTCTTTAAACGTATCCATATTGCGATAAAAATCATCAACGAGCTGAGTGATACCCGCTAATTCCCCCGCCATAA
>CAZUTO010000006.1:79925-81169 GCA_964623085.1 uncultured Porticoccaceae bacterium
TTGCGATAAAAATCATCAACGAGCTGAGTGATACCCGCTAATTCCCCCGCCATAATGTAAGAGGAATTTCCAATTCCATATTGATCATTTCTAACATTCATAATTGAATTGATATCGGCCGCTAAGATGAAGAAACAGATGCAAACTAGTTGACTAGATAAATAAACACGGCGAGCGCCTTGCTAGCTATTTATACTCGCGCGCTACTCTTGCATTTCGCGCTGACGCATCGGCATAGCGTCAATCTCTGAGAAGATAGCGCCGATGGTAGTGCTCACATCCAAATCATTATGCTGAGACTTTACCCCGCCATCTTTGCCAATCAGAATAATCTTTTCACTGATAGGCTTTAGCTTGGTGCGCGTATTGCTGACAAAGTCAGAAGAGAGGGTGCCTAGATAATTAGTGAAGGCAAGCTCGCCTTGTATAACAAACCAAATAATGTCGCGATCATCAATTTCAATGACTTGGTCGGCGAGAATCGCGCGCGCGGTATCTGCATCAGCTGGTTCATTAATAATGATAATTCTATTTTTCCACACCAAGTTTTTAAGCTCAGCGAGCGCATGCTCTTCTTGCGCTTGCGAAAACATACTAAAAAGAACGACCAGAACAAAGATATTGTGTTTCATGGCCGGCCTTGGAAAGCTGAATGCTGATGACATCATCCAAGTTAGCGATAGTTAGTGGCGAAGATGCAAACGCATACTATTTTTAAGCCTTCTTAAAGGCTTTTGCGCGCGAACGCCATGTTCCGTATTGGCGGCTTTAGACAACAAAACGCCAGCGCTGCCCAATAACATCGCCCCACAGGCAATCTTCATGGTGACAGGGTTGCGAGCCAAAACAGCGACCGCAAACGCGCCAACACTTGCGCCACGAAAGCCACCTTCAACTTGAGATGACGACACCTTTCTTCCCGAACACCATTTCACAAAGTGCTCGCAGTTATTATCTGTAAGGGAGTAATTCCACCTGCCGATCTGAGAGCGAGCGTCTAAAAGAATGTCTGATACAGGCTTATCGGTCTTTGATACAGCTACGTATGTATGCCTGCCTTGAGTAACTTTATCCCATGATTCTTCTTGTACCGTCCCCGTCCTTTTGGTGGCAGAAATAAGCATGTTTTTCCCTGCAGGACAAAAACGATCGGAAACAATAGACCAGTGTTGATAAACACCGAATTGAGTAACGACCGCATCCCCAGGTTGTACTGTGAGGTTAGTCATTGTCACATCCCCCAT
>CAZUTO010000006.1:81269-84353 GCA_964623085.1 uncultured Porticoccaceae bacterium
CATATTTTTCTAAGGCGCATTTTTTATATGTTCTGCCCTATGATTACATCGACCGACCCATGAAATCAAACTGATACCAAAAACCGATTAGCGCATATATAAGCAGACAGCTAAGCCCTGTTGAAAAAATTAAAGCTAGTGCGAAAAGAACGCCTTTCAACCCTTTATATGTATTGTATGTTTTTACGCCTGCTGAAATTAGAAGATATGCCGCAAGCAGTTGTATGAAAAAAAGCGGGATACCGAGAATCATATTTGGGTATGCATCAGCGCCACGCGGCCAAGCAATGTTAAGCCATCGTTCGCCAAAATAATCCAATAGAGTAATAACCAGAGTGCTACCCAGAAAAATCACCCAAGACAGAAACCACATCTTGGCAATAGAATATTTTTTAAAACGATTAATCATTTTGTAAATTAAAAGACATGGCGAATTTATATAAAGGAAGAGTTCCTATATTTTCGCAATCGTACCTTGAGAGCCAAGCTCAGTACCTATAAGCGCATTAAATGGCTGAGATTCGACAGCTTGCTTCCCTAATTTAAGCAGATCATTCATAGTCTGATCCATAATCTGGCGTTAGTTCACCACATAAAATTAAGTTAGAGCCCATTGTATCAGTCCAATTGCTGGCGCTTGTTATATGCCTCAACAACATCGCAAATACGTCCAGCATCGCTCTGCACTATCCTATAGTGGTTATCGTTTCTGCTTACATCGAGAGGCGTAATCATATTCAAGGTCATTTCATCCCTGCTGACTGAAATGATTTCATCAGTAATTCGTATTCCCACCGGAACATACTCCGAATTGCTGGAAAGCACTTCCAGCTCTATTTTGTTTCCTTCAACATACCATCTAGAGCTATAAAATTTTGCACTCATTACGCCCTGATTATCCAGAGCCAATGTATAAGAACAGGTTATGCCATTGGGCAAATATTCGACTTCCGTAAAGCTGGTTTCACTTGGATAATGATCTACCCGAATCCATGAACCGACAATAGCGTTGGAATAATCGCCAATTACCGGAAGGAAGGAGCAAGAGGTAAGAACAGCGACACCCAACAATATGATCTTTTTCATCAGGCCTATTATATATATTTAAGCGTGTTGTCTAAAATACACGAGTGCGCTCGGGAATTGTTATATGTCCTTGTAAAAAGTAGAACTAGATTTATATTTTATTGCCTATCTCAGTTTTTATATCAACTAACTTCATTTTTTTGAAGTTTTTAACCAGCCTTTACACTAATATGACGGAATATCTGGGAACAATATGTAATTATAGAGATCGTATAATAAGGCGATTCGATTCTTAATCATCAAATTTTGAAAGAGGAACATCAGCTTGAAAAAGATAGCCGCAATATTCAGTCTAATCACTTTTGTGTTACTTCACTCAGGATACGCTGTTGGTCAAGAGACTGTCGTGGCCTCAGGTCAATTAGATAATGCTTTTTCGTCCTGGGGTAAATCATCGCTTAAGGGTGATTGGAAGATAGTGACCGCCGAAGGAAAAACCTTTATTGAGCTTGGCGACGATTTCAAAGCCATAGAAGGACCTGATGTGAAAATATTCCTATCGCCCAAGGCATCAGACAGCATTACCGGCGATAACGCGACCGAAGGCAGTGCTTTGGTTCAGCAAATATCGGTTTTTGAAGGTAAAACACGTATAGAAATCCCTTCAGACGTGAGCCTCGATGGATATCAGTCTTTAGTTTTCCATTGCGAGGCTTACAGCAAGCTTTGGGGTGTGTCACCGCTCTAGGTAAAGCCTTATCATAATCCGCGTTAAACCGGCCGCGAGTATCAGGAGCGGTCGGTTTAATCATTCCACCAGCGGCAATTCATGACCGCAAAATCTTCTCCATCGATTTCCCCTTAGCAAGCTCATCAATCAACTTGTCGAGGTATCGAATCTTGCGCATCAGCGGATCTTCAACCTCTTCAACACGAACGCCACATACAATCCCTTTGATAAGCGATACGTTGGGGTTGATTGACGGTGCCTCAGCAAAAAATGTGGCTAAATCGTTCTCGCCACCAACCTGATTAGCCAAGCCATCATAGCTATAGCCGGTGAGCCAACATATGATTTGGATCACTTCCTCTTCCGCTCGGTTCTTTCTCTCAGCTTTTTGAACATAGAGAGAATAGATTTTTGAGAATGCCATAGAGAAAACTTTGTGGTCAGACATCTCGTTATCTCCAGAGAGTGCTACTGCCGCGAACATGAGCGTGTGCGAGTGAAGCGGCGGTAATTCGCCTTGTTATATTTTTGGTGATTTCTTACCGAGTTGCTCATTTGCAGAGCTAAACCCCATTGCACCGAGAAGAACAACCCCAACAGTCGCAACCGTTTTCCATGCTACATCAGATTCTACATAATCCCAGATTGCTAGAATGCATACGAATACAGCGATGAATATACATATTCCAGTAACCGCAAAAAGGAATCTGTTCATTTTTTCTTTTTCCATATTTTGCCTCGTTTATTTAGGAGTAAATATAACGCCTTATGCAAGGGTAGTGCTGACAAACACATTTCGCACAACGAACGTAGTAAATTTTGCAAACTCGTTATACGGCTATTCAATTTTCTTAATTTCTTTTTTTATAAAAATCTCAACCAGAATAAATGCAAAAGGAATTATTGCAGCCAATAAAACCAATAACCAAATCACCACTGACCATGATTGCTTATGAGAAACAATAAGAGAGAAAACAAAATAAAGTAAAAATAAAACACCATGAGTTATTCCCAAGAAAAAAACATATTCTCGGCTAATAACACCCAATGAAACACACAGAATTATTAAGTATGAAATACCTTCTATGACGCTTAAACTTCTAAAAAAATTTATCATTTATCTGCCTTATAGGACACACCACAGATGTTGTTGTTTTCCGTTCTCTCTGATCGTGCCTCTGCTTGCAGTACTTCGACAACTCCTACGAATTTGACGTCGTCAATCATATGATCGAATTTCACTAACGCTGGTGCGATAGCACCTGCGCTAGTTGAAAATATAGCGAACCAAATAATGGAGAGATATTTGATCATGGGTTGCCTTAACG
>CAZUTO010000007.1:0-71734 GCA_964623085.1 uncultured Porticoccaceae bacterium
GAATGGAACGACGTTGAGTTCATATTTAAAAATGACAACACTGATCGTTTTGCTAAGGAAGACTAGGTAAGATTTTTGCGATGGAAAGACGAGTATTTACCGCAAGTGTTTCCCGAGGCTAGTATTCGTATTAGTCGGCACCCGGCAGAATTTACAGACCCGGATGTCATTGCTGAAATAGCAGAAGAGCTGGGAGTTGAAGTTCCGGAGCGTTACCAAAGGGAGTAGTGTTGCTTAGGCTTTGAAGTAGGTCACACCTCCGCTCTGAGTTGGTTGGTTTGAGCGGCACTTTTGCATAGCTTAAGGTATTATTAGCCTTCTATCTTGCTCTTGGAAACCTCATTCAATGCTGTCTTGCGTCATTATGGCCGGCGGTTCCGGCACACGCCTTTGGCCTGTTTCTCGCTCTAAGTATCCGAAGCAATTTTTATCGTTAGCCGGTGAAGCAACGATGTTGCAGGAGACGGTGAATCGGCTTTCAGAGTTGGATACAGCTTCGCCTACAGTGATCTGTAATGAGGAGAACCGTTTCTTTGTTGCAGAGCAATTGCGCGCTATTGATAAGCTTGGTTCAATTTTACTAGAGCCCGTGGGTCGAAATACCGCGCCGGCTATTGCACTTGCCGCTTTAAATATGGATCCAGAAGATGTGCTTCTGGTATTAGCGGCAGATCATGTGATTACAGATCAAACGGCATTTTCTGAGGCAGTAAAAAGAGCCTTGCCCGCTGCTGAGGATGGTCAGCTAGTGACCTTTGGTATTGTTCCCAGTGAGCCGCATACGGGCTACGGTTATATTCGCCGTGGGGCTGAGGGTGCAGTCGGTTTTGCGGTTGACCAATTTGTCGAAAAACCAGATGCCGAAACGGCCAAGACCTATCTCGATTCTGGTGACTATTACTGGAATAGTGGTATGTTCTTGTTTAAAGCAAAACGGTATCTGGAAGAATTGGGCAAGTTTCGACCCGATATTTTGGAATCATGCCAAAAGGCGATGGAGAATACGCAAACCGATTTAGATTTTGTTCGTATTGACAGCGCGGCGTTTGAAGCCTGTCCGGATGATTCCATTGACTATGCTGTAATGGAAAAAACCGAATCTGCGGTTGTGGTGCCGATGGATGCAGGTTGGAACGATATTGGTTCTTGGTCCAGCCTTTGGGATATAAGCGGGAAAGACAAAGACGGTAATTCCATCACCGGCGAAGCGATCTCTATTGATACCACTAATTCTTATATTCGCAGTGAAGAACGCCTTACCGCAACGATTGGTGTGGATAACTTAGTGATTGTTGATACTAAAGATGCCCTGATGGTCGCTACTAAAGATCGCGTTCAGGATGTAAAAAAAGTGGTCGAGAAACTAAAGGTAGAAGGGCGCTCGGAGTTTGAGTTCCATCGTGAAGTCTATCGTCCTTGGGGAAAATACGACTCCATTGATAACGGTGAGCGCTATCAGGTTAAACGAATTACCGTAAAACCCGGAGCTAAACTCAGTGTGCAAATGCATCATCATCGTGCTGAACATTGGATAGTCGTCTCGGGTACTGCTCAAGTCACTAAGGGTGAAGAGACCTTTTTGCTTTCGGAAAATGAATCTACTTATCTTCCGGTTGGCGTAGTCCACGCGCTGGAAAACCCTGGAAAAGTGGAGCTAGAATTGATTGAAGTGCAGTCTGGAAGCTACCTTGGGGAAGACGATATCGTCCGGTTTGAAGATCTCTACGGTCGCGTAAAATAGAAAAATATTTTCCTGAGAAGATTATCTTTTGAACATACTTGTTTGTGGTGGCGCTGGTTATATTGGCTCGCACATGGTGCGTGCTTTACTCAATGCAGGTCATCAGGTGTCGGTTTTCGATAACTTATCGACTGGGTATGAATGGTCTATTCCTGAAGGCGTGTTTTTACTCCAAGCGGATTTGTTAAACGAGGGCGCGCTAGCGAGCTTTTTGGGATCACAGCCTTTTGATGCTGTGATGCATTTTTCCGCAAAAAGTCTCGTAGGTGAATCGGTTGATCAACCACACGAGTATTACCTCAATAACGTGGTGGGTACGCTTAACTTGCTGCGTGCGATGCGCAAGGCAAATATAGATAAGTTTGTGTTTTCCTCTACTGCCGCGACTTTTGGCAACCCTTTATCTGAGTTCATTGGTGAGGATCACCCACAGAACCCGATTAACCCCTACGGTAAAACCAAGCTGATGGTGGAGCAGATACTCCAAGATTATGCATCGGCCTACGGACTGAATTCGGTGAGTTTGCGTTATTTCAATGCAGCTGGTGCCGACCCCTCTGGCGAGATTGGCGAAGCGCATGAGCCGGAGACACATTTGATTCCAAATGTTTTGCGCTCCACTTTGAGTGCGCTGCCGTCCAATCAGTTAAAGATATTTGGCAACGATTACCCCACCCCTGACGGCACTTGTGTGCGTGATTACATTCATGTCAACGATTTGGCAGACGCCCACCTGAAAGCCATTCATTATATGGGCGAGAACCCAGGCGCCCATGCGTTTAACCTCGGCAACGGCGCCGGCTTCTCAGTTCTGCAAGTAATAGCCGCAGCAGAAGATGTAGTAGGGCATGAGATACCTTACGAAATAGTTTCGCGCCGAGAAGGAGATCCAGCAGTGCTTGTTGGTAATAGCACCTTAGCGAACGAAAAGTTGGACTGGACGCCGCAGTATCAGGATATTAAATCCATTGTCGAAACGGCTTGGACATGGCATCAGCGTCACCACGGGGGCAAAAACTAGCATGAAGTTTCTTGTTACTGGCGCGGCCGGTTTTATTGGTTATTATGTGTCTCAACGGCTTTGTGATCTTGGTCATGAGGTTGTCGGATTAGATAATCTTAACGACTACTATGAAGTTGAGCTAAAGCAAGACCGCCTTAGTCAGTTAGAACCACTCGATAACTTTCGTTTTATTAAAGGTAATTTTTCTGACTCTGCACAAATCGCAACCTTGTTTGAAGAAGAAAGGTTTGAGCGTGTTATCCATTTAGGTGCTCAGGCGGGCGTGCGGTATTCCATTGAAGCACCGATGGCTTATGCACATAGTAACCTTACAGGCCACCTCAATATCTTAGAAGGTTGCAGAAATACGGGTGTCGGGCATTTGGTCTATGCATCTTCAAGTTCTGTTTATGGCATGAATACCAAGGTTCCCTTTTCTACGGCAGATTCAGTGGATCACCCTGTGTCGCTTTATGCGGCGACGAAAAAATCCAATGAGTTGATGAGCCATACCTATTCGCATTTGTATCAGTTGCCGACGACTGGCCTGCGCTTCTTTACCGTGTATGGGCCCTGGGGTAGGCCAGATATGGCACCGATTAAATTTGCGCGATTGATATGTGAAGGAAAAAAAATTGAGGTGTATAACCATGGCAACCTCAGCAGAGATTTCACTTATATTGATGATATTGTTGAAGGTATTCTCAGAATTCAGGATATCGTGCCAGAAGCGAACCCAAATATGGGTCAGAGCTTAATCAGCCCAGCAACAAGTTCAGCACCTTATCGACTCTACAATATTGGACACGGTAGTCCCGTCAAGTTAATGACGTTTATTGAGCAGCTAGAGACTAGTCTTGGCCGAGTTGCAGACAAACAATTTGTGGATATGCAACCCGGTGATGTATATCAAACATGGGCAGATACAGACGACCTATTTCAGGCAACGGATTACAAGCCTCGTGTTGGTATCGAAGAGGGTGTGAGCCAATTTGCGCACTGGTTTAAATCCTATTACCAAGTGTAGTGTTAGAAAAAATAACCGGATGTAGGTTGGTGTCTTTTTGGCCTAGTTTAGTAGCTAACGATGTTCGAGACGCAAAATGAGAGTCGCTGATGTTTTTCTTTAGATTCCTTTATACACATCGCAGAGTTTCGGGATTGCTCTTTCTTTTGGCTTTTGCGTTGCTTATATACGGTCTATTTACTCCCAGCGTACGTTCCGGTATCAGCTTGCCGAACTTTGATAAGTTCATCCACTTTTTTAGTTTTCTGATTGTGTTTTTACTGGGGCGGTTTTCTACTCATACTTGGGTTCGCAAGACTTATTGGTTATTTCCGGTTGCGGCCGCTGTGGCGCTGGAATATTTGCAGGGTGCATTAGTTCCGAGTAGACATTTTAGCTATGCAGATATGCTGGCTAATAACATCGGTGTGATGGCAGCAGCGTTGCTGTGGGTGAGTTTGGAAAGGTCTGGTCAGATGTCGCCGAGTGCTCTCAGTTCTTCCAGTTCTTCCTCTGGCGCCTCTTCTAGCTCTTCCTAGCTATCATTTTGAAGGAATTTAGTGACCAATGCCGTGGTAGGTAAAACCGATAGATTCTATTAGCTGTCGGTCATAGAGGTTGCGCCCGTCAATAATTAACCGATTCTCCATTAGCTGTTTCATACGCTCAAAATCGGGCGACCAATATTCCTGCCAGTGCGTTAAAATAAGTAGGCCGTGGCTGCCTTCTAAAGCATCGTAAGCACTGGCTTCATAAGAAATTAATCCACTATCGTCGATATCACTAAAAATACTTCGGCAAGTTTCAAGGGCTTCAGGGTCGTGGACTTTTACGGAGACCTGCTGCGCTAGTAGTGCTTTAATAACAAGAATACTTGGCGCGTTGTCCATACTGGACGTCTCGGGCTTAAACGAGGTACCCCAGATGGTGATAGTTTTGCCGGCTAGCTCACCGTCATAATGACGCCAAAGCTTCCGGAAAGGCGTTTCTTTTTGGACCTCATTATTTTCCAGTACGCCCATTAAAATTGTTGAATTACGTTCTGCACTGAGTGTCTCTGCTAGGCCAGATAAGTACTGCGAGAAACTGAGTCCGCCAAAGCCGCACCCTGGCTGCAGATAGTCGCGGCCGATACGTGGGTCCATCGCCATAGCATCGCGTATGACTTCGATATCCGCATTGAGGTTATCCGCCAAGTTGGCTAATTCATTGATATAACTTAGACGCAAAGCAAGCATGCCGGTAACAGCAAATTTACTAAACTCTGCTTCGGTCCGAGTCATGGTTGTAATCTGGCCGTTGCCGTTTTGTAGGAAAGGTCTAAATAAACCGCGTAAAATGCCAACTGCCCATACGTTTTCGCAACCGATAATAAGATTGTTTGGCGATTCAAAGGTGTCTATGCCGCGGCCTTGTGGGAGGTTCTCTGGCACATAACTAACAACTTGGTTCGCGCTTTCATCGAGCTTTTTTTGTAGCTCGTCACAAGCGCCGATACCGAAGTTACTCTGGGTGATTAGCAGTATTGCGCCAGAGTGAATATCTGCGAGTTTCTCGGCGAGTGCTTCGGCTTTGTGTTTCCCGTTAGGACGATAGGCCAGAAGATGAAGCTTTTCTTGCATAGCTTCTTTCTTGTTGGATAGCGAGATTCTGCCCGCGACAATCTGTTCATCGAGTATGCGTTTCAATCCTGGCTCGGTATCGAGAGATTGTTGGGAGAGAGACTCGAGGCCGCGCTCAGGGTTGTCGATTACCAATCGCACATTGTTTCCGGCACGCGCAAAGCATGCAGCAGCTACAAGACCACAAATTTCAGAACCCCAAATACTCATTCTCATGCTGAGGTACTCTCTATATTTTTTCTTAACCGCGCAATTTCTTCAATCAGCCCTTGCGTTGATGCATCCATTTTTGAGTCATCGTCTTCGTTTACTAATGGCTGCATGAGTTCCGTTGCGACTTGCTTGCCAAGTTCCACGCCCCATTGATCAAAAGGATTGATATTCCATATGGCTGATAGGGCAAAGACTTTGTGCTCGTATAGAGCGATAAGCTGGCCAAAGGAAAAAGGATTGAGGTCATCGAGAAGTATAGTCGTACAAGGCTGATTACCTTGGTAGCGTTTATGAGTCGGTGCGTTATCGACATCCTCTAGAACGGTATCGCCAAGCGCAAGGATGCGAGACTGAGCCAAAAAGTTTGCCAAGGTGAGATTGTGTTGCTGCCTAAATTCTTCGCTTTCGATCAAGCCGCGGCGCTGTGCTGATGCGACAAAATCACACATGACGACCTCGGTTCCTTGATGCAGTAGCTGGTAGAACGCATGTTGAGCATTCGGGCCGACCTCTCCCCAGAGTACTGGACAGGTATGGTAAGGCGTCACTTCGCCATCACGGGTGGCAGACTTGCCGTTGCTTTCCATTTCTAGTTGTTCGAGATATGAAGGTAGGTAGCTTAACCTGCCGTCATAGGGGAGCACGGCGTGAGCGTGAATATTTAGGAAATTTACATTCCAGATGTCCGCCAATGCCAGCAAGACAGGAAGATTTTCGTTAAGTGGGGCAGAGCGGAAATGCTCATCCATCTGGTGCGCACCGGCAAGCATTTCTCGAAACGCGCTTTTGCCAATACGCAATGCAGATGAAAGCCCAATGCTGGACCACATCGAGTACCGGCCGCCGACCCAATCCCAAATCTGTAATTGGTGGTTGGTCGAAATGCCCCACTCGGACATTTTTTCGGGCTTACAAGACACACCGATAAAGTGCTGTCTTTTGATAATCTCGCTGCTAGTGTTACTCGCACTGATTAACCATTCAAGTGCGGTATCGGCATTCGCCAGCGTATCAATGGTTGAAAATGACTTAGAGCAAATAATAAATAATGTTGTTTGTGGGTCGAGATCATCAAGAAGGGTCGCGAGCTGGCTGCCGTCGATGGTTGAAACAAATTCAACACTCACACCTTCTGCTTCGGGCGGCTCAAATTGATCTAATGCATGGCAGGCCATTAAAGGGCCTAGGTCTGAGCCACCTACACCGATGTTGACGACTGTATTTACAGGACGGCCTGAGTAGCCGCGCCATTGGCCGCTGTGTATCCGATCAACGATGGCTTCCATTTTTTGGAGGTTTTCCTGCACATCGCTAGAAACGTTTTGACCATCTATTTTAAATTCGGATGTTTCTGGCATGCGCAAAGCGGTGTGCAGTGCAGGTCGATCCTCAGAATGATTGACGTGCTTACCGGAGAACATTTGCTCTATCCAGCCCGGCAATTCTGCAGCCTCAGCTAGTTCTATTAGCAATTCCATCGTTTCGGGTATTAGCCGTTGCTTTGATAAATCTAGAAAAACCTGAGCGTCTCGATAACTCAGTTCTTGAAAGCGATTGTCATGAAGCTCAAAAAGCTCACTTAAGTGCGCTTTGGCCATTAATTCCGAGTGTTTTTCGAGCTTTTTCCAAGCGTCAGATTCGTTGATCATGGAACAGTTAAACTCTTATTTTACTAAGCTGCGAATGTGTTCGTTTAATGCATCGCCAAAGTCTGGATGGCGCAATCCGGCGGCAATGTTGGCTTTTACATAGCCGAATTTGTTCCCGCAATCATGTGTTTCCGCACTCATCACGTAAGCATCGACTTGGCTTTGATTGAGTAACGTCACTATGGCGTCGGTGAGTTGAATCTCGTTCCCCGCGCCCGGCTGTGTTGCTGCAAGGATCTCCATAATGTTTGCCGGCAGCACATAGCGCCCCACGACAGCCAGATTAGATGGCGCTTCGTCGCGAGCAGGCTTTTCTATCATGCCGACAATCTTTGCAGTTTCGCCTGCATTGATTTCGGCACCTTCACAATCGACGACACCATAGGCTTCGACACGCTCTTCAGGAACGGCTTCTACCATGATCTGCGAGGCTTGGCTGTCGTTGTAGTTGGAAACCATACGAGCAAGATCGTTACCAAAATCAGGATGGTCTAGTAGTAATACGTCGGGCAACAGCACGGCGAAAGGGGCGTTGGCAATGTTGTTTTTTGCGCAAAGCACGGCATGCCCTAATCCTTTGGCGCTAGGCTGCCTAACCGAAGTGATAGTTACCGAGGGCGGCACAATATCGCGAACACTGTCGAGGATCGCTGTTTTACCCTTTTTTTCGAGTTGGTGTTCTAATTCAAAGTTGGCATCAAAGTGATTTTCAATGGATTCTTTTCCTGCGCGGGTAACAAGAACGATTTCTTCAATACCTGCCGCAACCGCTTCTTCGATGACATATTGAATAACAGGCTTGTCGGCCACCGGCATCATTTCTTTGGGGATGGCTTTGCTTGCGGGCAATACTCTTGTTCCTAGCCCAGCGACAGGAATAATGGCTGTTTTTACTTGGTTGGACATTTCAACAGGTTTCCTTGTTTCGCTACTGTTTTAATCTAGCTCTGTATTAGTGTTTTTAGTTCTTCAGTCGCTTCGGCCAAAAGTTCGCTGTCCCCTATAGTCTCAATATTGAGCCTAAGTAATGGTTCAGTATTCGATGCGCGTAGATTAAAACGCCAGTTGCCAAAATTCATGCTAATGCCGTCGGTTTTGTCGACTTCTTCAGCTTTTGGTTCGTATGTTTTCAAAATACGAGCGATGACCTTCTTGGCGTCATCTACCCGAAAATTGATTTCGCCACTGCAAGGGTACGCGGACATTCTTTCGTCTACTAATGCCTTCATGGTTTGGCCGGACACGGACATCAGTTCAGTGATAAGCAGCCAAGGAATCATGCCGCTATCGCAGTACGAGAATTCACGAAAGTAATGATGAGCGCTCATTTCGCCGCCGTAGATGGCATCTTGTTCGCGCATTATCTCTTTAATGAATGCGTGACCACACTTGGACATTACTGGTTTGCCGCCGGCTTGATTGGTTTGTTCAACAGTATTCCAAACAAGTCGTGGGTCGTGAATGATTTTTCCACCAGGGTTCTTAGCGAGAATCGTTTCTGCCAAAAGTCCTACCAAATAGTAGCCTTCGATAAATCGACCATCTGCGTCGAAAAAGAAACAGCGGTCAAAATCACCATCCCAAGCTAGTCCCAAATCAGCTCCATGTGCCGTTACGGCCTCAGCAGTCGCTTTTTGGTTTTCTAACAACAGTGGATTGGGCACGCCATTTGGAAAATCTCCATTTGGCTCTTCATTGATGTAGATAAACTCAAAAGGCAGATGCGGCGCTATTTCTTTTAGTGCAATACCTGCGCCGCCATTGCCTGGATCGACAACAATTTTCATCGGTTTCAAATTGTTGAGATTGATATAGCTGAGCAAGTGTTCGATATAAGCTTGCTTATCTGGTGAGTTGGTCACCGTGCCAACTGTGTTTGATTCGGGGAAGTTTCCGCTTTCAACCAAGGCTTTAATGTCTTGAAGGCCAGTATCATCGCTGATCGGCTTTGCCTCCGGGCCGACGAGTTTCATCCCGTTGTGCCCCTTGGGGTTGTGGCTTGCAGTGACCATGATGCCGCCGTCTAACTTGTGATGGAAAGTCGCAAAGTAGACTTCTTCTGTGCCACAGAGCCCAATGTTAAAGACGTCAGTCCCGCTTTCTGTTAGTCCGCGCGAAAGAGCTTCGGTGATAGCGATACTCTCGTTACGAATATCGTAGCCCACAGCGACTGTTCCCGGTTGGTATAGCGCTGCATAGGCTCTGCCGATTTTATAGGCGATATCTTCGTTTAAATCTTCAGGGACTTTTCCACGAAGATCGTAGGCTTTGAATAGGCTCATTCTTGTGCTCTGAATAGGACAAATTACAGTCTAGTATTATAAACAGGTTGAGGGCTGGAAAGCGGATGTAAGTCTCGAATTTTATTGCTGGAATGCTTGATTTGAGTGGTCTCCAGCAATTCTCTAACTATGAGAGCCTGGTTGCTACTCGTTGGCATAGTCGGTTAGTTCTTGGTGGGATGTTTCGTTGGCCATGTTTTGCAGGATTAACTAGGTCAAAACATCCTTTAATTAACATGCTGCTTGCGCAGCTAGCGAATAAAAATCCGCGGGAGGCGGATTTTGTTGTATGGCGGTGGGGCAGGGATTCGAACCCTGGGTACCTCTCGATACGCTGGTTTTCAAGACCAGTGCTTTCGACCACTCAGCCACCCCACCAACATGTTTTGCGGGAAATAATCCCAGTAAAAACGTGACGGCAATTATAGCGGCGGGTTTTGAGGCCGCAACTCTAATTGCCTTTTCAAACTAAACTGTTTGAGATTCGTCTGTTTTCTCAGTTGCTGCGGTCTCTGCGGCTAACCTATTTCTAGGATCATTGGCTGGTCTGCTGAGATCCCGCGGTGTGATTGTTACATCACTTGCCCTGTCGGTATTCAGTGGTTGAGAGACATTAACTTCTGCTTTGACAGAGCGCACTTCTGCAGTGACTTGTTTTGCCGAAATACGTGGATCATTAACTGGCCGTGTGTAGGATTCCGGTTTACTAGGAGCAGTTGTGCTTGCCAAGTCCGTCTCCGAATTCTTCGATGTCGCCGGCAGTTCGCGAGGTTCTTGTTTCCGTGTGGTGACAGGTTCATTCGCAAGCTTCGCTACTTCCTTTTCCACCTTACTTGCAGGTTGCTTGGGCTCTGGCGCTTCAGCGACGGATGGTTTGGTCTGTGACATTTCAGCTTTTAGCGTTTCTGCTTGTGGTGCCTCAGATGAAGCCTGCTTAGCCGCTGGTACTTCTGCCACTTCAGCCATGGGTTGATTAGCTTTTGTCGCATCGGAAGCCATGGGTTGTTTCACTGCTTCTGGTTCAGACTGACTATTTTCAACAGGTCTCTGCTGAGATGACTCATCATTTTTTATTATAGCCGCAGGTGCTAGTGGCGCTGCTGTTTGCAGGACGTCCTTTCGTTGACGCTGGCGTTTAGGACGATTGTCATCTCTGCCACGGCGTTTTGCTTTTGACGACTGATTGCCTGAGGAGTCTTGTTGCTCTTTCGAATTAGCCGATTTAGCCGGCTTTCGGTTTTGATTATCTTTAGCTGTTTGAGCGTCTCTATTACCGTCTTTCTTCTCGCTGTCACGAGCTTCTTTTTGGCGTCCAGATTCATTCCGGTTACGGTTTCGATTGCGGTTTCGATTGCGGTTTCGATTACGGTTTTGGCTTTGGCCGTCTTTAGATTGCCTATTTTGAGGGCGTTTTCGATCTTGTTGTTGCTCTGGCTTCTTCTCTGGCTCAGCGCTTCCTTTTTGGCTAATAAATAATGCCGCGATCGCCGTGATGATGGCCGCTATTTTTGCATATAGACCAATCTTCGATTTGCTTGTATCGCTATTGGCATTTTTACTTTCGAGAGAAGTCACCTGTTGGGTGCGATCTCGTTTTGGTGCTGGTTGCGACGGTGCAATAGATTGCACTGCAGCCTGTGCAGTTTCTTGCAATGGTGTTGTAAGAACTGGATTGATGTCTGGCGCGATCAGTTCTTCTGGATCATTTACAGAGTAGCTGGCGACGACTTTTTCACCATCTTGCAGCCGCACTCTGCGGATATTGAAGTGCGGTGTTTGGAGGTCCGGTCTGGGAATGACCAAAATACGCACATTACCTTGGCGTTTTTCTAAGTCGTATATGTCTTCACGCTTTTCATTTAGCAAGAACGCTGAAATATCCACCGGCACGAAGGCATGGACTTCTTTCGTCGATTCTTTCTGTGCTTCTTCTTCAACCAACCGCAAAATAGATAGGGCTAGTGAACGAATGCTTCGGATAGTGCCTTGCCCCGAGCAACGTGGACAAGGTTCAAAGATAGTCTCTTCAAGCGATGGCCGCAGTCTTTGACGCGACATCTCAAGTAATCCGAATTTAGATATTCTCGCAACTTGTACGCGAGCACGATCAATAGATAGTGCTTTACGCATACGCTCTTCTACTGCCGCGCGATTTTTTGCGGGTGTCATATCGATAAAGTCTATGACGACCAGCCCGCCTAAATCCCTTACGCGCAATTGGCGAGCAATTTCATCCGCTGCCTCTAAGTTGGTATTGAGTGCTGTTTCTTCGATATCGCTACCTTTGGTGGCGCGGGCCGAGTTGATATCGATAGAAATCATTGCTTCGGTCATGTCCATGACTACAGAACCACCGGATGGCAGTCTTACTTCGCGTTGAAAAGCAGTCTCAATTTGCCCTTCTATTTGATAGCGATTAAATAATGGCAGATCGTCATCGTAGTGTTTGATCTTGCTCTTATAGTCGGGCATAACTTTGTTGATGTATTCCATGGCCAACAGATAGGAGGGGTGGTGGTCAACAATGACCTCTCCAATATTCGGACGCAGGTAGTCTCGAACAGTTCGGATAATGACGTTGTTCTCTGAGAATAAGAAGTGTGGCGTTTTTGCGTCTGCAGATTCTTTCGTGATAGAAGCCCATAGGTGGAGCAAATAGTCGAGATCCCATTGTAATTCTTCGGTGTCGCGTCCTATTCCCGCAGTACGGACGATAACGCCCATGCCTTTAGGTAGTTCGATTGAAGCCATTTCTTCTTTGAGCTGGGTGCGATCTTCGCCTTCGATTTGACGAGAAATTCCGCCTGCTCGAGGGTTGTTTGGCATCAGAACCATATACCGTCCGGCAAGGCTGATAAACGTGGTCAGCGCTGCTCCTTTATTCCCACGTTCTTCCTTCTCAATTTGAACAATGACCTCGGTGCCTTCTTTCAGCACCTCGCCAATTTTTGGGCGACCACTACCGCGCTTGCCTTCGATAAAGTACTCGGAGGAAATGTCTTTAAGTGGCAGAAAGCCATGGCGCTCCATGCCGTAGTCAACGAAGGCTGCCTCGAGACTAGGTTCGACTCGGGTAATTTTGCCTTTATATATGTTAGATAATTTTTGCTCTTTCCCTCGGGCTTCGATATCAAGGTCGTAGAGTTTTTGGCCATCGACCAGTGCAACACGAATTTCTTCGGCTTGTCTGGCATTAATGAGCATGCGTTTCATATGATTCTCTCAAGTTTTGGCTTTGAGAGAGCGCTGAATTGGCTCGAATGAGCACAGATTGATAATGTTGTGCGAGGCTAACGGCACTCGCTTTGCATGCATTTATAGCAGGCAGTATCTATTCAACAGCGAATATATCCATCTATCTATATTCTATATTGCGAATATTTTTCGCAACGTTTTGGCTTAAAAGTTAACCGAGTTCTAAAAACAGTAAAGTCAGTGTGTCTATCGTTCTAAGCAATGTTATTCGCTATTTTATTATCAATTTGTTTTGCAATTTATTCCAACCAATCCATTCGGACTTTTCTTCTTTCTGGTTAGAATGTGGTATTCAGCACTCTTTCAGAGCGTTGTTTTAGTAAGCGCTCATCTTTTCGAGCACTTCCAGCAAAATTTTATGGACTAGCCACCAACAAAAGTAACGGGCTTTGAGTCCTCTTTATCAAGCGAAGTGCTGTGCTTTCACAGCCGTCGCCGCGCCACTATAGCAAATGCTTATAACTTGCTCAAACTAAAACATTTTTTCTGGTAACTTGCGCGCTATTACAACTTTTGTGGTGTTTAGATGACCTCGGACTCGAAGGTAAAACTGGTAGCGATTGATCGGGACGATGAAGGGCAGCGTCTCGACAATTTTCTCATGCGTAAGTTAAAAGGTGTGCCTAAGTCCCGAATTTATCGATTGCTCAGAAAAGGGGAGGTGCGGCTTAACAAAAAACGCTGTAAGCCAAGTGATCGCTTGTCCGATGGTGATGTGGTACGAATACCGCCCGTTCGTGTGGCGACGGATTCGGAGCCAGCAATACCTAGCCAAAACCTACAGTCCTTATTGAAGCAGGCAATCTTATTTGAAGATGATGCGCTGCTTGTATTGAATAAACCGAGTGGGTTGGCGGTTCATGGTGGAAGTGGGCTTTCTATCGGATTGATCGAGAGTCTGAGGGCGATGCGGCCGGACAAAGAATACATGGAACTCGTCCATCGTCTTGATCGCGAGACTTCGGGGTGTTTGATGATTGCCCGGTCTAGAAAAGCCTTAGTTGCTTTGCATGCGGCATTGCGAGAAGGTTCGGTGCACAAAGAATACCTAGCATTGGCTGAGGGTAAATGGCCTGCTAGCCTGAAGACCGTCGATGCGCCCTTGCGGAAAAACCAGTTTAATTCTGGTGAGCGCATGGTTCGTGTAGAACAGGATGGCAAGCAAGCAATTACGCACTTTTCTGTCGAGCAACGATTTGATGGCGCAACTTTGGTTAAAGCTGTGCTCGAGACAGGTAGAACCCATCAGATTAGGGTGCATGCTCAGGTTTCTGGGCACCCGCTTGTTGGTGATGAGAAATATGGTGATCGAGAGCGACGTTCTTACTATAAAAGTAAAGGATTGAAGCGTTTGTTTCTGCATGCGGCATTGCTAGAGTTTGACCATCCCATTTCTAGAGAACGAATCTCCGTTGAAGCGCCCTTGCCGGAAGAACTGACGAATTTGTTAAATAACTTGGAAAATTGATGCTATATATTTTTGATTGGGATGGCACACTGAGCAATTCATTAGAGCGAATTGTGGTGTCGATGGAGCGCGCTTTTATTGATGCAAATAAGGCTGTTCCCGATGCAGAGGCGCGAAAATCCGTTATTGGTTTGAGCCTAGAGAATGCTTTTTCTGAATTACATCCTGGTGCAGATGCGGTGCTTCTTGAAAGATTGACAGGATATTACCGCGGGCACTATTTGGATCTGGATGCCGAAATTCCGTCACCTTTATTTGATGGGGCAATGGATCTTTTAGAAGCCCTAAAGCAACAAGGTCATCAGCTCGCAGTGGCAACCGGTAAAAGTCGTCGGGGCCTTGATCGCATTCTGTCTCATATGGAATTGCACAACTTCTTTGACGCGAGTCGCTGCGCTGATGAGACTAGATCTAAACCGCATCCGCAAATGTTGGAAGAGATTCTTGGTGAAACATCGGTTCGCGCATCAGACGCTTTAATGGTTGGCGATACCGACTTTGATATCTTAATGGCAAAGCATGCAAGTATGGGGTCGATAGCTGTCACCTACGGTGCGCACTCGCACGAGCGGTTAGCCAAGTCCAATCCGGACAGAATGATTGATCAGCTCTCAGAACTCTTGGAGCCGATGTTGGTAGAATAGGTGTTGCGGGAATAACAGTCGAATCCTTGGTCGCGCAGAGTCTGGCTCAGCTGAATCAGCGGTAATCCGATGATTGCTGTGGGGTCTTCAGTCTTGATGGCATGAAATAGGCTAATGCCAAGCCCTTCGGCTTTAAAACTACCTGCACAATCATAGGGCTGTTCGATACGGAGATAATTCTCGATTTCTAATAGATTGAGAATTCTAAATTCAACGACAGTCTTGTCAGTGAATTGCTCGCTTTGTCCATCGGGTGAGATTAGGCAAACAGAGGTATAAAATTCAACACGGTTCCCTGAATACGCTTGTAAATCTTCCACGGCATGTGCATGTGATAGTGGTTTGGAAACTAATGTGTCGCGATTTTGAGCGCATTGGTCTGCGCCGATAATCCAGCAACCCTTCTTTAGCTTCGCGAGTTTTACTGCTTTTTGATGCGCTAATCTTTTTGCCAGCGTGGGTGCGTCTTCGTCTCTATGGGGAGACTCATCGATATCCGCCGACTCTGCCTCAAATTTCAAATTTAACCGCTGAAATAACTGCTGTTTGTATTTCGAATTAGTCGCAAGGATGATGTTTTGCATGAGGTATGTCAGCTTTATAATTGTTTTTATTTAGTTTTTTATTATTGAGACGAGTTATTTGTGATCCTGTATTAAAGGAAAAATCTTTGACAGTTTAGTGACGTATAACTATTATGGCGCGCCCTGATTGCTCCGGTGCTGGATTATGCTTCCAAAGATGATCGACCCGCGTCGAATCGCGGATCAGGATAGTGAGTACCAAACTAGCATGCAAGCAAGTTTATTGCCGCGGTTGACCGAGGCAGTAGATGCCATTGACGAAGAAATAGCAGTTGATCTGCGATTCTTCCGCAACGAGCAAGGTCGAGTGTGTGTGAAAGGGGAGGCTTCTACCCGCGTCGACATGCGATGTCAGCGGTGTTTGAAGGTATCTGACCAACTATTGTTGGCCTCTATAGATTTGATCATTGTTTTTAGTGATGATCAGGCCAAATCACTGCCCAAAGAGCTAGATGCATGGGTGGTGGATGGTACAGCCGATTTGCACGGACTCATTGAGGACGAATTGCTATTGGCTATGCCTATAGTTGCGTATCACTCAGGCACAGATTGCAGTATTCCAGATGAATACATTGCGCGGGAACAGGATAAAACTATAGGAAGGCAATCGCCTTTTGAAAAGTTGAAGGATCTAACCGGAAAAACCGATTAGAGATGAATAAGACATTGATATACAGGTGGAGAACACATGGCTGTTCAAAAAAGTAAAAAAACACGCTCTCGTCGAGGAATGCGTCGCTCTCATGATGCATTGGGTACAGCAACCTTATCGACGGACGCTGTAACCGGTGAAAGACATCTGCGTCACCATGTTACTGCTGACGGCTTTTATCGCGGTAAGAAAGTGATCGATCTCGGCGACGGCGAAGTGGCAGAGGTAGACGAAGAGTAAACGCGCTCTCTGCTTTTTTGGCAGTTCTGCCAACACCAAATTCGCCGATATGACTCGGCTAGCTATCGATGTAATGGGCGGCGATCTCGGTGTCGCCCCCTTAGTCCTAGGCGCTATTCAGGCGCTTAAAGAGCTCCCAGATTTAAACTTAATTCTCGTTGGCAGCAAAGATGAAATTGTTGCGAGCATTGATGTGCATTGCTACGGGAGTAGGGTGTCCATTGTTGATGTGCCTGATGTTGTGGATATGGACGACAATCCACTTGCCGCGTTGAGAAATAAACCAGATGCATCTATGCCTGCAGCGTTAGACTTGCTCGCAGAAGGGAAGGTTGATGCCGTTGTTAGTGCAGGGAATACGGGTGCGTTGGTGGCATTTGGTGTTCAAAAAATAGGCATGCAAGACCATTTTTCAAGACCTGCTATCTGTACGCAAATGCCCGCAGCGACGGGCACAACATGGTTGCTGGATTTGGGTGCCACACTCTCTGCTAATCAGGATCGATTTTTAGAGTTAGCTAAGCTTGGTGCTGAGCAGTGCCGTGCATATAACGGCGTCCACCGACCGAGAGTGGGCCTGCTGAATGTTGGTGTAGAAGAAGGGAAAGGAACAGAAGAGCTTGCTCTCGCGGCTACTCAAATGGTGAATGAAACCGACTATGAATATTGCGGTTACGTTGAAGGCGGTTCTATATTCTCGGAACAAGTAGATGTGGTTGTTTGTGACGGTTTTTCGGGCAATGTCGCGATAAAAACTGCGCAGGGAATGCTTCGGTTGATTGTTGAAAAAATATCACAGTGGAGAGAATCAGGCTGGTTTTCCCGGATTTTACTCTGGGTGTTTTCTCCCGCTCTTAAACGAATCGCTCGTGAACTTAATCCGGCTACCTATAATGGAGCGCCTTTATTGGGTCTTAAGGGCCTAGTAGTAAAGAGCCATGGTCATGCGGGTGAACAAGATTTTTCTAACGCAGTTCTATTGGCAGTGAAAATAATCGAAAGAAAAGGGAAAATGGCAGCCGACTCCTGATCTGCATAGTTATATAAGATTAAAAATAAGAGGTAGAAATGACACAACAAAATCTTGGGTTTGTTTTTCCTGGCCAGGGTTCGCAGCAAATTGGCATGCTTTCAAGTATTGCGGAAGAAAATTCAGAGGTAAAAGATACTTTTATCGAAGCTTCTGATGTGCTCGGCTACGACCTTTGGGACCTAGCTCAAAATGGTGAGCCACAGGCGATCAACCAAACCGAAGTTACTCAGCCATTATTGCTTACAGCCAGTTTTGCTTTGTGGCGGCTATGGCAGTCTCATGATGGAGCGACGCCATCGGTAATGGCGGGGCATAGCCTCGGAGAATGGTCGGCACTCGTTTGTGCAGGTGTAGTTGAGTTTTCCGATGCGGTAGCCATGGTTAGAAATCGTGGGCGTTACATGCAATCTGCTGTGCCGGAAGGGCAAGGCGCGATGGCGGCAATTATTGGGTTGGATGACGAGCTCACCCAGCAAGCCTGTATGTCTGCGGCCAACGGCGGTGTGGTTGCTCCGGTCAATTTCAATTCTAGTGGTCAGGTGGTGATTGCCGGTGAAACCGATGCAGTAAATAGAGCAATGGAAGCCTGCAAAGATGCTGGTGCACGCAAGGCGATGTTGCTCCCGGTTAGCGCGCCCTTTCATACCTCGTTGATGCAGCCAGCCGCTGATCAATTAGCCGGCGACCTATCCAATATCGTATTTTCAGCGCCGAGCATTCCGATTATCCATAATGTGACTGTTTCAGTGGAGTCTTCTCCTGATGCTATTCGAGACCTGATGATTCAGCAAATAACGGCGCCTGTTCCTTGGGTTGCGACTATTCAAAAGCTGAAAGAAATGGGGGTTGAGTCTCTTGTTGAATGCGGCCCTGGGAAAGTGCTCGTTGGATTGATTAAACGCATCGAACGTGAGTTTACAAATACCAATATTGATACTGTTGATAATTTTGTCGCTGCGGTGCAGCAATAGTAAAACCTGAGAGGCCTAGTATGTCGTTAGAAAAAAAAGTAGCGCTTGTGACTGGTGCCAGCAGAGGAATCGGCGCAACTATCGCCAATTTCCTCGGTGAGCAGGGCGCAACAGTGATTGGAACGGCTACGTCCGATTCCGGTGCGGAGTCTATTAGCGAAAGACTCTCAGGATTGGGAATAACTGGCAAGGGAGCAAAGCTCAATGTGAATGATACTGAGTCTATCGATAGCCTAATTAAGGGTATTGGGGATGAGTATGGTGCGCCAACCATATTGGTTAATAACGCGGGTATCACTAAAGACAATCTCATGCTGCGTATGAAAGACGAAGAATGGAGTGAAGTGATAAACACTAATCTGAATGCTGTTTATCGCGTGACTAAAGCCTGTCTTCGTGGCATGACCAAGGCAAGATGGGGGCGCATTATTAATATCAGCTCTGTCGTGGG
The DNA here is from genome assembly GCA_964623085.1 of uncultured Porticoccaceae bacterium. GTDB lineage: Bacteria > Pseudomonadota > Gammaproteobacteria > Pseudomonadales > GM7GCV1 > CAZUTO01. The sequence goes on from CAZUTO010000007.1 coordinate 18,815, forward strand.
ATCCATGGGGAATGCAGGTCAGTGTAACTATGCAGCAACCAAAGCTGGCGTCGCCGGGTTTTCTCGTTCGCTAGGAAAGGAGGTGGGAGCGCGTGGTGTGACGGTAAATACAGTGGCGCCAGGATTTATAGATACGGATATGACCAAGGTTTTGGAGGATTCGCAGCGAGATAGCATGCTTTCTATCGTGCCAATGCAGCGTCTTGGTAAGCCGGAAGAAGTGGCTGCAGTGGTCCGTTTTTTGGCATCAGAAGACGCTGCATACATAACCGGTGAGACGATTCATGTGAACGGTGGTATGTACATGGCCTAGCGGTCAGATTTAGGCCAAAAAAAGGGATATGACAGCCTTTTGCAAAAAAGATTGAAGTATGTAAAATGGCGCGTCCTTGACCTTGACAGAGTTTCCGAGCTGCTGGCCGGTTGGGTCACAGTTTTAGTTAAACAATTGGGGAGATGACTACATGAGTAGTATCGAAGAACGCGTAAAGAAAATCGTTGCCGAACAATTGGGCGTGAATGAATCAGAAGTAAATGCTTCAGCGTCTTTTGTCGACGATTTGGGCGCCGATTCACTGGACACTGTTGAGTTGGTTATGGCTTTGGAAGAGGAATTTGAGACTGAAATTCCAGATGAAGCAGCCGAAAAGATAACAACGGTTCAGCTGGCGATAGATTACGTTAATAATAATCTAGCCTAGACAGACTCAGTTTGTTTTAAGAAAGCCGGTTGGTATATTGCCAACCGGTTTTTTTATGTCTGAGATTAGGTCTAAACCAAGACAATTCAATTGGCTGCTATGAAAGTGAATTGGTGGGTAGATGGTGCAGAAACGGATGCGCTGCCGCTAGATAATCGTGGCCTTGGTTATGGAGATGGCCTTTTCGAAACCATGCGTGCCCTAGATGGCCAAATCCCTTTGCTCGATTTGCACCTGAGTCGCTTATCTCGAGGCGCTGCTGCTCTTGGCCTCAATGTTGATCTTGTTGTGATCAAGCAGAGAATCAATCAATCTCTCAATTGGGTATTGGAAACCGGTTGGACTCAGGCAGTCATTAAAATTGTCGTCATTCGCAGTGGTTTTAGCGATGGATATGGATACCCAGAACATTCCACATCACATGATTTGATAAGAGCCACGGAGCTGTTATTGCCTGAAAATACCAGTGTCCTTTATTCTAGAATATGCAAACATGTGCTGTCTCATCAGCCTGTACTCGCAGGGTTAAAGCATCTAAATAGACTTGATCAAGTAATCGCGAGTAGCGAGTTAGAAGAAGAACAAGAAGGACTGATGCTGGACTCCGAAGGTTATATACGAGACGGTATTTCTAGTAACATTTTTTTTGTGAAGGGTGATGAGGTTTCAACTCCAGATCTAGCTGGCAGTGGTGTTAGAGGCGTCATGAGGGACTATTTGATTAGCCAGATAGGACTAATAGAACGTTTCCGGTTTCGTGAACGATCTATCCATTTTTCCGAGATTAAAGACGTGGATGAGGTGATTTTTACCAATGCTATTCGAGGGGTTCGTAACGCAATGTCCATTAAGGATGAATGGGCATCTGAACAAACGGAAGTGGGCGATCAGATGCGTGCTCTTCTTTTTAACCTATCAAAGAGTTTTATAAGCTACTGATGCGCTTTTCCATTGCCTATATGAGTAAACTGATTGGTGGGGCATCGCTGATTGCGCTTTTGATTTTGGTGCCTTTGTGCTGGTTCTTCTATCAAGCCTATTTAGAGAAGCCACTCGATATTACTGACGAAGGTTTAATATTTAATGTGCCTGAGAATAGCAATCTCTATGCTGTTTCCAGCGAATTGGCGCTTTCTGGTTATCTAAAATATCCCCGTATTCTAGTTTTGCATGCGCGCTGGAATGAACAGACAGATATTAAGGCTGGTGAATATCACTTTGAGGCAGGTATGACACCTGTTGCTATATTAGAGCAACTAAATCGCGGATCAGTTATCCAGCACCCCGTGACGATTATTGAGGGCTGGCGGCTATCTGAGATTCTTGATGCGCTGCAAGCCAATCCGCAGGTTGACTCGCATTTGACAGGTAAATCGAATCAAGAGATTGCGCAGTTGTTGGAATTGGACGTTTCTTCCCTAGAAGGTTGGTTCTACCCTGATACCTATATTTTTCCTCGCGGAACAACTGATATCGAAATACTAAAGCAGGCATACAGCCGCATGAATGAAGTTTTGGACGAGGAGTGGTCAGACAAAGACAAAGACTTACCGTTCGATACGCCCTATGAGGCACTTATTTTGGCTTCGTTAATCGAAAAAGAAACCGGTGTAGCGCACGAGCGATCTGAAATTGCCGGCGTGTTTGTGCGACGTTTACAAAAGGGAATGCGACTACAGACAGATCCAACGGTGATTTATGGTTTGGGTTCAGAGTTTGATGGTAATTTAACACGCGCGCATCTTTTAGAAGAAACACCCTATAACACCTACCGGATTAATGGGTTGCCACCCACGCCTATTGCGGCTCCAGGCCGCGATGCGATTCGAGCTGCGGTGAACCCTGCTGAGGGAAATGCGCTTTATTTTGTGGGGCGTGGCGATGGAGCGCACCAATTTTCAGCTACACTAGAAGAGCACAATGCGGCGGTACGCAAATATCAGATAGAGCAGCGCGCACCCGATTATCGATCTTCCGTTAATCCCGCTTCGTCGGGCGCTCCTGAGACTGCTCAATAGTCATATTCAGAGATTCATATGGTGAGCATGCGACGAGGGAAATTTATTACAGTTGAAGGGTTGGAGGGTGCCGGAAAATCTACCAATCTGAAGGTGGTAGAAGAATACCTTGCGGAAAACCATATTAGTTTAGTGTCTACCCGTGAACCGGGCGGGACTTTATATGGCGAAAAGATGCGCGAACTTTTATTGGCGCATTTTGACGAACAGTTGGAAGCGAATGCAGAGCTGCTTCTGATCTTTGCTGCTCGCGCACAGCACCTTGCGCAAAAAATAATTCCAGCACTCGAGCGTGGCGATTGGGTGCTGAGCGATCGCTTTACCGATGCCACCTATGCATACCAAGGTGCAGGTAGAGATCTAGGTGTGGATAAAGTAGCGCTGCTTGAGGACTTTGTTCAGGGAGAATTACGACCTGACCTTACGCTAATTTTGGATTTGCCGATTGAAGTTGGTATGCAGCGGGTTGATGCGCGAGGTGAACGAGATCGATTTGAGTCCGAACAAAGGCAATTTTTCGAGAAAGTCCGAGCAGCATATCTCAGTCGTGCGAAGGCATCGCCGGAACGTTATACATTGATAGATACTAGTCAGACACGCGAAGCGGTTAAGCAAGATATTCGCGCGCAGCTTTCGGGTTTATTGGATGCGCATGGCTAGCCCTAGTATAGCTAATATGCCTTGGTTGCAGCCTGCCTATGATCATCTTGTTGGCGAGGTTCGCGCGAATAGGCAGGCGCATGCTCTGCTTGTTCAGGGAGACGGTGGTATTGGCATTCAGGCGCTGGCAGATACGTTTTTGCACTATCGGCTCTGTGATCAACCACTCGAAAATGCCTGTGGGCAGTGTAAATCCTGTCATTTGTTGGGTGCGCAGACACATCCGGATATTCAGATGGTCACGCCTTCCGGCGCCAGCGATATGATTAAAGTAGAGCAGGTGCGGGCGGTGGTTAACTTTTTGTCTCAGACACCACAGATAGCGAAATGGAAGCTTGTCTGCGTTACTGCCGCACACCGTATGAATATTAATGCCGCCAATGCACTGCTGAAAATTCTCGAAGAGCCGCCCGGGAATAGTCTAATAGTATTGGTCTCTGATCGGCCTCAGTTGCTTATTCCGACAGTTCGTAGCCGATGTCGTAATTTGGACGTGGGGAGACCTAGTGAAGCTGAAACAAAGGCGTTTTGCTTGGCAAACGGAGTTTCTGAAGAACAGCTTACCGAGTTAATCCCGATTTTAGGTTTGCGGCCGGTCAAAATAGCGAGCTGGGTTCAGGATGAACAATATCAGCAATGGAAGCTACTTCTAGATGGTTTGGATAAATTCAAAAAAAACGACCTGACAGCGAGTGAGTTGACTGAACTATTGAAAGACTTAAGCCTGATGGATATTCTCGAATGGTTGATGCAACTTACGGCGTCTCGAGCAAAGTTAGCTGTAGTGGCCAATATTCACTCACATTGGGCCACTTTTTACGAATGGCTTGCTGGCAGACGGCTCAATGTTGAGCATGGCAGTAACCCTAATCGGCAACTTCTTCTCGACGAATGTTTTTTTCGCTGGAAGGCGATAGTTCTCTAAACAAACAGTTACGAGGGGATTTAGCTTGCAGCAAGGCTGCGCTCATCGCTAAAATCTACACAAAGCAAACTAGGAATACAGTATGGGGGCAGGATACGGGGGTAAAGGTGGCATTCTCACAGTCGAATTGCGTGATCAGGCGAGTTTATTTAAAGCGTATATGCCGTTTGTCAAAGGTGGCGGTATATTTGTACCTACTGCCCGAGCTCACAAGATGGGCGAAGAAGTATTCGTTTTATTGCAATTGCTTGAGCAGCGCGAGCCAATCCCCGTTGCGGCAAAAGTGATATGGGTGTCTCCTGCGGGATCAAGTACCTATACTCAGGGTATTGGCATACAGCTAGGCGATGATAATCGCGAATTGATGAACCGTATCGAAACGCAGCTTACAGAGGTCTTAAATTCTCCTAAGCCTACCTCCACAATGTAGTAGAATATTGATCGTTTGCTGTAGCTACTAACTATAGGGCGCCCAAATGTTTCGGCTGATCAATGCTTATTGACTCTCACTGTCATTTAGACCGCTTAGATCTTAGTTGTTACAACCATTCCTTGGATGGGGCCCTGCAAGCTGCGCGCGATTCTGGGGTTAGCGGTTTTCTCTGTATTGGTATTGGCTTCGATAACGCCGATCAATTAATAGATATTGAACGCAGTCATTCTGATGTTTGGTTGTCCATGGGTGTTCATCCTCTAGAGGACAATCTAGAGACAACTCCTGCTGAATTGAAAAAATGGTGCTCTCTACCGGTTGTTCATGCCGTTGGTGAAACAGGCCTTGACTACCACTACAAGCCTGAGACGCGCGCAACTCAAATGGCGTCTTTTCGAACGCACCTGCAGGTCGCTGCAGACATTGAAAAACCTATTATTGTCCATACTAGAAACGCCCAGAAAGATACACTACAGCTTATTCGTGATCATGGTGGCTCTGCTGCTGGGGTACTGCATTGTTTTACGGAAAGTTGGGAAATGGCTGAACAGGCAATGGATATGGGTTATTACATCTCGATATCCGGTATTGTGACATTTCACAACGCGGACGCGCTGAGAGAGGTTGTACGAAAAACGCCTTTGAATCGTTTGCTAATTGAGACAGACTCGCCTTATTTGGCGCCTGTTCCCAAGCGCGGCAAGCCCAATGATCCGTCGTTACTGCTGCACGTGGCAGAAACGGTGGCCGAGCTTAAAGGTATCGATGTGGAAGCGCTGGGGCAGGCAACGACAGAGAACTTTCATAGGTTGTTTCCCAGTATTCGAACTGGAAGTCAGAAAAATATCGGCTTAGAAAACGAGGCGACAAGAACATGCTAGATCAATGCCGTTCATCGAATGCGCAGCTTCAAGCACAGCGTAACCAGCTCAACGTTATGCTCGAACTGCAAGACAAGATGAATGCACGTGTCCATCCGGATTGGCAATCGCAAAACTTCCCTTGGTATCGAGCAATCTGGACAGAATGTGCCGAGACAATGGATCATTACGGTTGGAAGTGGTGGAAAAAGCAGACACCCGATCGCGATCAGGTCTGCATGGAGCTAGTGGATATATGGCACTTTGGTTTGAGTATTTTATTGTTGGAAGGTGTCTCTCCAAGTGAATTGATAGATCAGCTTGAAGAACCTCAGGTTGGCAATGAGGATTTTCGCGATCTGCTTGAGGACTTCACACAGGCCACGTTATCAACAAAGAGTTTTGATCTACTGCGATTTCGTCGTTTGATGGCGTCAGTTGAAATGAATACGGACGATCTCTATGTGCAGTATGTAGGTAAAAATGTACTTAATTTCTTCCGCCAAGATCATGGCTACCAAGATGGCAGTTACCAAAAAATTTGGAATGGCAAAGAAGATAATGAACACCTCGTTGAGGTTTTGGCCGAACTAAATCCGTCGCTCGATAACTTCGCAGATTTACTCTACGCAGAGCTTGAATCTCGCTACCCAGGTACTTGATATGAAATCCCGTTGGTTGGCACTTGTACTTCTCGTCTTGGTTCTCGCCCTTCAAGCGCAGCTTTGGATTGGTGATGGCAGTATTGGTCAGCAACGGCAGCTAACTCAAGAAATTCAGGCACAAAAAGAACACAATCAACAACTTGAACAAAGTAATGACGCCCTGATGATTGATATCGAATCGCTTGGTGACAATGTCGAGGATGCGGCTGGTATAGAAGAACTGGCTCGGTCTGAGCTCGGCATGATCAAGGAAGGTGAAGTGTTCTTTATGATGGTAGAAGAGGAGAGCGAGTAAGCCATTCAGTCGATGAAAGTTTATGGCGTACTCCCTGCAGCAGGTAAGGGAAAAAGATTTGGTACAGAATTGCCAAAACAATACCAGCTGCTTGCTGGTAAACCGGTTTTGGAACACAGTATTTCTAGATTACTTGCTAGCTTTGATCTATCAGGATTTTGGGTAGCACTCGGAGCAGAGGATATCCACTGGGACAGCATCGATCCCCAAGTTCGTTCTGCTGTTCATCGGGTTGACGGCGGCACTGAACGAGCAGACTCCGTGCGACTGGCGATCGATGCTATTCCAAATGCATCAGCAGACGATTGGGTCATGGTTCATGATGCGGTTAGGCCGCTGGTTTCATCCAAGTTGGTCGGAGAGTTGCTGCATTCTCTGGATGAAAATGAAGCGGGTGCTATTCTAGCGTTGCCGGTTTTCGATACCGTGAAGCTTGCTACCAACGAAAATACGGTTTCTAAAACACTTGATAGGACAAACTTGTGGACAGCGCAAACGCCTCAGGTGTTCCGTTATGGAATGCTCAAGGAGGCACTTGAAACCACGGCTGGCGATACAAGTATTACAGATGAAGCTTCGGCCATGGAAGCTTGTGGTCATCGGGTTCGATTGTACGAAGGCCATCGTAACAATATGAAAATCACTTGCCGAGAGGATTTGCTTCTCGCAGAACAGCTTATTAATTTGGAAGTGAATTCATGAGAATTGGTCAGGGTTTTGATGTACACAAGTTCGGAGAGGGCAACCATATTATTATCGGTGGTGTCAGCATCCCGCACTCACATGGTCTCATTGCACACTCAGATGGCGACGTGTTATTGCACGCCTTGTCTGATGCGTTATTAGGTGGCTTGGCCCTTGGCGATATTGGCCATCATTTTCCTGATGACGACGATAATTGGGAAGGTGCAGATAGTAGAGTGCTCTTAAAACATGTTTACGGAATTATTGGTGCTCGCGGCTACCATATCGTTAACGCGGATATGACGCTCATTGCGCAACAACCTAAATTTGCACCACATATTCAGCAGATGAGGGACAACATTGCTGAAGATCTCGGTGTCTCTGTAGACCTGATTAGCGTAAAGGCCACGACAACGGAAAAACTAGGATTTACTGGCCGCCAGGAAGGCATCGCCGCACAAGCGACAGTGTTGTTGCAATCGTCTGAATAACCGGTCGGCGCCGCTTTTATTAGCGGGCTGAAAATTAATGGAATTAAACTTTACCACTGACTGGGACCGCGCTTGGTCAGCATCACCTTCGTCTCGCTATGGCAAGTTCCGATGTCAAAACGAGGACTTTCGCGTTGACGAAGAGTTAGGTTTTGAACCTGCGGGTGAAGGTGAGCATGTATACATCCAGTTTGAAAAGATTGGCCAGAATACGCAGTGGGTTATAGAGACGCTTGCCCTAGAGCTCAATATTTCTAAACCGCTCTTTGGTCGGTCTGGTATCAAAGATCGGCACGCCGTGACAACGCAATGGGTCAGCGTGCAGCAACCGGGCACGACCCCTGACTTTAATGGCATCGAAATCCCTGGCGTTCGCTTTCTGCAAATCGGGCGGCATCCAAAAAAATTGCGTCCTGGCACTCATGCGCAAAATAATTTCTGCATTGTTTTGCGTGACCTGAGCGCAGAGCCCGAACAACTCGACCAAGTTCTTTCAACTATCGCCGAAAAAGGGTTTCCAAATTACTTTGGTGCCCAGCGATTTGGTATTGACGGCCAAAATCTTATGCAAGGATGGAAGCTTTTGTCTTCCCGAAGGCTTGGCAGGCATAAAAAGAAAGGCTTCTATCTCTCTGCATTGCGTAGCTATGTTTTTAATCAAGTGCTGAGTAAAAGGATAGAAGCAGGGCGATTCGCGTCAACCGATGAGTTGGATGATAGTGGTCCGCTTTGGGGACGAGGTACACCGCCGATTTCTGATATTCAGGCAGATTACGAAAAGCACTTATTGGCGCAATGGACACCGCTCCTCACGGCGCTGGAATTTGCGGGTCTTAGCCAGGAGCGCAGGCCGCTAGTGATTATCCCTAAAAACCTCTCTTGGCGGTGGCTTGAGTCATCAACACTAGAACTCAAATTTTCCCTGCCTGCTGGAAGTTATGCAACATCTTTGATTCGAGAACTCGGTGATATGGAAGATATGGCCAGACAAACTTTAATGCGGGTTAAATAGCCATATCATATGGATTAAAAGACAAGCGGCTGTGATATTATCACGCCAGATTTTTTGCGACTTCATAAAGGTAAATTAGCCCTCCATGAATAATGGTTTACAGGGTGTTGGGATGACCTCCCAGCGAACCCGAGAACGTTTGATTCAACGCTTACAGTCAGAGGGTATCACTAATTCGGCGGTGCTGGATGCCATACGCAATGTGCCCCGACACCTGTTCGTAGATGAGGCGCTTTCTCATCGTGCCTATGAAGATACGTCGCTTCCTATTGGTTATTCACAAACCATCTCTCAACCCTATGTTGTCGCGCGTATGACAGAGCTTTTGCTGTCTCGTGGTGTGCCTAATCGCGTTTTAGAAATCGGGACGGGTTGCGGTTATCAGGCGGCAGTCTTATCACAGTTAGTGCCGAGAATTTTTTCAGTTGAACGCATTCAACCATTGTTGGAAAAAGCGCGAAAACGCTTTCGTAGTTTGGGCTACAACAATATTCATTCACAACATGCGGACGGCAGCTTCGGCTGGGCCGAGAAAGGCCCTTATGACGCCATATTGAGTGCGGCCGCGCCTTATAGCGTGCCACAAGAATTGCTTGAGCAGCTCGCCCCAAATGGCGTGCTTGTTATTCCTGTTGGCGGTGATGAAGTACAAGAACTTCAGCTCATATATCGCGAAGGGCAGACCAATAAGTTCGATGTTGTTAGCACAGAAGATGTTCGTTTTGTTCCGCTACTGTCTGGCGTGCGCGTTTAGGACCATTAGGCTGTGAAGCTTTCAGAAGTGCTTGGCATCGTAACGCGCGGTATGGCAATGGGTGCCGCAGATGTGATGCCAGGTGTGTCGGGTGGCACTATCGCTTTTATTACAGGTATTTATCCGCGTCTGATTACGAGTCTAACCTCGTTTGATTTCAGCGCGTTGTCTTTGGTGTTTAAGCTTAAGATCGCAGAAGCTTGGAAGCAGGTTGATGGCAATTTTCTGCTTTCGCTCTTTACTGGCATTCTTTGTTCCATCTACTTGTTTTCCCATGTGGTTGCGTACGCGTTTGAGCGCTTTCCAGTGCTTCTATGGAGTTTTTTTTTCGGGCTGATCGTAGCATCTGTGATTTTGATGCTATTGGAGCTTGGTCGGCTTAGATTGCGGGAAACCTTGTCATTGATTGCTGGGGTGGCTTTCGTATTTCTCATTAGTGTTAGCCCAGCTGGTAATCTATCTCCCTCACCGCTATTTGTTTTTCTCGCCGGTTTTATCGCGATTAGCGCCATGCTATTGCCGGGGGTGTCTGGCGCGTTTTTGTTGCTTTTGATGGGTTTGTACACTCCCACGATAGATGCCGTAAGAAATCTCGATTTAATGTATATCGTTATTTTTGCATCTGGTGCTGCCTTAGGTTTTCTGTCATTTAGTCGCCTAATTAAATGGCTGCTGACTCGGTTTTATCGGCCGACTCTGCTGTTTTTGATCGGATTGCTGATCGGCTCACTCTATGTGGTGTGGCCATGGCAGCTTATGGATGCACAGGCAAGGCAAAACCTATCTCCTGCGGACTATGCGACGAATGTGGGTGACCCAATGGTCTTTTGGGCGATAGTATCAGCGATAGTGGGTGCGGCAATCATATTGTCTTTTGAGTTGATATTAGGGAAACAAAACACGGAAACGGAAACCTCGGGATGATGGGGAAGTTGGCATTAACATCTGGGTTTAAGCGCACCGTTTGTTTGTTTCTTAGTTTCTTTGTTGTGTCTTGCGCCTCTAATGTGCCGCCAATTATTGCGAGCCGTGAAGCGCCACCTTCGCAGCGAATTAATTTCCACGAGGTGCAACCTGGGGAAACCTTGTACAGTATCGCTTGGCGCTACGACACTGATTACCGTGATATGGAGCGTATCAATGGTCTTAGCGAGCCCTATAACTTGCGATTAGGTCAACGCCTCAAAATATATGACGATGGCCAACCGGCTCCAAATTCGAATAGCGCACCCGTAGTAGATCGCTCTTCCACAGTGCGAACGGTGCCGATTGACCCTCAATCCGATGTTTATACCTCATCTGATGTTGATGTCTCGTCTGACGGTTCTACCTCACCCGATAGTAATCGCCCTGTGCCCCAGGTATCTGTTTCAAACGAAATCGATGGGTGGCGTTGGCCTATAAGTGGTCGCGTTACTTCGGCGTTTGGATCAAACAGCCTGACTAAGGGTATCGAGATTGATCCAGGAACGGAGAAAAATGTGAGGTCGGCAGCTGACGGTGAGGTGGTATATGCTGGAGCGGGTATCCGCGGAGTCGGCAACCTCATTATCGTCAAGCACTCTGAATTATATCTAAGTGCCTATGCGTATAACTCCAATTTACTCGTAGAAGAAGGACAAAGAGTGAACGCTGGCGAAACTATTGCGCGCGCAGGCAATGACTCCAATGGCAGGCCGCGTGTCTATTTTGAGATCCGTAAAGATGGGCAGTCAGTTGATCCAACTAGGTATCTTCCAACAAGATAAAGGTATTTGAGTAGGTTGGAGGTGAACCTCACCAGCTGAACTTCGGCACATTCAGAAACTGCTACCGTTGCTCCCTTCCGGGCCTGGCGGAGTTCACAGCACTAAATTGCGAAGGACCAGTGAGGCCACCACAGACGAGGTTTCATTGAAGAATCCACCTCTAGCCCACAGATTTGCGGGGCGGCAATTATGGAGTCCGAGGTCGCTGATTGCAATCCATGCTAATAAGGAATTCGAGGACAATTTCAGCAGCATAGGTATAATCTTGTTTCTATCTGAAAGCCAGATTCTATGAGTTACCAAGTTCTAGCCCGTAAGTGGCGCCCGCAAAATTTTGAAGAGCTCGTTGGCCAAGAACATGTGCTTGGCGCACTCATCAATGCACTCGAAAATGAGCGGCTTCACCATGCGTATCTATTTAGTGGAACACGTGGGGTAGGAAAAACGACCATTGCTCGAATTCTGGCGCGCTCTCTAAATTGTGAGACGGGTATTACGGCAAAACCCTGTGGTGAATGTTCTGCCTGCAAAGAGATCAGCGAAGGTCGATTCGTTGATTTGATTGAAGTAGATGCGGCATCGCGGACCAAGGTGGAAGATACGCGGGATTTACTTGAGAACGTGCAATATAAGCCTACTCGCGGTCGCTTTAAAATCTATTTGATAGATGAAGTGCACATGCTGTCCAATCACAGCTTTAATGCGCTATTAAAAACCCTCGAAGAACCACCAGAACATGTCAAATTTTTGTTGGCGACGACAGACCCACAAAAATTACCGGTAACCGTGCTTTCACGCTGCTTACAATTTAATTTAAAAAACCTTCCTGCGCAGCGGATTTCCGAATATCTAGAGCAGATTCTTGGCGAAGAAAAGTTGCCATTTGAAAAAGCAGCTTTAGGGCATCTGGCGCGAGCCGCTGCGGGCAGTATGCGCGATGCTCTTAGCCTGACTGATCAAGCGATTTCCAGCGGAGGCGGCAAGCTTGCTGAGCAAGATGTTGTCGATATGTTGGGGACGGTTGATCGCAAGCGTATCTATGAAATCGTCGATGCTATCTGTGGGCAAGATGCTGCCGCACTGTTGGATGCCTGCCAAAATCTCAGACAATATTCGGTAGACTACGCAGCGCTGCTAGAAGAAATGTTGGCGCTTTTTCACGCTGTCGCCGTGCACCTAGCTGTTCCTGAGGCAGATTTTTCAGGGTTTGGTGATGCGGAGCGTATTGCAGGATATAGCGCGGCAATCTCACCAGAGGATGTCCAGCTTAACTATCAAATGCTGCTTATGGGACGAAAAGACCTTTCGGCGTCTCCAGACTTACATGTTGGATTTGAAATGTTGATGCTTCGCTTATTGGCATTTCAACCTGAAGCGAAAGGGGCTGCTCAAAGATCTCAAACATCATCGAGTGATAACGATAGGCAAAGTGGCATCGATATCTCAACCCCCGAAAGCGAGAGCTCAAAACTGGAAGAGGATCGGCCACCAAAAAAGCCTGAAGCGTCGGTTGAAACGGCGCAAGAACTGCTTAGTAACGCATCGAGTGCACATGCGAATATTAATAGGGTCAGCGCGGTCGTGCCTCAGCCTGGTACTTTAGACCGAGACAATGAGTCCTCTATAGAGTCAGGTGGCATAGAGAGCACAGAGAACAAGAGCAAAGAAGGATCTATAGCAGAACATCAAGGCTCGGAAGAAAACTCGACGCAGAGTGCTGCTGAGTTGAGTGCGCCAAAAGACTTAGATAGTCTTACGCCAGATACATGGATTCAACTGTTCCGTGAACTCTCTTTGACCGGTTCAGCAAAGTCAGTGATTAGTCATATGGTATTGGAGCGACAGGAAGCGGGACAGATGAACTTCAAGTTGGCAGAAGCTGGCCAACCCTTGTTTAAGGCGAGTCATCAGCAGCGCCTAGCGGATGCCTTAACGACTCATTTTGGGGAACCTATAGATGTGTCAGTCGAAATGGGTGCTGTTGGGTCTGAAACACCGGCGGAGAATACTCGGCGTCTGCATCGAGAAGCATTAGAAAAAGCAGAAAAAGATATGTTGGATGATCCGGTGATCACTGAGTTTGTGGAAGAATTCGAAGCCGAGCTGGTGCCGAATTCAGTCACTTTTTTTGAAAAAGCGAACAATTAGTCCAATGACGTTAGGAACAAAAGCGAGAAGTTAGCATGAAAGATTTTGGCGGAATGATGAAGCAGGCGCAGAAGATGCAGGCCGACATGCAAAAGATTCAAGAGGAAATCCAGAATATGGAGATCGTCGGTGAGTCCGGCGCTGGTCTGGTGAAAGTGACCATGACCGGCCGTCATGACGTTCGATCAGTCTCTATCGACCCGTCTTTAAAAGAAGAGGGGTTGGAAATGATTGAAGATCTCGTTGCAGCCGCGGTCAATGATGCAGTCCGAAAAGTGCAATCGGTGACAAGTGAGAAAATGAGTTCGATGACCGGTGGCTTGCAAATGCCTCCTGGATTTGACTTCAAGTTTTGAGGCGGATGATTCAGAAAAAACCTTATGTCTTTTAGCCCTTTACTCAATAACCTTGTGCAATCTTTTTGTTGTTTGCCGGGTGTGGGAAAGAAGACGGCGCAACGCATGGCGCTTCATCTATTGGAAAAAGATCGCATTGGCGCTTCCAAATTATCTGAGGATATTCACCTTGCTTTGGATAATATCGGTCGCTGTCAGCGTTGCCGGATTTTGACGGAAACCGATCTTTGCACCATTTGCTCCGATTCACGCCGGGATACCTCAACAATCTGCGTGGTTGAGTCTCCGGTTGATGTAATGGCGTTGGAATCGGCCGGCAGTTTTAAGGGATGTTATTTTGTTCTCTATGGACATCTCTCTCCGTTAGATGGTGTTGGGCCGGAAGAATTAGGCTTAGATGACCTTAAAACACTAGTGTCTGAACAGTCAGTGCAAGAAGTTATTCTCGCGACCAACCTAACTGTAGAAGGCGAGGCCACCGCGCATTATTTGTCTGAGTCGGTTGCTGGTTTAGGCATTAACGTCTCTCGTATTGCGCACGGTGTGCCTATTGGCGGCGAGTTGGAATACGTGGATATCAATACGCTCTCGCTGGCTCTTGCGGGACGCAAGTCCTTTGGCTCATAGGAACATAACTTCGACTCAGAACTTGAGCGGGATTAAATAAAATGACGTTCACGTATATGGATCAACAAGACGACTTCGACAAGCTCTGCTCGACATTGAATGGCGAAGATCAATTGGCGGTGGATACCGAGTTTGTTCGTCGCACTACCTATTATCCGATACTTGCTTTGCTTCAAATCGCATCCAAGGATGGTATATATCTTATTGACCCGCATGGGATAACAGACTGGTCTGGCTTGCTAGATATCTTTCGATCCGATACGCGAATAGTGATGCATTCGTGTAGTGAGGATTTAGAAGTCTTCCGCAAAACCTTTGACCAGCTGCCCGAGAATCTTTTTGATACTCAAATTGCGGCTGCATATCTGGGCAAGGGTGATTCGCTGGGCTACGCAGCGTTGGTTGCGCTGATGCGTAATCAAGAAATAGACAAGAGCGAAACACAGTCTGATTGGTCGCAGCGTCCACTAAGCGAAAGCCAGCTGGCCTATGCCGCCGAAGATGTTCGCTGGTTGCTGGGTATTGCATCAGAATTGTCTGAGGAGCTCGTTCAATGCGGACGGCAGGATTGGGTTACCGAAGAAATCAATGCGCTCAACCGTAAATATGAATTTGAAGCGAGTCCAGAAGTCTCTTGGTTACGTCTAAAAGGTGTGAATCGCTTGAATGAATCCAGTTGGCCGCTCGCTCAGGCATTGTGTGATTGGCGAGAGACTACAGCTCGTCGCAAAGACAAACCAAAAAGTTGGATTGCGAAAGATGCAGAGCTGCTAGAAATTATCCAGCGGCAGCCCCAGAACCAAACCGATTTATCGAGACTATCTGGTATCTCACCGCCACTGGTTCGTCACCACGGCAGTAAGATTTTGGAGTTTGTTGCTAGTGGCCAGCATCTGCCTGCCCCAAGCCAGGCACCGGCGCCACAGCTCACGGCGTCTGAACGAAAACTCTTAAAGTCGATGCAATCCGTAGTGTCTGACTACTCCGAAAGTCAGGGCTTGGCGGCGCGGTTTGTTGCTAATAAACAAGAACTGAGTCAATACATTCTTTTTCATCATGACCGATCTACGATTCGATCATCGCTAGACGAAGGTTGGAGAAAAGAGCAACTTGGCGAGCAATTACAGGCGTTGTTATGAGCACCGGTTCAGTGACGATCTGTGCAGTCTATAAGAGTGAAGTGGTTGATCAGATGTATCTATTTGTTGATCAACAAGAGGCGTTTGAACGCGTGCCGGAGGAATTCATGAAAAATTTCCCCAATCCAGTATTGGTCACTCAGTTCAAACTGTTTCCAGAACGACAGCTGGCTCGCGTAGATGCTAAAAAGCTCATTGCGAGTTTAAAAGAGCAGGGCTACTACGTTCAGATGCCTCCTCCAAAAGATGTACAGTTGCAGGCGGTATCAAAGCAGAATACGCTGCTTTCAAGATAGTGGGTGAATGATAGTGGGTAAATAGTGCCGAAAAAGCCTTGGTGGGAATCTATTCCGTTAAAAGAGATGAACCAGGAACAGTGGGAGTTACTCTGTGACGGTTGTGCAAAGTGCTGCCGCATTCAGCTTGAAGATGATCAAGGAGCTAGAGCGACCACGAATGTTGTATGCCGTTACTTAGACCAAGACAGTTGCCAATGCACTTGCTATGAAGCTAGAACAGAAAAAGTACCACTTTGCCTGAAGTTAACACCGGAAAATCTCGATACGTTAGATTGGATGCCCGACACCTGCGCGTATCGATTGATCAATGAAGGCAAGCCATTGCAGTTTTGGCACCCGCTGGTTTCGAAAGAGAGAGATAGCATTCATGATTTTGGCCAATCGGTAAGAAGTCGCGTGTTTTCGGAGTTAGAAGTTGACGAAGATGCGCTTGAATCGCATATTATTCAATGGCATTAATGGTTCACCCGTAGTCGATAATCGTTTGATGTTGAATTTTCGCTTGTTCCGTTAGAATGCGTCTACTAGAAACCTCGCTCAAGATTTTTGGGAGTTAGTGTATTGTCGCCAACAGTCTATGTTCTTCTATGGGTTTGCTATTTGCTGGCCGGAGTATTGTTGCTTTGGATAGTGAAAAAACTAACCGATTGGCCACGTGCTCGTTGGTTAAGCTGGATTCTTAGGTTGATCGCCTTTGTGGTCATTTTTACACCCGCAAAGTTGTATCAGCAGCCTGAATTCTTAGTTCCCGCAAGTATGGCATTGGCGATGGACAGCGTTCTGGGGCGCGAAGAAGCGATTTCTTCAGTGGTAAGCAATCTTTTGGTGTCCGCAGTTGCATGCGCGCTGATACTTGTTATCTGCGCAGTCATTTCAAAAATAGTGCATTCTCGTAAAGGCAAATGAGCGATAGACTTAGCAACATATATTCTAAATTTAGAAGCTTTAGAAAGATGACAACAGAAAACGATCAAGTAAGTGAAGCGTTGAATCGGGCTCGTGAACGATTTGGGATGCCCAATGAATTGCCTGATTCAGACATTCGGACGTTTTCCGATCTCTTTGCCAAAGCGCGTGATCGATTTTCGGACAAGCCGGCCTACCAGAGCCTTGGTGTCACACTCACTTTTGCTGATATCGATCAGCTATCAGATAGCTTTGCCATCTACCTTCAGAGTCTACCGTTTCTAGAGCAGGGCGATCGTATTGCGGTGCAGTTACCCAACACTTTGCAATACCCGGTTGCGGCAATGGGTATTCTCAAAGCGGGAATGGTATTAGTAAATACAAACCCTCTGTATACCTCACATGAGTTAAAGCATCAGCTCAACGACTCGGGTACTAAGTTGATCGTCGTACTAGAAAACTTCGCCAAAGAGCTTGAAGAGGTCGTTGATGAAACACCATTGAAAGCAGTGATGTTGACGCAGGTAGGAGATTTGTTTCCAACCGTTAAAAGATGGGGTGTCAATTTCGCCCTGAAATACGTCATGCGGAAAGTGCCAAAATTGAATTTTACTAATTCAGTTCGGTTTTTAGATGCGTTTCAAAATCCAAACAATACCGCTCTCGTTCCAGTCGAGGTCGCGCCTGGCGATATCGCTGTACTGCAATATACGGGAGGCACCACAGGCGTGGCCAAGGGTGTCATGCTTACCCATCAAAACCTGATGGATTGCATGCGTCAGGTCGCCTATGTTTATTCGCTGGCCAATTGGAAAGAAGGCGAGTCATGTATGGTGACACCGCTGCCGCTCTATCACATCTATGCGTTCAGTATTTCTTTTACTCACGCGCTCAACAATGGGCATCTAAATGTGCTGGTGATTGATCCAAGAAATATCAAAGCATTTGTCAAAACCCTTCGCAAAACGCCATTTGATGGCCTCATTGGCCTTAATACGTTGTTTAGTCATCTGATGGACAATGCAGATTTTAGAAACCTAGATTTTAGCCGAATGAAGTTAGTGCTTAGTGGCGGCATGGCGCTGTCGAAAAGCATTGCAGATAGATGGCGCGAGATTACGGGAAGCGAAATATGTGAAGGCTATGGTTTGACCGAAAGCTCCGGCATTCTATGTGTGAACAGCCCTAAGGATGTGCAGCTAGGCACAGTGGGTACGTCTTTTTCCGGTAACAGCATCAAGATCGTCGACGACAAAGGCAACCTACTCGCCTGCGGTGAATCGGGAGAGCTGTATTTTAAAGGTCCTTCACAGATGAAAGGTTATTGGGGTAGAGAAGACGCCACTCAGAAATTACTGGATAAAGATGGCTACATGGCAACCGGCGACATTGCCGTAATGAGTCCTGAAGGCATGCTGAGTATTGTCGATCGGGCAAAGGACATGATTATTGTTTCGGGCTTTAACGTCTACCCGAATCAGATTGAAGACGTGGTTCTCGGGCACCCAGATATACAGGAATGTGCTGCGGTGGCGGGTAAAACCGACGAAGGTGAATATGTTCGGTTGTTTGCCGTTTCCTTGAATCCAGAGCTAACAGAAAAAGCACTGCGTGATTATTGTCGCGAGTACCTGACGGGCTACAAGGTGCCTAAGAAAGTCATTTTTGTCGATGACCTACCGAAATCAAATGTAGGGAAGATATTGCGTCGAGAACTCCGAGATCAATACCCGGAGGAGGCTTAGCTTTTTCGCTAGCGTATTAGTGCTTCAAGTTAAGCCTGCGCGTTTTGCGGTAATTTGTAGCAGTCATGTCTGATGTGGTTCCTAACCTGATTGAAAAACTGCCTCTTTGTGCGAGCAAAGATCACTTTCGGTTGTCTCGTGATCTAGCCAAGGTGAAATCACGTTTGGCTGCGAAGAAGCCCGTTGAAAAGGAACTCAGCAAACTTCAAACAGCACTAGACGCTTCCGTTGCTTGGGTTCAGAAACGCACATCGAGTATTCCACAGATTAATTTTCCTGCTGACTTGCCGGTTTCGGAACGAGCTGGGGAGATTCGTGAATTGCTAGAAAACAATCAGGTGTTGATTGTTGCTGGCGAGACCGGCTCGGGCAAAACGACTCAGATACCAAAAATTTGCCTAAGTTTAGGTATCGGTTCAAAAGGTCTTATTGGCCATACGCAGCCGCGCAGAGTCGCCGCTCGATCCGTAGCATCTCGAATTGCATCCGAGTTGGGCACAAGCTTGGGTTCGCTGGTGGGGTTTCAGGTTCGGTTCACGGATAAGAGTTCACCAAATAGTCTGATCAAATTGATGACAGATGGGATTCTGCTTTCTGAGATTCAACGTGACCGCTATCTGAATAACTACGAATGTATCATTATCGATGAGGCGCACGAGCGTAGCCTGAATATCGATTTTCTGCTCGGTTACCTTAAAGAGTTGTTGCCTCGCCGGCCTGATTTAAAGCTCATTGTGACCTCTGCCACCATCGATGTTGAACGATTTTCGTCTCATTTTGATGGTGCGCCGGTGATCGAGGTCAGTGGCCGAACCTTTCCTGTTGAGCTGCAATATTCTCCGGTTGAGGAAGGTTTTGATAGCCTAACTGAAGCAGTGGTAAGCCATGTTGGCGACATTCTTGCAAGCAAGCCGATATCACCCAATGCACCGGATATTCTGGCGTTCTTCTCCGGTGAGAGGGAGATACGTGATGCGGCTGCCGCATTGCGCCGTGCGGAGTTTCGTAACCTTGAGGTTCTGCCGCTCTATTCACGCTTGAATAATAAGGACCAGGATCGCATTTTTACAAAAGGGCGAGGTCGCCGGATTGTGCTGGCAACCAATGTTGCTGAAACATCGTTGACCGTTCCAGGTATTGGCTACGTGATTGATACTGGCTTGGCACGCGTTAGCCGCTACAGCGTGCGCACCAAGGTGCAGCGATTGCCCATTGAGCCCATTTCACAAGCCAGCGCTCGGCAGCGAGCGGGGCGCTGCGGTCGAATCGCGAGTGGACTATGCATACGGCTTTATTCCGAACAGGATTTTCTAGGCCGTCCAGAATTTACCCCACCCGAGGTACTAAGAACCAATCTTGCTTCCGTGATCTTGCAGATGCTTCATCTCAAACTAGGAGATATCGGCGATTTTCCCTTTGTTGAACCACCGCAAGAGAAGCAGATTCGAGATGGGTTTCAGTTGCTTGAAGAGCTCTCATTCTTAGACCCAGATGGCCAGATTACCAAAATTGGCAAGGATATCTTTGGGATTCCCATTGAGCCTAGGTTCGCGCGCATGCTTTGGCAAGGTAAACAAGATGGCTGCCTTGCAGATATCATCACCTTGGTCAGTTATATGTCGGTGCGCGACCCGCGCGATAGGCCCAGTGACAAACAGCAACAAGCCGATGAGAAGCACCGCCAGTTTGCTGATAAAGAATCCGATTTTGTTGCGATATTAAATCTCTGGGAAGCCTACGAGCAACAGCGCCAAGCGTTAAGCAATCGAGACTTAGATCGCTGGTGTAAAACGAATTTTCTCTCGCCTATGCGCCTGCGCGAATGGCGCGATATCCATCGGCAAATATCGTTGGTAGTGAAAGATCGGAACTGGAAACTCAATAAGGATGCCGGTTCTCATAAGGCTGTTCATCGTGCGCTTTTGAGTGGGCTGTTAACGCACGTTGGTATTCAGGAAGAGGACAAGATGTTTCTCGGTGTAAGAAACCGACGTTTTCGAATTTTCCCCGGTTCGTTCCTCGCGAAAAAACCGCCGAAATGGATTATTGCAGCACAGCTACTCGAAACCAGCCAGCTATTCGCCCATCAGGTAGCCAAGATAGACCCAGAGTGGCTGGTCTCATTGGCTAAGCACCTGTTACAGACTGACTACTATGAGCCTCACTATGATTCCGGTCGTGGCGAAATTATGGCGCGACAGCGTTTTAGTCTTTACGGGCTTGTTGTCAGTGATAACAAAAAGGTCAGTTATAAATCAATAGAGCCAGCAATATGCCGAGATATGTTTATTCGGGAGTGTTTAGTAGGTTGGAAGTATCGGTCGAAAGCCGCGTTTTATCAGCACAATAAGGCTATCGCAGAAGAGCTAGAAGACATGGAAGACCGGACGCGAAGCCGTGACTTCCAGTTTGACGACGATCAGCTGTACGAGTTTTATTCAGAGCGTCTTCCTGTTTCGGTTGTTGATATGACTAGCTTTGAGCAGTGGCGGGTCGAGCGTGAAAAGTCAGAGCCACAGTTGTTGTTTTTGGATAAAGAGACGTTTGTTGATCAGTCAAAAGGCGAGCGGTTAGAAGCGTTTCCGAGCTCTCTGGAGTGGGATGGTTTGTCGTTCGAATTGAGTTATCGGTTTGAGCCGGGACACTCTGGGGATGGCGTCACCATTTGTGTGCCTATTGGTGTTTTGCATCAGGTTCCAGAGCATCTTACCGAATGGCTAGTGCCAGGTATGCTTGCGGACAAGCTCGTTTGTATGTTGAAAGCCTTGCCAAAGAGTATCCGCAGGCAGCTAGTGCCAATTCCGGCTTATGTCGAGAAAATGCTACCGCTGCTGAAAGCAGAAAACACGCCGCTGGGTGATGCTGTTGCGTTACAGCTTAAACGGCTTACAGGTGTAGATGTTCCATCGGATACGTTTCGTGGTATGGATATCGAGTCCTTCTACATGATGAATTATCGGCTACAGGACGACGCCGGAAAAGTGATCGCAGAAGGACGAAGTCTATCTGAGTTAAAAAGTGAGTATCGAAGTAAGGCAGATGAAGCCGTCACCGAAGTGAGAAGAGACACGCAAGAGTTTGCCGATGATCAGAGTTGGTCATTTGGCGATTTGCCCGAAAGTGTCGATATAAAACGTGGTGAAACGCAAGTTCGACTTTGGCCAGGCTTGGTAGATAAGAAGACGGCAGTCGGGTATCAGTTGTTTAATGATGCAGCTTTGGCGAGCTATATGCACGGCAATGCCATTCAGCGCCTGCTGTTGTTGAGTTGTTCAGAGGCGAGTAAGTATCTTAGAAAAGAGCTATTTCGGGCCAACGATTTGGCCATATTGACGCTTGGCGCCGAATCTAAAGACGCACTTTGCGATGATTTGATTATGTCGGTTTGTCGCGATCTTGTCGGTGAGTTTTCAGACAAAAATGCTGTGCCTCGAAATCAATCAGCGTTTGAGAGTTTGGTAAGTGAAGCAAAGCCGCGTCTTGTCGCCATGGCCATGGAAAGAGAGCAACGTTGCTTGAAGCTAGTGCCATTATTGCGAGCGTTAAGAAATAGTCTCAATGAACTTGGCTCTGCTGAGCATGCTGCGATTAAAGATATGACGTCTCAAATTGAGCGCCTTATTAGCCCAGGCTTTTTGAAGCGAGCAGATCTGCAGGTATTGTCGGATATCGAAAGATACTTTCGAGGTATAGCAAAGCGAATTGAAAAGCTTCAAGGCCAGCTAGGCCGCGATGCGCAGCATATAGAAACGGTGCAGGAGTATGAGCGAATACTTCTCGATTTGCAGATAGAAATAGCGCCAGAATGGCAAGCCCAAATCCCCGAAATTGAGGATTTTCGATGGTTGCTAGAGGAGTTTCGTGTGTCCTTATTTTCGCAGCCGCTGAAAACTCGGAGGCCGGTATCAGAAAAAAGGTTACAGAAATTTGTGGATACTATTGAAACTCGCAGAAATGCTTTACATCTGATTTAAAAGGAGAATAATTCGCGAACTTTGGTATGGAAATGAGTTGTATTTTTTAAATAGAGCAGGCTAAACGGCTTGTTGACCCTTAAGGAACTATGATCAGTTATGAAATCTAGAATCGGCGTGTTAAAAACTTTGGGTCTAAGCCTCGTGCTGCTGTTGCTTCACTCATGCGCCACTGTTGAGCCTGGACAAGAGCCCAACCCTGATCCTTGGGAGGCATGGAACCGACCTGTTACGAGCTTTAATCTTGCACTAGATAAAGCGATATTGCGGCCCCTAGCAGTTGGATATCGCTGGATAACGCCTCAGTTTGGCGAAGATGCCATTGGTCGTATCTTTAGCAATGTTGGTGAAATCAGTAACCTATTTAATAACCTGCTTCAGGGTGAGCCACTGGAAGCGGGGAACTCAACTGGCCGATTTTTGGTGAATTCAACGCTTGGATTGGGCGGCATATTCGATGTGGCCAATACTCTGGGGCTAAAGAAACAAGATCCAGAAGATTTTGGACAAACACTTGGTGTTTGGGGTGTCGAGTCAGGCCCGTATCTTGTACTTCCTTTTTTGGGACCGTCAACGCTAAGAGATGGGCCTTCGCGTGTTGTGGACTGGTTTCTCGATCCAGTAAATTATATAGATGAGAACTCTATTAGGTTTCCTATAAACGGGGTGGAACTAATAGACTTAAGATCATCGTTGATTGAAAACGAAGGATTGATTTCGGGCGATGTTTACCTTTTTATCAGGGATGCATATCTTCAGCGCCGCGAGTTTTTGATCGATGATGGCGAATTGACAGAAAGCGGCTTTGACGATTTTCTAGACGATTTCTAGTGAGCGACCACCGTGTTTTCGCTATCGATGCTGATCCAAATGTACGCCGTTGGGTAGCGAGGCATTTAGGTGGGCGTGGGCACGTCGTTGTTAATTACCAGGATCTAGAAGAGCTTGAAAATGCCAATGAAAGCATGGGGCCTGACATAGTCGTTGTCGACGTAGATTGCGCGGATGATGCCCAGAAACTGGTGGAGAAGCTCTTCCCCAAAAAGACACAAATTCAGTATATTCAGCTTGTTCGGAATCATACCGTCGATGAAGCTGTTTTGGCTTTCAATAAATCCAATAGAGACTGTCTCCCTGTACCATTTAGCGAACGAACATTGGTTTTAGCTATTCAGCGAGCAGGGGAGCGTCGTCAACTTATCGCCAATAATTTACGCACGCTTCGTCGTTTGAAAAAGTCCATGGAAGAGGCAGAAACACGGCTGAGTATTCTTAGAGCAGATCAAATTGCTGGTCGGCAAATGCAGCAAAACCTGCTGCCTCGCTCCCCAGTCATTCGGCCGCCTTATTATGTAGGACGAAAGATACTGCCGTCGCTCTATTTGTCGGGCGATTTTGTTAACTATATGCCGGCGATCGATCAGTACTTTTTGTTCTATTTGCTTGATGTTTCCGGCCATGGAGCGTCGTCTGCGTTTGTCACCGTGATCGTGCGGCAACTCATGCGGCGCGTTGTTCGCAATCATGAAGAGACGAACCAGGAAGCATTTAGGTTGGCACCTGATGCCTTTCTGGAGCGGATAAACGCCGTTTTGTTAGACAACGAATTTGACAAGCACTTAACCATGTTTGCTGGTGAGTTGGACTTTGAGAAAAATATACTCAGGTATTCTGTTGGCGCACAGTTACCTATGCCTATACTTATTGAAGATGGAAAAGCGAGATTTATAGAAGGTAAGGGCAAGCCGGTAGGTTTGTTTCCGGATGCTAACTGGGATGTAGAATATATAGAGCTTCCAGACAAATTCATTCTGATCGCATTTTCTGATGGTATTTTGGAAGTCTTGCCGCAAGAGACATTGGCGGATCAAGAGCAATTTTTGCTAGATAAGCTCAAGAACGTGGACCCAGATGTTGATGCAGTATTGCCTGCTCTGGGTGTGGAAGAAACAGAAGGTTTACCTGATGATATCGCTGTTTTTATGGTGGCACGTGGCTACCATACGGAGAGCGCTAGTCGTAGTGAGGGTTAAGATGGGTGAAGGACGTATTTATTATGCGGAGCAGGGTAATAATTATTACCTTAGGTTGGTCGGCGATGTTCGTGTCACGCTTTGCACAGCATTAAAAACATATATCGATAGTATCTTTGATAGTGAAACGATCTCATCGGTTGTTGTTGATTTAACGGAGGCGACTGCTGCCGACAGCACAACCCTGGGTCTGTTAACGAAAGTTGCACTCCATGTACAGGCAGAAAGCATCAAACCGGTGATGATTATTCAAGATCAGTCATTGGTCAAAGTGATTGAAAGTATGGGCTTACAAGACATCTTCGAGCTCGTTGAGTCATTGCCGGATACTCCAAGCGAGCTTCAACAGTTGCTTTGCACCAAAGCTTCCACCGACGAAGCGCGCAGCCAAGTCCTCGATGCTCATAAGGCATTGATGTCTTTGAATAAAGACAATATGAATACGTTTTCAGAACTAGTGAAATCGCTAGAACGAGAAGCAGACAAAAGCGCCTAATTTCTCACTCTAGTTTGCTATTGGTCAGACTCGAGCGAGAAGCAGTGTTTCAAGTTTAGTTTGGTCAGCAATAAAAGCACGAATCCCCTCTGCCAGTTTTTCGCTGGCCATTGCGCTACCGTTTAATTGCAAACGGAAGTCAGCTTCGCTTCTGATAATACAGTCGGTATATTCGGGCGCTTGTTGAGGTGAGAGCATTCGTTCTAGCTTGGTGCCATCATTTTGCAGTTCTTCGAGAAAATTTGGCCCTATGGTTAAACGATCACAGCCAGCCAACGCCTCGATTTGCCCAGCATTGCGAAAGCTAGCACCCATTACCACGGTGTCATACCCCCGGTCTTTATAGAGCGCATAAATATTGCGGACTGAAAGCACGCCAGGGTCTTGTTCGGCGGGGTAGCTATCAACGCCTTCTGATTTCTTATACCAATCAAGAATTCGTCCGACAAAGGGTGAGATAAGAAACGCGCCCGCTTCGGCAGAAGCGACAGCTTGCACGGTGCTGAATAGAAGTGTCAGGTTACATTGGATGCCTTCTTTCTCCAGCACCCTCGCTGCTTGAATACCTTCCCAAGTAGCAGCAAGTTTGATCAAAACACGATCAGGCCCGATGCCGGCATCTTCATAAAGAGCGATGATACGGTGTGCACGATGAATACTTGCTTCGGTATCAAAACTCAATCTGGCATCCACTTCTGTTGATATCCGGCCTGGAATTATTTTAAGTATTTCACAGCCTATACTTACTGCGAGCTTGTCGACGAGCAGCTCTAGCTTTTCGGATTCCGAAACCTCAATACTTTGCGTCCAGTCGATGGCGTCTTTAATCAATCCTTCATATTGCGGAAGCTGAGCTGCCTTTAGCAGCAGCGATGGATTGGTGGTCGCGTCTGTTGGTTTGTATTGTGCGATGGCCTCTATGTCACCCGTATCGGCGACCACTTCGGTCATTGCTTTAAGTTGATCAAGTTTATTCATTGCCTTCTCATATTTGATTCGTCGCGTTCTGTCTGAATGGGAGTATTTAGGTTCGAATCTCACTAAGCAAACTTTCGGATGCTTGATTAAAATGTGATACCGCGTCCTGTAATACCTCGGTTCCAGCACCCGGTTTATGCGCTTGCTCACTCAAAATACGCCGAAAACGCTTCGCTCCCGGCATACCTTGAAAGAGACCGAGAATATGCCGGCAAATCGATGCCAACCGCACGCCAGAGGATAACTCGTTTTCTATGTAGGGAGTCAATTGTTCAATGACATCAAGCCTGCTATCAACTGCCGCTTGGCTCGCGAAAATGGCCTTGTCGACATCAGCCAACAACCAAGGGTTTTGATAGGCAGCTCTGCCCATCATAACGCCATCGAGATTATTGAGGTGGTGTTTTGTGTCAGCTAAAGATTCAATGCCACCATTGAGAATGATCTCCAGGTCAGGGAAGTCACGCTTCAGCGCGTAGACTCGTTCGTAATCGAGCGGTGGCACCTCACGGTTTTGTTTTGGACTCAAACCCTTGAGCCAAGCTTTGCGCGCATGGACGATCAAAGTCTTACATCCGGCATTGGATAGCTGTTCTGTGAAATTCTGCAAACCAGCATAGTCATCTTGATCGTCCACACCGATACGGCATTTAACTGTGACGTCGAGAGAAGTGGCATCGAGCATGGCTTTAACAAGATCTGCAACCAAATCTGGCTCAAGCATTAGGCAAGCGCCAAAGGCACCATTTTGAACGCGATCAGAAGGGCACCCACAATTAAGGTTCACCTCGTCGTAGCCTTTTTCCTCTGCTAAGCGCGCGCATTTTGCGAGATCAGACGGATCAGAACCACCCAGCTGCAATGCCAATGGGTGCTCAGCGTTGTCGAAAGCTAGAAAGCGTTTGGCATCACCATGAAGAATGGCACCGGTGGTCACCATCTCGGTATAGAGCAGCGTTTGTTTGGTTAGTAATCGATGGAAGTACCGACAATGGCGATCCGTCCAATCCATCATCGGGGCAACGGAAAATCGCCTATCTAAAGTGCTCATAAATCAAAGTCTTAGATGTGTTAGTTGTTTTAATATAGGGTAGTAACTGTGAAAACACTATTTATTTAATAAATATCTTTTTAAAACAATTATTTGTGATATGTTCTTAATCTAGAATATATATTATTTAGAGCGCTCGCCGATATGCGGTAATTGATGGGAGCAAACAGACGATAAAACTGCATAGCATGACAAATACAAGTAACAACAGGTTTGTTTCAGACAGGAAGTTCGTTTCTATATGCAGACCAAATCGTGCCGAAATTAGATCGGTAGAAAGTGCCAGTGTAATAGCTAGCATAACCGCAGCGATTATCGACGCAGTTAGAGTGATGAGTAGGGCCTCTATTTGAATCAATAAGAAGATAAACCAGGGTGATGCGCCAAGCACCCTCATCACTGAAATTTCGCGCTGACGCTCACGAATAGAAGCGAGGAGCAGTGCACTCAATCCGAGCAGTGCCGCGATCAACACGAGCATAGAAATCAGCCGCATGGTGTTCTCTGTGGTGGCGAGTGTCTGCCAGAATTCGGTCAAGGTGATCCCCGGTAGGATTGCTAGCAAGGGTTCATGCGGGTAATCGTTGATTTCTCTTTGCACCCGAAAGGTGCTTATTTTTGATGTTAAGCCGACCATAAAGGCTGTGATGCTGTCCGGTGCTAATTCGCTTATATCCATATCGTCTGCGTTTGGTGCTGCGCCGGCTACTTTTACACCCTGCTGCCACCCTATGTGAATCGCTTCGATGGCTTCGAGGCTGACGTGAAGTGTCTGATCTACAGGTGTGCCCGTCGCTTTAAGAATCCCTATTACTCGAAAAGGGCTGTCCTCATGGTTGCTAAAACTGGTCGCCCCCAAGCCATGCGCGAGAACAAGGCTGTCGCCGATTTTGTATTCGAGTTTATTTGCTACTTCTGAGCCAAGCACCACCTCAAAAAGCCCGTCAAACGGCTGACCTTGATTGAACTCTAGTGATCTTTTTGCCCCATAGGCGTAGTGCTCAAAGTAATCAGTGCTAGTGCCCATTACTCGATAGCCTTGGTGCGAATCGCCCAAAGAGATGGGGATAGTCCAGTCGATATTGGGGTGCCCTGCAACTTGTTGATAGGTTTCCCAACGAATATTGTTGGTGGCGTTACCGATGCGAAATACGGAATAAAGCAACAGATTCAGATTGCTCGTGCGAGCGCCCACAATCAAATCCGTGCCAGATACCGTATTACTGAAACTTTCTTTGGCTTGCTGCCGAATATGTTCAATGCCCAAAAGAACGAAAATACTGACACTGATGGCTAGTAATGTCAGAAGAATAGAGCCTTTTCGGTCTAACAAGCTTTTGTACGCGAGTCTGAAAAACATTAGTGCTGAGCCTCGCTTTCTAGGCGCTTCTCTGAAGCAAGGTCATTGATCTCTGAGATTGAATCCACACGAGAAAAATGGCTAGAGAGAGTTTGATCATGGCTCACAAAAATAAGTGTGGCCTTGGTATCCTCGACTTTTTTCATAAGCAAGGACATAAAATCATCACGATTTTTATGATCTAGCGAGGATGTCGGCTCGTCGACGATGAGCAACCGAGGTTGATTGATAAAGGCTCTAGCAATGGCCACTCGCTGTTGCTGCCCGATACTCAGTGAGCGCGCTGGCTTATGCCAATGTTGCGGATCAATATTCAGTGAATTTAGTAGATGCTCAATATCTTCATTGGCGTTGCTGCTAGCAGCTTTTTTACTAAACTGCTGAGCGAGCTTGATGTTGTCGATAATGTCCAGATACTGAATGAGATTGAATTGCTGAAAGACATAGCCGATGTTATTCGCGCGGAATTGATCGCGCTGCCGTGAATTCATTTGATCTAAACGATTCCCGAAAAGTGACACTTCGCCTTCCGTAGCCGGCAGCATTCCACATAAAATATTCAGAAAGGTAGATTTACCTGAGCCAGATGGCCCTTGAACAAAAACAGTGTTTCCGGTGTCTAAGCTCCAATGTTTGATGCGAAGTGTGGGTGAACTATCGGTCGGCGAGTATGAGAATGTTAAATTGGAGAGAGATAACGACATTTTCTGCTAGAGATAGAATCGACGATGGTGAATTTTTGATATTGAATGATACACTTTATCCTATTGTCTTAGAGAAACAGTATTACTGAAATGAACAGATCTTTAAATTTAGCTTGGTTCAAACGAAGTGCTTTTTCCTCTTTACTTGTTTTATTGGCACTTTTGTTGGTTGCTCGCTCTGTTAGTGCGCAGGTTGATTATCAGGTTACCGAGTGGACAGACCTTATGCCGCCTTTAGATTTGGCTGCGCTGGAAAATCAGGTGACGGTTATTCATGAGCCGGGTGCGGAAGGCTCCGGTGGCGGCATATGGGCGTCGGAAGATATTGTCGGTGATCAGATAGATAGCTGGGGCGATCCACAAGATAACGCTGCACAAGATGCTTACGAATCTGCATTAGTATCGACTGATACCGTCGATGCGTTAAATGGGGAGAATATCAAACTTCCTGGGTTTATTGTGCCGTTAGAGTTTGATGACGATAATGCGGTTACGCAGTTCTTTCTTGTCCCATATTTTGGCGCATGCATTCACATGCCACCCCCTCCGCCAAATCAAATGGTGCTTGTTGAATACCCTGAGGGCCTAGAAATGGAAGCACTTTACACGCCATTTTGGGTTTCAGGAGAACTCTCTATTCAGATCACAGAGAATGATTTGGGAACTTCCGCTTATGCTATGCAAATGGATTCTATCGAAGTCTACGAATACTAGGCTGAGACCCTGATGTAGCAACTTCTTTGATGTGACCTAAGTTTGTTAAGTCGATAAAAAAACCGAATTAATCGAGACTACCTGAAATTAATTTTTGGTTGGTCTGCGGTCAATTCCATTGCGCCCTGATTTACGTCGCTGATCCATTGTGTCTCAAGTGATTCTATCGCAGGGAAATCACCTAATATCAGCGCATTCAGACTCGTTGGCGATCGCTGATCGCATTCTCTTTTCACCTTCGTTATAACTCATAGGGTCGGGTTACCGATCTTTGGCATATTGGAAGCTGATTTGTTCCCGCTTTAGATCTAAAAAAACGGATGCAGCCGATACGAGCCTGAATGAGCTTTATATGCCCAGAAGAACTAGTCTTCGTTGGTTCGCTTGAATCCCAAATGAGAGATATCTGGCGGGAAAAACATTGCCCAGGTCCATTCCAAAAATAGTCGCACCTTTCGCGATAGAGTGGGGATTTTCATAAGATAGGTTCCCCGCCATATAAAGAATGCGATGAGACCAGAAAAGCTCGTGCCATAAATGTCTGCCACGGCGTTATTGTGGCCGATGGACGCTAACATCCCCGCTGGGCGGTAATTGAAGTCTTCTGTTTTACTGCCGGCCACTTGCGCAACGATATTTTTTGCCAGTGCCTTTGCTTGACGATCAGCAAACTGCGCTGTCGGTGGACAAAGCTTGTCGTCAAAAGCATTGGGTACCAGCGCGCAATCGCCAAGTGCCCAAATCCCGTCATGGTTAGCAATGGACATGTCAGGCTGGCAAACAATTCGTCCTCTATCTAAAGGCAGTTCTTCTACCTGAGAGAAATGATGCGCTGTTGTTCCTATGGTGCAAATAATAGTGGCGCCTTTTACAGGGTCACCATCTTTCAGCACCACAGTTTCTTCTTCAATTTTAGTGGCCCGAGTATTGAGGTGTACTTCAATCTTGTTTTTTTCAAATATCGCCTCGGTTTTTTTGCCGAGTTTTTCCGAAAGCTCGGGAAGTAGCCGGTCAGTGCCATGGAGCACCACGACCCTGCAATCTTCTATAGACACGTTCTTATAATATTTAGCAGCTTCATTTAGCAGGTCACGTATTTCACCAGCAACTTCTACCCCACTAAAACCACCACCGATCACAACGAATTTGGTCAGTTCTTTGCGTCGTTTTGGATCTGGGTGAATAGTCGCTTGTTCAAGGCGTTCAATAATTTTGTTCCGGATCAATAGTGCATCACCAACAGTCTTGAGTGGCAAAGCGTGCTCACTTAGACCTTCCATCATGTTGACGTTGGCTGCCACACCAGAAGCAAATACAAGATGATCAAAAGCCAGTTCGCCAGTTTCATTGTTGTGGTAGATCACTTTGCGATTTTCGAAATCAATCCGATCGACTGTCACCATGCGAATACGTGTCCGTTTCAACATTTGGCGTATCGGTGCTTGTACATGCCCAGGCAAAATTGATGCGCCTACAACCTCAGGGAGTAGGGGGTTATAGGTAATAAAGTTTGCTTTGCTAAGCAAATAGATTTCCCATTCTGCAGGCAAGATTTTCTCTAGGCTTTTGGCAAGCTTGGTTCCTGAAAAACCGCCACCAATAATGACTAGATTTTTTGTGTTGTCTTGCGGCATTTCGTCTACCTTTAGTTGTAAGTGCCTATGGGCCAATACTAATTAACGAGCATCTATTTTGATAGGTTTGAGGTCTGGATTCTATAGGTTTTCAAGCCAGATTGTTGCTCGAATCCTGGGTACTTTTCTATGAGTAAGCTACCGACTCGGTTTTCAACTGATAGCGAGCAGACCCTTCTAGTAAGAAGGGTCGTACATCATGTCGCGAATATACTGTTTTAGATCGCTTGGGCGGGCTAGTTGAGCAATTCCTTGGTCATAGGCTTTCTCCGCTAGTGCCACGGCTATTTCCAACGAAGCGTTTCGAATATCTTTAAGCGGTGGGTAAAGCGTTGAGGTGGATAGATCCTCTTCGCTGACTAGCTCGGCCAAAGATCGCGCTGAAGCTAAGAACATTTCATCGGTAATATGAGTCGCTTCGCAGGCTATTGCCCCCAGGCCCACACCAGGGAAGATGTAGGCGTTATTCCCTTGGCCTGGTTTCAGTGTTTTACCTTCGTAGCTAATCGCATCAAATGGACTGCCACTTGTGAATATGGCTTTGCCTTTGCTCCATTCATAAGCCTGTTCAGCTGTGCATTCCGCTCTAGACGTTGGGTTGGATAAAGCAAAGATAGCAGGGCGCTCATTTAACGCAGACATGGCCTCGATTACTTCCTGGGTAAAGGTGCCGGGTGCGCCGGTAGCACCAATCAAGATATGAGGTTTTATTTCGTTTATTGCCGATACAAAATCCAGCGCCTCATGCTCATGCGCGTAAGGCAGGTTATGTACCATGAGATCATCGCGACTTTTAACAACGAGCCCTTCTTGGTCAACAAACCATAAACGCTTGAGTGCGTCTTCTTTACTCAAGCCCGCTTCTTTGAAGGCAGAAACCATCAAATCGCCAATGCCGGTTGCGGCTGATCCAGCACCAAGAAACATAATGCGTAGATCTTCAAAATTATGGCCGGATATGCGTGTCGAGGCATAGACACCGGACAAGGTCACCGCCGCTGTGCCTTGAATGTCATCATTGAAGCTCAATATTTTGCAGCGGTAGTCTTGAAGTAATTGATACGCATTCGGCGTTAAAAAATCTTCAAACTGAAGCAACGCTTTAGGGAATTTATCTTGGATAGCGTCGACAAATTCTGCCATCAGTTCCGAGTACTCATCGCCTTCGAGTCGCTTATGCGGGTAACCAAGATAAAGTGGGTCATCCAACAGTTCTTGATTGTTGGTGCCGACATCAAACATTATTGGCAAACATTGGCTGGGCTGAATGCCAGCGCAGGCAACATAAAGTGCTAGTTTTCCAATAGGAATACCCATGCCATTTGCGCCGAGATCACCTAATCCTAAAATGCGTTGCCCATCAGTAATCACGATGACGCGGATATCATCCTCTGGCCAGTTGTCGAGAATTTTGCGGATATCGCCTTTATCGTCTGGATTAATATAAAAGCCTTTAGGGTCACGAAAAATATGTGCAAATTCTTTACAGGCCTGTCCAACGGTCGGCGTGTAAATCAAAGGCATGATTTCTTCGATATTCTCGATCACGGTGCGGTAATACAGGCGTTCATTGCGAGCTTGCAAGCCTGAGAGAAAGATATATTTCTCAATGTCATAAGCTTTGCGGCGCATATTTTCCAATACGCGCGCCATCTGCCCATTTTGGCCAAATTCCGCGTGTGGCAATAAACCGCGTAAAGCTAAAGCCTCGCGCTCTTCAGGGGTGAATGCCGTACCTTTGTTCGCGTGAGCGCTATGTAGCGCGTCATAGCCCTTTAATACGGGATCGTTATTGCTATTGTCTGTCATTATTTAGTGTCCTGGTTATCGCTTGCGTCTTATCCCTTATGTCTTGGGCTATTGTGTTTCGGTTTCAACGAACAGTTCTTTCAATTTTGCAAAGCTGTAGCCCCAAGCATGAGCAGGGTCGATTTTTGGTGGCAATATCAGCTCATCTGGATTTACTTTAACATCCAAAATGTATGGTGTTTTGGCGGCATAGGCGGTGCGAATTGCATCTTCTAGCTCTTCTGGCTTTTCAACTTTAATGCCTTTGCCCCCACATATTTCAGCATAGGCAGCGAAGTCAGGATTGACTAGCTTGGTGCCGTACTTTGGAAAGCCTGTGGCTTGCATTTCCAACTCAACAAAGCCCAGCTTTTCATTGTTATACACGATGACGGTTAATGGCAGTTCATAACGCGCAGCCGTCACAAAATCCTGCATCATCATCCCAAATGCACCATCACCGCAGAGGGCGATACATTGACGGTGTCTATCCAGCGCCTGCACGCCCATTGTGCTTGGGAAGGCTACGCCTAAGGTGCCGTGATTAAACGAACCGAGTAATCGCTGATTGCCACGCATGCGCAAATGGCGAGCAGCGAATGCGGTTACTTCGCCAACATCTACGGTAAATATCGCATCGTCATCGGCTAGGTCGCAGGCCATTCTTGTCACTGCTTGCGGAGGTGTGAGCTTGCGTTTTTCGAGAGATGCTTTTTTATCCATGGTCTTATCCCATGCTTCGGCACGGCTTTGCGCTTTGGATAAAAATGCATCATCGGTGTTTTGCGTTAGCAGATTGGTCAGCTCTACCATGGTTGGTTTTACATGACCGATAATGCCCACCGTAACTGGGCAACGTCGCCCAATGTGGGCAGCCTTAACATCAACCTGAATGATGTTTTTATCATGAGGTAAAAATGCGCTGTAGGGGAAATCAGTGCCCAGCATGAGCAGGCTATCGCATTCCTCGATTGCTTTTATGCCTTGCGGTGAACCTAGCATACCAAGGCCGCCAATCCAGTATGGGTTTTCGTACTCCATAACATCTGTGGCTCGCAATGTGCGAACAATCGGCGCGTTTAACATTTTCGCAAGCGCAAGTAATTCATCACGTGCACCATGACACCCATGACCAGCAAGGATCGTGATCTTGCCGCCTTTGTTTAGAATATCAGCCGCATTTTGGAGCTCGCCAGGGCAGGGCATAATCGAGGCGTGCGGAATCATGATTTCGCGCTGATGATCCGAATTGGGAACGTCTTGGTTGATAATGTCACTAGGGATGGAGATATGTGCGACGCCGCCTTCAGTGAGGGCAGTTTGCACAGCCTGCTGAACCATTCTTGGCATTTGTGCTGGCGAACTTAGGTATTGGTTATAGACGCATATGTCTTCGAAAATACCGGTCAGATCGGTTTCTTGGAAATAGGTGGTACCCTGTTCTGAGGTCGGAATGTGCCCTGTAATCGCTAGTACTGGTGCGCGATCACGCTTGGCGTCATAGAGGCCATTAATTAAATGCAGTGCGCCCGGTCCAGTGGTGCCAGCGCAGAGCCCGAGTTTACCGGTAAGTTTTGCCTGTGCCCCGGCGGCAAATGCGCCAGCTTCTTCATGCCGCACTCCCATCCATTCAAAGCGTCCGTCACGACGAATAGCATCTAGCAGCGGGTTCAAAGTATCACCCGTCATCCCGAAAAATTGTTTTGTACTAACTGGGGCTAAGATGTCGAGAATCATCTCGCAGACTTTCTTATTCATGGTTTGTTTCTCGTTATTGGTACGCGGAAATGCGAAAGGGCTCATTATGAGCCCTTTTATATTTTTTATAAATGAGTTAACCGTGAGCAGCACTTAATCTAGTGCCGCTCGCAGTGAATCTTCGACTAGCTCAAATCAAAACGATCGAGCTCCATGACTTTTACCCATGCTGCAACGAAGTCTTCAACAAAGCGTGCTTGCGAGTCTGCGCATGCGTAGATTTCTGCCAATGCACGTAGTTGCGAGTTGGAACCAAAAATTAGATCCGCTCGCGTGCCCGTCCATCGTCGCTCGCCCGTGCTGCGATCACAGCCTTCAAACGTATCGCTATCATCGTTCAGTGCACGCCATGTGGTGCGCATATCTAACAGATTGACGAAAAAGTCGTTTGTCAGTGATTCTGGACGGTCAGTAAAAACCCCGTTCTGGCTGTTATCAGCATTGGTATTTAGTACACGCATACCACCAACAAGAACAGTCATTTCTGGCGCTGTTAGGCCAAGCAATTGTGAGCGATCTAACAACATCTCTTCAGCAGATACGCTAAATTTCGCGCGCTGATAATTACGGAAGCCATCCGCTTCTGGTCGTAACACTGAAAATGATTCAGCGTCGGTTTGAGCTTGACTCGCGTCACCACGACCGGGACGGAAAGGCACACTAATGTTAACGCCTGCATTTTTGGCAGCTTGCTCAATGCCAGCACCACCGCCCAGTACAATGAGATCGGCGATAGAAACGTCGCCACCGAATTGTTGCTGGATATCAGTGTATGTATTCAACACTTTTTGGAGTTGCTCAGGTTGGTTTACTTCCCAATCTTTTTGCGGTGCGAGGCGGATGCGCGCGCCATTGGCACCGCCGCGCATATCGGAGCCACGGAATGTTGAGGCTGAGGCCCAAGCGGTTGAGACTAGCTCAGATACAGTCAGTCCAGAGCTGGCAATGTGTTGTTGGAGTTGATCAATGTCAGTCGTCGTCAAATTCTTGTTTCCAGCAGGAATTGGGTCTTGCCAGATAAGCTCTTCAGTTGGTACGTCTTTGCCTATGTAGCGCGAAAGTGGGCCCATATCACGGTGAGTAAGTTTGAACCAGGCTCTAGCAAACGCATCTGCAAAGGCGTCTGGATTTTGATGGAAACGGCGAGAGATTTTCTCGTAGGCAGGATCCATGCGCATAGCCATATCTGCGGTTGTCATCATAAGGGTGACGGGCGTGCCTGAGCCGTCGACTTCTGGCGCGTGATCTTTTTCCGCTAAGTTAACTGGGTGCCATTGGTGAGCGCCTGCGGGACTTTTTCCCAGCTCCCATTCATAACCAAATAACACATCAAAGTAACTCATATCCCATTGCGTAGGAGTAGGTGTCCATGCGCCTTCAATGCCGCTGGTTATTGTGTCGACACCTTTGCCGCTAGCGTGTTTGCTAATCCAGCCAAGGCCTTGTTGCTCAATAGGTGCACCTTCGGGCTCGACCCCAACAAGATCCGCGTCGCCAGCGCCATGTGCTTTACCAAACGTATGACCACCAGCCACAAGCGCCACCGTTTCTTCGTCATCCATAGCCATGCGCGCAAAAGTCTCGCGTATATCTTTACCTGAGGCCAATGGATCAGGGTTGGCGTTTGGTCCCTCTGGGTTTACATATATCAGCCCCATTTGCACTGCAGCCAATGGGTTTTCCAAGTCTCTATCACCGCTGTAACGTTGGTCACCCAACCATTCATCTTCAGAGCCCCAGTAAATATCTTCTTCGGGTTCCCAAATATCTGCGCGTCCACCGGCAAAGCCAAAGGTTTTTAAGCCCATAGAGTCTAGTGCACAGTTGCCTGCCAAGATCATTAAGTCCGCCCAGGATATTTTGTTGCCGTATTTTTGTTTGACGGGCCACAAAAGCATGCGGGCTTTATCGAGATTGCCATTGTCTGGCCAGCTGTTAAGCGGCGCAAAGCGCTGAGATCCGGTGTTAGCGCCGCCGCGACCATCGCCGATGCGGTAGGTGCCAGCGCTATGCCATGCCATACGAATAAACAAGGGGCCGTAATGTCCATAGTCGGCTGGCCACCAGTCTTGTGATTCTGTCATAAGTGCAGTGATATCGCTCTTGAGCGCGTCTAAATCTAGGCTGGCAAATGCAGCTGCATAGTCGAAATCACTGTCTAAGGGGTTAGACTTTTCAGAATGCTGGTGAAGAACTTTGAGATTTAGTTGGTTGGGCCACCAATCACGATTGGATGTGCCATTTTCTTGCGCTGAATGTTTTACTTGTTTGTGGCCGAAAGGGCATTGGTTTGATGTGGTCATAGCGCTCTCTAATTTGGTTAAGGTGACTGTGAAAATAATGATGTTTTGATATTTCTAAATAAAATTACGTACGATTAAAAACGAGTCAAAAAATAGTCGAATAACATAGCTCATAGAGTAACGATGTCCTTTCACTAAGATGCGACCCTAAATCAGGTAAAAATACTGCAATCATCGGGCTTCTGGCTCCATGAAAAATTGATTTTATTACGATACCTCATTATCCTTCACTCGGTGATCAAATCGTTAAATCTGTGCGATAGTAAAAATTGATTTCGTTTCGATGCTCTGCCTTTTCTATAGGTTTTGAGACGGTCAATTTGTCGCTGAAATCCAGATCAGCTATTTAGCTAAATTACCTTCTATATTGTGTCCAACTGACTAGGAATTTGCATGACCAATTCACCGACCTTAGATGTGCGTAACCCTTCTACTGGCGAGTTATTTACTTCGATTTCAGCAGACACAATGGATAGTGCGACGGCAAAAATGGATGCTGCGTTTAAATTATTTAAAAGTCCTGAAAAGCATCTGGCTTTGCACGAACGGATTGCGTTGCTTGAAAAGCTTGTCGCGCATCTAGAAGCCAATCGGTCGGAATTTATCGACACTATGATTCAGGAAGGCGGCAAGCCTCGACGAGATTCGATTGTTGAGTTTGACCGCGCTTTAGAAGGTGTGAAACTTTCGATAGGTGCGGTGAGCGAACATGCTGGTTCATCTATTCCTTTAGGTTACCAAGCGAACTCCTCGGGAAGAATTGCGACAACGCGAGTGTTTCCTCGCGGTGTGGTACTTGCATTTAGTGCATTCAATCACCCTTTAAATCTGATTGTTCATCAAATTATTCCAGCATTCGCGACTGGCTGTCCCTGTCTTGTAAAACCTTCAGGTGATACGCCAATGAGTTGCTTGTTGCTAGTCAAGGCCATGCATGCGGTTGGCATTCCATCCGACTACGTGCAGGCAGTGATTCCTACGGAACGTGCGATTTCGACCATGTTGGTTGAAAATGAAAAGATTGCGTTCTTTAGCTTTATTGGATCGGCTAGGGTCGGGTGGATGCTTCGATCTAGTTTGCACCCAGGAGTCAGATGCGCGCTTGAGCACGGTGGTGTCGCGCCTTGTGTTGTGTCATCAAAAGCGGATCTGAACGTTGCTGTCAGTGCTATCTTGAAAGGTGGTTTTTACCATGCAGGGCAGGTATGTGTCTCGACTCAGCGTGTTTATGTTGACGCTTCTGTTATGGACGACTTTATCAAACTGTTTAAAGCGGGCGCCGAGTCTTTAAAAGTCGGGAATGCGTTCGACGAGGATACGCAAGTAGGGCCGTTAATCCGTGAGGCTGAAGTTGAAAGAGTTCAGACCTGGGTTGATGAAGCCATTTCTGAAGGCGCAGAGTGTCTAGTAGGTGGTAAAGCCATAGATGAACGATTTTTCCCGCCCACGGTTTTATTAAACCCATCAAGCGAATCCAAAGTCAGCCGCCAGGAAATTTTTGGCCCTGTTGTATGTGTGTATTCATATGATGATTTCGAGACTGCGTTGCAGCTCGCAAATCATGATGAGGTTGCGTTTCAATCGGCGATATTCTCGGACGACATCAATGAAGTCATGCGAGCTTTCGAAATGGTTGAAGCCTCTGCATTGATGGTTAATGATCACACAGCGTTTCGAGATGATGTGATGCCATTTGCTGGCTTAAAATCATCGGGGCTTGGTGTGGGTGGAATACCTTATACAGTAGAAGAAATGCAGTACGAAAAAATGCTGGTACTCAAATAGTTTGAGTTCGGACAGATTATTTTTAAATTATTAATAGGATCATAAGAATGAAAGCATCAGACCTGATGGTGAAATGTTTAGAAGAAGAGGGCATTGAATACATCTTCGGTGTGCCGGGTGAAGAGAATGCTGACTTCATGATGAGCCTCGAAAAGTCGGACAAAATACGTTTTATCCTTACTCGCCACGAGCAAGGTGCAGCGTTCATGGCAGAGATATATGGCCGCCTAACCGGTACACCAGCAGCCTGCCTAGGCACTTTAGGGCCGGGAGCAACCAACTTAATAACTGGGGTTGCTGATGCAAACATGGATAGAGCGCCTATGCTCGTATTGACCGGGCAGGGCAGCACTTCCCGTTTGCATAAAGAATCCCATCAGATTATGGATGTGGTCAAGATGTTTGAGCCGGTGACCAAGTGGGCTACTACCGTGCTCAACGCCGATACTATCCCTGAAATTGTGCGCAAGTCTGTGCGCATTTCACGCAGTGAAAAGCCGGGTGCAGTGTTGATCGAATTACCGGAAGATATTGCCAAGCATGAGACAGATGCGAAGCCGATGAAGCCAATTCGCTTTAGACGAGCTGTTGCCAGTGATGAGATGGTTGCATTGGCAGTAGAAAAAATTAAGCAAGCGAAGCGCCCCGTTATTCTGGCGGGCAATGGCTGTGTGCGAAAGCGTGCATCTGAATTGCTTCGCACGCTGGCTAGCAGCACAGGTATTGGCGTACTAAATACCTTCATGGCGAAGGGCGCTGTCGACCACGATGAAGAGTATTGTTTGTATACGATTGGCTTAGGCGCAAAGGATATCGGTACCTGCGCTATTGATGCGGCTGATCTAGTGATTTCTATTGGATTCGATATGGTGGAATATCACCCCACTCTATGGAACGCCAACAGTGATAAATCCATTGTGCATATTGATTTCACTTCGGCAGAAATTGATGAGCACTACCATCCTCAGGTTGAATTAATCGGCGATATTGCCCATTCGCTTCAGGCGCTGGTAACCGCGTTTGACGGAGAAAAAGTGTCCTTTGATCTGTCGCAGCAGCATGGTACTCGACAGTCGATGAAAGAGGAGCTGGAATACTACCAAGATGACCAAGCTGAAGGTGCTATTAAGCCTCAAAAAGTGCTGGCTGATGCACAAAAAGTGTTTGGTGAAGATGGCCTGATGTTGTCGGACGTGGGTGCACATAAAATGTGGATTGCACGGCATTACCATTGTAAAACACCAAATGGTTGCTTAATTCCAAACGGCTTCTGTTCTATGGGTTTTGCTTTGCCGGGCGCGATTGCGGCAAGCATGGTGGATCCCGAGCGCAAGATCATGGGTATTGCAGGTGACGCTGGTTTCTTAATGAATGTTCAAGAGATGGAAACCGCAGCGAGATTGAACAGTAATATCACCATGATGGTATGGGAAGATAAAGCCTACGGTTTGATTGCTTGGAAACAATGGGCGGAGTTTGGTAAGCATACCGAATTGTCGTTTTCGAACCCGAAGTGGGAAATGTTGGCTGAATCTTTCTCATGGCACTACCAGGGCGTGAACAACAGCGCTGATTTACACGCAGCAATGGAAACTGCCGCTGATCATAAGGGCCCAAGCTTGATTGTTGTGCCTATTGATTACGAAGAGAATAAGAAGTTGACCGAGCGTCTCGGCCATCTCACATGCTCAATTTAAACATTAACGCAGATAGCCAAGAGTAAAAAATAATGACATTACTAGAGTCGCTCGCAGCAAATATTATTCAATGGAGCGTTTTGATACTAATCTTTGTTATTGGTCTCGGCATTCTTGGTGTACTTGTTATCTACATCATTGATGTTACTCAAACCAAGCAAACGATAAGACGAAATTACCCAGTTGTAGGGCGCTTCCGTTATTTCTTTGAGCATCTCGGTGAGTTTTTTAGGCAATATTTCTTTGCGATGGACCGAGAAGAATTACCCTTTAACCGGGCTGAGCGTTCTTGGGCTTACCGGGCCGCAAAAAAAGTCGACACTACCGTTGCGTTTGGTTCAAGCCATCCGTTGAGTACGCCAGGCGATGTCATTTTTCTCAATTGTCCATTCCCCACTTTGGATAAAGATGCAGAGGATGCTGAAGCAGTAACCATTGGTGGTGGGCGAGCGAAAGAGCCCTATACGACAAGCTCTATTGTCAATATATCGGGCATGAGCTTTGGTGCGATTTCACAACCTGCTGTTGAGTCGCTTTCTCGCGGTGCGAAGGAAGCGGGTATTTGGATGAATACCGGTGAAGGTGGACTTTCGCCTTACCACCTCGAAGGCGGTTGTGACATCGTCTATCAGATTGGTACGGCAAAGTATGGCGTACGGACACCTGATGGTGAGCTATGCGATACGAAGTTAAAAGAGGTTGCTAGTCACCCGCAGGTCAAAATGTTTGAAGTGAAGATGAGTCAGGGTGCTAAGCCTGGTAAAGGTGGCATACTGCCTGGCGAAAAAGTCACGGAAGAGATTTCTCGTATCAGAGGCATTGAAGTTGGCGAGTCATCGATTAGCCCGAATGGCCATACCGATATTGATTCCGTCGACGGTCTTCTCGATATGATTAATCGTGTTAGAGAGGTGACTGGGAAGCCGGTTGGTTTCAAAATGGTGGTTGGTCGCATGGAGTTCTTTACCAGCTTATGTGAGGCGATACACCGACGAGGCGTGGATAGCGCACCAGATTTTATTACCCTCGATAGTGCAGATGGTGGCACCGGTGCTGCGCCTCAGCCACTTATGGATTATGTTGGTATGCATATCAAAGAGAGCTTGCCGCTTGTCGTTGATACCATTAAGTCTTATGGACTGCGTGATGAGATTAAAATCATTACCTCGGGTAAGCTGATTACTCCCGAGAAGGTCGCATGGGCGCTGAGTATGGGCGCTGATTTTGTTACCTCGGCACGCGGTTTTATGTTTGCTTTGGGCTGCATACAGGCGTTGCAATGCAACAAGAATACCTGTCCTACAGGTATTACGACTCATGATAAAGATCTACAGCGAGGCTTGGTTCCCGAAGATAAATATAAACGTGTCGAGAACTACGCTAGACAAGTCGTTTACGGCGTAGGTTTGATTGCGCACTCTTGTGGCGTTAAACAACCTCGGGCACTAGATCGCAGTCATGTGCGCATTATTGAAAATGAGAGCCGTACTGTATTGATGTCAGAGGTTTATCCTGAACCTGAGATTAAATCGGAATACGCTGCTAAGTAATGCGAGTGAATATCGTTTAGCAAGTTGTATAAATTTAGCAATTAACAATCTGGACATAACATGGATAAAAAAGTAATCGCTTTGTGGATCTTTAAGCTAGTTTTAGCTGGAATGTACCTAATGATGGCTATCCCCAAATTTGGCGGTGATGAGATCACCGTTCATATATTCACCACGCTAGGTGTGGAGCCTTGGGGGCGCTATTTTACCGGTGTAATGGAGCTTCTGGTGTTTGTGTTGATATTGATTCCTGCGACAGCGGTCTACGGGATGATTTTGTCACTGGGTGTGTTGTCTGGTGCAATCTTGTCGCATTTAACTGTGATTGGAACCGTGGTTCAAAACGACACTGGTACGGTTAATGATGAGGGTGGGATTTTCATGACCGCTTTAATTATGCTCGCCCTGACATTGGTTAACCTCTATTTAAATCGCCGCAGTCTTCCATTCATTGGCAATAAATAAAGCTTGCTAGCTTCAAATAGAGCTCGCTAGTTTCCGGTTGTTAGAGATCTAGCGACCGGAGCTTTCTATTTATGTCTTCAACACTGCAACGTGATTTAGATAACGCCTGCAATAGCGTTCGCTCTGAAATAGAGGTTGGTCAGGTTGCTAATTATATTCCAGCCTTAGCGGCAATTGATGGCAATAAATTTGGTGCTGCGATTGTTACTATTGATGGAGAGGTGGCTCGTTACGGTGATGCTCTCGAGCCATTTTCAATTCAAAGTATTAGTAAAGTCCATTCACTCGCGTTGGCGCTAAATCATGTTGGCGATGAATTGTGGAATAGGATTAATTACGAGCCTTCGGGTAATGCGTTTAATTCTATCGTTCAGCTCGAAGTGGAAAAGGGCATACCGCGTAACCCCCTAATTAATGCTGGTGCTATTGTTCTTTGCGATCTGTTGCTGCGTGGTCGCATACCGGAAAGCTGCATTTCAGCGTTGGTCGATAACGCACAGCTACTTGCTCAGGACACGTCTGTTGCGATTGATAGCAGTGTGGCTCAATCTGAGTTGGATTGTGCGGATAGAAACAGTAGTTTGGCCAGCTTTATGAAAAGCTATCAAAACATTGAGCATCAAGTTGAAGATGTTCTTCATGTTTATTGCCACCAGTGCGCGATCGCGATGAACTGTGTGCAGGTTGCGCGCTCCTTTTTATATCTGGCAAATGATGGCGTTGAGCCTCGTTCTAACAGCCCGATTGTTAGTAACCTTCGAGCACGACATATCAATTCGATAATGATGATGTGCGGGCACTATGACGCTTCCGGGGAATTTGCCTTTCGGGTAGGTTTGCCGGGAAAAAGTGGTGTAGGCGGCGGCATCGTGACCATCGTGCCTGAGGTGGGTGTAGTAGCTGTATGGTCACCGCGATTAAACGCT
Organism: uncultured Porticoccaceae bacterium; assembly: GCA_964623085.1. GTDB lineage: Bacteria > Pseudomonadota > Gammaproteobacteria > Pseudomonadales > GM7GCV1 > CAZUTO01. The sequence continues at coordinate 62,497 of CAZUTO010000007.1, forward strand.
AAGGGCAATTCCCATACTGGCATGGAAGCATTAGAAGCCATTATGCATAGTACGGGCTGGAATATCCTCTAGCCTTGTTCAGTGTTTTGAGTCGGCACCCTTGCCGATTGATTTCTTTTTTCTGAATACCACTTTGCTCCAGGCGCTGCAGTTATCCCGTGCAGTAAGGCAGATATCCAAACGGCATTGATGGCGATAACCAAAATAGGTTCTGCATAAGAGTGGTTAATATCGCCAACTATTAGTAGTGCAAACAACACGGTGGCTAAACCTCGCGGGCCAAACCAACCGAAAAATAGTCTTGTTAGCGGCGCTGCATTAGTACCAATTAGGCTAATCCAAATTGCTAGTGGCCGAACCACAAATAGGCTCAAACCAATCAGTATCGCTATCGGCAGAGTTAATAGGCTTAGTGCCTCTGGCAGTAAAACCATGCCAATGAGTAGGAAAGACCCCCAAATCAGAATTTGACCTTCGCTTTCTACAAACTCTACGACATGCTTCACGCGTTCCTTAACCACATGGCCGAATACAAGTCCTGCACAAAAAGCAGCGATAAAGCCGTTGCCGTCGATCATGCTTGCAATAGCATAAGCGAGCACTGCCATAGCGATAGCAGCAATACCTTCATACTGACTATCCGTAAATTCTCGTTCTACACTCTTCAGAAGTGCCTTTCCTCCCAACCAGCCAATTAATGCCCCGATGGTAGGACCCAAGATTAATTGGTGTGACGTAAACACTAAAAAGTTTCCGTTATGCTCGCCTTCTACTGTTGCGAGTGTGCAGGCAAAAAACAACACTATGGGGAGCGCCAAACCATCGTTTAATCCGCTCTCAACGACGAGTGTTCGACGTTCCTCAATGGGAACCGATTTGTTAGTGACGACTGCCTGACCTAGCGCTGCATCGGTTGGAGCCAAAATGGATGCCACCAACGCCAGCGCAAAGATAGACCAGCCCGGGAAAAGCAGACCTGCCGCAATAGCGCAAAACAAAATGGCTAATGGTAAGCCGATTAACAACATTCTCTTAGGCCACAAATGGCTTTTCTTGAGTGCGTCAAAATCCGTCAAACTCGCATCTGCGAATAGCAAAATAATCAGCGCTGCTTCAGCAACTAAATGCAGCAGTTCTTCTGAGTGCTCAGGTGGGACGACACCACCTATGCTTATCAAGTAGCCGAGCGATAGGAATATTATCGGCGATGTGAATATCGTCGAAGACAAACGCTTTGCATTTAGTGCATACATCGCCACGACTATCATGACAATTAAAAGAGCAATTTGCATATCGTTATCCGTTGAATGGGGTCTTGGCGACTGTCATTGCCTTGCTAGGCTATTAGGTTGAAGAATAGGTCGAGTATTTTGCCCGTCGGCTGATCATTTTGCATCTTTTATCCATATGTCAGAGCAGATAAGTATAGTCAGCTTCCATTCGCCCATTTTCATGTCGAATCGGTCTGGCAAAGATGGGTCGTTCCATTAGAATAGCGCCACAATCTCTGAGGCTTTTTTTGCTATGACAGTGCGCGTTCGAATTGCCCCTTCACCAACTGGTGACCCCCATGTCGGCACCGCCTACATTGCGTTATTTAATCTTGCCTATGCACGCCAGCACGGCGGTAAATTTGTGCTGCGTATTGAAGATACGGATCGTGCTCGAAGCACGCCACAATCTGAGCGCGCTATTTTGGACAGTTTGCGGTGGATGGGATTGGATTGGGACGAAGGTCCCGATGTAGGTGGCGAGTTTGGCCCTTATCGACAGAGTGAGCGAGGCGATATCTATGCAGCGCATGCGCAACAGTTAGTGGAAGCGGGCAAGGCTTTTCATTGTTATCGAACCTCCGAAGAATTGGATGCAATGCGCGCAGAGCGCAGAGAACAAGGTATTCAGCGCGCGTTTAAACAATCCGATTTACAACTTTCGGAAGAAGAAGTGGCGCGGAGGCAATCAGAAAACCAGCCCTATGTGGTGAGAATGGTGGTTCCGGAAGAGGGCGATTGTGTAATTGAGGATCACTTGCGTGGAGAGATAGAGCTCGATTGGGCAAATGTGGACGCGCAGATATTGCTCAAAGCCGATGGTATGCCGACCTATCATTTGGCCAATGTGGTCGATGATCACTTGATGAAGATCACCCATGTGATTCGTGGAGAAGAGTGGATCAACTCAGCGCCGAAGCACAAACTACTCTACGAATATTTTGGATGGGATATGCCGGTATTGGTACATATGCCGCTGTTGCGCAATCCCGACAAATCAAAGCTTAGCAAGCGTAAGAATCCGACCAGTATTAATTATTATCGTGATATGGGTTATATGCCTGAGGCGCTCACGAACTATTTGGGCCGCATGGGCTGGTCCATGCCTGACGAATCTGAAAAATTTAGTTTGGATACGATGATTGCAAACTTCAATATTGAAAAGGTCTCTCTTGGCGGGCCGGTTTTTGATGTCGAAAAGCTCAGTTGGCTGAACGGTTTATGGATTAGAGAAGATCTAGACGAGAAACAGTTTGCGGATCGTGTCGCTAAGTGGGCGTTGAATGAAGAGTATCTAGGACAGATTATTCCACTGATTAAAGACCGCGTTGAAAAATTTACCGATATTGCACCCCTCACAGGCCTGTTTTTTAACGGCTTACCCATGCTTTCTGAAGAGGCTTTTGATGGGCTAAAAATCGAGCGTGAAAAGCAAATAGAGGTATTGCAATTTGCGTCTTGGTATCTCGATGATCAAAAGAGCTGGGAACGAGATGAGCTTTATGAAGGTCTTAATCGGATTGCACAGGCAATGGAAATCAAAGTACGCGATTTTCTTCAGCCTTTGTTTGTTGCCATGAGCGGCTCCAAGGTTTGCCCACCCTTGTTCGATTGTATGGTTATTCTCGGGCCGGATATCACGCGCGCGCGGGTTCGCAACGCATTAAATACGCTTGGTGGGGTGTCTAAAAAGCAAACAAAGCGGCTGGAAAAAACCTATCGGGAATTAAATAACCCCTAAGCACGGAGATAATCATGATTGAACTCTATACAGCGAAAACGCCCAACGGCCAAAAAGCCTCAATTGCGTTGGAAGAAATGGGGCTGGAGTATGAAGTGCATGCTATTAGCCTGTCTGAGAAAACGCAGAAAGAAGATTGGTTTTTAAAGATTAATCCTAATGGGCGTATCCCCGCTATTGTTGATCGAGACAATGATGATTTTTGCGTATTTGAATCCGGCGCAATCTTGATTTATTTGGCTGAAAAATCTGGTCGATTTTTACCATCGGAAGCTAATTCGCGTTCAGAAGTGATCCAGTGGTTAATGTTTCAAATGGGTGGTGTCGGGCCCATGCAAGGGCAGGCAAATGTTTTTTATCGTTATGCTGAAGAAAAAATCCCTTATGCGATTACGCGTTATCAGACTGAAGTCCGACGTCTTTACCAAGTGTTGGATGGACGTCTTGCAAGAGTAGAGTACTTAGCGGGTGACTATTCCATTGCTGATATGGCGACCTATCCTTGGGTTCGGAAATATGATTGGGCGGGTGTTTCGATTGACGGTTTACCTCATCTTGAGCGTTGGTTAGAAGAAGTAGGTGTAAGGCCCGCTGTAATTCGTGGAATTGAAATTCCTGAGGAATTCGATGCATCTACTACTAAAGACGCGAGCGATGATCAGATTCAGACAAAAATATCCTCTATTCGAAAATTTGTAGACTAGTCCAATCAGCACTAGTTTGACGCACTAGCTTCTCGAGCCAGCATGGCGCGTTTGCGTGTGGTTCCCCAACGATAACCACCGAGCGAGCCGTTTTGCTGGACGACTCTATGGCAAGGAATGAGAAGGCCGATAGGGTTGGCACCAATGGCTGTGCCGACGGCGCGCACAGCCTTTGGTTTGCCAATGGCTGCGGCAATCTGAGAATAGCTCGTAACAGTTCCGCTTGGTAGTTTAAGAAGCGACTTCCATACGTTGATTTGAAAGTCGGTGCCAGACACCTCTAGGACGAGCTTTTTACTATCATCGCTAGCAGTATTACTAGTGTTAGCGCCAGCGCCAAAAATACGCTCTGCGAATTCATCGGCCTTTGATGAATCGGGCTTCGCATTGGCATTGGGCCAGTCTTTCGTTAGTCGCTGCAAAAATTGCTCTGTAGATTCTGAATCGGTAAACGCTAACCTTGCTATGCCTGCGCGAGTAAACGCAATCATAGCCTCACCGAAAGGTGTGTCTATCTGGCCATATCCTAATTGGTAAAGGTCTTGGTCGGGCTCCTTATATCGTTTGGTTGCCGCATTTAATACAACACCATGATTATCAAAATAATCATCGTCTGTGTTGAGTGCGAAAGCAGCATCGTACAAACGTACTTTTGTATGCTTCAACGTCAGTGTCTTTAAGAACTGCTTCGGTGTGATCTTGGCCCATCGATGGAGAAGCTGTTGAAGATCTGATTCATCAAGATTCAACTCGCTCTCTATGGCTTCAAGTAACGGTTGCTCACCTGTACAGGACGATACGAACTCAATGGCTTGGGCCACCTTTTTGTAATCGCGTTCATGTTGATTGCTTGCGTGAGTCAATTTATCGAAGCCTTGGGAAGAAAAAATACCCGCATTCAAAGCGAGTCTATAGTCTAAGCAATCTGAATCCTGTGTGCTTATTCATTAGAGGAGTGAAGGGTGCTAAACGACGCGAAACTTGGAGTTAGTGATTCCGGTAGATGAAAGACTCGCCGTTCCTGGCTTAATGGGCAGTCAAAGGCCAAAAAACAGGCAACCAGACATAGGTCTGGATCTTCATCTCTGACATTAGGATCGTAAAGCCGGTCACCTAAAATGGGAAAATTCGCTTGCGATAGGTGTTTTCTGATTTGATGTTTGCGGCCTGTTTTTATATCTACTTCAAGCAATGAGGTATCGGTGTTGTTCGAATGCATTATCGGAGCAACATGGGTTAACGCACTTTGTGCATCAATATCTTGGTCAAAGGTTATTGGGGTTTCAATATTGCCTTTAACTAATGCTCGGTAGTGCTTTTCCACTTTTCGCGTTTGGAACTGATCAGATAGCGCAGCAGCTATTTTCTTGGAATGCGCAATAAGCATGAGTCCAGATGCAGCTCGATCGAGGCGATGTACGATAAACGCGGGCCGCTGAGGCTCAATATGTGTTTCAACCCATCTTCCGAGAGTGCAGTGATCTCCCCATTTTGACCCTTGGCTCAGCATCCCATAAGGTTTGTACCAGATACTATAGCTTGTCTTATCGGTGATAAGCGCCGCTGGGTTTGGCTTGATGTCGAGTACCGACTCATCGTAGTAAATATGGACACTGTTACCGACCTCTAGTCGCTTGTCTGCCCGGCGAACGCGCTGAGTGTAGTTATCTTTTGTGAGCCAAACCGCACCTTTGTGCATCACCCTTTTGGCTTGCACGCGAGATAAGCTCTCTGCGTTGCAGACAATATCCACAATAGAGGTGTCTGGTTTTTCTACCTCAATATGGTGTTGACGCTTGTTTGTCGACATTGTGTTATTACAGAATCTCGTCTTTGTTAGTGATTGGATTAAGTAACAATGTCATATCGATATGCGAGATACCATCTTCGAGATAGGGCGTCCCCTTGGTTTTAAATCCAAAACTTTTGTAGAAATCGATAAACTGTGTCTGCGCACTGATATGACATTCTGAATTTAGATACTTTTTCCGACATTCATCGATGCAAATTTCAACTAACTTCCTGCCGATTTTTCGACCGCGGTGGTTTTTTATTACCAGCACACGGCCAAAGGATGTGTTTAAACCTTTGAGCCCGGGAGGAAGAATACGTGCGTAGGCTACCAGCACTCCTTTGTTATCGCGGCCGATCACGTGGCTACATTTTTCGTCGAGTGAATCAATGTCTTGGTAATCGCATTCTTGCTCAATAATAAACACTGCTTCTCGTATTTGAAATATGTCCTGACGTTCAGAGCGAACGAGGGTGTGGTAATCCCTGATTTTCCAGTCAAGATCAAATTCCGTCGATGCTAGTCTGTTCATTGGATATGACGATTTGAATTCATAATGTTTTGGAGTTTATGCATAGCGCTGGTAATAGCAGCAATATATTTGTGATGCAATCGCGTATTCATGGTGTCTGGACGCACTTTACACTGTCGCCTGTTATAAAATACCGCTAAATCTCCGCACTAAATAAGTTTGAGATAGTTTTGCAGGCCATTCAAAAAGATCGTTTCTTCTCAGTTCAAAGATCAGGTTTTTTTATCTGGCTATGCTGGTGCGCATTACTTTTTACTTCTTGTCAATCATTGATGGCGCAAACTCCACGCACTATAGTCAATACCGGTTTCGAGCAAAATAATCCGAGTGGGAACCCAGGTTTTCAGTTCTTTTCAAATGCGCAGGTGCCAGGCTGGCAAAGTACCAGTGGTACCATCGAACTTTGGGATAGTACTTTTAGGGGTATAGATTCTTTCAGCGGTTTGGTGCATGCAGAGCTAAATGCTACGTCTTCCGGTGCCTTATTTCAGGAAGTCTGTTTGGTCAACGGTGATGTGTTTGATTTTACCTTCGCCCACCGTGCTCGCCCAGGTGGGGTTGATCCAGAGAACGTGACGTTTGACATTGGAGATAGCGGTGGGAATATTGTTCAGGTATTGGGCATGGCGACGACATCCGAGAATGACACCCCTGCTTGGAATGTAATTGACCAGAATGGCATTGTCTATACAGGGCCAACGGGTGTTCAGCGTGTTCAATTTCGTACGACTGACGGAGGCAGTACTGGTAACTTTTTGGATGACATTTCTATTCGTATTAACCCCTTCCTAGAACTAGCAAGCCCAGCCACATCTGGTATTGAAAGTTCAGCTAGTGCAGATGTCGTTACTCTTTTCGTGTCTGGCACGGTACTCACTGCGTTTAATGCCGTGGTAACCGTCGCTGGCGGCACCGCGACTATTGGCACTGACTACACCACTCCCAGTGGCACAGCTACGTTTAACGTGACGATACCGCCTGGAAACTATCTGCAAGTACCATTTCCGCTGGGGATTAACATTGTCGACGACAGTGATATTGAGAGCAATGAGACGATTGATATAGAAATTAATCCCAATCCGACACTGTATACAATTAGTAATACCAATAATTGTGGTGGAGCTGGACAAGCGACAAGCACCTATACGATTGAGGGCAATGATTCCCGAATCACTTTGGTCAAACAATGGCTTAGCGCAGTTGTCGGAGATGAGACAACGATTACTGCCTCGAGAAATGGAACAGTAGTGGATACCTTGAACAGCACTGCCGATAGCCCGAATGAGGCGGATATTGATACTTCACCTACCATTGCAGTATTTGGTGAGACATTTGAGTTTGCCGAAACAATCGCCAACACTAATGCTGGCACCTACGAGTCATCATTTTCCTGCACTGGGGCGGCTGACACCAATCTTTCCGATGGTCTCACTATTGCGACTGGCGAGCAAAATGTAAGCTGCACCTATACGAATACTCGCTCTAATTTGAGTCTTGCAAAAACTGTAGAGGTCATCAGCGACGGAGTGAATGCAACTAACCCCAAGGCTATCCCGGGCGCAATGCTTCGATATTGCATACTTGCTACCAATGTAGGTCAAACCACAGCAGAAGCGATATCGGCATTGGATACTATCCCAGGCGATGTTACTTTCGTATCTGGATCTATGCGTTCAGGGACAAGTTGCGCGACTGCGACGACTATTGAGGACGATGATGACGTTGGCGGTGATGAGTCCAACCCTTTTGGCATGTCTATTTCTGGTACCACTATCACCGGTGTAACAGCGACGTTGCTTCCCGGTGCAACTTTTGCCATGGTGTTTGACACTTTAGTGAACTAGAGTTTTTTAGAGCACCCAGCATCCTAAAATCAACACCCCATTATTTCTGCGTATTGTTTATTGAGAAAAGCTCGTCCCTTGGATGACAAGAATCTATACTTGCAGCCGGAATTTTTATTTAAGGGGAACGCTATGCGCAATGTCTTGCCAATTATTGGCCTGCTTCTAATTTTGGTGATCGGTAGAACCGCTCACGCTCATCATTCCAGTGATCCACATTTTGATACAGAGACTGAAGTCACTGTCACTGGAACGGTCACGGAATGGAAGTTTCTAAACCCGCATGCGTTTTTGTATTTCGAAGTAGAAAATGAAGATGGTTCCTCGTCCCAGTGGCGTTGTGAGACGGATGCGGCCTCAGAGTTGCGGCAACGCAGCTATACCGCAGATACATTCGTAGTGGGGGAAGTTATTACCGTGACCGGTAACCCGGCCCGACGTGAAGAGAACTATTGCTTCTTTCAAAACGTTGTTTTCGCTGACGGGACTACCGCCAACCCAAATACCGACGTCGCGACCTTGAATCGCGGAGTGCCCTTTGATACTAGTGCCGTCGAGATGACCGATATTGAAGCTGTGCTTTTCGGCGATGAGCCCAACATTAGCGGACATTGGTGGGATGGCGATGAAATTGTAGCGGGCGCAAATGGTAATGCTGGGCCAGCCGCAGGCGGCATGGGTATGGGCGGTGGTATGGGCGGCGGCATGGGAGGCGGTATGGGCGGCGGTATGGGTGGCGCTGCGGACGGTGCCTTGCCAGCGCGGCTAGCGCCCTTTGCTGCGATCGGTTTGACGCCCGAAGGTCAGGCTATTCAAGATAAATATGATCGCATTTACGATGATCCAGCACTTAAATGCGAGATTTCTAACATCATTGATGCAATGGGTCGAAATGATGCCATTAATGAAATACGCCAAAGCGGCGATACCATCACGATTCGCTATGGGTACATGGATTACCTGCGTACGATTCATCTAGGTTTGGATGCTCATCCAGACGACATTGGACTGACACCGGGTGGACATTCCATTGGCAAGTGGGAAGGGAATACGCTTGTGGTCGATACCATTGGTTTTACGCCCAGTATTCTTAATCCCCAGGTTGGTGTTCCGACTAGTGATGCGTTTCATGTCATAGAGCGGATCACTTATAGCGATGAGTCAGGAGAGCTGACGCAAGAATATGTCGCAACGGATTCAAAAAATTGGACCGACGACTTTCAAGGTGAGGATGTCTACCGCCCCGCACCTAAACCTTATTCACCCTATAACTGTGAATATCCAAGTGCTCTCAATTATCAGCGTCCAGATGAGCCAGAATAATATCAAGTAGAAACTGGAAACTGGAAACTGG
>CAZUTO010000008.1:0-11449 GCA_964623085.1 uncultured Porticoccaceae bacterium
TTTTAGAAGTGACATAGAGAACGCCAGCTCTTCAGGCAAATTGCCATCGACTCAGCCTCTATAAGATTTGACGGGCGCTAGCCGCATTAATCGGGTAGAATCGCGCGCGTTTTCGGTGTGTTGCATCACTGCTTTCGAGTAGCCATGCGAACTACCTTCATCATTTAACTACCTGTGCGTTTTTGTACGAACCCCTGAAAGAACTCAGCTAGGAATCTTAGTTTGTCTGACAATATTAAAAACTTACGCAATATCGCCATTATCGCGCACGTCGATCATGGGAAAACTACGCTTGTTGACAAGCTGTTGTCGCAATCCGGCACGCTTGACCGCAAGAATGTGGGTGAAGAGCGCATCATGGATTCCAACGATCAAGAAAAAGAGCGCGGCATTACTATTCTCGCCAAAAACACGGCGATTACTTGGGGTGATTATCGAATCAATATCGTGGATACCCCAGGGCACGCCGATTTCGGTGGCGAGGTGGAGCGCGTGTTGTCGATGGTGGATTCCGTACTGCTGCTGGTGGATGCGGTCGATGGCCCTATGCCGCAAACCCGATTTGTGACACAAAAGGCGTTTGAGCGTGGCTTAAACCCTATTTTGGTGGTGAACAAGGTGGATCGCGAAGGCGCGCGTCCGCATTGGGTGATGGATCAGGTATTTGATCTCTTTGATCGCCTCGGTGCGACAGATGAGCAGCTCGATTTTCCCGTGATGTATGCATCAGCCATTAATGGCGTGTCTGGCCCTGAGCCGGATGAGCTTGCCGATGATATGACGCCACTGTTCCAAATGATCGTCGATAAGGTCAGCCCGCCAGAGGTGGATATAGATGGCGATTTTCAGATGCAAATTTCAGCACTGGATTACAGCAGCTATGTCGGTGTTATCGGGATTGGCCGAATTACACGTGGTGCGCTAAGCCCCAACCAGCAGGTAGTGGTGATGGATCACGAAGGCAAGACGCGCAAAGCGAAGGTGTTGCAGGTGATGGGGTATAAGGGGTTGGAGCGTATTGAGACTGACCGCGCCACCGCCGGCGATATTGTGTGTATTACGGGTGTCGATAAGTTGGGTATATCCGACACGCTTTGTAGCCCTGAGAACGTAGAAGCGCTGCCACCACTCTCGGTGGATGAGCCTACAGTAAGTATGACGTTTCAGGTGAATGACTCGCCGTTTGCGGGATTAGAAGGCAAATTTGTGACATCGCGAAATATTATGGAGCGATTGGAGCAAGAGTTAATTCACAATGTTGCTCTTAGGGTAAAGCAAGGCGATACGCCGGATCGGTTTGTTGTGTCTGGTCGTGGTGAGCTGCATCTTTCCGTGTTGATTGAAACCATGCGCCGTGAGGGCTTTGAGTTAGGTGTCTCGCGCCCTGAAGTGATTAGCCGCGAGGTGGATGGCGAGATCCATGAGCCATTTGAATGGGTGGTGATCGATTTAGAAGAACAACACCAGGGTTCGGTGATGGAAGAGCTGGGCCTGCGCAGAGGCGAGCTTAAAAACATGGAGCCCGACGGCAAAGGGCGAGTGAAGCTGGAGTTCTTGGTGCCGTCGCGCGGGCTTATTGGTTTCCGAGGTGAGTTTTTAACGCTGACTTCAGGCTCTGGCATTATGACGAGCATTTTTGACCATTATGGGCCGGTGAAAGCGGGTGAAGTGGTTAGCCGCATTAACGGCGTCTTGGTTTCAATGGTGAAGGGTAAAACACTGGCTTATGCGTTGTTTAACCTGCAAGAACGTGGCCGCTTGTTTTTGGGGCATGGTGAGGACATTTACGAAGGCCAGATTGTTGGCATTCACTCGCGTTCTAATGATTTGGCGGTTAATCCGACAAAAGCCAAACAACTGACCAATATTCGTGCGGCAGGAACGGACGAAGCCTTAACGCTTTCGCCACCTATTACGCACACACTTGAGCAGGCGCTGGAGTTTATTGAAGACGATGAGTTGGTAGAAGTGACGCCAAAATCGATTCGTCTGCGTAAGAAATTCCTGACCGAAAACGAGCGAAAACGTGCCTCGAAAGGCTAGCTGTAGAAGGCTCGCTTTTTCGTTTGATGATTTTCTTTTTTCTTTATAAATAGTACTTATTAAGAATAGTAAACACTTACTATTTTATAAAGAAATCCACCATGTTAGTATCCACTAACTAAAGAAAAATTCGGAATTGATAGTGTTCACTAACCAAAGCAAAAAACTGTTTTGTTAGTGGCTACTAACAATTATCTCGATGCTCGTAATAGTGCCTTAAGCTTATTCAGGAATCGCGCATTGGTTGATCGTTCTTTTATCCCCGTCGGCATCAATGGCCACATAAATAAACCGCGCTTCGGTTACTTTGCGTCGCGCGCTGTCATCCGGGTTTTCTGCCCAGGATTTTGATACCCATACCTCAAGTTCGATAGTGATCGATGTGTTTCCAACTTTTACAACACGTCCGTAAACACAGACGGTATCGCCGACGGTCACCGGCGCAATAAACTTCATTGATTCTACTGCGATGGTAACGGTGCGGCCGTGGCTGACAGACTTAGCCATGATGCCGCCCGCGATATCCATCTGCGACATAATCCAGCCGCCAAAAATATCGCCGTGAGGGTTGGTATCTGCGGGCATTGCCAGCGTGCGTAGGAGTAAGCTTTCTTGATTGGCGGGTTTTTGCATTATTCTTAAGTCGTTGAAAAACGCAAAGAGTACAGAAAAAAAATAGTTAGGAATAGTTTGTGCAACTATTCCTAACCTGACGTGAGGCTATTCGTATCTCAGCGCGTCGATGGGCTGAAGCTTTGATGCCTTAAGTGCAGGGTAGTAACCAAAGAAAATGCCGATGAGGCAGGAGAACCCTAGGCTGATCAACACGATTTTTGTGTGTATCACAGAGGTGAGATCAAAGTAGTAGGTCATGCAATAGGTTGTGATCCATGCAATACCAATACCGATGGCTCCGCCTAGTGCACAAAGGGTGATTGCTTCCACAAGGAACTGGTTAAGAATGTGACTGGGGCTTGCGCCTACTGCCATACGCAAGCCGATCTCGCGCGTGCGCTCAGTAACTGAGACCAGCATGATATTCATAATGCCGATGCCACCTACCAGCAAGCTGACCGATGCTACACCGGCGAGTAGAGTGTTGAAAATTGCTGTTGTCTCGGCGCGTGTTTCGATCATTTCCGACAGGTTGCGCAGCGAGAAAGGGTCGTCTTGTGTGGGCGATACGCGCATGGACTCGCGCATGAAGTAGGCGATGTCTTCCTCAGCAAAGCCCATGTCTTCGCCGTCATAGATCTTGACCAAGATCATGCGAACACTGTTTGGGTTTGAGCCTTGTCGGCCTGTTAAGCGCGTGCGGACTGTTTCAATGGGCAAGAAGATGCGGTCATCTTGGTCGTTGCCGCGAGTGTCCTGGCCTTTGGATCTAAGCGTGCCGATAACAGTGACATTGGTTTTGTCGACGCGCACGGTTTGGCCGATAGGGTCTGCTGCGCCGAATAGCTCTTCCGCCACTGTGCTGCCTAGTATCACTACCTTGCCGCCGGTTGATAGTTCTTGGCCGGTAAACTCTCTGCCGGTTTCGAGTTCCCAATTACCGGCAATCATGTATCGGTTATCTATGCCTTCAACATCGGTGGGCCAGTTGAGGTTGCCAAAAATAACTTGGGCGTTGGTAGAGAGCTGTGGCGCGGCAATTTCGACAGAGCCCACGTTGGTTTCGAGAAGGTCCGCGTGCTTTTGCTCGAGGCTTTGCACGGAGCCTGCGCCTGTATTTGCGCCACCATTGCGCCTGAAAGACCCAAACAATATAAATACGTTTCCGCCCAGTGATTCGATCTGTGCATCCACTTCTTCCTGCGCACCGGCACCTAGGGAGACCATGATGATCACCGCGGATACGCCGATGATAATGCCAAGCATAGTGAGAAAGCTGCGCAGAATGTTGACGCGCAAGGCGATAAAAGCGGTTTTAAACAGTCGAAGAATCATAGGATTACTGAGCCATCGCTAGAGTAGGGTTTGGGTTGAACTCGTCACTGACGAGCTTGCCATCGCGGAACAACAGCTGACGCTTTGCATAGGCTGCGACTTCCGGTTCATGCGTGACCAATACGATGGTCTTTCCTTCATCGTTCAGGTCTTGGAAAAGCTGCATGATCTCGATGCCGGTTTGTGTGTCCAATGCTCCAGTAGGTTCATCGGCCAAAATCACCAGCGGGTCATTGACTAGCGCGCGAGCGATGGCAACGCGTTGTTGTTGACCACCAGAAAGCTGTGCGGGGTGGTGATCCATACGTTCGCCTAGCCCGACTTGTTGCAGTCGATTTTCTGCCATTGTTTGCCATTCATCCTCTGGTTGCCCAGAATAGATTAGTGGCAGCGAGACGTTGTCGACCGCTGTGGTTCTGGCGAGCAAATTGAATTGCTGAAAGACAAAACCAATGTATCTGTTGCGAAGTTTGGCGAGGTCTTCCTTGCTGAGGGTCGATACTTTCTCGCTATTTATAGTCACTTCGCCTTCACTGGGCGTGTCTAGGCAGCCAACCATGTTCATAAAGGTCGATTTGCCGGAGCCGGATGGCCCCATTACTGCAACAAATTCGCCCTGCATGATGTCTATGTCGACACCATTTAGTGCCCAGACTTCGTTGTCACCCATCTGATAACGCTTTTTCAGACCGGCGCAGGAGAAAACACTCGAACTCATTGAGCGTTCCGCGATACTCGGACAACGATTTCTTGACCCTCTTCCAAATCGTTTGAGATGACCTCTGTATATTGATCATCAGACAGACCTGAGCGCACTCTCATTCCGCGCAGCTCGTCGCCTTCAAGCACCCAGAGTTGCGCGACGCCGCCGCCGTTGTTTCCGCCGCCACCCATGCCGCCGTCGTTATTGTTGCCGCCACCGCCCATGCCGCCGCCACCACCCATGCCGCCGCCGTTGTCATCGCCTCCGCGACCACCACCTCCGCGGCCTCCGCGCATGCTTGATTCAATCGCAGCTAGCTGATTGGCGTCTAATATGGCTTGCAGCTCGTTTTCGGTGCGTTGCAGAATTTGGGTAAATGCATCGCGACTATCGCTTTCGCGGGCTTTCTGCACGCCTTCATCCATTTCTTCGAGGATCGTTTTGACTTTTGTCGCTACGTCATCGCTTAAGCCTAGTGCAGCAATGGTTGCTTCGCGTTCGGCAGCTTCATCTCGTTCTTCCGTAACGATGGCAACGCCTTCTGGTGGGTTAAATCTGAGCGCGCCATTGGCGACCCGCAGAGCATCTTCTTTTTCGCCGAGAATGATATTAACGTTGGCCGTCATGCCCGGAAGCAGTAACTGCCTTTCGTTGTCGGCGGTAATGATGACTTTATACGTCACAACATTGTTAGTAACAGTAGAGGCTTTTCTTACCTGAGTCACTTCTCCAGTAAAGCTATTTTCTGGAAATGCATCCACAGAGAATCGTACGGGGAGCCCTTCTGATATTGAGCCAATGTCTGCTTCATCGACATCGGCTTCGATTTGCATTTTGGTTAAGTCTTGTGCGATCTGAAACAGGATAGGCGCAGATAGGCTGGCCGCGACGGTCTGACCGATATCGACTTGGCGGTCAATGACGGTGCCATCGACGGGTGATCGAATGTAGGTACGTTCGAGATCTAGCTGCGATTGCTCTAGCTGCGCTTCTCTTTGAAGAATGGTTGCTGTCGCCGAGATAATCTGGGCTTCGGAGAGCTCCAAATCTGCTGCGGCGTTTTGCGCATTTGCGGTCGCCTGATCGAGATCAACTTGGCTGTTGAGTTCACGCGTTCGGAGTTCCTGTTGACGCTTGAGTTCGGCGTTGGCCAGAATTAGATCGGCTTCGGCCTTAGTGAGGTTTGCTCTTTGCTGTTCGAGCGATGCTTTTGATGAGGCGAGATCCGCTTCCGATTGTTTTACTCTGGCGCGAATTGTTCGGTCGTCAATACGAGCGATCACTTCGCCTTTTTTGACTTCAGAGTTGAAGTCCGCATTCAATTCAAAAACTAATCCGGAGATTTCTGAACCGACATCGACCGTGACGACGGGACTGAGCGTACCTGCCGTATTCACGATGCTTTCGATTTTTCCGCGAGTCAGTGGTGAAGTTTGAAAACTAACGCCATCATTACCAGCCGTATTCCCATTTAAATACCAATAGGTTAGACCCAGTGCCAAAGCCAATAAGCTGAGTATGAGTTTTTTGTTTGAGGCTAGTTTTTGCATCATTGAGGGGTTCTCGAAGGCCAGTACTGAGAAAGTAAGGGGATTCTAGGTGAGCAATGATTTTGAGCCTATAGGGGTTAACATTTCTTATGGATTATAGGGTTAAACTTAGTCCATGAAATCAGGGGAAATCGCAGCTTTTATCGCAATATTTCACTCGGAAATTATTGATCGCTCAAGATTGAATAGCGGAAGCAATCAACGAGGTGATCATTCACCATGCCGGCTGATTGCATAAATGCGTAGCAAATAGTCGATCCGGCGAATTTAAATCCGTCCTTTTTCAACTGTTTACTCATGGCGTCGGAAATTTCAGTATGCGCGGGTACCTCTGAGGCATCCCGAAATCTATTTTGTATGGGTTGGCCGTCAACAAATTGCCAAAGATAGTTATCGAAGCTAACACCGCTATCAATAATGCGCAGGTAGGCTTGTGCATTAGTGACAAATGCGCGAATTTTTAGCTCGTTGCGCACGATTCGTTTGTCTTGTTTTAAGCGTTTAATTTGAGCTGCGTCATAGTTTGCGACTTTAGTCGGGTCGAATTGATCAAAAACCGTACGATATCCCTCTCGTTTGCGTAAAATTGTTAGCCATGAAAGCCCTGCTTGAGCGCCTTCTAGGCAGAGTAGCTCGAAAAGTCTGCGGTCTTCATGAATAGGTACACCCCATTCATTATCGTGGTAGTGAATGTAGTCAGTATGCGTGCCACACCAGCCGCATCGCACTTGTGTATCGGTCATGATCCAAGGCCTTTTCGTGGAAGCAGGTCAACAAGATAGCTTGGTGAACGTTTATCAACAAACTTACTTCATGGATTTCGTTATGAAAAAAATACTTACTCTTTCTTGTGCAGCGTTTTTATTAACTGCGTGCGCGACCACCACTGAAGATGGTCAAACAGATCGCAACAATACCGCAACGGGCGCCATTATTGGTGCTGTTACTGGGGCGCTTATTGGCGGCCAACTAGACGATGACGGTAACCGAGACCGAGGCATCCTTGTTGGTGCAGCAGCGGGCGCGGCGGCAGGTGCCGGTATCGGTGCCGTGATGGATCGGCAGGAAGATGATTTTCGCGAGGCTTTGAGAGAAGAGCAGCGTCAATCTGAAATTGAAATCGAGCGCGTACGTGATGATTTGCTCAAACTTACCTTTGATAGCGAAGTGACCTTTGATGTGAATAGCTCGAGCATAAAGCCAAGCTTTCAGCAGAGCTTGGGTAAGGTTGCCAATGTGATTAGTAAGTATGAATCTGGCGCTGAAATTGTCGGTCATACGGATTCAACCGGTTCTGAAGCATACAACCAAAGACTCTCAGAGCAGCGTGCTTTTTCTGTTCAAGGTTATCTGTCTCAGCAAGGTACGCCTTCGTATCAGTTGTCTTCTCGAGGTTTGGGTGAAACCCAGCCACGCGCGACTAACGAAACAGAAGCTGGCCGTCAGTTAAACAGACGGGTAGAAATTTTTGTGAAGCCAGGCAATGAGTAGCCACCGAAGATAATTTTATCTAGTCGCCGTTTTGGGCTTAGTTCGTTTAAAAACGTAGGGAAGAAACTTGAAGGTTTTGATTCAAAGAGTGTCTAGTGCCAGCGTCGATATTGATGGATCGCGAGTGAGCGAAATATCGGCGGGCATGCTGGTGTTTTTAGGTATCGATAAGACGGATGAAATGAATGCCGTCCATCAGCTGGCCGAAAAGGTCATGAACTATCGAATATTTAGCGATGAAGATGGCAAGATGAATCGAAGTTTGCTTGAGACCGGTGGTGAGATGTTAATAGTGTCTCAGTTCACTCTCTCTGCGGATACCGAGCAGGGGCTGCGGCCAAGTTTTTATTCAGCTGCTGGCGCTGAGTTGGCCGAATGGCTCTACGACACCTTTGTTTCTTACTGTTCGGAAAAAGACACGCGTGTTGTATCTGGCCAGTTTGCTGCCGACATGCAGGTCAATCTGACCAATGATGGCCCTGCTACTTTCTTGCTGGAAGGGTAGGTCGTCGGCAACAAAACCTCCACATGACATTCGGTACTTTATAAGCTGAAGGTTTTGCATTAAGGTGCGCCCAGTTTGAGGTTCCCGGAGGTTTAGTTGGATAAGTATCTTTCTGGTCAGCGATGGATCAATGACGCGGAAGTACAGCTGGGGCTTGGCACTATTCTGAGTGTCGAGGGGCGCTGTATTAAAGTTTTGTTCCCGTCCACCGAAGAGGTCCGTACCTATGCAGCGGACTCTGCACCACTGAGCCGGGTTCGTTTTGAAGTCGGCGACACCATAAGAAATCAAAACGGGGAGTCCTTTGAAATTCTGGAAGTCCTCGAGAACGCAGGGCTCTACATTTATCAAGCGCGCGCGCTTTCTGATCCAGATTCTGATCCTGTAGTTGTTCCGGAAGCGGAACTTGATGACTTCACCCAGATTAGCCGGCCTAACCAGCGGCTTTTTGCTGGCCAGATCGACAACTCAAATTTCTTTGAACTCCGCCGTAAAACGCTTGAACTGGTTGACCAGATTGGCCATTCAGATCTGCGTGGGTTGAGAGGGGCGCGCACTAGTTTAATTCCGCACCAACTTTATATCGCCAAAGAGGTGGGTAAGCGGTTTGCACCGCGTGTATTGTTGGCGGATGAAGTAGGGCTTGGTAAGACGGTTGAGGCAGGCATGATCCTGAATCAACAGCTGTTGCAGGGTTATGCGCAGCGCGTATTGATCATCGTTCCTGAAACGCTTCTGCATCAATGGTTAGTTGAGATGCTGCGTCGCTTTAACCTGCGATTCAGTATTTTTGATGAAAGCAGATTGGCCACTGATGAAGATGAAGACAATCTGTTTGAAGACGAGCCTCAGGTGAATCATTTTGAGGAAGAGCAGCTAGTTCTATGTAGCCTGGATTTTCTGCGCGATCACCCCGAAGCATTTGTGCAAGCAAGTGAAGCAAGCTGGGACCTAATGGTGGTTGATGAGGCGCATCATCTGGAGTGGACCGAAACTGAAGCCAGCCCCGATTATCAAATGATTGAACTACTCGCCAGAACCATCCCTGGCGTTTTACTTTTGACCGCAACGCCAGAACAGCTTGGCAAAGCGGGGCATTTTGCGAGATTGCGATTGCTGGATTCAGACCGCTTTCCCTCTTATGCCGATTATCTTAAAGAAGAACAGTCTTATCAGCCAATTGCAGACGCAGTGGAGTTACTGATTGAGAGCGAGATTATTAGTCATGAGTCTGATGGTTGGAAAACCATTGAAGAAGCACTCGCCGGTGATGAGGCGCTATCGGAAGAAACAGAACAGCTTATACGCGAGTTCGCTGATGCTTCGATAGATGATGAAACGCGTGCCTCACATCGAGAGCGTCTTGTTGAACATATGTTGGATCGACATGGCACCGGGCGGGTGCTGTTTCGAAATACGCGTGCTGCGATTGAGGGCTTTCCCGGTCGCCGCGCGCACGCATACCCGTTGGAGATGCCAGAGTCTTATAAGCAGATCGCTAGCTCCGAGTTCGCGAGTAATCTGAAAGCACAGCTATACCCAGAGGTGGCATATCAATATATAGAGGAAGCCGGTGAGTCTTGGTCTAGCTTCGACCCACGTGCGCTTTGGTTGAAGGAGTTTTTAGCCGAGAACGCGTCAAAGAAAGTTTTAGTGATCGCTGCAAATGCCCATACCGCTATGGACCTCGCAGAATCGTTGCGTATGAAAACAGGTGAGCAGCCCGCTGTATTTCATGAGGGTATGAGCATCGTCGATCGTGATCGCGCGGCGGCATACTTTGCGGATGATGAGTATGGCAGCCAGTGTCTGATATGTTCGGAAATAGGCAGTGAAGGTCGCAACTTTCAGTTTGCACACAACTTGGTGTTGTTTGATTTGCCACTGAACCCGGATTTGCTAGAACAGCGAATTGGCCGTCTAGATCGTATTGGTCAAACGGAGGAAATTCAGATTCATGTGCCGTATCTCATGGCAAGTGCGCAAGAGGTGCTATATACCTTCTACCAACAAGCGATCAATGCGTTTGAGCATACAAGTGGCGCGGCGCAGCAGGTCTATGTGCGCTATCAAGATGTGTTACACCAAGCCATTTTGGATGGACACCTTTCTCCTGAAGTATTGCAGGAAATTAGTGACACTCATTCGGAGTTTGAACAGGCGTTGCACGATGGCCGTGACCGATTACTTGAATACAACTCTTGCCGTCTAGAAAAGGCGAATGAGATTGTAGAGCAAGCCAGCGAGGCTGATGAACAAGCCGGTCTGCCGGAATACCTTAAAGCATTCGCAGCGTCATACGGCATTGATTATGAAGAGCAAACTAACGGCACGGTGATTATGCGGCCGTCGGAGTCAATGTTGGCGCCACTTCATTCCATGCCGGACGAGGGCATGACTGCCACCTATTCGCGTAATCAGGCGCTAACGAATGAAGATCTACAGTTTATTAGTTGGGATCACCCGCTGATATCGAGTGCTTTTGATCAGGTGCTAAGCACAGAGCTTGGCAATACTTCAGTAGTGACGCTAAAGCTCAAAGGGTTGCCTCCAGGCCTAATGATGGTCGAGACACTCTTTGTTTTGGAATCGGCGAGTACGAAGAAAATACAAACGGCGCGGTATTTGCCGGCTACCAGTATGCGCGTGGTTTTAGATGAAAAAAATCGCTACTACAAAAATCTGACGCCAGAGTTGGTCGAACAGAATCAACAATACGTAAAGCGCAAGATCGCTGCCAATCTTGTTAAGGCCAAGCGCCTTGAACTGAATGCGGTGCTTAAGTCCGCACGACAAGTGATAGAAAAAGATGCAGAGAGCCGCCGCGCAACGGCGCTTGAGCGCGTTCACTCGGAGCTCACAGATGAAATTGACCGGTTAAAAGCGCTACAGGCGGTTAACCCTATGGTGAGACCGGAAGAAATCGAACACCTTGTCGATCAGAAAAACGAACTCGTTCGACAGATTGAATCTGCGCAAATTAAGCTGGATGCTATGCGCGTTATCGTTTGTGTGTGAGCTTGGTTTGTGCAAGCCAGTAGCGTGAATCCAGTGCAGTGAAAAAAGGCGGCCCCTAGGCCGCCTTTTTTATTTCCAGATACGCTTAAGAAAGAACGAGTCTTATTCTTCTTCCTCTGAAGCATCTTCAGCAGGTGCCTCTTCGGCGGGTGCTTCTTCTGCAGGCGCTTCCTCAGCAGCGGCCTCTTC
>CAZUTO010000008.1:11549-44568 GCA_964623085.1 uncultured Porticoccaceae bacterium
GTGCCTCTTCGGCGGGTGCTTCTTCTGCAGGCGCTTCCTCAGCAGCGGCCTCTTCAGCAGGTGCTTCTTCTGCGGGCGCTTCTTCAGCAGCGGCCTCTTCCGCAGGTGCTTCTTCGGCAGTCGCTTCTTCTGCAGGTGCCTCTTCAGCAACGACCGGCTTAGGCTCAGGTGCAGTGATAAGGCCTGCTGCTAGCAATAGGCTCACTTTTTCGTCGCCATTTACTGGCTGGCCTTTCAGCGTTTTGACGGCGTAACGGCCATCATTACGTTTAAAAATTTTGTGTGTATCAGTTTTCTTTTCAAGCTGCATGGTTACTCACCTTGGTTTTCACGAATGAAATGTCAGGGCCATTAAGGCGGCTGTGACGAGAGGCGCGCACTTTAAAAGAGCTGTGCCTGACTGACAAGCAAAAATTTGCCGAAGCGACGACTGGCATAGGCTATTTCGCCAAAATCGACGAGGTGTGAGGTTTACTCTGATAGAATCGCGCGCGCTCAGCTTTTTACGGTTTCCCTCTATTTATGACACTGATTCGTTGCGACCAAATATCTATCGAGTTTGGAGACAATCCGCTTCTGACTGATACAGATTTTTCGATTGAGCCCAAGGAGCGAGTTTGTTTGATTGGACGCAATGGCGCGGGCAAGTCGACCTTGATGAAGATCATTCTTGGTCAACTTCAACCAGATAAGGGCGAGGTGCAATACAGCGACAACTTGCGCATCAGCCAATTGGATCAGCATCTGCCGGGCGATCTTCATCGTGTGGTTCGGGATGTGGTGAAAGAGGGGCTGTCAGAGCAGCAGGCGTTGATCGACGCCTATGAAGTCTTAGCTGCGCAAGACAATTTGGGCGGTCACGACATGCAGAAAATGGTTGATCTGCAAGCGAGCATTGATGCCGCAGGCGGCTGGCAGCTTGATCAGCAGGTGGAAACGATCATCAGCCAACTAGAATTGCCTGGCGATGCGCGCCTGGAAGATCTTTCCGGCGGTTGGCAGCGACGAGTTGCTCTGGGCAAAGCCTTGGTATCTCAACCGGGGTTGTTGATGTTGGATGAGCCAACCAACCATCTAGACATTGCGACTATCGAATGGCTAGAACATCGTGTGCGAGGTTATCTCGGTGCCGTCATTTTTGTGACTCATGATCGCTCGTTTTTACAAAAACTGGCGACACGGATTGTGGAAATTGACCGCGGTAAGCTGCTTAGCTGGCCTGGCAACTACAACAAATACCTTGCCCTAAAAGAAAAAGCGAATGAGGACGAAGATACGGCCAATGCGCTATTCGACAAGCGCTTAGCACAGGAAGAGTCTTGGATTAGGCAAGGCATTAAGGCTCGCAGGACACGCAACGAGGGAAGAGTAAGAGCCTTGCATGCGATGCGTAGCGAGCGCGACAAACGTATTAAGCGCCAAGGCAAAGCCAAGATTCAAATTTCTGAGGCCGAAGAATCGGGCCGCAAAGTGGTTGAAGCACGAAGTATTACGCATGGCTATGGTCAGGAAACGCTTCTGCGAAACTTCAATATCAAGATTATGCGTGGCGATCGCATTGGCCTAATCGGTAATAACGGCGTCGGCAAGAGTACCTTGCTGAAGATTTTGCTTGGTCAAATAACCCCGGATACGGGCTCGGTGAAGATCGGTACAAATTTGGTCACTGGGTATTTTGATCAGGTGCGTAGGGAGCTTGAGTGGGATAAGACGATTGCCGAAAACGTCGGCAACGGGAAAGAATACATTAAGGTAAATGGTCGTGATCGCCATGTGGTTGGATACCTGCGTAACTTCCTGTTTAGCGCCAAACGCGCCATGACACCTGTGAGCCACCTTTCCGGTGGGGAATGTAATCGCGTATTGCTCGCCAAGCTTTTCACGCAGCCTAATAATCTTTTGATATTGGATGAGCCAACCAACGATTTGGATGTCGAGATGTTGGAGGTCTTAGAGCAACAGCTAGTCGAATATCAGGGAACGCTGATTGTAGTTAGCCACGATCGTGATTTTCTCGACAATGTGGTGACTAGCACATTGGTGTTTGAGGAAGATGGCAATGTAGTGGAATATCCAGGGGGTTACAGCGATTGGGCTAAGCGCGGTAAATTGCTGCGTATTGGAGAAAAGAACCCCTTAGCTGATCAGGGCAAGGAATTAAGTAAGAAGCCAGTTGAGCCGACGCAAAAGCCACGAAAACTGAGCTATAAGTATCAACGCGAGCTGGACATGCTTCCAGAAAAGATTGAAGGTTTGGAGCAGCAAATAGCCGTATTACAAACTACCGTTGGTGATCCGGCATTCTATGGCCAGCCTTTCGATAAAACTCAGGCTACCTTGGACGAATTTAAACAAATTCAATCTGAGCTGGATGAGGCAACTGCACGCTGGGTGGAGCTAGAGGGGATGTTGGAGTAAATCGTCAAAGGATGTTACAGATATTCGGGTGGCGACACGAATCTAGTATATTAGATCCAACCATGTATGGGAGGAGAGGGCAATGACAGAAGAAAAAGAAGTAGCGAAAAAGAAAAAAGAAGTAGCGGCTAAAGAAAAAGAAGTAGCGGCTAAAGAAAAAGAACCAGAACCAGTGATGCAGGATGCAGCGAACGCCGAGCCAAGTGAAAAGCTCCCCAGCGAGGTGCGAAACTGGGCAATGGCGTGCCATCTCTCTGCCTTTCTTGCTTTTGTGGTTCCATTTGTTGGGAGTGTGATTGGTCCGTTGATTGTTTGGACAGTGAAAAAAGAAGAATCAGAGTTTATTGCCTATCATGGTAAAGAAGCGCTGAATTTTCAGCTCACCGTTATCATCGCTTTATTGGTTTCTGGGCTATTGAGCCTGATACTGATTGGATTCTTACTAATGGCTATCGTTGGGATTACCGCGATCATTCTCACGCTTATCGCATCGATCAAAGCGAGTGAGGGTGAGTACTATAAATATCCTTTTTCACTGAAGTTAGTTAGCTAGTGCTAATCTTAGTGCTGATCAAGAGTATTTAGTGTTCTTCTTCTTCGCTCTCGGCACCGATTGAGCGCGAGAAGAACAACCCTAGTTCAAATAGTAACCACATTGGCAACGCTAGAAATATCTGCGAGAAAACATCCGGCGGAGTCAGGAACATTCCCGCTACAAAGCAACCAACGACAATGTAAGGACGTTTCCCCGCCAGCGATTCAGCGCTGGTAATCCCCGCTTTTACCAATAGGAATGTAGCAATGGGTATTTCAAATGCCAGTCCAAACGCAAAAAAAAGCTTCAAGACAAAATTTAGATAGGAACTGATATCGGTCATGATGGCGATAGAGTCCGGTGCGATCTTTATCATGAACTGCGTGACCATCGGAATGACAAGGAAGTACGCAAAAGCGATCCCTAAATAGAACAATAGAATGCTTGAAAACAAGATAGGCATGGCCACGCTTTTTTCGTTTTCATAGAGTCCTGGCGCGATAAACGACCAAGCTTGGTATAGCAGATAGGGCATTGCCAGCATGACGGCTAGAAAGAAAGTGAGCTTGAGCGGCGCCAAAAAAGGTGAAATAACATCTGTGGCGATCATGGACGAGCCGTCTATCATATTGGCTGTCAGTGGCTGCGCTAGCGCGTCATAGATTTGATTGGCGAAGGCTATCAGGCAGATAAAAAGCACGAGTACTGCGGTTAGTGACTTAAGAATGGCCGACCGAAGCTCAAGCAGGTGCTCAATAAGCGGTTGCTGAGAGTCTGTCATGTCTTGTCCGCGTGGTCTGAGCTTTTGTTTGAGCTCTTACCTGAGCTCTTATCTGAACTATCACTCGACATCTCATCGGCTTTTACTTTGTTGGATGCAAGCTTCTCGGATTCGACCGAACCGTCTTGGTCCCTATTTTTGTGCGAGTCTATATGTTTGGGTGAGTCTATGGAGGCTGCATCCTTGCTCAATGCGATCGATTCCTCGACATCTTCGGAGAGTTCTTTGGTTTTTTCTTTTATGCGCTCTATGTCTTTCATCACTTGAGCGTTGTGAATCTCGCGGCGCAGGTCGTCTAACCCTAGCTCTTGTTCTAGGTCTCGGCGTGTGCTGTTCCAGGAGTGTTTGACTTTAGAGAACCCGAGCGCAAAGGTACGAATGGCCTCTGGCAATTTCTCAGGGCCGAACACAGTCAAACCTAGTACGGCAATAATGAGAATTTCGAAAAAGCCAATGCTAAGCATAGCGAGTATTTTTTAGGACGTTTAGCGTTCGGTTCTTATTCTTTTTCCGTGTGCTGTGCATTCTTATTTTGCGTAGCGGAATCTTCACCCGCGCTGTCTGCGGACTCTTCGTCTTTGCCTACAGCGTCTTTAAAGCCTTTGACTGCGCCACCCAAATCACTGCCCATACCTTTCAATTTTTTTGTACCAAATAACAAAAGCACGATCACCAAAATGATCAACAATTGCCAGATACTGATTCCGCCTAAGCCCATTCTTAATTACCTCTACTGTTCTATACTAGACAAACTGTCTAATTTAATCCGGTTGCATCGGAATTTAGTCTTCCGTACGCGCGGCTTTTTCATCTAACCCAGATAAACCAAAGCGTCTTTTAAGCTCATCCAATACCTCTTCTGAGGATATCTCTAGGTGTGAAAGCATCACCATTGTATGGAACCAAAGATCCGCCGTTTCTTTGATAATTTCTTCGCGGTTTCCGTCTTTCGCTGCCAGCACCGTTTCGGTCGATTCCTCGCCTACTTTTTCAAGAATCTTGTTTAGGCCTTTTGCATGCAACGAGGCAACGTAGGACGTATCTGCGTCTGCACTCTTCCGCTGTTGTAAGACTGTTTCCAGTTCTTTCAGAACGTTATTCATTGTTGATAAATGTCTTCGCTGGGCTTGATGACGGGCTCGCTGCTCTGCCATTGCCCATCCTGTAATTTAAGATAAAAGCAACTATTGCGACCTGTGTGGCAAGCAATGCCACCTACTTGCTCGACCGATAAAACCAGTGCGTCTTGATCACAATCCAAACGGATTTCTTTTACGCGTTGCTGATGCCCAGATGTTTCGCCTTTGCGCCACAGCGCATTTCTTGACCTAGACCAGTAGACCGCAATGCCTTCTTCCACTGTTAGGCGCAAGGATTCAGCATTCATCCAAGCGAGCATAAGTACTTTACCCGTCCCTGAATCCTGTGCAATAGCTGGAATTAAGCCTTGCTCATTCCAGCGTAATTCATCGATAAATTGGTCGGTCATGGTTGGATTATCTCAGCCGCTGCTAGCTTCTCACAAGCACATATAGCCCGATAAGTGCGAGTGTCGCAATACTTAAATCGCCAAGATGTGGCGGCTGTGGCATTAGTGGCACACTTAGTCCAAGCAGGGCGCCGATTGCAGCGGCCAAGAAGAGCGAACCCCTATTCGAGCCCCTTTGCTCGCGCGGGGCGGGTGGCGCGCTTTTTTCTAGTTGTAGCCTTTGCAGGGCGCCATAAATCAAAGGCGGTAATTCGGGGAATTTTTCGATCCACTCGGGGATTTGATCACGAAACTCGCGCAGCATGGCGGCCGGCGCATAGCGTTGCTTTGTCCAGCGTTCTAAAAATGGCTGTGCGGTCGCCCAGAGGTCCAGTTCTGGATAGAGCTGGCGGCCAAGGCCCTCAACATTAATGATGGTTTTTTCCAATAACACGAGGGATGGCATCACTTGCATATCAAAGCGCCGCGCGGTGTGGAACAGGGTGACCAGCATATTGGCAAACGATATTTCACTTAGTGGCTTCGCAAAGATGGGCTCGCAGACGGTCCGTATCTCGGTTTCGAATTTATGTACCGGCGTGTCTGGTGCAACCCAGCCTGACAGAATCTGAACCTCCGCTACTTTGCGGTAATCTCTTTTAAATACGGCCAACAGCATACTTGCGAGAGAATAGCGTTCGGCATCGGTGAGTGAACCGACAATACCGCAGTCCACTGAGATGTATTGGGGTTGATCGACCTCTGACTTGCTGACAAAAATATTGCCGGGATGCATATCTGCGTGAAAAAAATTGTGTTCGAAAACCTGAGTAAAGAAAATTTCTACACCGGTTTCGGCGAGTTTTTTCAAGTCGATGCCCTGGGCAGAAATAGTCTCCGCATCAGTAACAGGGATACCGTCGATGCGCTCCATCACGAGAATATTGTCGCGAAGAAAATCCCAGTAAACTTTTGGTGTGTAATTGATGGGGTTATCGAGAAAGTTGTCACGAAGGCGCTGCGCATTGGCAGCTTCGTGCGGCATGCTTAGCTCGTTTTCTATTGTGAATTCGTAGTCCGCCACGACTTCAGGTGCGTGTAAGCGGCGTCCATCAGCACCCATTCGATTGACCAATCTCGCTAAGGACTTCATCAGCCGAATGTCGCGGACGATTTGTGTTTCTACATTGGGGCGAATGGCTTTGATAACTACTTCTTCACCAGATTTAAGCTTTGCTCCGTGCACCTGAGCGAGGGAGGCGGACGCGAGCGGTTCTTTGTCATAGCGCTCGAACAACGTCTCAACGGGTGCTTCAAGGCCCTCTTCGACGATGGCTCGAAATTGTTCTGCGGGGAAGGCCGGCACATTGTCCTGCAACTGCTTCAGTTCTTGAGCAATGTCATCGGGAAGTAAGTCAGGGCGTGTGGAAAGCAACTGGCCGAACTTAATAAATATGGGACCTTGCTGTTCAATAAAAATACGTAAGCGCTCTGCGCGATTTTTATCCCCGATGGGGAAAAGCTTCGCCGGAAGAAAGAGGAGCTTTAACCCGATAGGTGCTTCAGTTGGGATAAGCTGATCAAGACGCAGCTGGCAAATCTGCCAACCTATGCTTAGCAACCGTAACAAGGTTCTCACTGATCCGTCGCCGATTTGGTAGTGCGTTGCGCAAAGGTCGCGTCCAAGCGATCAAGCCGATAGTTTAGATCACGAAGGCTATTTTTTAATGTTTCATATTCGGTGCGATTCGGTACCGGAGCATCGGGCCGTTGAAGCCATTCTTCCATAAAGGCTTTCTGTGCAGAGAATGCTTTGGATGTCTCTGTTTTAGCTCGTTTTGCGCCACGGCTCAGCAGCACAGCGGGGTAGTCGCCAATGTGATCCGCCAATAGCGCTTCCCAATCAATAGCGACCTGCTTAATCACTTGGGAAAGTTCTAAAAGCAGGGCGACATCTCCTTCCACATGAACATTGGCTTCGCGCAATGCGGCAGCATTGTCTGCTGGCGTTAGTAATAATTTGACTAAGTTCAGCGCAGTGGCGCGAATACGTAAATTACATTCCTGTGTGTCTTCCGAATTGTCATCGTCGCTGATCTTTGAATGAAGGCTGATTAGCCCATCGTTGATTTTCACGTAGATGGAAAACTCAGGTGATTCAGAATGAATCAAAAGACAGATGTCGCCAAGCGAACGGAGGTAGTCCCGGTTCGCTGGATCTGATGAGACAGCCTTATTAATGGCTGACGAAATCAGCGTCATGGAACCTAGCATTAGGCCTTAAAGCCTTTGTGTAATGCGACAATGCCACCAGTCATGTTGGTGAAACTGGTGTTAACAAAGCCAGCGTCGGACATCATCATCCGCAGTGTTTCTTGATCTGGGTGCATGCGAATAGATTCAGCAAGGTAGCTATAGCTATCGGTATCGTTGGCTACTAGTTTGCCAAGTTGAGGTAATAGCTTGAAAGAATACTGATCGTAAATTTTTTCGAGCAAAGGGCTGACGGGCTTCGAGAATTCGAGAACGAGCAAACGCCCCCCAGGCCGCAATACGCGCAACATCGATTTCAGCGCAAGGGATTTATCGGTTACGTTACGCAACCCAAACGCAATGGTGATGCAATGAAAGTAATTGTCTGGGAAGGGTAAGTACTGGGCATCGGCCTGAACCGTATAAACATTGCCGACACAGCCTTTTTCTATAAGCTTGTCGCGCCCGACCTTCAGCATTGATTCATTGATATCTGCCAACACCACTTCGCCTTTTGGGCCTACAATTTGCGAAAAACGCTTTGTAAGATCGCCCGTTCCGCCGGCAATATCCAATACGCGATGGCCAGCTCGGACAGCGGCGCTCTCAATAGTAAAATGCTTCCAGACTCGATGGACGCCACCACTCATAAGATCGTTCATTAAGTCGTATTTGGCTGCTACTGAATGAAACACGTCGGCGACGCGCCTAGATTTTTCGCCGATGGGAACCGTTTCAAAACCGAAGTCAGTTGTTTTTTCTTCACTCATAGCTATTAGACACAAAACAGTTACATTGCTGGAGTGAGCATTCTACAGGCAGAGAGCTGCAGATTCAGCGCTCTATCAAGATGTGATGATTACGGCGTGGACGGGATTAAACAGCGATGTCTAGGTGGCTCGGGTTACAACCCTCAGCTTTGAGAAGTTTTCGCTTAGATTCTTGGCCCCAGCGGTATGAGCCGAGCGTCCCGTTGTGTCGCACAACCCGATGACAGGGAACTAGGTAAGCGACTGGATTATCTACTACGATATTGGCGACAAACCGTGCTGAATCTGGTTTTCCGATGCGTTCAGCAATGTCTGAGTAGCTGGCTACGGAGCCTTTTGGAATTCTTGCTACTTCGCTCCATACGGCACACTGTAAGTCGTTCCCCATTAAGAGTAAGCGTGCTTGAGCGTACTCTGTGTCCTCAGCAAATATAGAATCTGCTAGACGTTGACATTGATCGGGCTGGTGCGATGTAGAAGATAAATACCATCTTGATTTGAAACGTTTCAATTCATTGTCAAAATCATCGGTTAGCGAAAGATGCACAACGCGACCAGAGGTCTCTGCTATGAAGATTTCTCCATATGGAATATTCACCATGCCATAATTGATGGGTAAGCACTTCCCTGAGCCCTCATAGACGCCTGTCGACATTGAGTAAAGATGGACTTCGCGCATCGAAATAATTTATCTACCAATTTCTGCTAGTTAAAGCGGCTTATTCTATTTGCAAAGCGAGGGTGTCTATTTGGTGCCAAATGGTACCCATTCAAAGCTAATTGTATTCGCTAGATACAGTGAACGTTTAGTTTCGCTTTTCGTATCCTTATAAGCTTATGGTTTGCAGAGGGTTATGGGTATATCTCAACGCAGGAATTGTGGCCTTGTTCACAGCCTAGGCTGATTTGCTGATGGTTCGCGCCGGAAATACTGTGCTTGGCTGCTTATATCGGGTTCTTGAACCGCTAGCGGAAGCCCGTGTTAACGCACTGGGTGCGCCAAATTTCTTATCTACTCCTCAGAGTCATCGCACAGTGGTGAAGGTGTTTGGATATATCGTTTTCGTTTGTTTGGTAGTAATTTCCATGTATCGACCATCACAAATCCATCCAGCGCATTGCTGAAGCCGAGATCCAACCCAAAATCGCAGAGAATGACACCACCAGGCTCGCAGAGCTCACCGTATTGCTTAAATAGCGTAGGCACGGAAACGTTCATGTGCCTCAGGCGGCTTTTGAGTTCTGCAAACTCTTGTTTGTAGTCCTTTCCGGGAAATATCTTTTGGAGTTCACTTTGTGTATCAGCACCAATCTGAAAGGGCGCCACAGATTCAACTAATTGGTGTTCTGAGCGAAAGTGAGCACCATAGAAATAGGCGATCATGTTCTTGGCCAGTTCTGGGTAGGCATCGCTTATGCTGACTGCGCCAAATAGGTAGCGGTAGTTAGGGTTGGATCGACAGAGTGCGCCTATGCCATACCAAAGATAGTCGAGGCTGCGCTTGCCCCAGTATCTTGGCTGGACAAAGGAACGACCCAACTCTATACCCTGTGCAAAATAGGGCGCCATAGATTCCTGATAATCGAATATGGTTGTGCTATATAGCCCCTCCTTCCCGAGCTTGGGTATCGTTTCTGCCGTATCGCAAAGTCGGTATGCGCCAGCGATCTCTAGTTCGTCGTCATCCCAGAGCACTAAGTGCATATAGTGATTGTCATAATGATCAATGTCTCTGCGCTCGCCGGTGCCTTCTCCAACCAGCCGGAAACTCAGCTCGCGTAAGCGCCCTAATTCTCTTAGGACTGGAGAGTTTGTTTCGTACTGAACAAGGTATATTTCTTTGCCATCTGATGTCTCTCCTAGAAGCGTAGAAGCTTTTAGTGTGTCGCGTAGGACGCGTCGGTTTTCGGGCGGTGCGATGGATCGCTGGGTCTCAAAAACCCCTTCAGCGCCTTTCGAAATCTGAATGAGATGGCGCTGGAATAGCTCTGCCACGCCACTTTTTGGCAGTTTCAAGTTTTCAAATGCACTATTTGGAATCATATTCCCGATTTTCATGGAAACCGTATTGTTGCGTTGTTTAAACATTTCGGTGATTAGCCAAAGCGTTGATGCTTTGCGTGCAACGATAGAAATAAAATAGAAGACAAATGAATTTCGGGCTTTGATATGAATGGGTAAAATAGGCGAACGTGTGACGCTGGCAAAATTCACAAATCCGGATCGCCACTTATTGTCTCGTATACCTTTGATACCAAAGCGAGAGACGATGCCGGATGGAAAAATAATTACGGCACCATCTGCGTTGAGATAGTCTCGAATGGCTTTAACGTTTTCTTTTGCTGTGCTGCCGCCCATGTTG
Organism: uncultured Porticoccaceae bacterium; assembly: GCA_964623085.1. Taxonomy (GTDB): domain Bacteria; phylum Pseudomonadota; class Gammaproteobacteria; order Pseudomonadales; family GM7GCV1; genus CAZUTO01. The sequence goes on from CAZUTO010000008.1 coordinate 22,138, forward strand.
TCCACGGGCAGCATCAGTGATGCCAGTGGTTCAAACTTCATTAATATTTCATTGGCTACGATTTTGACGTCCGGCCGCACCGAGCGCACGAGTTGCAATAGTGATAAACCATCGAAGGAGCCAATAGGATGATTCGAGACAATCACTACGCGGCCCGAAGAAGGGATACGCTCACGCTCATTTTCGCGCACGCTGTAGCTAAAATTATAATGATTGAGTGCGGCATCGATCATATCGAAGCCAGTTAAATGCGAATATAATTTTTCGAATGTCTGAAATTCTTTCTCGTGAAAAAGGTGACGAAAAAACCAAATAAGCGGTCGAGAAAGATATTTTCTGCGGAAACTGTCCGACGGAAGGTTGGATAGAACAAGAGATTTAACGTCAATCATTGGTATGAACTATTATAGTGGCCTACGTAAGTGGTGTTTTACTGCCGCTCTATGGGCTATCAAAAAGAGCCTTACTCTATAGCCAAAATGTGACTTTGTCGTCGTCATTGGATATTTATGATTCATTTCTTTATCAAATATCATATATAACACTATGCTGAAGCTGGCTAATGTTTTGCCCTTTGACGCATAATTCATTTTGAGCACTTGCAAGAGCATATGATAAACAACGCAACGATGAAATTTCTGGCTGATTTAGATGCACGCTTATATGCGACCTTTGGACGCTATACAGAGCGTCTAGGCTTGTCACGTATTGCGCGAATTGTGTCATTTAGCGGTGACGGTTACGCCTATGTCGTGATTGCAGCCTTAGCCCTTGCCTTTGCGCCAGCTGCCGGCAAAGCATTTCTATTGACGGGTTGTCTCGCCTTTGCGGTGGAACTTCCACTTTATTTTATATTAAAGAAATTCTTCAAGCGTCGTCGTCCTTACGATGTTGTGCTTTCTTTTGAACAGATCCATCGTCCATCTGATGAATTTAGTTTCCCTTCTGGGCATACAACTGCCGGTTTTTTGATGGCTTATTTGGTCGCCCATTTTTTCAGCTGGGCGCTTATTCCGATGTATATATGGGCGACGTTGATTGCGATGTCACGCGTTATTCTGCGTGTACATTTTGTCTCTGATACTTTGGCTGGCATGCTGTTGGGTACAGTGCTCGCCTACATGTCTATCGCGGTAATGGGTTATTGATCAACCCTCGCGAGGGTCTACAAGCCTCACAACCTGTGTATCAGCGTTTCTAGTAAGACCCCGTTTTCGTAGTTCAATCAAGTAGTCCTGCCAGCGCTGGCCTTTTTCCTTTGCCAGTTGCCATAGATAGGCCCAGGTATATATACCGGTATCGTGCTGGTCGTCGAAGTAAAGCCGAATAGCGTAGTGACCAGATTTTTCAATTTTTTCGATACGAACAGATTCTTTTCCGACTGGTAATTCTCCGCCTTGACCAAAATGGCCTTGTACTTCAGCGCTAGGTGATTGCACGCGCAAGTATTCTGCGGATAGTTCTTGTGTTGCCCGGTCTGCGTATTCCATGATCAAAGTGCTGCCGCCATCCCTTAGCCGGATAGCTTTGGGTATATCGGATTGCGTCACAGAATAAATCTCGATAAATCTTCGTCTTGAGCGAGCGCCTCTAGCTGGCTATTGACGTAATCTGCATCGATCAAAATCTGTGCTGCGTCGTTGTCGGATGAATTAAAAGAGATTTCTTCCAGAAGCTTCTCCATGAGTGTGTGTAGCCTCCTAGCGCCGATGTTTTCCGTGCCTTCATTCACGTTAAATGCAATTTCAGAAATTCGACGTATACCGCCTTCCGCGAAAGTTAGATCCAGCCCCTCCGTTTTCAGAAGTGCAGTGTATTGGCGGGTGAGAGACGCATCGGGTTCGCTAAGAATACGCTCGAAATCATCGGCGGTGAGCGCTTGCAGTTCGACGCGGATAGGCAGCCTACCCTGTAGTTCTGGAATTAAATCGGACGGTTTACTCAGATGGAAGGCGCCGGATGCAATGAATAGTATATGGTCTGTTTTGACCATGCCGTATTTGGTAGTGACGGTAGAACCTTCAATTAACGGCAATAGATCTCGCTGCACACCTTCTCGTGAAACGTCTGTGCCGCTGGTTTCACCGCGCTTGGCGACCTTGTCTATTTCGTCGATGAAAACGATGCCATTTTGCTCTACCAACTCGAGTGCTTGGGCTTTGATTTCGTCCTGATCTATTAGTTTTGCGGCCTCTTCGTCCTGCAAGAGTTTCAGAGCTTGTTTCACCGAAACCTTGCGACGTTGTTTCTTGCCCTGACCGATGTTGGAGAACATATCTTGGAGTTGCCCAGCCATGTCTTCCATGCCCGGTGGGGTCATGATTTCCATACCAATTTTGGCTGCAGGCAAGTCCACTTCAATTTCTTTGTCGTCCAGATCTCCCTCGCGAATTTTCTTGCGAAAGATCTGGCGAGTGGAGCTATTGTCTTCCGGTGAGTCGTTTTCACCGCGTGCTGGTGGGAGCAGCTCGTCCAGTATTCGGTCTTCTGCGGCGTCATGGGCACGTTGCTCGACTTCAGCTATTTTTTGTTCTCGAAGCATTTTTATGGCGCTATCAACGAGATCGCGAATAATGGATTCAACGTCTTTACCGACATAGCCCACTTCGGTAAATTTTGTCGCCTCAACTTTAATGAAAGGGGCATTGGACAGTTTTGCCAGCCGTCGCGCGATTTCTGTTTTACCCACTCCCGTTGGTCCAATCATCAGAATGTTTTTTGGGCTTACTTCTGCACGCAGCTCTTCATCGAGTTGCATGCGTCGCCAGCGGTTTCTCAACGCGACGGCAACGGCTTTTTTTGCATCATCTTGGCCAATAATGTGACGACTGAGTTCGTGGACGATTTCCCTAGGTGTCATTTGGGTCATGAGGATTGCCTTATAACTCTTCGATGCTGTGGTTGTGATTGGTGTAGATGCAAATATCGCCTGCGATGCTTAGTGACTTCTCCACAATCTCGCGGGCACTTAATTCAGTATTGTCCAGCAACGCCCTCGCTGCCGATTGCGCAAAAGGCCCGCCCGAGCCAATCGCTATAAGGTCATCTTCTGGCTGAATGACGTCGCCATTGCCGGTAATAATTAAAGAAGACTCTTTGTCGGCGACCGCAAGCAAGGCTTCTAGGCGACGCAGTATTCGATCTGTGCGCCAATCTTTGGCCAGTTCTACAGCCGCACGAACTAGTTGCCCTTGGTGTTGTTCCAATTTGGCTTCAAAGCGCTCGAAAAGTGTAAATGCGTCAGCGGTACCGCCAGCAAATCCAGCAATTACTTGATCTTTGTATAGCCGTCGCACTTTGCGAGCATTGCCTTTCATGACCGTGTTTCCTAAGCTGACTTGGCCATCGCCGCCGATAACGACTTTGCCATCTCTTCGAGCTGAGACGATAGTGGTGCCTCTATATTGTTCCAATGGATTCTCCAATTAGATGGCGGGTTAGCATCCCCGCGTTGACGTTATCAAAAAATTGGGGTGGCTTGATGTTTTTCAAGGCCATGGCATAAGGGTCTACTTTTTTCGTTGTAAAACCATGCCGCCATAGCCGTTTTCAAGCAGGGTTGTCTGTGCTTTTGACACTCTCGATTGGCCTTCGAAAGGACCAACGATAATACGATGCCAGAGTTGACCATTTATCTCGAGTTTAGTCACTGTCGCTTCCAAGTTTAATAACAACACTTCGGCGCGCGCGCGATTGGCATCTTCCTCGCTCTTAAATGATGCGGCCTGTAGGAAGTATTGAATTATTTCTCGTTCTTGCGGTTCGACGATCGTGGGTACTGGGATTAGCACTTCTGAATCGCGCAACCGCTCGTAGAAATCAATATCTGGCCGGCGCTCTTCTTCTATTTTTTCCGGCTCGACAGAGACCTCGGCAACCACTTGCGGGTTTTGCGGAGGAGTGGACTTTGGATATAGCCAAAACCGTTGGCCCAAAAGAGTTAGCAATATTCCAGCTAGTAATCCGACACAAAATAGCCGCAGCGATGATTGCCAATTGGTGGTACGCCTTGATGCGCCTTTGGGTCGGCTTTTTGGCATGCAAGAATCACTAGAGAGTATTGCTGTTGGGAAGCGTTAATCTAATGCAGAGACGAGTGCGATTCAACTAACTAACGTTAATTGGTGCCGAATTTTCTAGTCGATTGTCTGTGGGTCGACATCAATACTAAAACGAACTTTATTAAACCCTTTGAGGCCTGTTAAGCGCCGTGAAATTATTGAGAGGTTTTCATGAAGTATTTTTCGCTGCGCGCTACTCAGGGCCAGGTAATATCGAAAACGCCTGTTTTTCTTCTCAATGGCTGCTGGAATGGGGCCTAATACCTCCAGCTTTTCTTGATTATGGGGGATGGCTTGCTTGGCGATTGTCATGAAATCAATGAGTGCTTTCAAATCTGTACTGTCTGCACGTATGAATGCCGAATAGACGTAAGGAGGAAGGCAGTTCTCCTTTCGTTCAGAAAGCATTTCTTTCGCGTAATTGGAATAGGAGTGTTCGATTAGCTGTTCCCAAAATGGATGATCTGGAAAGGATGTTTCAATTAGTACTTGTCCTTGCTCCTGATTTCTTCCCGTCCGGCCCGCAACCTGAGTGACTAACTGCGCGAGATGCTCTTTTGCTCGATAGTCGTGGCTGAATAGTGCTTGGTCAGCCTCAGAAATGACCGCTAGGGCAAGGTTTGGTAAATGATGGCCTTTAGCCAGCATCTGCGTTCCGATAAGAATGCATGGGTCGCCGAGGTTTGCTTTGTCCATATGCTGTTTAAAGCTGCCTTTCTTGGCAGTGCTATCTCGATCTATACGAATGCAGTCAACATTCGGGAACCAGTGCTCTAGGTGTTGCGTGAGTTGTTCGGAACCTAACCCCTGAGTGGATAGCTGAGAACTCTGGCAGGTTGGGCATTTGGTGGGAGTGGCTAAGCGGTAGTCGCAGTGGTGGCACCAAAGCTGTGCTGGATTCATATGTTTGCACAGTGTGATATCGCATTGTGGACAGAGAGCGATCCAGCTGCAGTGCTCGCAAAGTACTCGCGGGGCATAGCCTCTGCGATTGATGAAGACAAGTACCTGCGAGCCTTTATCCAGTGTGCGTTGAATGTGAGCCAAGCTTTCTTCAGATATGCTATATCCTTGATCAGTTTGCTTGCGCAGCAATTGAATATGCGGCAATGCAACCCCGCTTGCTCTTCGTTGTAGCGGGAGCTGTGCGTAGTTTCCTACTTGTGCATTATGAAAACTTTCCAAAGATGGCGTAGCTGAACCCAGAACGAGTGGTACCTTGAGTGAGCGTGATCGCAAGGTTGCCAGGTCTCGTGCGTGGTAGCGCCAGCCTTCCTGCTGTTTGTAGGATAGATCGTGTTCTTCGTCGACCACGATGAGTCCAAGTTTTTCATAAGGCATGAAAATCGCAGAGCGTGTGCCTATGAATACTGCGGCTTCTGATGCCCTTGCTGCGCACCAAGCTTGTAGCTTCTCCGTCTCGCTGCATTCTGAGCTGTATATGTATGTGTAGGCACTAAATCGCTTTTCAAATCTGGCTTTGGTCTGAGGGATTAAGCCGATTTCCGGCACAAGTATTAATACTTGAAGCCCAGTGTGCAGAACTTTTTCTGCAGCTTGCAGATATACCTCGGTTTTTCCGCTACCCGTCACACCTTCAACTAACAAAGGTGATGTGGCGCCGTGTTTAAGTATGTGATCTAAAGCTCGAGCTTGCTCTGTATTAAGTGGGTGCGAGCGCTCAATGGTTCTTGGAGAACTGTTGTGTTGATGCTCTTGTTCAGCGACGAGTTCCTTTTCTCTGAGCTGTTTAAGCAGGCTAAGATTGAACCCGGCAGTTTTAATGCTCGCATTGGTGCATGGCTGATTCTGCTCAACCCAGCGGTATAGCGCTTCTTGTCTTGGAGCACGTGCGAGTTGGTCGATTGTTTCTTTGTTGTCGGATGATTTATTCGCACACCATGCGCTGGCGCGGTTTAATCCAGAGAATCGTCGTTCCAGAATGGCCTTAGGGAGCGCGGTGCGTAGTACTTTTCCGAGAGGAAGATGGTAGTAACGCGCGGACCACACCAGAAGCTCCGTTAGCTCTTTTGTGAGCCACACTTCGTTCGGCAAGAGGTACTGTATGGAGCGCAATTTTAGATGGCTGGTGCCTTCTGGTGGCGATGAATGTTGATCCAGCACTAGGCCCGTAACGAGATTCTTTCCGAGAGGAACGCCAACGAGTGCCCCCGCAGGTATTTCTGCGCTAGGGTTTGGCAGCTCATCGCTGCTATATGAGAGTACTTTGTCAATTCGTGAGGCAACTGCGACGGAAAAAGTCGTTATGCTTGTCATAAGCGCTTATTCTGGTAGACTATTTTATCCTTTTTTTGGCCGACTTTGCCGTGCCTGACGATAGGTTAGGTGGCGGCATAACAACATAATGGCGAGAGATTAATCATGCAAGCAGATATCCATCCTAAGTACGAAGCATTAACTGCAACTTGTAGTTGCGGGAATAAAATTACTACGGCATCCACGCGAGGCGGAGATATACATCTTGATGTATGTTCTAACTGCCATCCGTTTTATACGGGTAAGCAGAAAGTCATGGATACCGGTGGTCGAATTGACCGATTTAACAAGCGCTTTGGATCGCGGGGTTCAGCTAGAAAATCTTCTTGATCGATTTTCGCGATTCGACACACTGCCATTGATTAGTGTGTCAAAAAATGGCCTCGTTATAGACGGGGCTTTTTTATGCATGAATCATATTTGTTATGACGTCTGTCTGGCGCCAAGCGCAAATTGTAGCGCTTGATTAGTTAGAAGATATCTTCTGTGTCGATGGTGGTTTTCGGAGATTTCTCGCCTCTCATCTCAGCGGTAAGTTCAGGCGTATTTTCTCGGAGGAAGTACTCAAAAACTGCTTGAGGATCGTCTGGTGTGGTGCGCTCCCCCGTTTCCGGGTTAATACGGGCGATCACTAAGCCATCAGGCTGTGGAAATTGGTACTCAGGCATGTCAGCCAACGCTTCTTTCATAAAATCCATCCAAATGGGCAATGCTGCGGTGCCGCCAAATTCGGAATTCCCGAGTAAGCTGTTGTTGTCGAAGCCAAGCCAAGTTGTCGCTACCAAATGTGGGCTGTAACCTGAAAACCATGCATCGCGAGGGCCGTTAGTTGTGCCTGTTTTTCCTGCTATGTCTGAGCGCTCGAGTTCTAGAGCTTTGGTTCCAGTGCCGAGTTTAATGACGTCTTGTAGCATGGAGTTCATAATAAAATGGACGCGTGGATCCATGATTTGTTGGGCAGATACTGGCTCATCAATATCAAGGTCTGAGGTGTCTTCATCCGCGCCGATCATTTCAGCTAGCGCTGATAGCCGCTCTGTACTCCTTTGCGAAGGAATAGGTGCCGAGGGTTCAAAGCGGTCAGTCTCTGCGTCAACGTTTCTATTGTTTTGGTTGCAGTCTCTGCAAACTGTCGGTGGGTTTGCACGATAATATATATCACCATTGCGATCGTGAATTTCTTGAATAAAGTGCGGCTCTACAAGATAACCACCGTTTGCAAACGCGGCATAAGCTCTGGCAAGTTTTATTGGCTCCAACGCCTGACTGCCAAGTGCAAGCGTTAGATTGGGCGCCAAATCTTCTTTTTTAAACCCAAAACGTAAGATGTTATCGAGTGCCTTATTAATGCCCAATGCTCTGAGAATGTGAATAGAAACTAGGTTTCTTGAAAAATAGAACGCTTCACGCAATCGTGTGGGACCATAAAACTTACCTGAATCGTTGAGAGGGCGCCAAACATCTTCCAACGTAGCGTCATTGATAACGATAGGTGCATCATTAATTAGAGTGGCGGGTGTAAAGTCTTCTTTGAGGGCAGTCGCATAGAGGAAAGGCTTTAGTGAGGAGCCAGGTTGTCTTTTTGCCGAGATCACTCGATTGAATCGATTGTAATAAAAGTCGAAGCCACCGCTTAGCGCGCGTATTGCACCATCTAATGGATCCAAGGCAACCATGGCTGCTTGTGCTGCTGGTAACTGTGAAAGTTGCCACTCGCCATTGGCATCCATTTCTACCCTTATTAGATCACCGAGTTGAAGCACTTTGTCGGCGGTTTTCGGTGCCTCGCCAATCCAGCTATGAGTCATAAAGGGGCGTGCTTCGCTTATTCCTTGCTCCCAACCGAGTTCCATGTAGCCTTGATTGCGAATGAATATAGTGGCATTTTTTTCGCCTAGTTCCGTGACTACTGCCGGAACAAGACCCGCCACTGTGATCGTCTCGCTGAGGTAACTAACAAGCTGTTCCTCATCTTCAAAGATATCACTGTCAACAGTTGCCTCTGGGCCGCGATAGCCATGTCGGTTGTCATAGTTCTTGACGCCATCGATCAGCGCCTTATCGGCGGCTGCTTGAGTATCGGAATGAATGGTGGTGTAGACCGTGTAACCGTCGGCGTAGGCGTCGGCTCCATGGCGCTGGAACATTTCGCTGCGGACCATCTCGGCGATGTAAGGAGCATCTACTTCAACAGCTGAGTCGTGGAGTTTTGCGGTGACCGGTTCTGCTATTGCGGTTTGGTATCTCTCGTCGTTAATGTAATCCAATAAGCGCATGCGCCCGAGAATAAAATCTCGCCGATCAAGTGCAGACTCGGGGTCGCTGATCGGGTTTCTGGATGAAGGCCATTTGTATACACCAACAAGCATCGCGACCTGCGCAAGACTGAGGTCTTCCACGTTTTTCCCGTAGTACACATTGGCGGCCGCTTGGATACCGTAGGCGCGTTTGCCTAAGAACATCTTATTGGCATAGAGCTCGATGATTTCCTCTTTTGAGAGTTCGCGCTCTATCTGAAATGAGAGTAAAATCTCGTTGAATTTTCTAATGAAAGTTTGATCGAGAGTGAGGAAAAAGTTGCGTGCCACCTGCATCGTGATGGTACTGCCTCCCGATTGTATGTCTCCAGTGGTAAGAATTTGTGAAACGGCACGCAATAATCCAAAGAGATCTACACCATGATGGTTAAAAAAGTTATCGTCCTCAGCAGCTAGAAGTGCGAGAAGGTAGTCGTCGGGAATTTGTGAGTACTGAATAGGCGTTCTTTTCTGTTCACCAAATTCGCCAATGAGCTTGCCATCTTCTGAAAACACTTTTAGTGGGATCTGTAAGCGAACATCACGTAATTGTTCAGCGGCAGGTAATTGTGGAGCTAAGTACAGTATTGTTGAGCAAACAACCAGTATGCTGGCAAAGAAGGCGGCAAGGATTAACTTGATAATGAATTTAAGCCAAGTAGGACAGTGTGGCATATTGCAAAAAACATGTTTGGTGAACGAGCATTATAGCCAATCAATAAGCGTTGCAACCTATAGTTGCATTAATAAACAGGCAGTTGTGTGGGTAAAAAGATGAATTTACCGATATTTGGGTCGCGAGATAACACCCTGTTGGGTATTGATATTGGAACTTCCAGTTTGAAAGTGGTTGAGCTTTCTTCGTCTGGTAGTTCTATGAAAGTCGTTTCAGCCGGTTCGGCGATGCTTCCGCCTGATTTGATTCAGGACGGAAAAATCAGCGATTCCGCTGCCTTGGGAAATATTCTTCGCAAGGCAATGGCGTCTTCGCGTACCAAGGCGAAAAATGTTGCATTCTCTGTTCCAGGATCTGCGGTAATTACAAGAGTGATTGATATGCCGGCAGGCCTTAGTGACGATGAGCTTGAAATTCAGTTGCTTATGGAAGCAGAGCAATATATTCCTTATTCTCTAGATGAGGTTGCTGTCGATTTCACTACTCTTGGCACTAACGAAGAAGGTGACCAGGTTCAGGTGTTGTTAGCAGCTTGCCGAAAAGACACGGTAGATAGTCTTGTAGAGGTTGCTGAGAGTGCAGATTTAAAAGCAAAAATTGTGGATGTTGAAACATTTTGTTTAGAAAGAGCTTATCCGCTCATTGCTGAGCAATTTGAGGGAGACAGCGATAGCCTTATTGCCGTTGTTGATATTGGTGCTGTCCACATGCGCTTTAATGTTTTGGACAGAGGAAAAATTGTCTATAGCCGAGAAGAGATGTTCGGTGCTGGACAATTAACTGATGAAATCCAGCGCCGTTATGGTTTGTCAAAGGAAGAAGCGGGTGTTGCGCAGGTGGAAGGTGGTCTTCCCGTTGATTATGAAGAGGAAGTGTTGGAGCCATTCCGTTCTTCCCTTGTGCAGCAGGTCAACCGAGCACTGCAATTCTTTTATTCTTCAACCACTTATAACCATGTTGATTGCTTAGTGTTAGCGGGCGGCGTGGTGTCAGATGATCGTCTCGCAAGCATGACGGAAGCCAAGATTGAAGTGCCTGTCTTGGCAGCCAATCCATTTGCGAATATGCGGGTTGACGACAAAGTCAATGGACGTGTTTTAGATGCCGCCGCTCCGGCGATGTTAATAGCGACAGGTCTTGCAATGAGAGGTTTGAGCTAATGCAGCAGTCAATTAATTTATTACCTTGGCGCGATGAGGCACGAGAGGAGCGCAAGCAGCAGTTTTTACGTATTGTGGCTGGCGTTGCCATCTTGGCTGGTTTAATCGGATTTGTTTGGATTAGCGTGCAAACGGCAGCAGTTGAAGGTCAGTCTGCAGTCAATAAACAGTTGCAGGCTGGGATTGCGGAGCTTGATGAAGAAATTCAGGGTATTCAGCAACTTAAAGACGATAAAGCCGATATGCTGGATCGAATGCAGGTCATTAAAGGCTTGCAAGGTAACCGTCCAGAGATCGTTAAGCTTTTTAATCAGTTTGTGCAGGTTTTGCCCGAAGGTACCTATGTTTCCCGTATAGAAGCATTGGGCGCAACGCTTTCGGTAGAAGGCAAGACAGAGTCCAACCAGCGAATTTCGTCATTCATGCGAAGCATGGATCAAACGGGTAAATTCAGTGACCCGAATTTGACCACGGTTAATGCAGATAGGGAATTGGGTGATCAGGGGAGTAGTTTTGAAATGACTGCGACTATTGTTAATGAATCTGTGCTCGCGCAAGCTGAGCTCAACGGTGCAGAGTAAGGAGCGCAGTCATGAGTATTAAATCTGCTTTTCAAGAACTACGCACGATCGATTTCAGTGAGATACGTGCTGACAATATAGGAAGTTGGCCGGCAGTTGTTCGAGTTATGGCCTGTATTTTGGCTTTTGCCGCGGTACTTGCTGCTGTCTACTTTTTCAAGGTGAGTGATCTCAATGATCAGTTGGAGCGCGCAGAAAGAGATGAACGAACTTTACGTGCTGACTTCTCAACCAAAGCATACGAAGCGGCTAATTTAGAAGAATATAGAGCGCAGATGGTAGAGCTTGAATCACGGCTCGAAGCGCTTATCGGTCAGTTGCCATCGGACACTGAGGTTCCAGGGTTATTAGAAGATGTGACTGAAACGGGTCTTAATAGTGGTTTGCAAATTCAGAGCATCGAGCTTCAAAACGAGATAGCGCACGATTATTACGTAGAGCTACCAATATTGATTGAGGCTACCGGTGGTTATCATGACTTTGCTGGTTTTGTTAGCGGTGTTGCCGGTCTTTCTCGAATTGTAACCCTACACGATTTTACTATTGAAACAGATGATGGAGAGGCGCTGCTCTCGCTATCTATCGAAGCTAAGACATACCGCTATCGAGCGGAACGAGACGGAGGAGATTCGTGAAAACTCAATTTCGACTACAGCCCTTCTTACTTGTATTGAGCAGTGTTTTGATATTGCAAGGTTGTACTGACCGCACTTTTTCAAATGCGCGAGCATTTATGGAAGCGGAGCGAGGCAAGAAAGGGCCAGCTATTGAACCCCTGCCTTCATTTCCGCCTTACGTATCTTCGCTTTATTCGTCTGCTGGTTTGAGGAGTCCGTTTGATCCACCAAGTTCTGAGGCAGGCGGAAACCCGCAGGGTCAAGAAGTTGACGCACCAGATACGGCGCGTCCCAAGGAGTTTTTGGAGCGCTTCAATATTGTGGAATTAAGAATGGTGGGAACCATTGAGCAAGACGGTGTGCGCTGGGCATTGATAAACGATGGCACAGGCTCTGTGCACCGAGTAAGAGCAGGGAATTATCTTGGAAGGAACCATGGCGTCATCGACAGTGTCGATGTGGCTGGTTTGGAATTGGTTGAAGTAGTGGTAGACGGTCGAGGCGGTTGGATTCAACGCCCGCGCAGTCTCGGCATGACAACAGAATAGAGTAGACTCATGAAGAATATATATAGCAAACTAATTTGCAGCGGACTCACGACTATTACATTGAGCTTTTTGTCGCTATCGGCAAGCAATGTATTGGCATCGACACTGGAATCGATCTCTTTCGAACCAGGTGTTCAAGATAGTTTTCAAGTGAGAATTGGGCTTGATGACACCAGTGGTGTAGAGCCTGAGGTCTACGTTATTGACCAACCAGCGCGGATCGTTTTTGATCTGCCCGGTGTTGAGAACGGGGTCAGCCAAAGACAGTATCCACTCGCATTATCGAATGCCAGAGATGCTGTGTTACTTGGCACAGATGACCGTACTCGACTTGTCCTTAATCTGAATAACTCGGCTACCTATGACTATTCAATCCAGGGTAATACTCTGGTGTTAGAGGTAGGTGGCTCAGGTGTCGCTGCTGCATCAGCCGCTGCGCCTGTATCGGAGGTGGCTAGCGCGAGCAGTGCGCCGGTGCCACGATCCAGCGGCCCCGTATTTGATAATGATTCAGAGTCTGGTTTGATTGACTTTGAATTCCGACGCGGTGATCAGGGTGAAGGTAATCTGATGCTCGAATTTGATACAGACCGTGTCAACGCCGATATCACGCAAAGCGGCAGTACCATCACGCTTCGTTTTTTCGATTCGGATGTAGCTGCCCAAATTCAACGCGTGTTTGACGTACAAGATTTCGCGACACCTGTAGGTTCGGTGAGTGTCCGCCAGCTTGGTAACGAGGCGCGTGTAGAAATTAAAACGACCGAAGAGTACGACTATCTTGCTTATCAGGCGGATAGTTCCTACGTGGTCAGTGTAAAACCACTTACACAAGAAGAAGAAGCGCAGCGTGCACGTGAATTTGCTTACACCGGTGAGCGTCTCTCTCTTAACTTTCAGGATATTCCAGTCCGATCAGTTCTGCAGCTTATTGCCGACTTTACTGATCTGAACCTTGTAGCCAGTGATACGGTGGCGGGGAATATTACTCTGCGTTTACAAAACGTTCCTTGGGATCAGGCACTAGACATTGTTTTGCGTACCAAGGGCTTAGATAAGCGCCAAGAAGGCAACATCCTTATGGTTGCACCACTTGCCGAGATTGCCGAAAGAGAGCGTCTTGAAGTAGAGGCAAACAAGCAGGCTGTAGAATTGGCACCTCTGGTGACAGAGTTTATTCGAGTCAGCTATGCGGATGCGCAAAATATTTTTGACTTATTGACTGCTAATGGTGCCGTCGCTCAACAAAATGGCGGTGCTGGTGGCGGTGATCTAGGCGTTGAAAATCTAGTCTCAAATCGCGGTAGCGCTTTAGTTGATACGCGCACAAACACTATTATCCTCACTGATACTGAGGAAAAAGTGGCTGCCTTTAGGCAAGTTGTAAAACGACTTGATATTGCGATTCCTCAGGTACTTATTGAGGCACGTATTGTTGCTGCGAATACAGATTTTCGACGAGAATTGGGATTCCGTTGGGGTAGCGCAGGCGCTAGGATAATTGAGAATGGCGATAACCTCGTTGAGTTTGCCGGATCTCGTGATTCATTTGTTGATGGAGGCCCCGCGGGTTTCTTTGCTGGCGCTGACCCACTTGATATAACTGATGCTTTGGCGGTGGATCTTGGGGTAGTTAATCCGACGTCGTCCTTTGCGGTATCGTTCTTAAGCAACTCGACCTTGATTGATTTAGAACTTTCTGCACTCGAAGATGAAGGTTATGGTGAAATCGTCTCGCAGCCTAAAATCGTGACAGGTGACAAGCAGACAGCGGAAATTCGATCTGGTCAGGAGATTCCATTCTTGGAGGCGGCATCAAGTGGTGTTGCTACTATCAACTTTAGAGAAGCGGTACTTTCTCTAGAGGTGACTCCACAGATTACTCCGGATGGCCGAATTATTCTCGATCTGGTGGTGACTCAGGACTCTGTTGCTGATCTCGTATTTGGTGGCGAGCCGGTTATTGATATTAATGAACTACGCACTCAGGTGTTGGTAGACAATGGCGAAACCCTAGTGTTGGGTGGCATATTCCAGACTAATATCATCAATGATGAAAGCAAGGTTCCTGTTCTAGGCGATATTCCAATACTTGGAAGAGCCTTTAAACATACCGTAGTGAATGAAGAAAAGCAGGAAGTGCTCTTCTTTATCACACCTAAAATTCTGGCAGAGAACTTGACAGCTAGATGACCCTTGCTAACAGGCCCACCATTGTTTTGGTGGGTCCCATGGGAGCAGGGAAGAGTACCGTCGGTAGGCATTTAGCGGAACTGCTTCATTGGAACTTTCTTGACTCTGATAGAGAATTAGAAGCGCGCTGTGGTGCCGATATCCCTTGGATATTCGACATTGAAGGTGAGAGCGGATTTAGACGCCGAGAGACACTCATCATTAAAGAACTGGTTGCTGAACCTCATACCGTATTAGCGACGGGAGGAGGCGCGATTCTTGCTGAAGAAAACCGAACTTTAATAAAATCTGCGGGCGTGGTGATTTATCTAACTGCACCGGTTGATGAGCTGTTTCAACGTGTGATTAAGGATAAAACACGGCCGTTGTTGCAAGTAGAAAACCCACGCGAAACCTACGAACATATTTTTAACCAGCGTGATCCACTGTATCGTGAGGTGGCAAGGACAGTTATCGTCACCGATAACTACTCCTCTCCCTTGACTGTTGCACAGTCTATTCTGGACCAGATTGATCGTTAACGCTGTTTCATAGCTCCATTATAGCTCCATTCATTCGTTCTCTTTGCATCTTGATTCCTTTGTCGCGTTAGAATGTCGTACATCTAGTTTAGGAGTATGGCATTGGAACAGCTGCAGGTTGATTTAGGTGATCGGTCCTATCCGATTCTGATTGCAAAGGGGCTTCTTGAAAATCAGGACTGGCGCGAATACATCTCTGGGAAGCAGGTTTTAGTCGTCAGCAATGAGACGGTTTCTCCCATTTACCTGAAGACACTATTAGGCTGCTTAGATGGGCTAGATGTGCAGGTGCAAATCCTCCCAGATGGTGAACAATACAAGCGGCTCGAATATCTTTCGAAAATCTTTGATGCTTTGATTGAGCACAAGCAGAATCGCACCACTACGTTGATTGCGCTTGGCGGTGGTGTTATTGGCGATATTACCGGGTTTGCAGCGGCTTGCTATCAGCGTGGGGTCAATTTTATTCAAGTGCCGACAACGCTCCTAGCGCAAGTAGATTCTTCTGTTGGCGGTAAGACTGCAGTCAATCATCCGCGAGGCAAGAACATGCTGGGCGCGTTTCATCAGCCTCAAGCCGTTTTGATTGACATTGAAACACTTGATACGTTGCCGGATCGGGAATATTCCGCGGGGATGGCCGAGGTCATCAAATACGGATTCATTGCCGATGCGCAGTTTTTAGATTGGTTAGAGCAGAATATGGACGCGCTTATGTCGCGTGACCAAGCATGCCTAGTCCATGCGATCAAAGTATCTTGTATGACGAAGGCAAAAGTTGTCTCAGCCGACGAGAGGGAGCGAGGTATTCGTGCAATTCTGAATCTCGGGCACACTTTCGGCCATGCTATAGAGGCCGCTCAGGATTACAAAGACTGGTTGCACGGCGAAGCGGTTGCAGCGGGGATGGTTTTTGCGGCCGAGTTTTCTCGCCATCTAGGATTAATTGGTGAATCAGACGTTCATCGTGCCGCTCGCTTAATTGAAAGAGCGGGTTTGCCGACCGTCGTTCCAGACAATGTTGGCACGGATCTTTTTTTGGAGTTAATGGGCTTAGATAAGAAGGTTCAAGATGGGAAGTTGCGGCTTATTCTGTTGAAAAACCTGGGAGAGGCATTCGTTACGAGCGATTTTCCGATGGAAGATCTGAGAGAGCAAATCGCGAAAACACAGGCGGCAGGCTAACAGGGTTTAGCCTTGGCAAATTGTTTCTCGTCAATATCGCTATACTGCTTTTTGATTGAAGCGAGTGTTTTGATGCGCGATTGCTTGATAGCTTGGCCAAGCTTCTCGCCTTCAAAGCCTTGTTTTTGCAGTTGAGCAATGTCTATATCTGACGCTGCTTTTGCGCAGTCCAAGAGAAACTGAAATTGCGGATAACGCCGCTCCTCTAATCCCGTTCTGCCGCGCGCATCTGCTAGGCAGCAATTAACAAAACCAGTTACGTAGCCGTTCGTTCTCCAAGCATCCAGATTGGAAAGTAATTTCTCGAGACTGGATGGTTTAAGTTCTAATGCCCGGTGGCAATGGAGGTGATAACGCGCAACCCGAACGGCTAATTTCCTGTAGTTGTTGGGAATATTAAGCCGGTCACATAAGCTTTCGGTTAGTTGAGCGCTTCTCTCCTCATGGCCATGATGGCTTGGTAGCAGTTCTTTGGGTGTCGTTGCTTTGCCCAAATCGTGGACGAGGGTCGCGAACCTCATTTGCTTGTCATCGGTTTGCTCGCAAATTTGATCTAGCGCGAGCATCGTGTGTAAGCCTGTATCAATTTCTGGATGGTATTCCGGTCGCTGAGGTACCCCAAACAGCGCGTCGATTTCAGGGTAAACTCGGTTGAGAGCACTGCATTCTCGAAGGGTTTCAAAAAACACCCTTGGATTTTTTGTGGCCAGTGCTTTTTCCGTCTCGCGCCATATCCTTTCTGCTGGCAGTGTGCTGAGTTCGTTCGATTGACTCATCTCAGTCATTAGGGCGAGGGTTTCTGTGGCAATAGTAAAACCAAGGTGATGAAACTGCGCCGCAAATCTCGCTACCCGCAAAACCCTCAAAGGGTCTTCTCGAAAGGCATTAGTGACGTGTCGCAACGTTTTATTGTGAATATCTGTAAGGCCATCATAAGGGTCGTGTAGCTTGCCTTCGGTATCTTCTGCGATTGAGTTGATAGTCAGATCCCGGCGAGAGAGATCTTCTTCCAGGCTCACTTCTTCACTACTGTTGATTTCGAAACCTAGGTGCCCAGGGCCGGTTTTGCGCTCAGTGCGTGCAAGGGCATATTCATCTTTAGTTTCGGGATGTAAAAAGACAGGGAAATCTTTGCCTACACATTTAAAGCCTAGATTTTCTATTTGGGTGACCGAGCAGCCCACCACTAGCCAATCGCGCTCATCTATATCTAAGCCGAGAAGTTTATTACGTACTGCTCCGCCTACAAGGTAAACGTCACCTGGCAACTTGATCATTCGGCGATTGTACGCGTTTTTTCAATGAGATAGGTTTTCCGATAACAACGAATCATTCAGATTTGGAGTGCCAAAAGGTGGCGTTACTGATGCCTAGTTTGTCGCTATCAAAACTAAATTTGTCAGTACCAGACCGACGCTGATACTCGTAGTCATTCAGTGCTTTTATTGCTGGCTTGGATATAAAAAAGATAATAATAATGCCTATTATATTGAGCCAAGCCATGATGCCGACACCCATATCACCCAGACCCCAAGCAATATCTGCTGTGCGAATTGAGCCATAAAAAGTCGCACCTATGAGCCCGATCTTCAATAACAAAATCATGCCAGGCAGTCGAATTGAGCGTTTTAAATAGACGACATTTGTCTCGGCAATGTAGTAGTACGCCAAAAGCGTTGTAAACGAGAAAAAGAACAGTGCGAAGGCGACGAATGGCTTCCCGGCGCCTGGGAATACCTGTTCTATCGCCAACTGCGTGTAAGCGGGGCTATTTGCGGCAATATCAGCACTAATGTTTTGTAGGATGAACGCGCCCTCAGCTCCATGTACGTTATAGGCGCCAGTGATCAGAATCATAAAAGCAGTGGCAGTGCAGATAAACAATGTATCAATATAAACGGAGAATGCTTGGACTAAACCTTGTTGGGCGGGGTGGTCTACTTCTGCTGCTGCCGCTGCATGAGGCCCAGTACCTTGGCCGGCCTCATTCGAATAGACCCCTCGTTTTACACCCCAACCAATAGCAGCGCCAATGCCCGCCATTGGTGAAAATGCGTCGCTAACGATCAGACCAAGAATACGGGGAACTTCTTGAATGTTTATGGCGACGACTATGATAGCGATGACGATATAGGCCAGGGCCATAAAAGGGACAATGATTTGAGTGACATGAGCGATGCGTTTTACGCCACCAAAAATAATAAAGGCCAGCGCTGCTGAGACAAATAAGCCACTCACTATCTGTGTGGAGCTGGTCGTTCCCAGAAATGTGTCAATTGAGCTTCCTGGGCCGAACGCGAGTGCCGACGCATTGCCGATACTATTCGATTGCACGGTGGGTAGTAATAGGCCGCAGGCAATGATGGTGGCAATGGCGAAGATCCACGCGTACCAGCGTTGCCCCATGGCTTTCTCGATATAAAATGCTGGTCCGCCACGGTATTCACCGTCTTGTACTTCTTTGTATATCTGCCCCAAGGTTGCCTCAATATAACCGGTAGCAGCACCAAGGAAAGCGACCATCCACATCCAAAAGACGGCGCCCGGGCCGCCAAACCCAATTGCGGCGGCAACGCCCGCAATGTTGCCCGTTCCGACTCGCCCAGAAAGCGATACTGCCAGTGCCTGAAATGCCGAGATGCCTCGCTCGGAGCTTTTTCCGGAAAAAATAAGCCTCAGCATTTCACGGAATAGTCTGACTTGTACGAATCTAGTACGAATGGAGAAAAACAGCCCTGCCGCTAGACAAAGATAAATGAGCGCTGGGCTCCAAATAATACCGTTAATGAAGTCGATGGACGCTTGCATATGCTGTTTTAGGATAGCTCTTATATTAAAGGTATGAGATTAACTAAGTATAGGAAGCAGTGTGAAAAAGCGCTATCGCTAATAACATTATCGTTAATGTCGAGGCTAATTTTTTCTGAATGGCTGCATAAGCAGAGCGGAGAATCTTTTTTCCTCTGAGGACCGAAACTCAGTGAGCCCAATGGCCATTTCCTTCGGGTTTTCTGCACTATCTTTAAGATAGCTAGAAAATAGACGGTCCCAGCAAGAAAGGCAGTTACCGTAGTTCGAGTTGGTTTCATTGGGCCGCGTCGAGTGGTGCACTCTGTGCATGCTGGGTGTCACAAAAACAGCCCGCACCGCAGGTTCAACGCTTTTAGGTAGTGCGAAGTTTGCGTGGTTAAAAAGCGCAAAGAAATTAAGTACGATTTCATAAAGGATGATGGTTGCGGGTGAAAGCCCCAGTGCGACGACGGCGAGCGCTTTTAGTGCATAGGAAAGCAATATCTCGAAGGGATGAAATCTGCCCGCTGTGGTGACATCAAATTCTGTATCTGTGTGATGCAGGCGATGTACACGCCATAGTATCGGTATTAAGTGAAATATTCGGTGTTGCCAATAGATCATCAGGTCTAGCAGGATTAGTGACAGAATAACTTCAAAACCAAGTAGTCCAGAAAATTGATTGAATAAGCCAAGGTTGTTTGCCTCAGCTTGTAGGGCAATCGCGGCCAGAGATAAAGGGATCAGTAGCTTTAATAAAATGCTGTTTCCAAACACGAAGGCAATGTTTCGGCTCCATCTTGGGACTCTGTCGGAAGTGTTTAAGGCGCGAAAAGGAACGAGTAGCCCCAATATGAAAAACAACAGGTAACCCGTTACAAAGCTGGCTAGCCTGAAGCTGTTTTCATTCTCTAATATCCAGTTCATAGCGTGATCTTAGACGTTTTTATCCTCACCAGTGCGGGTAGGCTCTGTATACTTGCCGACTTTTTCAGTGATGGGCCGGTTATTTCTCGACAATAGGCTGTTTGCGCGTGATTTTACTGAATATTTCCGACTGTAATGTAATCAACAGTTTAGTAATGCCTCAATAGGTATCCGCTACAATAGATGCGTAATGAACAATAGATACGAACAGTCTGACATATCGGCTGAAAAAACTAAGGTTGGATCCGCCCTAGGAAGAGTGGATCGTCGGCTATGGCCGTTGATTATTCTCTTGGTAACAGCGCTAGTGCTTGTGTTGTTGTATGGCACGCGTCCAAGGGCTGATCGAGATTGGGTTGAAACCGCGCCAGCCATAATTGTTGATGTGCTCGATATTCATCCTATCGATTACCAGATGAGTGTTGAAAGCTACGGAACTGTGCAACCTCAGACGCAAAGTTTCTTGGTTGCACAAGTTGGCGGTCTTGTCACTTCCATCGGGGACAATTTTCGTGATGGGGCTTTTATCAGCCAAGGCGATGTTCTACTTAACATTGATCAGCGAGACTATGTCGCTGATGTTCGTATTTCGGAGGCGAGTTTAGCCGATGCGGTGCAACGGCATGCTGAAGAGTTAGCGTTATCGGAGCAGGCACTAGTCGATTGGGAGCGCTTGGATTTAGAAGGAGAGCCCAATGACCTTGTTCGCCGTGTGCCGCAGTTGGAAGCAGCGCGTGCTCGCTTGGCCTCCGCGGAAGCTGCGCTTGCTAAGGCAAAGTTGAATTTAGAGCGAACCAAAATCGTTGCGCCGTTTGATGGCAGGCTGATTAATAGCTTCGTTGATATTGGTCAGGTCGTTAGCAATAACAGTCAATTGGCAGAAGTTTACGCGACAGATTATGTAGAGGTGCGTCTCCCGCTAAAGGATACGGATATACCCTTTGTAGATTTGCCAGAAACCTCTCGTGAAGAATCAGAGCCGGGGGTTCAGCCGGATGTTACGTTTTTTTCTGGTTTTGGTAATGGCGATCGATGGCACGGAAAGATTGTGCGCGTGGAAAGTACAATCGATGCGGCTTCTAGACAGCTGCATGTCGTCGCGCAGATTGACAACCCCTTCGCCAGCAAGCAAACAACCGCTATTAAAATTGGTCAATATGTCACCGCAGAAATTGAGGGGCGAACGCTGCAGGATGTGATTGTTGTTCCGAGTGAAGCTATCTATCAGAACAGTTTCGTCTATGTGGCCGAAGAAGATACATTACAACGCCGCGACATAGAAATCCGTTGGCAAAGTGGCTCGGAGTCAATCATCGCTTCAGGGATAGAGTTTGGAGATCGGGTCGTGACAACGCCACTTGGCCAAGTAACCTCGGGTACCAGAATCGCGGTAGCAGGTGAATTAACCGATGAAGCTGGAGAGTTCTCCGGTTCGCGCGAGTTTGGTAGTGATTCAGAGTCGGAGAGCCGAGCTCGGTCAGATCAAGCCGATGAGAGTGGATAGTCTATTCGACTGCTTTAACGGCTGATGCAAAGATTAGTGAAACGCAAAAGCGATATAACATAAATAGGTACCAAGAATGATCGAATGGTTTGCTCGAAATAGTGTCGCGGCCAATTTGCTAATGATTGGTATTGTTGTGGCGGGCCTTCTTTATTTGAGAGCGACGCCCATTCACACTTTTCCCGAGTCTGAGCCAGATACTGTCACTGTCGGTGTAGTTTTGCGCGGAGCAACGCCTGAGGATATGGAACTTGGGGTAGCGGTGCGCATAGAAGAAGCCGTCGCAGACCTCGTAGGTATTGGGAAGATTACAAGTACATCAAGTGAGGGCAGTGCGACGGTTGTTATAGAAACCGACACTGGCACCGACCCGCGTGATCTTTTGAATGATATTAAAAATCGCGTCGATTCAATTAATACGTTTCCAGTTGGTGCTGAGCGCCCGGTGGTTGCGCTTGCACAACGTTTAAGTTCCGTTATTCAGGTGCTGGTTTCGGGACCATTCAATGAGCGCGAAATACGTACCTATACCGAGAAGGTCAGAGATGACCTTTTAAAGGTAGATGGGATCACATCTGCCGAGCTTGCCTTTGATAGAAACTATGAAATCAGTATTGAGGTTTCTCAGGACAAGCTAAGAGAGTTCGATATGTCACTCGCTCAGGTCGCTCGGGCGATAAGTGGCAGTTCACTTGATGTCTCAGCGGGTAATGTTCGGACTCAGGGTGGCGATGTGCTCATTCGGTCTCAGGGTCAGGCCTATACTAAAACTGATTTCGACCAAATTGTCGTTCGGACCAACCCAGATGGCTCAATTCTTCGCGTAGCCGATATTGCCGATGTTAACGATGGGTTTGAAGAGGATGGAATTGGTACCTCTTTCAATGGCGGTTTTGCTGGAATGATCCAGGTCTTCCGTACGGGAGAGCAGGGCGCCATTGATGTTGCAGATGAAGTGAAAAGATATATCGAGCAGCAAACGCCTTTGCTACCTGTAGGCATGGAACTGGCCTACTGGGATGATGATTCCGAAAGCCTGAAGCAGCGCCTGGGAACGCTGATCTCAAATATGATCACTGGTGGCATATTAGTTA
>CAZUTO010000008.1:44668-69579 GCA_964623085.1 uncultured Porticoccaceae bacterium
TCTCGGTCGGGTTTGGATGCCGTGGTGTATGGAACAAAGCGGGTAGCCATTCCTGTTACCTTTGGCGTGATTACCACTATGGCAGCGTTTCTGCCTATGTTGTTCTTAGAGGGGCGATTTGCCCGATTTATGGCGCCTATTCCTGGTGTAGTGATTTCGGTACTTCTATTCTCTCTAATCGAATCAAAATTTGTGCTTCCGGCTCACTTGAAACACATCAAAGTGCGGCCAACAGAGGAGCTTTCTGGGTTTTCGCGCTGGCAACAGCAATTTTCACAAGGTTTTGAGAATCTGATTATTCAGCGTTATAGGCCCGTATTAGATGTCTGTGTTAGTAATCGCTACGCTGTTCTTACTGGGTTTATATGTGTCTTCGTCATCATCATAGTGATGCTGCAAACGGGCCATTCGCGTTACCAGGCATTTCCTCGTGTACCAGCTGATGCAGTGACATTTAGTGTGAATATGCCAGTAGGAACGCCTTTTAGCGTGACCGATAGATACGTTCAGCGTATTGCTGAAGAGGCAGAGAGGTTACGCGAACAACATGTGAGTGCCGATGGAAGCTATGCATTACGCCATATTTTAGCGCTCACAGGCTCAGAAGGGCGAGGTGCCAATCCTTCCGCGGGTAGTGTTCAAATTGAGACTGATCCAGAACTGATGGAGGAAATTGGCTATTCCGTCATCGACCTCACTCAAGACTGGCGCATTGCGGTGGGTGAAATTGTCGGTGCGGAGGCAGTCACTATTCGCTCCGAGCGTTTTCGCGCCGGCGACCCTGTGGATGTAGAGTTGCGGGGCACTTCATTTGATCAACTTTCTGCAGCGGCAGATCAAATCAAAACGCGGCTAGCGAGTTATGACAGCGTTTATGAGATTGCGGATAGCTTTTCCGATGGTAAAGAAGAGCTACGCGTGGATCTTACTCAGCAAGGCCATGTTCTTGGGTTAACTAGATCCGATATTTTGAGCCAGGTGAGCCAAGCGTTTCAGGGCTTTCAAGCACAGCGTATCCAGCGCGGTCGCGATGATATTCGTGTATTGGTTAGGTTGCCTAGAGATGAGCGCAGTACAATAGCTACGCTTGAAGAAATCCTGATCACCACGCCATCTGGTCAAGAGGTGCCGCTTTCTCATGTGGCAGAGATTGCGCCCGATAAAGGACCGGCGTCGATTCGACGCGTCGATCGCTTTCGTGTTGTTAATGTCACCGCTGATTACGACAAAGAGAAGGTCAATTCGGTTGCTTTTAATACCGATTTGGCGGCCTATCTAGATGAACTCATGCTTCAATATCCAGGGGTCCAGTATCGATTGTCGGGTGAGGCGGAAGAAGAAGCTGAAACCTTTGGCAGTATGGGTCAGGCTCTGGTTGTTTTACTCATGGCCATCTATTGTTTGTTGGCATTGCCACTTAAATCTTATATCCAGCCACTAATAGTCATGTCTATTATTCCTTTTTCTATTATTGGTTCTGTATTGGGGCACACTCTGATGGGGCAACCGGTCACCATGCTTTCTATACTTGGGATGTTGGCGTTAGTTGGTGTGGTGGTGAACGATAGCCTGGTTCTCGTTGACTACACAAATCAGGCCAAATTGGCCGGAAACTCTACTAAAGACAGTATTCTCAATGCTGGATCCGCGCGATTTCGCGCTGTAATGCTCACGTCGCTGACTACCTTTTTTGGTTTGTTGCCGATGATGTTTGCGACCAATGTGCAGTCCGCGTTTTTGGTGCCGATGGCAATATCGCTTGGATATGGCATTGTTTTTGGATCACTCATTACACTAGTTTTGGTGCCATCCTTGTTGATGATGGCAGAGGATGGGCGCCGATTTTTCAGTTCGCCTAGTAGAGATACAAGTTCGGATACGCCTATTCAAGCCTAGGTTGATTAGACTTGAATTATCATTAATGATTTAAAGTTGTAAAGTTGGGTTGGTATTAGGGCTACAGTAGATTTATTGTGTCAAAGATAATATCTATACAAGTATATAAGGTGGGGCCATGAGTAGATTTATTTGTTTTATTGCTTTTGTTTTCTTGCTGTCTGGCACAGCTCAAGCGCAAATGGGCGGTGGCGGTGGTGGTATGGCACAGCCAGAGCCTATTGTTATACCTGACGTTGAAGTAGAGACATTACTTGTAGAGATACCTGATAAGTGGGGTCCGTTTAACAGAAGAACAGATACAAAGACGGATACGTTTTATTTTCCGTTTGGATCGAGCCCTGAAAGATGGAGTAATGCGGTGCATATACAGCGCTTTTTTACGACGCTAGATTTGGCTTCGGCAAGTGATTACTTCGATGCTAAGACGGCAGCAAACGCTAAAGCTTGTGCGGAGCATGATGTGTCCTTTCTGCGAGGCGGAACAGAGAATGGCTATTCTCGCGTGGAATGGTCTGAGCACTGTGTACTGGCTAATAAAGATGAACTTAGTACCTTGAACAAAGTTATATTGGGTAATGAAAAGCTCTACACGGTCAGCAGAATGTGGAAAAGTAAGCCTGATCAAGATGAGATGAACGAGTGGAGCACCTATATGTCACGTGTTTTTGCCTGTGATCCGACTACGCTACAAAATCCATGTATACCGCCTAACGGCGCTGGCCGAGCTGGCGGTGGTATGGGTGGCGGTGGCGGCATGGGTGGCAATGGTGGTGCTATGGGTATGGGTGGTAATGGTGGTAATGGCGGTGCTATGGGCATGGGTGACAATGCCGGTGCTATGGGTGGCGGCAATGGTGGTGCTATGGGTATGGGTATGGGTGTTGAACCTGTCTCTGATACTGACGAAGACGAAGACTAGTAAAATTGCCTTAAATCTACAAAGATAGATTGTTCACAAAAACCGCTACACAATGTGTAGCGGTTTTTTTTGTGGCAGGTAAAAATGTTGGCGTAAATATTTCTTCATAAAATTCCGCTTATCAAATACCTGTATTCCTCGTTATTCTCTGACCTTTAGATTAATAATTTCCAAGATATTTATTTAGTTTTCATTTGATTAAAGGAGGGTGGCATGGTGGATCGCAGGTCTCATCTAATCTTTAAAAACATTGTAGCGTTTGCGGTGGTAGTCAGTCTGGTATGGTCAGCGAGTTTGTTGGCACACCATGGAGAAGCTGCGCACTACGATGCTTCAAAAGAATTGGTTGTTGAGGCGGTATTAACCGACTTCCATCTCGTAAACCCTCATGCCTATGTATATTTTGATGTGCAAGGAGAAGATGGTGTTGCACAGCAATGGCGCTGCGAGCTTGGCACCAATCTTCGTCGATTTGGTTGGACGGAGGAAACCCTTGCACCTGGTGGTAGAGTGCGTGTTACGGGTAATCCAGCGCGTCGTGAAGAGCACGTGTGCAAAATTTTATCTATCGAGCATGAAGATGGTCGTACCATTGGTTTCCGTGGTACACCCACCGAAGGTACCTCAACATACAAGCCAAGTGCGGAGCAGCTTGCTTTTGTTCCAGAATCCAAACCTGAAATCGACGTCTTAGCCAGAAGCACGGGTGAAGCAGCTGCTCGTAAAATTGTTGATGTTCCCACAGAAGGGTTTTTTGGTTACTGGAGCGGTGGCCCCGGCGTACAGGGTATTGCTGGCGGTGGTGGCAGACGCGGTCAGCAAGATACAGAGACCGTCGCGTCGGATTTTCCCGCGCCGACTAGCTACCCAACACCGTCTTATACGGTTGCCGGAAAAGCGGTATTCGATAGCTACGATGCGAGTTTTGATAATCCAACGTTGTATTGCACATCCAGTGTTTTTGACGGCATGGTTCACCACGGTATTTCTAACGAGTTTGTTCAAGAGTCGGACGACAAGATTCGGTGGGTATACGGGTATATGGATTTGGTTCGCACCATACATATGGATCAACAAGGACACCCAGAAGATATAGCGCTGTCAACGCTAGGGCATTCGATCGGTAAGTGGGAAGGTGATACCTTAGTTATTGATACCCTTGGCTTAAAGAAGCAATGGCTTTACAACACAGGTCGTGATGGCAATGTCATCTCCAGTGATAATTTGCACCTCGTAGAGAGAATGACTCACGATCCCGTTGCGGACGAGATGGTGATCGAATACACAGCAACTGATCCAGAATACTGGGAAGAGCCTATTAGTGGCGTTCTGCGTTTGAGCCGTTCAGATACGGCCTATCAGGAATACGGGTGTGTCGAGCTCGCTGGTGACAATAATCGCAGGCCGGATGGCACCACTATTTTTGATTGATCGCTCTCGTTTGAGCCCCTTTTGCAGAGCTAATAATCTGTTTAGATTGAGTGTGATCACTGAGAGCCAGAGAGTGTCTCTGGCTCCTCTCACGTCTAGTTATACTTCTATGATAGTTTTGCTATAGAGCAAGGTCATGTCGTTGACCTTCGCCGACTGCGGCTAATAAGCTAAATAAGAGGTAGATCATTCATTGGATATTCTAGTTGTTTCTCTGGTGGCGCTATTCGCATCGGCGCTGACGCTTTTTTCCGGCTTTGGGCTGGGAACACTGCTTATGCCAGTGGTTGCAATTTTCTTTTCAGTGGAAGTCGCAATCGGTATTACCGCCATTGTTCATTTGGCAAACAATCTTTTTAAAGTCGTTTTGTTGGGCAAACATGCGAGTGTTCCAGTTGCGGTTAGGTTTGGCATTCCCGCAGTTTTTTTTGCATTTTTCGGTGCCGCGATCCTGGGTTGGTTGGCCGTGACGCCATCGATCGCAAGCTATGAATTATTTGGCTCAGTACGACAAATTACGCCGTTAAAACTCATTGTCGGTGTGTTGATTTTGATCTTTGTTATCCTTGAATTCTCGCCTAGGTTCTCTGCGCTATCTATTGATAAAAAGTACCTACCTTTTGGCGGTGCGATGAGTGGATTTTTTGGTGGGCTATCAGGCCATCAGGGCGCGTTTAGGAGTATGTTTCTTCTTAAGGCGGGACTGACAAAAGAACAATTTGTCGCGACCGGCGTGGTGCTCGCCGTACTGGTAGATCTTGCGCGCTTAAGTATCTACGGGCGGGATATTTCAGCCAGTGTGAGTACTGTGGATTGGGCGCTGGTAGGCTCAGCTTGCCTAGCTGCTTTTGCAGGTGCTTATTTTGGAGCTAAGTTGGTTAAGAAGATAACAATACGTTCGATACAGCTGATGGTATCTGCAATGCTACTGGTGATCAGTTTAGGGATGATAGCGGGGATTTTATAAAGTAGATTTAAGAGTGAAAGCAGGGTGCAGGCAGAATAGAGGTATGAGCATAAAAAAGAGGGGCCTTAGACCCCTCTCCTTTAAAAGGCGTTACTAATCGACGATGACGTAGCGTGTTAGAAAATCTACTTCCTCATCGCTGACGTATTTGCTCATTTCTCTGCGGAATTGATCAATCGAGCTGTACGGACGATATTCTTCAAACTCGTGCGCAAGTTTCCGCGCAGTCAAAGTAGACGGTACAAGACGGAAATCATCATTTGATGAAGAGTTCAGTTTTACCGGTATAAACATCGCGCTATAAACAGAGAATTGATTGTCTTCACCAATGCTTTCTCCAATGGCAGCGTGAAGCGCGCTAGGTGTTTCAAAAGGCCGGTTATCAAGCACTGCCTGAACAGCTTCTGCGCTAAGACCTGGCACTGCAGCAAGTTCTTCTTGCGTGGCACTGTTAGGGTCAACAAGCGGCGCAGTGTTAAATGTGGGTCCGTCTTGAGCAAAGGTTACATTGCTGCCTAGGAAGCAAAGGCATAAGGCCAGAGCGGAAAATAGCGTTTTAAATGATTGAATGCGCATAGTGCACTACTCCTTTTTTTGACTAGATGTGATAGCTTAAAGATTCGACTTAACAGCCATAGCAAACTCAAAAATAGAGTATCACAAGGAATACAATATTCATGAGGGGAGCAACAATCCTTAACAACTTTCAGAAGTATCTTGTTTGGTTGGCGCTTGGTATTCCCGCAGTCTTTACCTTTGTTCGTTATCTTACCGATGACATCAGTTATGGGCAGGTGATACACGAAACCGGTGATTGGAGTATCGGACTGCTAATGGCCACTTTATTTATAACGCCATTGATAAGGCTCTGGCCTAACGCGCAATGGATAAGATGGTTTATGCGCCAGCGGCGCGCCATGGGTGTGGCGAGTTTTGGCTACGCAGCATTTCACACACTGGCGTATCTTGATCGAAAATGGGGCTATGGCTATATTTTGCCAGAGGCAAAAGATCCTGGGCTACTAACTGGCTGGATTGCGTTGGTTATTTTTATTTTACTGGCTCTGACTAGTAACAATGTTTCCGTGCGATTGATGAAGCAGAATTGGCAGCGCTTACATCGTTTAGTCTACATTGCAACGGGGTTGATTTTTGCGCACTGGATTTTGACGGCGTTTGAAACGGTCGCCGCATATGTGTGCTTAGGACTAGTGCTATTGATAGAGTTGTTAAGATGGTATCGCCCTGTATATAGAAGGTTTTCCAAGAATTAGTATTGACTGTTATATAAGCTAAATTAGTTAAAGAACCATCAGGAATGAATATGCCCGAGCAAAAGGTTTACCCCGTCAAAGAGTCCATCAAAGCCAATACGCATTTAACCTCAGAACAATATCGCGAAATGCATGAGCATTCGATTGAGGACTCCGACGCTTTTTGGGCAGAGCAAGCGGAAACAAACATAGACTGGTATAAGACTTGGGATGCAGTCAGTGACATTGATTACCATCGCGCGCATATTCGATGGTTTGAGGGAGGCAAACTTAATCTCTCCTACAATTGTATTGATCGCCATCTTGAATCACGCGCGGAACAAACGGCGATTATTTGGGAAGGAGATGATCCTTCAAAAAGCGAACATATCTCATATCAAACACTTCATGACAGAGTGTGTCAGCTAGCTAATGCGCTGCGAGAGATGGGTATTACTAAAGGCGACCGTGTCTGCCTATATATGCCAATGATCCCTGAAGCGACCTTTGCGATGCTCGCTTGCGCAAGGATTGGTGCGATTCACTCAGTGGTGTTCGGGGGCTTTTCGCCTGAAGCACTGCGTGGCCGTATCAACGATTCGGAATGCAAAGCAGTGATTACTGCTGATTTTGGGTTGCGGGGCCTAAAAGCTATTCCGCTCAAAGCAAATGTCGACGAAGCCTGTAAAGAAACACCCTCTGTTGAAAAGGTGCTGGTATGCAAGGTCACGGGTGACGATGTGGATTGGCAGGCAGGGCGCGACCTTTGGTACGACGATGAGGTGAATCATCAGCCGACTGAGTGCGAACCAGAGGTCATGGATTCCGAAGATCCTCTATTTATTCTTTATACCTCGGGTTCCACAGGCACCCCAAAAGGGGTGCTGCATAGCACGGCCGGCTATTTGCTCTATGCGCAAATGACATTCAAATATGTTTTTGATTATCAAGAGGGAGAGGTATTTTGGTGTACAGCTGACGTCGGTTGGATTACCGGCCATAGCTACTTGTTATATGGCCCATTAGCCAATGGTGCCACAACGCTTGTCTATGAAGGCGTGCCTACCTATCCCGATGCCAGCCGATTTTGGCAGGTTGTTGATAAGCACCAAGTAAATAGTTTTTACACTGCACCCACAGCGTTGCGAGCGTTAATGGGCGCGGGTGATCAATACCTCGATAACAGCAGCCGTGAGAGCTTACGAATTTTGGGTACCGTCGGTGAGCCGATCAACCCTGAGGCTTGGGAGTGGTATTACCACAAGGTTGGTAAAGGTCGATGCCCCATCATTGATACCTGGTGGCAAACTGAAACGGGCGGACACATGATCGCACCCTTGCCGGGTGCGATTGATACAAAACCCGGTTCTGCAACCTTGCCCTTTTTTGGTGTGGAGCCCGTATTGTTGGATGATCAAGGCAATATTCTCGAAGGCGAAGCATCAGGGAATCTCGCATTTTCGCGCTCTTGGCCTGGGCAAATGCGTGGCGTCTACAACAATCCAGAGCGCTTCCATGAAGCCTACTTCTCCATGTATCCGGGGTACTACTTCACTGGCGATGGCTGTCGCCGCGATGCGGATGGTTACTATTGGATCACCGGCCGCGTGGATG
Source organism: uncultured Porticoccaceae bacterium (assembly GCA_964623085.1). Classification (GTDB taxonomy): domain Bacteria; phylum Pseudomonadota; class Gammaproteobacteria; order Pseudomonadales; family GM7GCV1; genus CAZUTO01. Next base: position 52,752 of record CAZUTO010000008.1, read on the forward strand.
ACGTGATTAACGTGTCTGGTCATCGCATGGGTACTGCCGAAATAGAAAGCGCATTGGTTTTGCACAATGCGGTGGCAGAGTCTGCGGTGGTTGGTTTTCCGCATGAGATTAAAGGACAGGGTATTTACGCTTACGTTACCTTGATGGCGGGTGAAGAGTACACCGACGATCTTAAAGCAGAATTAGTGAGGCATGTGCGCGAACAAATTGGTCCGGTTGCTACACCGGACGTCATTCATTGGGCACCAGGACTACCTAAAACGCGCTCTGGAAAGATTATGCGGCGTATTCTGCGAAAAATCGCAGGGAACGACGATAGTAATCTTGGCGATATCAGCACGCTTGCTGATCCGTCTGTGGTTGAGGATCTTGTGGCGCGACGTGGTTAGGCACCAAACACTAACCTACGTTTAGGCGACTACTTACTTTAGAAACGCCCGGTTACTGAAAGCCGTGCATTGATCGACTCGCCGACGGTAATGTTATTGGTTGTATGGGCGTTCGGAAAATAAAGCTGATCAGTGAAGTTCTCAATGTTTAGCTGAACACGTAATTTCTCATTCACATCGAAGTGCGCTGAGAGATCAAGACGCGTAAAGCTTGGCAGCGTCACAGTGTTGCCATTATCAGCGAAACTCTCATCTTGATAGGTTAGGCCAATCCCTATGCCGAATTGGCTAGTCGCTTGAAAACTATTCCAGACGGAAAATGTGTTTTTTGGCAGTTCACGCGGACGAAGTCCAGTGTCATTGCCGAATTCATCAACATCGTCGCCAGTTAGATAGCTGTAGCCGGCTGTTAGGAGCCATGCGTCGTTGATCTGCCCTTGAAGCTGCACTTCGAGGCCAGTTATTTCTTCGTCTATGATATCAAGTGTGTCGGGATCAGCGTCTGCTACCTGTGGTGAGCTATTCTCGATTTCGAATACAGATGCTGTAAAGCTGAGGCTTGGGTTCGGGTCCCACTTAACACCTGCTTCTAGGTTGGTGGATTCGTTTGGATCCAGAACGTTATCATCGCCATTAATATCAGCAAACTGTTCTCCGCTTCGCGGTAGGAAAGATTCACTGTAGCTTGCGTAAATAGAAATATTCTCCCTTGGCTTGTAGATAAGACCCGCTCGCGGTGAAATCTGTTGATCTGTTCGAGAGCGATTTATAACATCATCGGGTTCGCCATCGATAAGTGCTTCTACGTTAAACACGTCAATTTCAAACTCGTCATATCGCAAACCAAGCACCAGATCCAAGTTTCTCATGATTTCGATTTCGTCCTGAAGAAAGAGTGAGATGACGTCGATGTCTACTTCGGTGTCGTCGTTGAGTTGGCTAAAGTTGATCGTCGTTATATCACCAGCGGCATTAACACCTACACCGCCATTGAGGGCGATGGGTCTATTGACGACAAAGGTTTCCATGTCATCCATAGATGTGTCGAATTGGGCGTTGAATCGATCCTGATCAGATGAAGTATCGATATACTCTACACCGGTAACCACTGTGTGATTGATTCCACCAGTACCGAACTCACCAATAAAGTTTGCGGAGAGCACAAAGTTCTCGCGTTCAGTAGTATCAACGTATCCGTCGAGTTCGACCACATTCGTAGTTTGGTCAAAATCCGATGGGAAGATGTTTTGATACAGTTTGTCATAGTCACCGTAAAAAGCGCTGAAGTTACCTTTTAGGTTGTCTGAAAATTTGTGCTGAACTGCCGCACGAATGACATGTGCATCGAGCTCTGTTGTGCTTAAATCTGGATCAGCAAAAATGATGTCTTCAAATGCTTCAACCGGTCTGCCGTCATCGCCAGAAACAATACCGCGATCAATAAATCGTTCGTGATCGATGTACTCATAGGATACATCTAATATGGTACTTGGGCTTAGCTGAAAGCGGGCAGTAGGGTTGACACCAAAGCGATCACCATCGAAGGAATCACGGTGATTCTCCAGCGATTCGTAGGCCGCATTAATACGGAATGCAGTGCGATCATTGATGGCTAAGTTGCTGTCGATGGCAAAGCCAAGGTCGCCGAAGGTGCCAGCGCCGATTGTATAATCGGTAAATTGTTCGCCAACCACGCCCTTTTTGGTGACGCGATTTAGAATGCCACCTGTGCCGCCGCGTCCAAACATCAGGGCATTCGGGCCGCGCAAGATCTCAACCTGTTCTAGGTTGTAAAGCGGACGGAAATACTGAACATCGTCCCGGGCGCCATCGACATAAAAGTCTGCAGTGGAGCGAACACCACGAAATACGACGGCATCACGATGGCCTTCACCTTGGGATGTGTTGACGCCAGGCGTGTAGTTGATGATATCGCTAACGCTAGTGAGGCCTTGGAGCGCAATTTGCTCACTGGACAGAATGGAGAGGCTTTGCGGTACATCAATAATGGGTGTTGGGCTTCTTAGGGAGTTGACTTGATTGCTATACAGATGTTGCTCAGTAACGATGATTTCGTCCATTTCTTCTGTCTCATCGGTGGTGCCATTTTCCCGGCTTTCGCTTTCTTGAGTGCTGGCCATAGGAGCGGCGAGCAAAAACAAAAGCGCGGTGGCGCCGATAATACTATTGAAGAATCTGTACTGCATGGTTAGCCCTGATTTCAAAGAGGCGAGGATGTTAATGTAAATCTAATTGCGAATCAATCTCATTTGCATTTATTTTCTCATCGCGATATTTGATGTGCTTTTTTCTATGTCCTGATGGGTGTCTTCTTAAGGTTGATCTAAAGAAGATAGTGCCGATTAGTCTGTTTGAAAAATAGGCGAGCGCGACATCGATATGATGTCGTAACAAATGTCTGTTCTACGCAATCTTTGGGTAGCACCAACTTGGTGCTCGGCGTTAAAATGGCGCTCTTTGCGGGTCTAGGAACTATCGCATATGTTCAACAAGCCTTTCCGGTGCGAACAATCTATTACAGTGAACAAACATATTTCTCAGGTGAGTCCGGCCGTTGGCGACTTCAACACTTGGCGTATTTGGTCGCCTTGGGTATGCATGGAAACTGACTGTCTATTTAAGGTAGAAGGGAACCCGCAAGAACTGGGCCATAAGCAAGAATGGTATGGTGATCGTATTGGGTCTGGGGAAATGGTGATGACCCATAGCAGTGCTGAGGTTTATAAATATGACCTCCAACTGATCACGCCTTGGAGGTCAAACAACACGGTTGAATTTCATTTAGAAGGCCGTGGTGGTAATACAAAAGTCACCTGGATGATGAATGGCGAGATGCCGCTTTATTTGTTTCCTAGTAAGCAGGCAATGAAGTGTGCGATTGAAAGTGACTATGGCCGTGGCTTAAAGATGTTGAAGGAATACCTTGAAACGGGGAGCGTGCCGAGCGAAACAGAAATTTCCGGTGAGCAGTCTAAACAGGGCTTTCACTATCTAGGACTTCGAAAATCGACCTCACTAGACAACATGTCCACTGAGATGTCGAGGGCGTTTGGGAAGGTGTTGGACTGGGTCAATTCATCGGAAATAGAGCGACCAAAAGGGTACGTTACCTTTTATCACAAGTACGATATCGTCAAAAAACGGTGTGATTTTACTGTTGCGCCCGTATACACAGAAAAGCCTGCGAATACGAAAAGATTGATTGTTGGAGAGATTCCGGATCATAGGGTAGTGCAGGTGGTTCATACCGGCTTATATGATTACTTGGGGAACGCCTGGGCTACAGTGATGGCAGAGCAACAGTGTGAAAAGCTAAAACTGAATAAGAAGATTCCGCATTATGAGCGCTATCTCAATAATCCGGAAGACAAGGAGCCAGAAGAGATTAAAACGGAAGTAAATATTCCTGTAAGGTAGCGAAGCGCCCTTGATTAAAAAGGCTCTGAAATCAAAAAGATTCTGATTAAAAAAGCAGCGGACTTCTCGCAAAAGAAGCCCGTGCAGATATTGACTTTTATGGTTGATCTACGGCGATAGGGAATGAATATGAAGACAGTATTGAAAAATCCTCGTTTGCACGGATGGTGACTAAAACTGCATAGTCAGCGCCGGGGCCCCAATCGAAAGCAGTTCCACTTAGATTAAAGGTTTGCTGCCCGCTGTCGCCAGCGCTTAGTGTCAGCGTATCTTGAGCGATAAACAAGTCTCTAAATTCGTCATTGACGCCGATCGCTAGCGTTGCGTCAGTGTCTACCGCGTAATCCAGTACTACGCTGAACATCGTTAGTGCCCCTTCTTCTGCTGATGCTGGACTGATGCTAACAACGAGGCTTGCTGTGTTGTTCGGATCTTCAATATCTTCCGGAAACGGGATGTAGTCGAAAACAAAATCTGCTTGATCGTCTTCGGCATTCTCGACGCTTGAAAACCAACTCATGGTATCGCCATCAAACTCCACAAAAAACATGCCTTGAGCTAAGTCTGAGCAACCTTCACCAAGGGTGTCTAGTTGCTCTGGGGTAAGATTCAAAGACAGTGTTGAGCCATCTTCACCCTGATCTTGGAAAGTAAAGCCTTGACTGACTGCGTCGCTGATAACATCAAAGTCTGTGGGGATCACCTCTGTACCAGGCAAAATACCTACTTCTCCATTGTTAGAGAAATTGAAGACCGTTTCGCAAGTTACTGGTGACTGGGTTAGCCATGGGCCATCTACAGCAGCACGATCAGTCGCAGCAGCTGGGTCGGGTATGCCGCCCATGCCATCAGTTGTATCGTCTGGAATACGAGGGTTGTCAAATTCTAAATCGCTGAAGGACCCATCATCACCGCAAGCAGCGAGAAAGGTGAAAGAGCAAAAAAAAAGGGCTTGGTAAAATTTCATATAGATATCCTTGGGAACCGAGTTCCTATACTGCGGATTCTATGTTGCTGAAGGCAATGCCGCCACAGAGAAGCGTGTTTTTTCTCCTACTGTGACGACAAAGTGTTACTGAGTTAACAGTTTAGTGGCTAGTTACCGTTACCGCCGGCCATCTCGCCGCCCATCTCGCCGCCCATGCCGCCACCCATGCCGCCACCCATGCCGCCACCCATGGCTGCACCGCCGCCGCCTGCGCCACTTGTATCATCCACAATAGGAATGATAAGTCCGTGGTTTGAGCTGTACTGGTCCCAAGCTGCAAGCAGTTCTTCAACTACTTCAGGGTTTTGATCAGATAGATCAGTGGTTTCACCTGGGTCAGTGGCCATGTCGTAAAGCCCCCAGAAACCAGCTTCTTGCGCAGGTCGTTGACCTGAATCAGATGATTTTGTTGCGAGTTGTAGCAATTTCCAATCACCTTTACGTACGGCTAAATGACCGAACACTTCCCAGGCGAGAATATCGTCGTCAGTTCGAACTATGTCAGTTTCGCCCATGATCAAAGGTCGCAAAGACTTGCCTTGAAGTGGGTGAACGGGCTTTCCGTCCGCCAAATCTTGAGGATGTGGTGCATTTGCCATATCCACGAAGGTCGCAGCGATGTCGATGACAGAGGTCAGCTGATCACTTTTTACGCCTGATACGCCTGATTTAGGATAGTGAAAAATCGCTTGTCCACGAATACCACCTTCAGAGCTGAATGATTTGAAGTAGCGCATAACACTGCCAGCAGCTTCAGCCCAGCCAGTTCGGTAGTGAACATAAGAGTTAATTTTACCCATGTTCTCGTAGCTAGTATCGAAACCACCGTCGCCACCGCCACCAGGATTACGAATTTGACCTTCTGCACCATTGTCAGTAAGGAAAACAATCACAGTGTTTTCGTACTCATCAATTGATTTCAAGTAATCAACTAGACGGCCAATGCTCTCGTCCAGGAAATCGACCATCGCAGCGTAGATTTCCATCTCGCGTACGGCCACTTTCTTTTCTTCATCTGAGAGAGTGTCCCAAGGCTCAACAATGTCTAGCTGCGGGTAAGTTTTCGCATCTGCTGGGAAAATGCCAGCAGCTTTCGACGCTTCGATACGTTTTTCTCGAAGTACATCATAGCCTTCGTCATACATGCCTTCATATTTGGCAATGTACTCAGGTGGTGCTTGCAACGGCCAGTGCGGTGCAGTGTAAGCTAGGTAAGTGAACCAGGGAGCACCTGTTTCACGATCTTTCTCAATCGCATCAATGATGTAATCCGTGTAAAAAGTGGTTGAGTAGAAATCCTCAGGTAATTTTTCTACGTCTACACCATCTTCGGAATAAGCTGATTTACGCGAAGCCTGAACGAAAGAGGCATCGTGATAATGACTTGCCATACCTGGTAGCAGTGCAAAACTGCGATCAAAACCTCGGCCACTTGGACGATTACCTGCATCATTTCCTAGGTGCCATTTACCGGTAAAGTACGTGTTATAGCCCGCCGCTTGGAGCAATGATGGGAAAGCAATAGTGTTGTCATTCAAAACACTTTCATAACCTGGCTCATCTCGCTGATTTACTGCTTGGTGCATCCCGCCGCCAGCGTTATGGCTGTCTGTTCCGCCCATAAGTGCAGAACGAGTAGGACGACAAACTGCCTGGTTATGGAAGTCCGTCATCAATAAGCCTTCTTTAGCTAGCTGATCAAGAACAGGTGTGTTGATTTCACTGCCGTAGGCGCCGATATCGGTATACCCCATGTCATCGACCATGATGAGTAGAAAGTTTGGTCGATCATCTTCAGTTTGCGCAAAGGCAAACTGGCAAATCAAAGTAGATAATAAAGCCAGTATGGCCTTGGATTGATGGCTCGCTCTCATTATGGATTCCCCCGAATGTAGTTAGCTGCTGTAGTTATAATTTTCTCGGTTACCGAAAAAAGCTAAGCAAGTATCGCATAGAAAACGGAGGGGTAAATATTACTTTCGTTAAGTTATTAGTACATATCTTTTGCTTACGAAAGACCGCTTGGTAGCGGCTTCTATAGCGCTTTTATATAGTGGTGTCGCCATCCAACTTGCTCAGAAGTGAAGATACAGCTTCTCGGCTATTGGGGCGAACCTCTCGGCCTACTTCCTGACCGTTTTTTAGCGTAACAAGCGTTGGCCAAAGCTTTACGCCAAAAGAGCGGCCGAGTTTTTTACCGCGCCCGTCGTAAACTTTGATATGAGGGATATCTCGAAACGCGTTAACCGCTTCTTCAACAAAGGGGCTTGCACCTTGGCAAAATTGGCACCAGGGCGCACCGAATTCAAGAAGTACATCGCCAGTCATAGTGCTCACCTCATCAGGGGTTGGCGCTGCTTCGGAGTATTCAGGGTTATAGCTCATAATTTTGTTACTTTAGTGAGGCTAGATCCAATATCAGACCTTATAAAGGTCTGGTGAAAAAGAATGATGGCAGAGAGAAGTGCTCTTTGACAAAATGATATTGTAGGGCTGATTAGGGTTGAGTTCAGCCACTACTATCTCACTACTAAACAGGCTGCATATCTCATAGATATATTATAGGTATCTTATAGATATCTTATAGATATCGAGATTTGCGCAGGATGCTTGAAGTTTTCATTATGGGCGCAACGTTTAAATGGTTGTCTGCCTTTTTAAGGCTCAGAATTTGAGGATAAAGAGAATAAGAAATGGCCTCAGTCGAATCCTTTGACCTAACTAACGGTGCAGTTCTTCTGCGTTTGATCTGTGCGTTATTTTTTGTCCCGCATATGTACTTTAAAGCGTTCGGAAACCCTCCGCCTGCGTCGGGCTTTTTTAAAGCCGCGGGCTATCCGAATCCGATGCTAGTGATGCGGGTAGCGCTGGCCATTGAGCTGGTTTCCAGCACCTTATTGCTACTGAATATCTATACGCAGTATGTAGCGTTGTTATGCGCTCTAATACTCGGTGTTGCTGCTGTTTCCATTATCTTTGAAAGAGGCAAGAACTTTGTCTGGCTCTGGCCTAAAGGCGGCATGGAATACGCTGTCTTTTGGTCCATTTGTTGTGTGATTGTTTCGATGTTGTATTGGCAGTAATACTTGGCGTGGTTAGGGGTCCGATTCACCCAATTGAGCACTTTTTAGTTAATTTAAATAATGCTCAGATTGATCGAGTATTCAACGCAGAATTAATCGCCTGCGCGAGTTGAAAGTCTCGCATGGTCAGCCCGCCAGTATCATGAGTGGTTAATCGAATGTTGACCCTGTTATAAACGTTTGACCATTCGGGATGATGATTGAGTTGTTCTGCGCTGAGCGCCACCTTTTCCATGAATTCCCAAGCAGCTTTAAAACTCGCAAAAATGATTTCTGTCTCTATGGCGTTGCTGTCTGAAGAAACAGTCCACCCTGGTTCGAGATTTTGAAGTTCGGAGAGTTGTTTTTCAGTGAGTTTTTCCATCACGTGGTTTTTAGGCCAAAGAATTGACTTAGCAGGCAGAGATATCTTCAGAGCGTTGCTTGAAGCTGTATTCATCAATGATATGTGACACGCGACCAACTGTGTCTTGATCGAGTGTGAGTCCCCAAGTAGTAACCATGCCTGCCAAGGTGGCGTGCACTCCATGTAGGGTAATGATGTCCATGACTTGCTGGTTCGAGTAGTTTTTGTCGAGGATGGCGAGTGTGACTGGGCGAATTCTTCGGTGCTCCACCAAGTCATCTATGGCCATGATGAGTGCGCGCTCTTCTTCTACCCAAGGCCGTTCGGCAACTGGCTCCAGTAGGCCAAGCATTTCTTCAACTTCGATACCTAAGCGCAGCGCGCGATCGGAACGCGACGCCCATTCATACCAGCAGTTCATGTGCACCGCGAGGCGCAAAGCGGCAATTTCACTTTTGCGTTTTCCGATTGAGCTACCATCTATCAAATAGTTTCTGATTGGCCAACATGCGATAAGCAAGTCAGGGCTGTTTGCCATTATTTTGTGAATGTTTTCAGGCTCTCCATGCAAATCATTTAGCACGCCGGCGAGCTTGTCTGGCCACTCTTGTGACGGAATTGGAAGAGGCATAGAGTCATGCATGTTTGAATAAACCAAATTTTATGTGTGTGGCGGCTCGTCGAGAGTAAAGAGAGATTTACGGTTACAAAGCAGCGCAATATGTTAGCTATTGCCAGCATATCGGCTTGATTTATTAGCGACAAGAAGAGTAACGCAGTTTTACAATTCTTTCGTTCGAGAATTATCTCGCCTTGTCGCATTTGCGTTAAGGTGATGGCGTGTTTTTTTACCATCAAATTATTTAGGGTTAGCAACGAGGTCGATGATGCTTGAGTTCCCGCAGCTGGATAAAGGCAACACTCATCTTTATCTCGAGGAAACGGACTCCTCGTTACCGGAAACGTTAAATCCAAAAACGCGCTACGCATTTTTCACAACTATTGCGACGGGCGGCAAATCGTTGATCAAATCTTGTCGTGATTTACACCTTCGCAGGACTATTTGCTATAAAACATTGCGTCCTGAATTCGTAAAAGATCCCATCGAAAATAAGCGCCTTCTGCGCGAGGCGCGAATCTCAGCTATGTTGCAGCATCCAAATACAGTACCGACCTATGAAATCGGTCGTGATAACCATGGCAATACCTATTTCACCATGAAGTTGATTCATGGCTATACCCTGCGGGAAGTTCTAAATTTTCGTGAGCGCTATGATTTATCACAATTAGTGGATGTGATCGTGCAGGTAGGAAGGGCGCTGGGTTATGCGCACTCCAATGGTGTGTTACACCGAGATATCAAGCCGGATAATATTCTCATTGGTCCCTATGGTGAGGTGTTGCTGCTTGATTGGGGGTTGGCTAAGGTTTGGCACAAGCAATCTGATGCAGTGGAAAATGAAGCAGAGATTGAAGAAGTCGACGCTGGTATCGGTATGACCGGTGAGGGGAAGTTACAAGGCTCAGTGATGTATATGTCGCCAGAACAGATTGATCGGGACCCAGATATTGGGTTCCGTTCGGATATCTACAGCTTGGGTGCTGTTCTTTATGAGGTTCTGACAGGGACTACGCCTTTTCAAGGGGATCGAATCCAAGTTCTGTTGAACGAGATTCGCTCAGACAGGCCTGATGATCCTAGAAGTCTGTGCGCGACAGATGTGCCAGACGTGTTGGCGGAACTGGTAATGAGTTGTTTGCAAAAAGACCCTTTCATGCGTCCGGAATCAGCAGATGAAATGATACGAACCCTCCGAGAAAACTGGTGAATGGAAAAATCAAATGATTAGGTGCACTAGCCCTCGTCGATGTCTCTCTACAACGGTGTTTTATGCCGTTTATTAACCACCAATATCTCAATGATATAGAGGCTGAATTGGCGCAAGCGGGTTCGGTTGAATCTTTTGTGTGGAGTACTGCCGCCGATACTGATGTTGGGCGTGTGCGAAGCAGAAATGAAGATGCTTTTTTCTGCACTGAGGAACAGGGTTTATGGATTGTTGCAGATGGAATGGGTGGCCATAGTCGAGGCGATAAGGCGAGCCAGGTTGTGGTTGACGATGTTCGTAGTTTTGTTCGGTTTGATAGTTTTACAGAGAGTATAAAGGATATAGAAACGCGTTTTCTGCTCTCGAACAATACATGTCGGGCTATGTTTCCCCAAGAAAAGGTAGGCAGTACCGCGGCCGCACTATTTGCATTTGGATCGCTGAGTGTATTTTTATGGGTAGGAGATAGCAGGATTTATAGGCTGCGCGACGGTATTCTTACACTGATGACTGAAGATCATAGTTTGGTTCAGGAGCGGTACCGTCGTGGTGAGCTTACATTGGAAGAAGCACAGCAAGATCCTTCTGCAAATGTTCTTACCCAGGCTATTGGTGTTCATCAGAATCTCCGAGTCGATATGCAGTGTGCTTCGGTCGCAAGGCACGATCGCTATTTATTGTGCAGTGACGGGCTCTACAGAGACCTTCTAGGTGACGAAATCCAGGCGCATCTCGGTGAGGGAGATATTCAGGAAGCACTCGATAATCTGATGAAATTGGCGTTGGAGCGTGGAGGAAAAGACAACATTACTGCAATGATTGTCCAGGTCGACTAAACCGAGATTCGAAATTCTCCCTAAGAAAGCAGTATACTCTCGGCTCGTTTGGTCTCTGGAGGGGTTATTTGTCCGTTAGGGCATGCTTGAAGATCAAACCAATGTAAGCAGTCTAAGAATTTAGTTTTCTATGCGCCTGCTTTGTGCGTGAGAAGCGAGCTTGTGCACTAAAAATGTGCACTTTTTTGATGTCTGCGTATCTTGGCGTGGCGTTTTTCGCGTTCTTGGCAATTTTAGCCTAGGAAACGCACTGTTTTTGCACGTTCTTATATTAATAAGTGATTTATAAGAAAGTTGGAACGAAATTTGCTTTAAATAATTCTATGCAATACAGGGCTTTGCCTAAATATCAATAAACTACTGGAGAGAAACTCAACATGAAAAGTAAGTTGGAATATATCTGGCTTGATGGCTATGCGCCAACTCAAAGCCTGCGCAGCAAGACCATGGTTCGTAATGATTTTGGTGGGACCTTGAAAGAATGTCCGATGTGGTCTTTTGACGGAAGCTCGACAGAGCAGGCTGATGGTAGCGATTCAGATTGTTTGTTGAAACCGGTAGCGATCATCCCAGACCCAGATCGTAAAAGCTCTTACTTAGTGATGACTGAAGTGCTCAACGCTGACGGTTCAGCTCATGTTTCTAATGGTCGTGCAACGATTGACGAAAGTGACGACGACGATGATTTCTGGTTTGGTTTCGAGCAAGAATACTTCCTCTGGGATCCGATCACAGATCGCCCACCTGGATTCCCGCAGGGCGGCTATCCAGAACCACAGGGTCCATACTATTGTTCAGTTGGTGCGAAAAATGCATATGGCCGTGAAGTGATTGAAGAGCATTTGGATCTTTGTCTTGAAGCTGGTCTTAATGTTGAAGGTATTAACGCCGAAGTAGCTGCAGGCCAGTGGGAATTCCAAATTTTCGCCAAAGGCGCAAAGCGTGCTGGAGATGAGATATGGTTGGGTCGCTATCTTCTCGAGCGTACTGCAGAGAAATATGGTTACTCGATCGAGTGGCATCCTAAGCCGCTTGGTGACACTGACTGGAATGGTTCTGGTATGCATGCGAACTTCTCTAACGGGCCCATGCGTGACAATGGTGATGAAACTGTCTTTACCAAAATCTGTGATGAATTCGGTAAAAACATTGAGCGCCACATCAGTGTTTATGGTGCAGACAACAATCAACGTCTAACAGGCGCCCATGAGACTCAGGCTATTGATGAGTTTAGTTATGGTGTGTCTGATCGTGGCGCGTCTATCCGTATTCCTATTGGTACAGTGGAAGATGGTTGGAAAGGTCGCTTGGAAGACCGCCGTCCAGCGTCTAATGCTGATCCCTATAAGGTAGCGGCAGCGATTGTGACGACGACCAAAGAAGCTGGCGTATAAATCGCGTTTCTTAGTAGGAATAAAAAAGCCGGAGTCTAGACTCCGGCTTTTTTTTGCATAAACAAAAACGTTAATACATCTATTGTTGTTGTTCCGCCTCTTCTACGAGCTTTGCGCTTTCTTCGGCTATTAGTTCGGCTTCTAGTACATTAAGACATTGACTCACGTTTTCGAATGCTTCGTTAAAAGCCACAACCATTGCGTAAGAGTTTTCAAATTTTGATTTAAAAAGCTCCTTTCCTATTTGATGCATTCTTCGATGTGGTTCTTCTATGGCTTGAAAAGACGGACGATCTGATAACTCCTGACCTGAACCAAAATACCATTCGCCAAGGCGTGTATTCTTAGGCTCAAAATGAATGTCGGGTTTTGCAACCGATGCCATATCCAAGTCGATACTGGAATTAGCATAAAGGGCTGCATCTAAAACAGATTTTCGAAAATAAACGTTGTTCATATGCGCGTGGTAAATCATGCCTACATGGGAGGAGGGGTAGCTGGGGTTATCGCCTACAAAATCTTTAAACTCTTCAAGCGACAAGGGTTTGCTAATCCAATAGCCTTGGGCTTCTACGCAACCGGCATAGGCCAAAAAGTGGTAGGCATTTTTGTCTTCAATGCCTTCAGCTACCACATCCATTCTCAATGTTCTGGCCATGTTAATAACCATATTGACGATGTTCAGATTCTTCGTTGATCCTTCCATGCGACCAATCACACCCTGATCGATTTTAAGCGCAGAGAATGGCAGTTGGCTCAATAAATCGATAGAGGAATAGCCCGTTCCAAAGTCATCCATAACCAACTTCATATCCATATCGATTATGCGATCAAGGCGCGCTAAAACATCGCTTTGATTATCTAGGGCTGCCGACTCAGTGAGTTCAATTTGTATGTCCTGAGGCGAAATTTCGTCATGGTCGAGCGCATGCTGAAGGATGTCGATAATCGCATTTGTTTCAAAATCGAGCGCCGACGTATTAACAGCCAAACTCCCGTCAAAACCTTCTGCTCGCAAGTCTTTGCTCGCCTGTATGGCGCTTAACGTAATTTGAGCAGTGATTTCTCGAATTAGACCTGTTTCTTCTGCAAGGGGAATAAAAAGGTCCGGTGAAACAAGACCTCTTTCAGGGTGATTCCATCGAATAAGACATTCGGCGCCAGAGACACGTCCCTTTAAAAAATTAACCTTAGGTTGATATAGCAATTCAAATTCTTGATTAGCCAAGGCGCGCTCAATATCTTGCTTTTTTATATCCATCTTTTTCTCGTTGCTAGATAGGTTGAGGTATAGATCAGTGCTATTCCGCACTTGTTTTATTGCGAGGCCATACCGATATTTATGGTTGGCATGGCGTTAAGAGAGCGGCCCTTTGAGCGTCATTGTCTGATCGACGCTTAAATAAGGGAGCTGTAATTCATCAAGCCAATTTGGCTCAGTATCACTTTTTAACATAGCGATGGTGGCACAAGAGCCTGCAACAAGGCAGCTATCGGCGATAACTGACATTGAGGCATGCTTAAGTTGTGAGCTCATACCCGTTTTGGGGTTGAGAATATGGCAATATCTACGGCCATCGACCAGCATATAGCGTTCGTAGTCACCGGAAGTAGCTATCCCGCCCTCATAGATATTGAGCTTAGCAATGGTTTTATCTAGCTTTCGTGGGTGCTGAATACCAGTTCTCCAGCCTTCTCCGTTGGGGTGCGGGCCGATCACTCTAATATCGCCCCCGAGATTCACCAGTCCGCTTTGGATTCCGCTATCTATGCATTTTGATGCCGCGACATCAGCTGCGTACTCTTTTACAAATCCGCCGAAATCGATTTGCATACCGACTTTTGGCAGGTAGACGGATTGGTCAGTGCGCTCAATCGATGTCCAGCCGACTAACTCAAGCAAAGGCGCTAATTCGGAATCCGTGGGGACTCTCCCAGATTTAAAATCCCAAGCCTTGCGCAGCACTCCGGATGTAATATCAAAGAGGCCGTCGCTTTGGGTGTAAACAGTGTCGGCATAGTTCAAGAGTTTCGACGTTTCTGTATCGATATCCACCTGATGTTTGCCGGCGGCGTTATTTATTTTTGAAGTTAGGCTCGTTGTTTGGAAGCGCGTATATTTTGTTTCGAGACGAGCTATTTCTTCTTTTGCAACTAGATAAGCTTGCTCCATTGAACTGGTTTTTTGCCCAGACAGGAGTATCTCGCAGGGACTACCCATCGCCTTAAATTGGAAGCGCTGAAATGGCATGTTTATAGGTTACGCTAAAGTGCGAGGAAGAGGGAAAAGATACTGGAGCCGATCGATATTCGATCGACTCCCGTCGTTTAGATAGGGCTAGAAACTATAATCAATGCCTACTGAGAACAGCTGGAAATCTACTAATCCAGGACTGACGTCGTCATTCGAACTCAAGCCCCCTCCGCTTTGATAATCCTCAAATGTAGCCACAAGTGAGAGGTTTTCAAAATTCTTTCTAGCGGATATCTTGGCGCTGATGGCACCGTAGTTTGATAGACGATAGTCACTACTGTGGTAGCCATCAGATCGTTCTTCTGTAAAAAAATTCTGGAAGAAATTTGCAGCACTTTGATCATACCCTCGCAGGCGCGCAGATAGTTGCCAAGTACCGATGTTTTGATACCAAGCAACAGTTAGCGTATGGGAGTCAACGCCCCAATCGTTGTTGTAGAAGCGATAGTCGGCATGGACAGCAGCGTTTACGTTTGGCAGAAATTTGCGAACGCGAAATTCCGCCGAAATTTGATCTCTCGTATTCGGGCGACTGTCGCGGAGTATGTTACCGGCTACCGAGGTCAATTTGTAAGGGTCTGACAGAAAACCGCGGTACTGGCTGATACTGTAATTTCCCCCAACCAATAAGGTTTTGTTCACCACCTGTGTAAATCCAATGGAGAACGATTCATTGTTCTTGTCATCGGATAGTATGCGACCAGGGTCAATGGCGGGGTCTTGTGTTGGCTCGATCTCATCGTCTGAGCGGCTGATCCCGACATCGAGCGTGGTGTTTTTATTATTGAAAAAGACCGATGCCGTCAGGCTTTGGCTAAGGGACTCATAATCGTTTTCATTTGAGTAAGCGATACCGCCGCCAATACGAAAACGATCGGCGTAGTAATTGGTTGAAAGGCCAAAATCGTTGCGGGTTTCTTCAATGGTTGCACCGCTTAACACTTGGATTGGCTCACCGTCATCACCTTCAAGAACAAACCATGGCGACGCGCCAGACAATGTTTCTCGCCCTGCATCAAAATTCACACTAAATCGTGGCGCCAGTGCCAGCGGCGCTACTAGCGAGAACTGATTAATATCAATATCAAAACGCTCGACGCTCTGACCAGTCGTATTACTTTGAGCAGACTGATCCGATTCTGAATACTTGCTATAGCGATAACTCACTCCGATTTCTTCGGGTGCTGTTTGCGCCTGCAATGATGCAGGTGTCATGCTTGGAAGCGCCAAAGCGGCGCCGGTCAAAGCGAGAAGCTTCTTGTTTTTTGGGTTCATTGTGGCTGGCTTATTTTAAGACGTATTAGTTACAACCGCAGCCGCCGCCGGAGACAGCACTGCCTGATGAAGATGCTTCTTTCGCAAAGTAAACATGATCGGCAAGGCGTTGCTCGATCGGATCAGGCGTCAACAACATTTCAGAGCGAGAAAGTGTACCTTTCTCCCATGGTGAAACACTGGTGCAACCTGATGCAATAATGCAGGCAAACAGTAAAAAAGCACAGTGGGTCGCTCTCATTGGCTATAGCTCCGTCAGGTAATAATTGACGAGTACCTCTAATTTTTCAGCATCACCTTTTCGAAACCCAACATGTGTGTGGAGAATTTCACCCTCTGGGCTGATTAGATATGCTGTGGGCATTCCTGGTATTTCGAATAACCCTGGAGAGTTGCCTTCAGGGTCAAGCAAAATAGGGTAGTCAACAGGGTGTTTCTCTAAAAAATCCAGTGCGTCATCGAGGTTTTCGTCAACATTGATGGCGACTACCTCGAAATCTGCATTTTCGAGCGTATTGCGCAGTTCATTCAACGCGGGCAACGACTGGCGGCAAGGTCCGCACCATGAAGCCCAAAAATCGAGGTACACCAGCTTGCCTTGATAGTCGGCTAGATTGACCGTTTCTCCTGCCTCAGCGCCATTTAATTCTGCAAGTGCAACGTTGGGCGCCTGACCACCTTTGTCTGCGGCATTGATTAAAGTGCTCAGACAGAAAAATAAGCCTAATAACAGTACTGAAATTGTATTTCTCATAGCGACCTATATTGGTAATTAAGCACTAACATTAGTGGGTTTTAGTAATTTAGTTTTAACCTAGTGTGGATTTTAACATCTTGGTGATAGGGCCATTATTTAAACTATTGACACGATTACCATTATCTCGGAAACCACCATGATTTGTAATAGGTACGTTCACGCCCTGCGCCAATGTTACCATTAAGTCATTATTGATCATATCGCCAAACAAGCTGTTGTTTTAAGCGCCATCGCCATCG
>CAZUTO010000009.1:0-2284 GCA_964623085.1 uncultured Porticoccaceae bacterium
TTGCAATGTCAAAAGAGAAGTTTGAGCGTAATAAGCCACATGTGAATGTGGGAACGATTGGTCACGTTGATCATGGTAAGACGACGTTGACGGCGGCACTGACGCGCGTCTGTGCGGAAGTATGGGGTGGTGAAGCGATTGACTTTGCGGGTATTGATAATGCACCTGAAGAGCGCGAGCGTGGTATTACGATTGCGACCTCTCACGTGGAGTATGACTCACCAGGCCGTCACTACGCACACGTAGATTGCCCAGGGCACGCGGATTATGTGAAAAACATGATTACCGGTGCGGCCCAGATGGACGGTGCGATTCTTGTTTGTTCCGCGGCAGATGGCCCTATGCCACAAACGCGTGAGCACATTCTGTTGTCACGTCAGGTAGGTGTGCCTTACATCGTTGTGTTCTTGAACAAAGCGGACATGGTGGATGACGAAGAGCTACTTGAATTGGTAGAGATGGAAGTACGTGAGCTTCTTGACCAATATGAATTCCCAGGTGATGACACGCCTATCGTAACGGGTTCAGCGCTCATGGCACTGAACGGTGAAGACGACAACGGTATGGGCACCACGGCGGTAAAAACTCTAGTAGAAACACTAGACAGCTACATCCCTGAGCCAGAGCGTGCAGTCGATGGTGCATTCTTGATGCCGATTGAAGACGTCTTCTCAATCTCAGGTCGCGGTACGGTTGTAACCGGTCGTGTTGAGCGCGGTATTGTGAATGTCGGTGACGAGATTGAGATCGTCGGTATCAAAGACACCACGACAACCACTTGTACAGGTGTTGAGATGTTCCGCAAGCTGCTTGACGAAGGTCGTGCGGGTGAGAACGTGGGTGTACTACTACGTGGTACTAAGCGTGAAGAAGTGGAGCGTGGGCAGGTATTGTCTAAGCCGGGTTCTATTACACCTCACACGAAGTTTGAAGCGGAAGTGTATGTTTTATCTAAAGATGAAGGTGGTCGTCATACGCCATTCTTTAAGGGGTATCGTCCGCAGTTTTACTTCCGTACAACGGATGTGACTGGTGCCTGTGAGTTACCTGATGGTGTTGAGATGGTGATGCCGGGTGACAACATTCAGATGGTTGTGACGCTGATAGCGCCGATTGCGATGGAAGATGGTCTTCGGTTCGCGATCCGTGAAGGTGGTCGGACTGTAGGTGCGGGAGTCGTTGCTAAGATTATCGAGTAATCGATAATCTGAGTGATCTGAGAAAGGGGCTTCGGCCCCTTTTTTGTGGATATTACTTTGTCACTTTTGTTACGGCAAAAGTGACCAAAACTATTGCTCCCGTTCCACAGCCCTTTTTATAAAAAAGGGTTCCCTGCAATGCTCGCCTCAATCCTAAGCTGCGGAACTCAGCAATCTATGAATTGCTTCAGACAGTCCTCGCTTTATACGGATCAGGCTTCCGCTTCTCGGCTGATGCAAGGTCGCGGTCGGTGTGGGTCCGTCTTAGTGCAGCTACTCATCTATGCATCGGCCGGTTTTTTACTTTTATAAACAGGCTTGTAATGAAGAGATTTGGAGTTTTCTCTATAATGCGCCGATCATGAGTTATATCACTCGCTCTTCGAGGCGTCGGCACCCAATCACTTTCTTTTTGCTGCTAGCAATGGCGGTGCAGAGTTTGGTGCCATTTGGTTATATGCCGAAGGCGTTTGCGGATGGTGGTTTTATCGAGCTATGTCCGCAGGGTGTCTCGGATGAGGTGATGGCTATTTTGCACGCTGATCACGATGTTGGTCACAGCAGTCATAGCGATCACAGCAATCATAACGACCATAGCAACCATAGCGGTCATGGCGATCACACTGGTCATGCCAGCCATAATGATCACGCTGGTATGGATCATAAGAGCCATCAGCCAGCGCCGGAAGATCACTCGGCCATGCATGAGGGTCATCATGTAGATCATCATTCTGGCCACCATGCTGATCATAGTGCGTCAATCCATAGTGCGGCAATGCCAGATATGCATGCCGCAGGTCTGGAGCAGGTTGAGTCTAATGATGCTCATTCTGCCAGCTGGCAAAATAGTTGCCCTTATGGCGCAGTCACTGCGGCTGTTGAGTTGGCACTGGATGCGAGCCCGATTGTCGATATTCAGTATGAAGCAGGGTATCAACCCACTTCTCTTATCGCGCGTGAATTTACTGCGCGTCTTCAACGTAAGCAGCGTTCTCGCGCTCCACCAATTCAGCATCTTTCTTAGTTAAAAAGATAAGGTCATCCGGTCTCTGAACATTGTTCGGAGTTAATCGCTTTGTCGTGAT
>CAZUTO010000009.1:2384-65156 GCA_964623085.1 uncultured Porticoccaceae bacterium
TTTGTCGTGATATTTATGGCGACGGATGAGTGCTAAATCCAACCTTGGTTGGATGCTGTTTTAGTAGGAGTTTTTATGAGTGCGTTCAGTCCAACTGTTGCTTTCACGGTTGCAGCAGCAGTATTTGTTTTTGGAAGCCAACCGGCTTTTGCCAATGAAACCGAAATGGAAGAGATTACGGTGATTGGTGATGGTATTTTTCAGGATACAACGCTGGTCAGCCCGATCAGTCAAATTACCTTAGAAGATCTCAAGTCAGTGAACTTGACGACGGTGGAAGACGCCTTGGCGTTTGAGCCAAGTCTTGTCGTTCGTAAACGCTATATTGGTGATCCAAACGGTGTCATTGGCCTACGCGGGTCAAATCAGTTTCAAACCACACGTTCAATGGTCTTTGTGGATGGCATGCCACTGCATTATCACCTGCAGACACGTTTTCGTGGTGCGCCGCGTTGGTCGTTGGTGTCACCGGATGAGATTGAGGTGGCTGAGGTGGTCTACGGTCCTTATTCGTCTGAATATAGCGGCAACGCAATTGGTGGCGTCGTTAATTTCCGAACACGCCGGCCAGAAGAGCGACGCGTCAGTTTTGAGAGCAGCGTTTTCTCACAGGATTATGATCAGCTAAGTACAGACGAGACCTTTAATGGGTATCGCAGTTATCTAGCGTACGAGGATAAATTTGATGATCTAGGCGTGTTCCTTTCGTACACGCGTTTGGATAACGATAGCCAGCCACTGACAGAGTTTTTCCAAAGCCCAGACGATACCCCATCGGAAGCAACCGCTAATGCAGGCGCATTTAGTGGGACAGATACCTTTGGCGATAGCGGCGTTTTCTTTGGCGATTCAGGTGCCGAACGATCAACAACTGATTTGTTTAAGCTGAAACTCTTCTACGATCTACCCGGCGCGGAGTTGAGAGGATCGATCGCTTATGAAGATCGAACACGTAGCGAAACGGATAGGAATATTTTTCTTACTGACGCTGCTGGCAACACAATCTTTGACCGTGAAGTTTCGATCAACGGTGAGAACTTCGATACCTTTGAATTTGGCCGCAGTGTATTTCAGGAACGCTTTCAGGATCGCGAAAGCTTACTAGTAGGTGTGGGTGCCAGCTTTGAGATCGGCACTTCCGATTGGCTCGGCGATGCCTTTTTTAGCTACTTCGATGTATTGCAGGATGAGGAGATTAGAAACGGCGCCAATTCAGATGACCCAGCTTTTGAAGAGGTCAATTTGGCCGAAGGCGCGCGTATCACCACCTTTGATGATACCGGCTGGAATATCTTTGATTTGAAATTTGCCAATAACCGACTCGCAGGTAACAGCAAGCAGCGTTTATCGGTGGGCTTTCATTACGATAGCTACGAGCTAAATCTTATTGTCGACGATTTTAATAGTATCGCAGGCCAGCGCAGTGCAGATGAACTGGATGGCGATCCGTCGACGGGAAGGGCAGATAGTGGTGGTGAGGCGGAGACCTTTGCGTTGTTTGCGCAATATGGTTATGCACTTTCCGATACCTGGGATTTATCTCTAGGGCTTCGCTATGACAACTGGGAAGCGACGGATGGCTTTGAAGGTGGCAACCTAGCGGATGACCGCAGCGAAAGCGGCTTCTCTCCTAAGTTCTCTATTTCCAAGACGCTAAACGATAGGCAGTTAATTCGCTACTCACTTGCCAGAGCATTGCGCTTCCCTGTGATTGAGGAGTTGTTTGTAAACAATGCGGATGCAGGTGGTGGTTCTGTTGCCGATGCATTGCTGGAGCCCGAAGACGGTGTTTTTCATAATCTATCCTTTGAGCAACAGCTAGATGCCGGAAGTCTTAGCGTTAACCTGTTCTACGAGCTGGTGGACGATGTCATTTTCAATCAGACGACAAATACAGGCAGTAGCACTGTTACCACTTTCTTGCCGATTGATGAGGTTGAAACACTTGGGGTTGAGTTTGTTGTTGAACAGCACGAGCTGTTCGGCTTGCCCGCTAGCCTGAGGTTTAACACGACCTACACCGATACTGAGATTACCGAGAACGTTAATAACCCCGATATTGTCGGCAACGACTTTCCTCGCTCACCGAATTGGCGTGCAAATTTGCTGCTCTCTTACGATATTGACGACACCCTAAATGTGGGCGGAAGTATTCGATTTGCCAGCGATAGTAGTGGCGAACTGGATAACAGTGATGTCGTAGAAGATGTGTTTGGCTCGCACACTGACTTTGTCTTTGTTGGGCTGAGGTCTAACTGGCAAGCCACAGAGCAGCTAGGCTTTAGTCTAGGCGTGGATAACCTTTTTAATGATCAGGCCTTTGTGTTTCACCGCTGGCCTTCAAGAACGTACTTTCTCAGCGCACGCTATGTGCTGGGGAACTAATACGTATGGTTTACACTGGATTCTTGTATGACTGAAACAACGTTGACTGAAAAGGTACGAAAAGCAGGAAAGGTAGGAGCGGCACGAGCATCCGGTTCGAGCCGTTCCCAGTTGCGCCAGCGTTTTTGGCGCTGGCACTTTTTTGCAGGATTGTTGGTGGTTCCCTTTGTAATTTTGTTAGCGACGACTGGGTCGATCTATATTTTAAAGCCGCAGATTGATGCCTTTGAAGAACAAAGAATTCACCAGCGATCTATCACCATTACGCAGGATCAGGCTCCGCTTGAAGCAAGTGTTTTGCTAGAGGGTCTCTTAGCCAACCATCCGCAAGCGAACCTTTCGCAATATACGCTCGCTAAGCCGGATGATCGGACAGTGGAGATCGAGCTTAAGCATTCAGCGTCAGAGGGTTCGTCTGCGAGGGTGGGAGCAACGGCAGTGACCTATTGGGTCGATCAGTATTCTGGAGAAGTACTCGCGTACAAAGCAAGCGAAAAGCGGTTTCTCTATATGGTGAAAAAGTTGCATAGCGAGTTGCTGGCCGGGAACAATGGCTCCTATGTTGTCGAGTTAGTGGCGAGCTGGACCATTATTTTGCTAATTACGGGCCTGTATCTCTGGGTTAGTAGCGCTGGTTTCTCGTTGCCAAAGTTATTTCGAATAGATTGGAGTAATCAGACTCTGCGATGGCGCCATCTTCACGGTGTGCTGGGTTTAGTTATTGCCCTGCCATTATTTTTGATCTTGATGTCAGGGCTGCCTTGGACTCAGCTCTGGGGCTCAAATTATAAATCAGTGATAAGTAAGTTAGGTTGGGATGGGCCGGGCCAAGAATGGTTTGTGACTCTGCAATCAGCAGCGCCTAGTGGTGTGGATTTGGATGCACTCGATGGCGGGCTTTGGGAAATCAGTGATGCTGATGAAACGGATAACAGCGTTACCGATTCAATACCGCTTGGTCAGATTGCGATCAGCCACATTGCCGCGAAAGAAGAGGTTCGCTCGTTGGTTCCACCGGTGAATGTTATTCCACCCAAGCCGAACAACGGCGTATGGACAGTGCGATCAATGCCAGCAGACCGGTCTCAGCGTGTGACGCTGCATTATGATCAGTATTCGGGCGATCAAATTATGCGTATTGGTTTCGAGAACCATCATCCGTTCGAGCGCTTCGTATCCAGTGGTATTTCGTTTCATGAGGGTGCGCTCTTTGGATGGCTCAATCAGGCGCTGGTGTTACTGACCGCGATATCAACCATTGCGCTTTCTGTTTTAGGGTTTGTTATTTGGTGGCGTCGACGTCCAAAAAATGAGCTGTCTGCTCCGCCAAAAGCACAGTGTCCGCTTTCCATCTCCTTTATTTCTGCGATTGTGGCCTTAGGTATTTTCCTTCCCGCAGCGGGTATTAGTATGCTGGTGGTGGCGGTGTTGGAATTTGTCTGGGCGAGGTTTTGGATTGCGCGTCCCGCGTTAGAAGTCTAGTAGGGGTTTGATTTCTATCTGCAAGCTAGGCTACGCTCTAGTCAATCACGCAACGCCATCAAGCATGGAAGGTGTCCTTAGGTGCAATCAGTTTACGACGCTTCTAACTCAGTAGAGGCTTATATGATCCTCAATTTGCTTGAGTGCGAGGGTATCAAAGGCCGAGTGGATGGCGAGTTTCTTACTGGTGGCGTTGGTGAGCTTCAGGCAATTGGGATTGTGCAGGTGGCAGTCGCGGATCAAGATTATGATTCCGCCAAACGCATTGTCGCTAAATGGGAAGAAGAGCATCCACTTGATGAAGAAGGGGACGCAGCACCAAAGCAACCCATCTCTGCATTGTTAGCGTTCTGTTTTGGGGTGGTGTTCGGTGCCTTTCTGATGTTTTTGATCCTGAGTGTATTATTCCGTTAGCACCGTAATTATCGCGCACGATCCCTTTAGAGAACCCTTTATTGCTCACTGAATTTTTAACGCAGCTCGGCTTTGCCTTTAGCGTCACTGGTCCTATTTTTGTTTTGGTGTTTTTGGGGGTTGCCCTCAAGCGCTTGCAAGTGATTGACCAAGCTTTTACCGATACAGCCTCTAAGATTGTCTTTAACGTGGCGCTGCCCGCTGTCTTGTTCTTTGGCGTTGCCAATACCGATATCCAATCCGTTTTGAATCCTGCTTATCTAGGCTTGGCAGCTACAGGTACGCTGGTGACATTTTTCTTGATTTCGCTGTTGTCGCAACGAGTTGTCCACAACCCTCGAGATCGAGGTGTATTTGTGCAGGGGGCGTTTCGCAGTAACCTAGCGATTGTTGGTCTGGCTTTTGTGATCAATGCTTATGGCGAGCAGGGGCTGGCACTTGGCTCGATATTTATCTCGGTCGTCACTGTGCTCTACAATATTTTGTCTATTTATACACTGAGCGCTAGCTTAAAGCAGGAGCGTCTCGGCTTTGTTCAAATGATCGTGGATATCATGAAGAATCCATTGATCGTCAGTATTCTTGCCGGCATTGTGGCTAATTTGGTAAGGCTACCTATTCCTGCTTTTGTGCAGCGATCGGGGGAGTACGTTGGCTACCTGAGCCTGCCGCTCGCGTTAATTTGTATCGGCGGCACACTATCATTTGCGGAGTTTAAAAATTCCAGTACTGAATCTCTGATAGCTGTGTTTGCGAAGCTCATACTGGTGCCCTTGGTTATTGTTTTCCCTGCTTATCTTTGGGGTTTTACAAAAATGGAGATGGGTGTTCTGTTTTTGATGGTGGCGTCGCCTACTGCCGCCGCAGCCTACATTATGGTGAAGGGGATGGGAGGCAACGATAAGCTAGCTGCTAATATTATTCTTATCAGCACGCTGGGGTCATTGGTGACCGTGAGTTTTGGGCTGGCATTTCTAAAACGCGCGGGTGTCGTATAGCAGCAGGGCTAGTTCCTTATCGTTCGAAGAGCTAGCTAGTCTATTTATAAAACTTCGGCGCTTCTTAAAACTTCGGAACTTCGTTGATTCTAACAAATGGGTATTGCGCTATTTTCTTTAGCTCGTAATAGCTATTCAGTCCCGATATACCGACGCTATTAGTCTGCTCTAAGTTTATATCGCCGTCGTTTAAGTCGATATCGCGCAATATCACATGCTTTATTTCGCCAACAACAAGCTTTGTTTTATTTGGCATGTCTATCGCTTGTAAAAACCGCATACCCATTTTGAATCGGCTCTCTTTAACAAAGGGAGCGCTGCAATCATCGACATACTCTTCTGCTAATCCGCAGGCTTTAAACTCTGATACATCTTTCTCAAATTTAGCTGACGTATAGTGAGCTCGTTCAGTAAATTCTGGATGGATGTGGTTGATAGTGTAGTCCTTGGTCTGCATGATATTTTGAAGCGTGTGACCGACCTGATCTGTTTGCGGTCTTGTGATAAAACCTAGCAGCGCAGGATCACTTCCTAAGTGCACGACAGAGTTGAAGACAGCGAGATTTGTTATGTCGTTTTTGTCGATTGTTCCAATCAAGTTCGCAGGCTTAATGCCGGTAACGGAATTTATTATTTTAAGCCGAAGAACGCGGTCCAAATCTGCGATGTCTTGTGTTTTAAAATGCATATCGGCTTCTCTGTTTTATAAGCTTAGTTAAACTGTGTTTAGTCAATAACGAAAAAGCCCCGGCGATTGCCAGGGCTTTTCTTTTCGGAAGGCTATAAGTCTTAGCCTTTCTTTTTGGCTTCTTGACGCTCTTTCTCTTCGGCGATCACTTTTTCTGCTACTTGCTGTGGGCAAGGCATGTAATGTGAAAACTCCATCGAGAATTGCCCACGACCAGATGTCATGGTGCGCAAGCTGCCGATATAGCCAAACATTTCTGCTAGCGGTACATCTGCTTTAATACGCACGCCAGTTACACCCGGCTCTTGATCTTTAATCATGCCGCGACGTCGGTTGAGATCACCGATAACATCACCAACGTGATCGTCTGGAGTGAACACGTCTACCTTCATTATCGGTTCGATTAGCTGCGGTCCAGCCTTAGGCATTGACTGGCGGTATGCGCCACGCGCTGCCAGTTCAAATGCTACAGCCGAGGAATCCACGGCGTGAAAGCCACCATCATATAGCTCAATATTAACGTCGAGCATTGGGAAGCCGGCTAGGGGACCTTCTTCCATCATGCCAGCAAAGCCTTTTTGAATGGCTGGGAAGAATTCTTTAGGAACATTTCCGCCAACAACTGTTGAGGTAAAGGTGAAACCTTCGCCTGGCTCGTTTGGATTAATACGGTAATCGATCTTACCGAACTGACCTGAACCACCCGATTGTTTTTTGTGGGTGTAGCTATCATCAATATTTTGGGTAATAGTCTCACGGTAGGCAACCTGTGGTTGTCCTACTTCTAGTTCCACACCATAAGTACGATTAAGGATATCGACTTTAATATCTAGGTGAAGCTCACCCATTCCTTTAAGGATTGTTTCGCCAGACTCTTCATCTGTTTCAACTCGGAATGATGGATCTTCCGCGACCATTTTACCGATGGCGATCCCCATTTTTTCCGAACCACCTTTGTCTTTCGGTGATACGGCAATCGAGATAACGGGATCAGGAAAGACCATTGCTTCCAGTGTGCAGGGATCGTCTGTCGAGCAAAGTGTATGGCCCGTCTGAACATTCTTCATGCCAACACAAGCGATAATGTCGCCCGCTGTTGCTTCATCAATTTCGTTACGATCGTCCGCGTGCATTTCGACCATGCGGCCAATACGCTCAGTTTTACCTGTCGCGGAGTTTAGTACGGTCATGCCTTTTTTCAGAACGCCCGAATAGATGCGAACAAAGGTGAGGGCACCAAAACGGTCATCCATGATTTTGAATGCTAGCGCGCGCAATGGCTCTTCTGGAGAGACAGTAGCTACTTCTCCAGTTGGCTCACCTTCTTCGTCAGTCAGAGGTTGTGGGTCAACTTCTGTTGGCGCTGGCAGGTAATCAACGACGGCATCAAGTACCAGTTGAACACCTTTGTTCTTAAATGCTGATCCGCAAAAGGTAGGGAAGAAGTCCAGCTTACGAGTTCCTTCGCGTATGCAGCGTTTGATGTCGTCTATTGAAGGCTCTTCGCCGTCCATATAGGACATCATCAAATCATCGTCTTGTTCAACAGCAGTTTCTATCAGCTGCTCATGGTATTTGTTGACGTCATCAACCATGTCGGCTGGGATATCTTTAATTTCGAAATTTTCAGGTAGGCCTGAGTCATCCCAGAAGTAGGCTGTTTTAGTGAGGATATCGACCACGCCAACAAAGTCATCTTCTCGGCCAATGGGTAGCGTCATAACGAGTGGGTTTGCGCCCAGCACCTTTTCAACTTGTCCCACGACACGGAGAAAGTCCGCACCCATGCGGTCAAGCTTATTGACGAAGATGATTCTCGCTACCTCAGAATCATTCGCGTAACGCCAGTTAGTCTCGGATTGTGGCTCAACACCGCCAGATCCGCAGAATACGCCAACGCCACCGTCGAGAACTTTCAGTGAACGATATACTTCAACTGTAAAGTCAACGTGCCCCGGAGTATCGATAATGTTCAATCGATGATCTTTCCAGAAGCAAGTGGTTGCGGCTGACTGGATGGTAATCCCACGCTCTTGCTCTTGTTCCATGAAGTCAGTTGTGGCCGCACCGTCATGAACTTCACCCGTTTTGTGGATCTTGCCCGTTAACTTCAAAATGCGTTCAGTAGTGGTGGTTTTTCCGGCATCCACGTGCGCGAATATTCCGATATTTCGATATTGGGCTAGATCTGTCATGGCTCCGCTCGATAGGTTTAAGTGAGTTAGTAAAAGTAGGTTTAAATTTTGGCGCGCATTCTACTGTTTTTTACTACATAAAGTCTTGCTTTTTTCGATATTTAGCTTGATTACATTAGCGCCACATTGAATGCCCATTGAGCGCGAAAATCGGTCTTGCTTATATGCTGATTTAAGCGGCAGTTATTCGTCGTTTTATGAGTCTTAGTTTAGGCTTACGATTGACTTCATCAATACCCGCGAAACCGTTGTCTGGCAAAGGAATAGGCTTGTCCGAGTGCATCTAAAATAAAAGCCCAATTCCTGTTGACCTACTGGGGTGATGTATATAGAATTCGCGCCTCTTCGCATTCAGCCCCTATGAGAATGGGACTTACTGAAGGCAAAAGTTGTTTTAAAACCTATAGTTAGTTGGAATTTTTCACATGCAGGATCAGAACATTCGGATTCGTCTGAAAGCTTACGATCACAAGTTGATCGATGTTTCCACAAAAGAAATTGTCGAAACAGCAAAGCGCACTGGCGCGGCGGTAAAGGGTCCTATCCCTCTGCCTACTCGCAAAGAGCGATTCACTATTCTGATTTCACCGCATGTGAATAAAGATGCACGGGATCAATATGAGATTCGTACTCATAAGCGTCTCTTGGACATCGTGAATCCAACAGAAAAGACTGTAGATGCATTAATGAACTTGGATTTGGCAGCAGGCGTAGAAGTACAAATCAGCCTGGGCTAAATAAATCGAGCGCTTTTATCTTATAGATAGTAAGCGCGGTGTAACGCTCTGGAATGGGCGGCCATAGCGGGTTATAGCCCCGTACACGAGAGGAAAAGAAATGACTATAGGTGTAGTCGGCCGCAAAAGTGGCATGACTCGGATTTTTACGGAAGACGGCGCATCTGTGCCCGTATCCGTGATTGAAGTCGAGCCCAATCGTATTACCCAGCTTAAAACCGGCGATAGTGATGGCTACTCAGCCGTTCAGGTTACTGTCGGTGCAACCAAATCTTCCCGTGTTTCTAAACCTGTTGCAGGTCATTTTGCTAAGGCCGATGTTCAGGCTGGCCGTGGCTTGTGGGAATTCCGTTGCGAATCTCTTGAAGGTTATGAAGTGGGTGCGGAAGTCACCGTTGAAGGCTTTGAAGAAGGCCAGAAAGTCGACGTGACAGGCACATCTAAAGGTAAAGGTTTTCAGGGTGGGGTGAAGCGTTGGAATTTTTCCATGCAGGACGCCACTCACGGTAACTCTATTTCCCACAGAGCCCCAGGTTCAATTGGCCAATGTCAGACGCCAGGTCGAGTTTTTAAAGGCAAGAAGATGGCTGGCCACATGGGTTCAGAAAAAGTGACTACTCAGAATCTTGAGGTAGTTCGAGTCGACGCAGAGCGAAATCTCATTCTGGTTAAAGGTGCCGTACCCGGTGCGCCAGGTGGAGATGTTCTTGTTCGTCCGGCGGTTAAGGCTTAGAGGATTGTTATGGAACTGAATATAGCAGCCCCAAAAGGATCCAAAAGTGGAACCGTCACAGTATCTGACGCTTCTTTTGGTCGTGAATACAACCAAGACCTGATTCATCAGGCCGTGGTGGCGTATCTAGCTAATGCACGTCAAGGCACTAAGAAGCAAAAAACACGCTCGGAAGTATCGGGCGGTGGGCGTAAGCCTTGGCGTCAAAAGGGCACCGGTCGTGCTCGCGCAGGAACAATTCGCAGCCCGATTTGGCGTGGTGGCGGTAATGCATTTGCCGCACGTAGCGACCAAAACCATTCTAAGCAGCTCAATAAGAAGATGTATCGCGCAGCGTTACAGTCGATTTTGTCTGAGCTCGCTCGTCAGGACCGTTTGGTCGTCGTTGAATCTTTTGATCTCGATGAGCCAAAAACCAAAGGACTTATTTCTAGGTTGAACGATTTTGGTGTGGACGACGTTTTGATTATTACTGAAGAAGTTAGTCAAAACCTGTATCTGTCTGCGCGCAACTTGCATCGTGTTGATGTTCGCGACGCTAGCGGTGTTGATCCGGTTTGTCTTATCAATTATGACAAGGTGATGGTGACTGTTTCGGCGCTGAAAAAAATAGAGGAGATGTTGGGATGAGTAACGCAAGCCAAGAGCGTTTGTTGAACGTTTTGCGCTCCCCGCATATTTCGGAAAAAGCCGCGGTTGCGGCAGAGCTAAATAGCTATGTATTCAAAGTGGCGATTGATGCGACTAAAGCAGAAGTAAAAGCAGCAGTTGAGTCCGTGTTTGAAGTTTCTGTCGAGAATGTTCGTGTTGTGAATATGAAAGGCAAGACCAAGCGAACACGTACCGGCATGGGTCGTCGAAAAGACTGGAAAAAAGCGTATGTGCGTGTTGCTGCCGGGCAAGAAATTGACTTAACGGCGGCGATCTAGGGGATTTTATGGCTATTTTAAAACGTAAACCTACCTCTGCTGGCCGTCGTCATGTCGTCAGCGTGGTGCATACGGATCTCCATAAAGGCTCGCCATATGCGCCTTTGCTGGAGAAGAAATCAAAGTCTGGTGGCCGTAATAATAATGGCCGGATCACGACGCGTCATCGCGGTGGTGGTCATAAACAGCATTACAGAGTTATTGATTTTAAGCGTAATAAAGATGGTATTCCGGCCAAAGTAGAACGGCTCGAATATGATCCAAATCGCAGTGCTTTGATTGCTCTTGTTTGTTATGCAGACGGTGAGCGACGCTACATCATTGCGCCAAAAGGCCTGAAAGCGGGTGATCAGATTCAATCTGGTTCCGGTGCGCCAATCAAAACTGGTAGTTGTTTGCCGATGCGCAACATTCCAGTAGGTAGTGTGATTCATTGTATTGAGCTTAAGCTTGGCAAGGGTGCGCAAATGGCGCGCTCTGCTGGCGCGAGTGCTCAGCTTGTGGCACGTGAAAGCGGCTACGCTACGCTGCGATTACGTAGTGGTGAGATGCGAAAAGTATCTGCAGAGTGTCGCGCAACGCTAGGTGAAGTCTCCAATAGTGAGCATAATCTTCGCTCTCTTGGTAAGGCGGGAGCTAAGCGCTGGAGAGGCGTTCGCCCAACGGTTCGTGGTGTGGCTATGAACCCAGTTGATCACCCACATGGTGGTGGTGAAGGTCGTACTTCGGGTGGTCGCCATCCAGTATCACCTTGGGGTACGCCAACTAAAGGCTACAAGACTCGTAAGAATAAGCGCACCGATAAGCTTATCGTGCGCCAACGTAATCGCTGAGAGAGATAAATCATGGCACGCTCGCTCCTTAAAGGCCCATTTATTGATACCCATCTGTTGAAAAAGGTGGAAGTGGCCGCTGAGAAAAATGATCGCAAACCAATTAAGACTTGGTCGCGCAGATCCACAATTATTCCAGATATGGTTGGCCTAACTATTGCCGTGCACAACGGTCGTCAGCACGTTCCTGTGTTGGTTAACGAAGAAATGGTTGGCCATAAGCTTGGCGAATTTGCAGCTACGCGAACATATCGCGGGCATGTGGCTGACAAGAAGGCGCGTTAGGAGATAGATGATGGAAGTAATGGCTAAGCACAAAAGTGCTCGCATCTCTGCTCAGAAAGCACGTTTAGTGGTCGATCAGATTCGCGGAAAAGGCGTTGAAGAAGCGCTAGATATTCTTTCTTTCAGTACAAGAAAGGGTGCGGAATTAGTTAAGAAAGTGCTCGAGTCAGCAATTGCTAATGCTGAGCACAACGAAGGCGCCGACGTCGATGAGTTGAGAGTATCAACTGTCTTCGTTGACGAGGGTTTTACGATGAAGCGTGTTTTACCTAGAGCAAAAGGTCGCGCTGATCGCATTATGAAACGTACTTGCCACATCACTGTAAAAGTGGCTGATGAGTAAAGGATCGGGAGCTTAATCGATGGGGCAAAAAGTACATCCAACAGGTATCCGACTAGGAATTGTCAAAGCACATTCTTCAGTTTGGTATGCCGAGCGCGGCGACTATGCAGACAAGTTGCATGCCGATATTCAGGTTCGAGAGCTTGTGCAGAAAAAACTGTCGCATGCCTCAGTTAGTCGAATTGATATTGAGCGCCCCGCAGCGAGCGCAAAAGTCACTATTCATACCGCTCGCCCAGGTGTGGTGATTGGCAAGAAAGGTGAGGACGTCGATAAGTTGCGACGTCAGTTGACGGATGTAATGGGTGTGCCAGTGCACATCAACATCGAAGAGATACGTAAGCCAGACCTTGATGCTTCACTTGTGGCTCAGAGTGTGGCTCAGCAGTTGGAAAGACGCATTATGTTTCGTCGTGCGATGAAGCGCGCGGTACAAAATGCGATGAGAGGCGGTGCCCAAGGTATTCGAATTCAAGTGGGCGGTCGACTTAATGGCGCAGAAATCGCTCGTTCAGAGTGGTATCGCGAAGGCCGAGTGCCGTTGCATACTTTGCGAGCTGACGTTGATTACTCGACGGCAGAAGCGGCGACGACCTACGGCATTATCGGCGTGAAAGTTTGGATATTTAAAGGCGAGATTATTGGTGGTGAGGCTCCCGCTGATGCAGCTAAGAGTAATACAGCACCTAGCGGCCGCGGTCGTCCAGGAAAGAATTGAGGCTATAAGTAATGTTGCAACCTAAAAGAACTAAATTTCGCAAGATGCATAAGGGCCGCAACCGCGGACTGGCGCAGCGAGGTAGCAAAGTTAGCTTCGGAGAGTACGCTTTGAAGGCCACTGGTCGAGGCCGAATTACTGCTCGCCAGATCGAATCAGCTCGTCGAGCGATGACACGCCATGTTAAGCGTGGTGGGAAAATTTGGATTCGTGTGTTTCCAGACAAGCCGATTACGAATAAGCCTTTAGAAGTTCGTATGGGTAAAGGTAAAGGTAACGTTGAGTATTGGGTTGCTCAGATTAAGCCCGGCAAAGTACTTTACGAAATAGAAGGAGTCAGCGAAGAGTTGGCTCGCGAAGCATTTGAGTTGGCTGCTGCGAAACTGCCAGTAGGTACAGCTTTTGTTAGACGAACGGTGATGTAATGAAAGCAAGTGAGCTAAGAGAAAAATCTGTTGAAGAGTTACAACAAGAGTTGTTGGAGCTTCGTCGGAAACAATTGGGTCAACGCATTCAGCACTCGACTGGTCAGTTGGGCCAGACACACGAGGTACGTGCAATGCGCAGAGATGTTGCGCGTATTAAAACCGTACTGAATCAGAAGGCAGGTGAATAAAGATGTCTGAATCTGCAAAGCAGGCACGTACGGCGACTGGCCGTGTTGTAAGCGACAAGATGGACAAAACAATTTCTGTGCAAATTGTGCGTCGAGTGAAGCACCCAATTTACGGGAAATACGTTATCAAATCGACCAAGGTGCATGCTCATGACGAAAACAATGAGTGTAAGACAGGCGATTTGGTTACCGTTGCTGAGCACCGACCCATTTCAAAGACAAAAAGCTGGTCACTGGTCAGCGTTGACGAAAGTGTCGAGCAAGTTTAGGCAATTAAGAGATTTTCGGAGCTAGATAAATGATTCAAACAGAAAGCTATCTTGAAGTTGCCGATAACTCGGGTGCTCGACGAGTGATGTGTATCAAGGTGTTGGGTGGCTCCAAGCGCCGTTATGCGCGTGTTGGCGACATCATCAAGGTAACTGTGAAAGAAGCTATCCCGCGCGGGAAGGTGAAAAAAGGTCAAGTGATGAACGCCGTGGTTGTTCGAACCAAAAAAGGTGTGCGTCGACCAGACGGTTCAATTATTCGATTTGACGATAATGCAGCCGTACTATTGAACGCTCAGAACGCGCCAATTGGAACGCGGATTTTTGGGCCAGTAACCCGTGAGTTGAGAAGTGAGCAATTTATGCGCATCGTTTCTCTAGCTCCGGAAGTGCTTTAAGAACGCTAAGAGCGGCGCAGAGGAAGAATCATGGCAAAGATAAGAAGAGATGACGAAGTTGTCGTTATAGCCGGGCGAGACAAAGGTACCCGGGGTAAAGTTCAGCGCGTATTGCAAGA
Organism: uncultured Porticoccaceae bacterium; assembly: GCA_964623085.1. Lineage (GTDB taxonomy): Bacteria > Pseudomonadota > Gammaproteobacteria > Pseudomonadales > GM7GCV1 > CAZUTO01. Next base: position 16,527 of record CAZUTO010000009.1, read on the forward strand.
TGGCCGACTGATTGTTTCTGGTGTGCACATGGTTAAGAAGCATCAAAAGCCTAATCCTCAGTTGGAAATCCCAGGTGGGATTATTGAGAAAGAAGCGCCGATTAACAGATCAAATGTTGCTATCGTGAATCCTGAAACTAATAAGGCAGATCGTGTTGGTTATCGGGTTCTGGATGATGGTAAGAAAGTACGTATTTTTAAGTCCAATGGCGAAGTCGTAGGCGCTTAGGTAACTGACAATGTCAAATTTTAAAGATTTATATAAAAACGAAATCGCGGGCAAGCTGAAAGAAGAGCTAGGGCTTAAAAACGTGATGGAAGTGCCGAAGATTACCAAGATCACCATTAACATGGGTGTAGGTGAAGCGCTTGGCGATAAAAAAGTGCTCGAGAATGCCGTAAAGGATATGGAGGCAATTACCGGTCAAAAGGTGGTTGTAACTAAAGCACGTAAGTCCGTTGCTGGGTTTAAGGTTCGTGAAGACTGGCCCATAGGCTGCAAAGTGACTTTGCGCAGCGAGCGTATGTATGAGTTTTTAGAGCGTTTAGTCGCTATTGCTATTCCGCGTATTCGCGATTTCCGTGGTATTAGCCCTAAGCAGTTTGATGGTCGCGGTAATTTTTCTATGGGTGTGACGGAACAAATCATCTTCCCTGAAATTGATTACGACAAAGTTGATGCGTTGCGTGGTTTGGATATATGTATTACGACTACCGCACGAACAGATGATGAAGGGCGAGCGTTGTTGCGTGCCTTCAACTTCCCTCTAAGAGGTTAATAGGAACTATGGCTAAGGTCAGTATGGTTGAGCGCGAGAAAAAACGCGCTAAAGCAGTGGAAAAATACGCAGCTAAGCGAGCTGAGTTAAAGGCGATCATTAAGAATCCGGCGACTGCTGACGATGATCGATGGGATGCACAATTGCGTCTGCAAGCTTTGCCGCGCAATGCAAACCCCGTTCGCCAAAGAAACCGCTGCCGAATCACTGGTCGTCCGCACGGCGTTTACCGCAAGTTTGGTCTATGCCGAAATAAATTACGTGAACACGCAATGGCAGGGCAGGTTCCTGGTGTTGTTAAAGCTAGCTGGTAGTGGGGATAAATTGAAATGAGTTTGCAAGATCCATTGTCAGATATGTTAACCCGAATTCGTAATGCTCAAGCGCGTAGCAAAGTCGATGTGACTATGCCGAGTTCCAAGCTTAAGGTTTCGGTCGCGAAAGTATTAAAAGACGAAGGTTATATTGTTGACTATGTAGTCAATGGTGATGTTAAGCCGGAATTGAAGATTGACCTCAAATACTTTGAAGGCAAGCCGGTTATTGAAGAAATTAGTCGTGAGAGTCGTCCTGGTCTGCGTGCATATGCTTCGCTTAAAGACATGCCGAAGGTACATGGTGGTCTCGGTGTTGCAATTGTATCTACTGACAAAGGCGTGATTACAGATCGATCTGCGCGTGCCCAAGGTATCGGCGGCGAAGTGCTTTGTACCGTATTCTGATTGGAATGATTGAAAAATGTCTCGTATAGCAAATAACCCCATTGCCGCGCCAAAAGGTGTTGAGCTAAAAATTGATGGGCAGTTGATCAGTGTTAAAGGCAGCAAGGGTGAGCAGTCGGTCAATGTTCATGAGTCTGTTGAGATCGTTGAGAGCGAAGGTAGCTTCACGTTTGCGCCTCGTAATGAGACCAAAGAATCGCATGCTCTATCTGGAACCATGCGAGCGTTGGTCAATAATGCTGTGGTCGGCGTGAGTGAGGGTTTTGAGAAAAAACTCCAATTGATTGGTGTTGGTTATCGTGCGAAAGCCAGTGGTAAATCGCTGGATCTGACACTCGGCTTTTCACATCCTGTGGTATATAAATTGCCAGAGGGCGTGAAGGCAGATACGCCAAGTCAAACTGAAATTGTTTTGACGAGTGTCGATAAACAATTGCTCGGCCAAGCCGCCGCTGAGATTAGAGCGTTCCGTCCGCCAGAACCTTATAAAGGTAAAGGTGTGAGATATGCAGATGAACGTGTTCGCACGAAAGAAGCTAAGAAAAAGTAATAGGTAATACGATGAACGATAAAAAAACATCCCGTATACGCCGAGCGCGACGTTCAAGAGCAAAGATTGCTGAGCTTCGTGCACATCGTCTTTGTGTGCATCGCACGCCCAGACATATCTATGCACAGATTATCGATCCGAGTGGCGGTACTGTGGTCGCGACTGCATCAACCGTAGAGAAAGATCTCCGTGGCTCTGCCACTGGAAATATCGCAGCTGCTGCCAGTGTCGGTGCACTTATCGCCGAGCGCGCCAAGACGTCTGGTATTACTCAGGTAGCGTTTGATCGCAGCGGATTTAAATTTCATGGTCGAGTGAAGGCGTTGGCAGATGCGGCGCGCGAAGCTGGTCTGGCATTCTAAGAGTATTTAAATATGGCAATGCAAAATCCTAGAGAAAAAGATGCCGCAGAAGGCTTGATGGAAAAGCTGGTTCAGGTGAACCGTGTAGCGAAAACCGTTAAGGGTGGCCGTATTTTCTCTTTCACAGCACTGACAGTGGTTGGTGACGGAAACGGTAAAGTTGGTTTTGGACAGGGTAAAGCTAGAGAAGTACCGACGGCGATCCAGAAAGCAATGGAAGCAGCGCGTCGCAATATGATTGATGTCGATTTGGATGGTAAGACTATCCAATACGCTACCACGTCTATTCATGGTGCATCCAAGGTCTATATGCAGCCAGCTTCAGAAGGTACCGGTGTGATTGCTGGTGGTGCTATGCGAGCCGTGTTGGAACTTGCGGGTGTACAAAACGTACTCGCGAAGTGCTACGGATCTACGACGCCTGTTAATGTTGTAAATGCGACATTTAAAGCGTTGAGAGATATGCGTTCGCCCGATGCAATCGCCGCAAAACGTGGCCTTAGTGTCGAGCAGATTCTTAACTAAGACCGACTAGAGAAACGAAGAGGCTAATACCAAGAGACCATCATGGCAAAGGCTAACGAAAAAACAATAAAGGTCACTCAGGTAAGGAGTGTACATGGCCGCATCAAGTCTCATAGAGACTGTATCGCGGGCTTGGGTTTACGTCGTATCGGACATACCGTTGACGTGATCGATACACCGTCTAACCGAGGAATGATCAACAAGACATCCTATATGCTCAGGGTTGAGGAAGACTAATGCAACTGAATACATTGAGCCCGGCTCCGGGTCGAGTAAAGGCAGCCAAGCGGGTAGGACGTGGCATAGGTAGCGGCTTTGGTAAAACCTGTGGTCGCGGTCACAAAGGTTTGAAGGCACGTTCCGGTGGTAAAGTCGCACCTGGATTTGAGGGTGGACAAATGCCGCTGCGTAAGCGGTTGCCGAAATATGGTTTCCGTTCACGAGTATCGATGGTGACAGCAGATATTCGCTTGAGTGAACTGAACAAGCTAGAAGCGAAAACGGTTGATCTTGATGTGTTGAAACAAGCGAATCTTGTCGGCACAAATATTCAACGCGCTAAAGTATTTGCTAGCGGCGAGATTACTAGAGCAGTAGACATAGTTGGTCTCGGTTGCACCAAGGGTGCAAAAGCGGCGATAGAAGCAGCTGGCGGTTCTGTTAAAGAATCCGACGGCACGCAAAGACAGGTTGGCGACGCTTAAAGCGTCGAGATTGGCAAAGAAGAGTATTTAGACGATGGCAAAACCTGGCAATCTGCCAATGGGTAACATGAAAGGTTTGGGCGAGCTTTGGACTCGCCTTCGCTTTTTGTTATTGGCGATCGTGGTATACCGTATCGGAACACATATTCCGTTACCGGGTATCGATCCTGATCGGGTTGCAGAGCTATTTACACAGAACCAAGGAACCATTCTAGGTCTGTTTAATATGTTTTCTGGCGGTGCATTGGAGCGCATGAGTATTTTGGCTCTGGGTATCATGCCCTATATTTCTGCGTCTATTATCATGCAGTTGATGAGTGCTGTGACGCCATCGTTAGAGCAGATGAAAAAAGAAGGCGAGGCGGGCCGACGCAAAATTACGCAGTACACGCGTTATCTGACAGTAGGCTTGGCGCTTGTCCAAGCCATCGGTATGTCAGTTGGTTTGCAAGGCCAAGGTTTGACTTACGGAAGCTCTACCTTTTTGCTAGTTGCGGTGCCTACGCTGGTATGTGGTGCTGTATTTATGATGTGGCTTGGTGAGCAGATTAACGAGCACGGTATTGGCAACGGTATCTCTATGCTGATTTTTGCTGGTATTGTCGCAGGCTTGCCCGCCGCTATTGGTCAGACCATTGAGCAAGCTCGAACCGGCCAGCTGAGTGTGTTGATCGTGTTATTTATTGTAGTCTTGGCTGTCGCTGTTGTTTATTTTGTTGTGTTTGTTGAGCGAGCACAGCGCCGTATTCCTGTGAGTTATGCGCGCCGCAATCAAGCAGGTAGCGCTATGATGGGGTCTCAAAGTAGCCATCTACCTTTGAAGTTGAACCAAGCTGGTGTTATTCCGGCAATATTTGCGTCCAGTTTGCTATTGTTTCCGGCGTCTCTTGCGACTTGGTTTGGCCAAGGTGTAGAAGGCGAAACCAGTTGGATTAAAAGCGCTTTGCAAGAAGTGGCATTAGCTATTGGTCCTGGGCAACCGCTTTATTTGATCGTGTTTGCCGCGCTCATTATTTTCTTTTGCTTTTTCTATACCGCCTTGGTGTTTAACCCCAAGGAGATGGCAGATAATTTGAAGCGCAGTGGCGCATATATCCCGGGTATTCGCCCAGGTGAGCAAACCTCGAAGCATATTGATGATGTGATGACACGTCTCACCATGGTCGGTTCGCTTTATATGACACTGGTGTGTTTGTTACCGCTATTTTTGGCTGCCTTTTGGAACGTGCCTTTTTATCTTGGCGGTACCTCATTGTTGATCGCTGTGGTTGTGACGATGGACTTTATGCAGCAGGTTCAGGCTCATTTAATGAGCCACCAATACGAATCATTGATGAAAAAAGCGAATTTTTAAGGCCGAAGTTCTAGTTGGGCCGATATAGAGGTAAAAGAAATGAAAGTAAGAGCGTCAGTAAAAAAGATTTGCCGGAATTGCAAAATCGTAAGACGCAAAGGTGTTTTACGTGTTATTTGTGAAGCGGAGCCTCGGCACAAGCAGCGCCAAGGCTAGCTATATCAAATTGATTTTTATGAGGTTAATGAGTATTCTACGCGCCTTTTTTTCGTCCGAAGCCATGTTAGGTGACGGACTGGCGAATACTTTTACCGCAGCTTAAATAAGTAACTGGAGAAGATTGGATGGCTCGTATTGCGGGTGTCAACATACCGGATAACAAGCACGCAGTGATATCCCTCACCTATATCTATGGTGTGGGATTAACCACAGCGAAAAAAATCTGTTCAGCGGTAGGAGTCGAAGAGCGCGCCAAAGTTAGCGAGTTGTCCGAGGATAAGCTGGACGCGATTCGAAATGAGGTTAGCGCCCTGACGGTGGAAGGTGATCTACGCCGAGAAAGCGCGATGAATATCAAACGACTAATGGACTTGGGCTGTTATCGAGGCCTACGTCATCGTCGTGGCCTTCCATTACGTGGCCAGCGTACGAAAACGAATGCACGCACACGAAAAGGCCCTCGTAAGCCCATTAAGCGATAGCAGCGATAAACGAATTTCAAATTAAGGTAGCGATAGATGGCTAAAGCCGACGCCAAAACGACTCGTAAAAAAGTCAAAAAAAATGTGATAGATGGTGTGGCGCATGTTCATGCGTCATTTAATAACACCATTGTGACAATCTCTGACCGTCAAGGGAACGCGCTTAGCTGGGCAACAGCGGGCGGCTCTGGCTTTCGAGGCTCACGTAAGAGTACGCCTTTTGCAGCTCAGGTCGCTGCAGAAAGAGCAGGTAATGTCGCACTCGAATTTGGCATGAAAAATCTCGACGTTGAAGTGAAGGGCCCAGGTCCTGGACGTGAATCTGCTGTACGCGCATTGAATAACTGCGGCTTTAAAATTAATCAAATTACAGATGTGACGCCGATTCCGCACAACGGTTGTCGACCACCGAAAAAACGTCGTGTGTAATTGGGAGCATAACGAATAATGGCGAGATATTTAGGACCAACATGTAAGCTTGCGCGCAGAGAAGGGACAGATTTGTTCCTTAAGAGTGGTATTCGTCCTCTCGAATCAAAGTGTAAGGTAGAAGTGGTGCCAGGCCAGCAAGGCCAGCGCCGTGGCAGATTGTCAGACTATGGCGTTCAGTTGCGCGAAAAGCAAAAAGTACGTCGCCTTTATGGTGTATTGGAAAAGCAGTTTCGAAATTATTATAAGGCTGCAGCAGCGAAGAAAGGTAATACCGGTGAAAACCTATTACAGCTGCTAGAGTCTCGTTTGGATAACGTCGTGTATCGCATGGGGTTTGGCTCCACACGTTCTGAGTCACGACAATTAATTTCACACAACGCCATTCTTGTTAATGGTCAAAAAGTGAATATCGCGTCCTACCAAATTGGCCCTGATGATGTCGTGGCTGTTCGCGAAAAAAGCAAAAATCAATTGCGAATTCAATCTGCATTGAGTATTGCTGCTCAACGTGGTGATGTTGACTGGGTCAATGTGGATTCCGCAAAAATGGAAGGTACGTTTAAGCGTTTTCCCGATAGATCGGATCTTCCCGCAGAGATTAACGAAAACCTGATTGTTGAGCTTTACTCTAAATAATCGCTGATTTCCTAGGTGCAACTGTAGATGAACGCAAACGAATTTCTTACCCCGAACCACATTGATGTCAGTGAATTCAATCCAACCCATGCAAAAGTTGTATTGGAGCCGCTAGAGCGTGGTTTTGGTCATACCCTTGGTAATGCGCTGCGTCGTATTCTCCTATCTTCTATGCCTGGAGCCGCTATTGTTGAGGCACAGATTGAAGGTGTAGAGCATGAATACAGCACGATAGAAGGTGTACAAGAAGACGTCATTGAAATTCTTTTAAACCTGAAAGGAATTGGTCTAAAACTGAATTCACGTGATGAGGCGTTTCTGACGCTGGATAAAAAGGGTGGTGTGGTTACTGCCGGCGATATTCAGCTAGATCACGATGTCGAATTGGCTAACCCTGATCATGTCATCGCACATCTTAGTGATGATGCGAGCCTTAGTATGACTATGAAAGTCACAACTGGTCGTGGTTACCAGCCAGTCGACCTACGTGTAAACGAAGACGAAGAATCCAAGCCTATAGGTGTGCTGCAACTGGATGCTACATTTAGTCCGGTTCGTCGTGTGTCCTACGTGGTGGAAGCCGCGCGTGTTGAGCAGCGTACGGACTTAGATAAGCTTGTTCTTGATATAGAAACGGATGGAACACTTGATCCTGAAGATGCGATTCGTCGGTCAGCAACGATCCTGCAACAACAGCTTATAGCCTTTGTTGATCTCGAAGCGAGTGCTCAGGTTGCGCCACAAAAAGAAGAAGATCTTATCGATCCCGTTCTTTTACGTTCGGTTGACGATTTAGAGCTGACAGTTCGATCTGCGAACTGCCTAAAAGCGGAAAGCATTTACTATATTGGTGACCTTGTTCAGCGAACAGAAGTTGAACTGCTTAAAACACCAAACCTAGGCAAGAAATCTCTGACAGAGATCAAAGACGTACTAGCTTCGCGTGAACTTGGTCTAGGTATGCGGTTAGAGAACTGGCCTCCGGCTAGCCTTAACAAAGGCGGCGTTGCCTAATTTTTAGGTCTAACTAAGCCGAAAACGAGATACAGGAATAGAAGACAATGCGACATCGATATAGCGGCCGTAAATTTGGTCGAACTGCTTCACATCGAAAAGCCATGTTTCAAAATATGACGAACTCGCTTGTTGAGCATGAAGTTATTAAGACAACGCTTCATAAGGCAAAAGAATTGCGCAGCCATGCTGAGCCGATGATTACTTTGGCCAAGAATGACAGCGTTGCTAATCGTCGGCTTGCGTTTAATCGCTTGCGAGATAAGTCTTCTGTTGGCAAGTTGTTTAACGAACTTGGACCTCGCTATCAGAACCGACCAGGTGGTTACCTTCGTATATTGAAGTGTGGCTACCGTACGGGTGATAAAGCACCAATGGCTTATGTAGAGTTGGTGGATCGTCCTGATAGTACTCAGGTAACGGCAGAAGTTGAAGAAACTACAGCGGCGAGTTAGAGCGCTATGGTTTCAAAAAGAGCCGGGTTACTACCCGGCTTTTTTGTGTCCAGAAAATAGTCTAAATTCCTTTTTCCAAATGCAGAGTTAGCCGAAATGGCATTCCAGTCTCAAGAAAAAAGCGCACTAGGCCTAATCACCAGCTTGTATCTGGTGCGAATGCTTGGTTTATTTATGGTCTTACCGATCATAAGTATCTATGGAACGACGCTAACTGGGGCTAGCCCTTTCCTACTTGGACTTGCCTTAGGGGTTTATGGGCTAACTCAGGCGCTATTCCAAATTCCCTTTGGTTGGGCCTCCGACAAATTTGGCCGTAAGCCAGTGTTACTTATCGGCTTTGGGATCTTCGTCTTTGGCAGCTTAGTCTGTGCGTTATCTAACTCCATTGAAATGCTCTTAATAGGGCGAGCTATTCAGGGCGCGGGTGCTGTATCGGCCGTGTTACTCGCACTATTAGCCGACTTGATTCGTCCTGAAAACAGAACCACATCCATGGCGGTGATCGGTGTGTCCATCGGTCTCTCTTTTGGCATTTCGGTTGTTATTGGTCCGATCATCGCTTCGTTCAGTGGGCTCCAGGGTGTTTTCATTTTTAGCTGTCTATTGGGTGTGGCAGCATTCTTAATCGCAGTCTGGAAAATTAAAGAGCCAGGGCAGGGTCATCGCGTCGCGCGGCCAAGTGTGAAAAGCGTGCTTGTGAATCCGGATCTATTGCGCCTCGATTTCAGTATTTTTGCACTGCATTTTTTGCAAATGTTTATATGGGTCGCCGTTCCAGGTGTATTAGTGAATGAACTGGGGCTGAGCCTAGATCAGCATTGGTGGGTTTACCTTATGACGGTTGGTGGTGGGTTTATTTTGATGGCGCCTTTTATGCGCATGTGGGATAAACGTGGCCAAACGAATACTTCTGTTCGTGCTGCGATATTGGTGATTGTCGTGGCTTTGTTGGCGATGTCGAAAATAGACGCCTATTACGTTTTTATATTTGGGTTGCTGCTCTTTTTCTGGGGATTCAATCTTTTAGAAGCAACTTTGCCAAGCGCACTGACTAAAGTAGTCGATCCGAAACTAAAGGGCACAGCCAGCGGAGTATATTCGACCTGTCAGTTCATGGGGGTTTTCCTAGGCGGAACGGCAGGTGGTTGGATTTTATTGAAGTATAGTGCCGTTGGTTTGTTCTACTTCGCGGCATTCTTGAGCGCAATTTGGCTAATAGTGATGGGAGCTCGGAAGCTGTCAGTCGGCAATAGCTAAATAAAGAGTATGTAAAAGTTATTTCGTTTATTATAGTTTCATTAGTAGCAAAATATAAATAAGCATCAGGATATTGGAGGGCGTCGTGGCATCAAGGGGTGTGAACAAAGTAATTTTGGTGGGTAACTGTGGTAGTGACCCAGAAACCAAGCATTTACCGAGTGGTAGTGCCGTAACTAATTTGAGTATCGCGACGTCTGATAGTTGGAAAGATAAGCAAAGTGGTCAACAGCAAGAGCGTACAGAGTGGCATCGTGTGGTTTTCTTTAATCGGTTGGCTGAAATTGCCGGTGAGTATCTAAAGAAAGGCAGTAAAGTCTACGTTGAAGGCCGATTGCAAACGCGTAAGTGGCAAGGTCAGGATGGTCAAGACCGCTACACGACGGAAATTGTAGCAAACGAGATGCAAATGTTGGATTCACGAGGTAGTTCTGGCGGAGGCGGGCAGTTTGATCAGTCCTCTGCGCCGCAATCGGCACCTCAATCTGGTGGACAACAACCTCAACAGCAACCGGCATCAGGGCAACCCGCGCCAAGCTTTGACGATTTTGACGACGATATTCCGTTTTAATCGTTGTAGGCCTATAAAAGGTTTATGAACAAAAAAGGCCAGCAAAATGCTGGCCTTTTTTATTGCTCAAAGCGAAACTTGGTTAGATCTTTTTCAATACCAAGCAAGCGTTAGTGCCACCAAACCCGAAACTATTGGACATGATCTGGTTCAGTTCCACATTGTCTTTTCTTTCGAGGACAATCGGGTAGGGTTCGGCCCCTGGATCTAAGTTTTCGATATTGGCCGATGCTGCAATGAAGTTGTTCTCCATCATTAGCAACGAGAAAATCGCTTCGTGTACACCGGCTGCACCGAGAGAATGCCCAGATAGTGATTTAGTAGAGCCGATCGGCGGCAGGTCTGAGCCCATCACCACACCGATACCTTCTAACTCAGTGACGTCGCCAGCAGGCGTACTAGTGCCGTGGGTGTTGATGTAATCAATTGGTCCTTCTACATCCTGTAGGGCCATTTTCATGCAGCGTTGGGCACCTTCTCCCGAAGGCGCAACCATATTGACACCATCTGAAGTGGCGCCATAGCCGACGACTTCTGCATAGATTTTTGCGCCTCGTGCTTTCGCGTGTTCGTATTCTTCGAGAACGACGCAACCGCCACCTAAAGAAATAACGAATCCATCGCGGTCGGCATCATAGGCACGGCTGGCACGAGAAGGCGTGTCGTTGTATTTCGCGGAAAGTGCACCCATGGCATCAAATGCGCCGGCCATGTTCCAGTGCAGCTCTTCACCGCCGCCGGCAAAGATAATATCTTGCTTACCCCACTGAATAAGCTCTGCGCCGTTACCAATACAGTGTGCACTCGTTGCGCAGGCTGAGGTCATGGAGTAGTTGTAGCCCTTGATTTTAAAGGGGGTTGCCACACAGGCCGAAACCGTACTGCCCATGATTTGAGTAACTCGATAGGGTCCTGCACGTTTTACGCCTTGATTTCGAATAATATCTGCACATTCGATCTGGCTGGAACAGGAGGTACCACCCGAACCCATAATGATACCGGTTCTTTCGTTGGAGACATCTGAGTCTTCTAGCCCCGAGTCCGCGATGGCATCACGCATGGAAATATAGCCAAATGCGGCTGCATCACCCATAAAGCGCAGTGTTTTACGGTCGATATGCTCTGAAACATCGATATCGACTTTTCCGCTTACTTGGCTGCGAAAACCATGTTCTTTAAATACTTCATTGGCATGAATACCTGGAGTCCCCGAACGGAGCGATTGCGTTACGCTCTCTTTGTCGTTACCTAGACAGGAAACAACACCAAGGCCAGTGATAACAACTCTTCTCATCATAATTCCTAAGCCAGCTTTGGCGGCTATTTTAACCTGAAAAAAGGGTTTTTGCTGATAGTGCGTCGGTTATTCGAACAATCCGACTTTTAGGCCGCTCGCTGTATAGATGACTTCGTCATCACAGAGCATTTGCCCATCAGCAATGCCCATCACCAGCTTTCGCGCAATAAGTCTAGAGTAATCGATACGGTACGTAATCTTTTTAGCGGTAGGGAAGACCTGACCAGTGAATTTAACTTCGCCTACGCCGAGCGCGCGACCTTTACCGGGATATCCGCGCCATCCGAGATAGAAACCGACCATCTGCCACATTGCATCTAGCCCTAGGCACCCCGGCATTACTGGATCACCGGGGAAATGAACCTTGAAAAACCATTGCTCAGGATGAATGTCTAGCTCAGCGATCACTTGCCCTTTGCCGTGTTTTCCGCCGTCAACATTGAGTTCTAATATGCGGTCAACCATAAGCATTTCATCGATAGGCAGCTGTGGGCGCCCTGGCCCAAATGCTTGGCCGGTTCGACTGTGTCGGATTTCGTTGTCGGTATACGACGTTTGCGTAACGGGTTGGAATTCTAGATTAGACATTCATTTCTTTAGCGTTTTAAAGGGGGGGATTTTAGTGCCATCGCCTGATTTGTCCAGAAATACTGAAATTTTGGCCGTATCATCGTGATATTTCTACAAAACTTCGCCAAGAAAACGGCCGGTATAGGAGTGAGTGGACTTGGCGACGTCTTCTGGTGTTCCCTGGGCAATGATCTTACCACCGCCACTGCCGCCTTCTGGTCCTAAATCAATGACCCAATCTGCCGTTTTTATGACATCGAGATTATGTTCTATCACGATCATGGTGTTGCCTTCGTCACGGAGCCGGTGCAGCACGTCTAGCAACTGTTTTATATCGTGAAAATGAAGACCGGTGGTGGGTTCATCTAGAATATAAAGCGTCGATCCGGTACTCATTTTGGCCAGCTCTTTGGATAGTTTTACTCGCTGAGCCTCACCACCAGAAAGTGTGGTCGCGTTTTGGCCGAGACGGATGTAGGAGAGTCCAACAGACATCAGCGTTTCTAATCGACGTTTAATCGCTGGGATAGCGTCAAAGAAATCCAATGCATCTTCTACAGTCATATCGAGCACTTCAGCAATGCTTTTGCCTTTGTATTTGACCTCTAGTGTTTCTCGGTTATAGCGCTTTGCGTCGCAGGTTTCACAAACAACGTAGACGTCAGGTAAAAAGTGCATTTCTACTTTGATGACCCCGTCGCCTTGGCAGGCTTCACAGCGTCCGCCTTTGACATTAAAACTGAAACGACCGGGCTTATAGCCCCTAGAGCGCGCTTCTTCAGTGCCAGCAAACAGGTCGCGAATTTGCGTAAAAAGACCGGTGTAAGTGGCTGGATTTGATCTCGGCGTTCGGCCGATTGGGCTTTGATCGATGTCCACGCAGTTGGTGAACATATCTAGCCCCTCTATTTCGTCGTGTGCCGATGCAGAGAGAGTCGTTGCTTTGTTGAGTTTAGTTGCAGCAAGTGGGTAGAGAGTCTCATTGATAAGAGTCGATTTTCCCGATCCGGACACACCTGTTATACAGGTGAACAAACCCTTTGGAATTTTTAAGTCGACAGACTGTAAATTGTTGCCACGCGCTCCCGTGATACAAAGCCATTCGTCTTTTGGAGTGGGGGTGCGGTTAGCAGGTGTGGCGATTTTTTTGCGCCCGGAAAGATAGTCGCCCGTCAGAGAGTCTTCACAATCAGCGATTTCACTGGCCACTCCTTGAGCAATGACTGCACCACCATGAACCCCCGCGCCAGGTCCGATATCGATCACTTGATCCGCGGCGCGAATCGCTTCTTCATCATGTTCGACGACGATCACAGTGTTGCCAATGTCGCGGAGCCTTGTCAGCGTTGCTAAGAGTCGTTCGTTGTCTCTTTGGTGAAGGCCGATTGAAGGCTCATCAAGTACATACATGACGCCTACTAATCCAGCGCCGATCTGGCTGGCGAGCCGAATCCGCTGAGCTTCGCCACCAGAGAGCGTATCGGCGCTGCGATTGAGGTTTAGGTAGCCTAGTCCTACATCAGCAAGAAACCGCAATCGATCATGAATTTCTTTGAGAATCTTATCGCCGATTTCGGCTTGTGCGCCTTGCAGTTCTAGTTTTTCGTAATAGCTTAGAGACTCAGCCACAGTCATTGCGGTGATCTTGTGAAGTGGTCTGTCATCGATAAATACATTACGAGATTCGGTGCGCAACCGAGAACCTTCACAGCTCTCACATTCCCGGATCGTCAGGTACTTGGCGAGATCCTCTCTAACAGCGTTAGATTCAGTATCGTGATAACGGCGTTCGAAATTAGGAACAATCCCTTCGAACGGATGTTTGCGAATATAGGTATCTCCACGGTCGTTGATGTAAGTGAATTCGATGGATTCTGTCCCAGAACCGTTAAGCACGATGTCTTGTTGCTGCTCTGAGAGTTGATCGAATGCAGTATCTAGGCTGAACTTATAGTGCTGAGCGAGTGATACGAGCATCTGGTAGTAATAGATGTTGCGCTTGTCCCAGCCTCGGATCGCTCCTTGGTCCAAGCTGACTTCAGGGAATTGAATAATTTTTTCCGCGTCGAAAAACTGTCGCATGCCTAGGCCGTCGCAGCTTGTGCAAGCGCCAGCAGGATTGTTGAATGAAAAGAGGCGTGGCTCCAGTTCGTTGAGGCTATAGTCACAAATAGGACAAGCAAATCGCGCGGAAAAAAGGCGTTCTGAGTCTTCTGCTTCCTCACTGTCGTCCATACTTGCAACGATGGCGAGGCCGTCGGTAAGCAGCAGCGCTGTCTCGAAGGATTCTGCAACCCGTTGCTGGATATCTGGTCGAATCTTAAATCGATCAACAACGACCTCAATACTATGGTTCTTGTTCTTTTCTATTTCTGGTATGTCGTCCAGGTCTACCGTTACACCATCGAGACGTATGCGTATAAATCCCTCTGTACGCAATTTTTGTAACAAATGCGTGTGTTCGCCCTTACGATTTCTGACTACCGGCGCGAGAAGCTGAATGCGCGAGCCTTCTGGTAGTTCCATCACTTGATCTACCATCTCCGTGACTGTTTGAGCAGCAAGTGATACACCATGTTCAGGACAGCGGGGATCGCCAATGCGTGCGTATAGCAAACGCAAGTAGTCGTATATCTCCGTCACCGTTCCTACTGTGGAACGTGGGTTGTGAGAGGTGGATTTTTGTTCAATAGAAATTGCTGGCGATAACCCTTCGATGCTGTCTACATCTGGTTTCGCCATCATCGAAAGGAACTGACGTGCGTAAGCGGACAGTGATTCTACATAGCGCCGCTGCCCCTCTGCATAGAGGGTATCAAACGCGAGAGAAGATTTCCCAGAGCCGCTTAGTCCTGTAATGACAACAAGTTTGTTACGCGGAATATGAAGATCAATGTTTTTGAGGTTATGAGTTCGTGCGCCACGTATCTGAATTTCTTGGATCAAGCTAGAGTTTCCTTAAACAAACAAAAAACACGCCATTATCGAACGGAGTGTCGAGCAAAAGAAGACAAAGGAAAGAAAATATTCTTTCCCTGTTATTTATTTTTGTGGACGGCGTTTATTTAGTCTGAGAAATATCCGCAACCGCTAATGCAGTAATGTTAAAAATGCCACGGGTTGATACCGACGGCGTCAGAATATGGGCTGGTTTTCTAAGTCCATATAGGTAAGGGCCGATCATGCGCGCATTGGTCAAAGAACGAACTAAACCTAAACAAATGTTGGCTGCATCCATGTTTGGCATGATCAACAGGTTTGCTTGATCACTGAGTACTGAATGGCCATAGGCTTCCTCAACGACATCAGGATTCATGGCACTGTACGAATTCATTTCACCGTCGATTTCTAGATCAGGGTGTCGCTCTTTGAGTATTTCAGCGAGCGCTTTCATTTTGATTGCATCAGGATTTTCGAAAGTCCCAAAATTTGAATGAGATAGCACAGCGATTCTTGGCGTGATTTCGAACTTGGCCATGTAATTAATGGCGTTTTCAGTGATGCCGATAAGTTCATCAACGGTTGGATTAAGGTTAATGAAGGGATCGGTCATGAAAATGGGGCCATCTGAGTGCAATAAGGCACAAACGGTGGAGGGAACAACATTGCCGCTTTCATCACCGATAATCGACTTTAGACTCCGTACGTGTTTATGGAAACGACCGATCTTTCCACAGACTAAGCCATCTGCTTTGCCAAACTCGACGCAGATTGCAGCAATCACCGTAAGATACGACCGTACTACCCGTTTAGCCGCCTCGATAGAGACACCATTTCTGCCCGCAATTTGATGATAAAACTGCCAGAATTTCTCGAAATCCGGATTGTTTTCGGGATCTAGTACTTCGTAATCAACGCCTTCTTTGAGACGAAGTTTCATATCGCCTATTTTCTGCGAAATAATGGCGGGGTTACCAATCAGAAGAGGGCGCGAAAGGCCTTCGTCTACAACCAGTTGAATAGCGCGCAGAACATCTGGGTCTTCTCCTTCTGCATACACAATGCGTGCCGGTTTGTTCTTCGCCGCTTCAATCACCGGATTCATAAAGATTCGGCTGCGGTGATTGTAGCTTTTTAGTTTTGTTGCGTAGGCTTCAAGGTCTTCCACTGGACGCGTTGCAACACCACTTTCCATGGCCGCTTTTACTACCGCTATGGGCACTTCTTCGATTAATCTGGGGTCAAATGGCTTGGGGATAAGATAGTCTGGACCGAACTCTAGGTTTTCCCCAGCATAGGCTTTTGCAACGGCGTCGTTGGGTTCTTTGTGTGCCATGTCGGCTATAGCTTTTACGCAGGCTGTTTTCATTGCTTCGTTGATGGTCGTGGCACCACAATCCAACGCGCCGCGGAATATAAATGGAAAACAAAGAACGTTATTCACTTGATTTGGGTAGTCCGAACGACCAGTTGCAATAATTGCATCCGGCCGCGCTTCCTTTGCCACTTCGGGAAGTATTTCAGGCGTTGGATTTGCCATGGCTAGAATCAGAGGCTTATCACCCATTTTCTTCAGCATCTCGCCAGTGACTAATCCACCTGCGGATAGTCCTAGGAAGATATCGGCTCCTTCCATGGCATCACTGAGTGTTCGCGCATCGGTGTCGTTTGCGAAGCTTTCCTTCCACTTGTTCATGCCTTCTTTGCGACCTTTATATATGACTCCCGAGCGGTCAATCATGAGTACGTTTGATCGTTGCAGACCCATATCAATCAATAGCTCAGTGCAGGCAATGCTCGCTGCGCCACTTCCTGATACCACTAGTTTTACATCTTCTATTTTTTTATCGACTATTCGCAGGCCGTTGTAGATAGCTGCGGCAGAAACGATAGCGGTTCCATGTTGATCGTCATGAAAAACGGGAATATTCATTCGCTCCCGAAGTTTTTGTTCGACGAAGAAGCACTCAGGCGCTTTGATATCTTCCAGATTAATTCCGCCGAATGTTGGCTCGAGCGCTGCAACGACGTCGACCATTTTATCTACATCGGTTTCGTCAACTTCAATATCGAAAACATCGATATCGGCGAACTTTTTAAACAGTACAGCCTTTCCTTCCATGACAGGTTTTGACGCCAATGCACCAATAGCGCCTAGGCCAAGTACTGCAGTACCGTTTGAAACTACAGCCACAAGGTTTCCGCGCGCTGTATAGTCAGCAGCCTTCGAGGGGTCTGCTGCAATTTCTTCACAGGGGTAGGCCACCCCCGGTGAATACGCCAGTGCTAAATCTCGTTGATTAGAGAGAGGCTTGGTCGGAAGAATGGCAAGTTTCCCTTTGGTGGGATATTTGTGGAAATCTAGTGCTTCGTCCCGAAGTTTGTCTGACATGTATTGCCTCTTAAAAGTTGAATCTGTTACGTATAGTGATATATATCGATAGCTATGAAGATTAACTACTTCGTAGTTCCAATTTCATAGTGCCATTTTATAACGCTAGCTATAGCACTAGTTTTATAGCCCAATGTGTTTATCCCAGCGGTTTACAATTTTACAAAAGAGCTCTGCTGTTTTACTCGCATCATAGGCTGCCGAATGTGCGCTGTCATTGTCAAAGGTTATTTCAGCTGCCTGGCACGCTCGTGCTAACACGGTTTGTCCATAAGCAAGTCCAGCTAGCGTTGCAGTATCAAAGCAGGAAAATGGATGAAAAGGGTTTCGTTTTATATTGCAGCGGTCGCTTGCTGCATTGATAAACCCTAAATCAAAATGGGCGTTATGAGCAACTAGGATCGCGCGTTTGCAGTCTTGTTCACGTATTGTCTGTCGTATTGGCTGAAACAGACTAAGCAGCGCCTCTTTTTCTGGAAGCGCGCCGCGATCTGGGTCGTCCAAGTTTATACCAGTAAACTGCAATGAAGCTTCAGAAACGACGGCGCCGGGGAAGGCTTCTACATCGACCGATACCATCTCACCTTGAACTGCATTGAGCTCGCCATCCAAAAGGATAGGAATAGCAGATACTTCTAAAAGTGCGTCTGTTTTGCAATCGAATCCACCGGTTTCCACATCAACCACAACCGGCAGAAAACCTCTGAATCGGTCGGCTATCCTTGTGCTAGAAGCATCTAACATGTCCGCCATAGAATCGGTCATAGATATTCCTTAAATAGTCATCAGCGCGCTAGCGAACCTTCCAATGAATAGTTTCTCCGGCACGAAGGGGAACCAGATGTTGTTCTTTAAACGTCAACGTTTCTGGTGAGACCCATGATTCGCGCACCAATGTAATGCTCTCCGTGTTTTTAGGTAGACCGTAGAACGACGGTCCGTTTAGGCTGGCAAAAGCTTCGAGCTGATCAAGCGCATTTGCCTGATCGAAAGCTTCTGCATAGAGTTCGATAGTAGCATGCCCGGTGTAGCAGCCAGCGCATCCGCAACTTGCTTCTTTGGTGTTTTTCGTATGCGGTGCAGAGTCGCTACCGAGGAAAAACTTGGCGTTGCCGCTTGTCGCTACTTGCACTAATTTTTCTTGGTGTTCCCGTCTTTTTAAAATTGGAAGGCAGTAGAGGTGCGGTCGAATACCTCCAACAAGCATGTGGTTACGGTCGTATAAAAGATGATGTGCTGTGATGGTGGCTGCAATGTTGTCTGGGCCATTCTCTACGAACTCAGCCGCGTCTGCGGTTGTAATGTGTTCAAAAACGACCTTAAGTGTCGGGAATTTAAGCAGCAGTGGTGCCAACTGTTGTTCGATAAACACCTTCTCGCGATCAAAAATATCGATGGAAGCATCGGTGACTTCACCGTGAACCAATAAAGGCATACCCACCCTTTGCATGGCTTCTAGCACTTTATGAATATTGGCGATGTTTGTAACGCCGGAATCGGAGTTTGTTGTCGCACCTGCGGGATAAAGCTTGCAGGCGGTTATAACGCCAGACTCATGCCCAGCGATGATTTCCTCGGGGTCAGTATTGTCCGTTAAGTACAGGGTCATAATAGGCGCAAAGGAACTGCCATTTGGTAAATTGGCAAGAATCCGTTCTTTATATGCGCTGGCCATAGCAGTACTGGTGATCGGTGGGACGAGATTAGGCATCACAATTGATCGACCAAAGTAGCGAGCAACATCAGGAACTGTCAGCTTCAGCGCATCGCCGTCGCGTAGATGAATGTGCCAATCGTCTGGGCGGACGATGGTAAGAGAAGACTGAGCCATGATACTCCTTTGATTTTTGACTATGTTACCTAAATAAGTAGTGAAATAAACGAGATAAAAATCTCGAATTGTGTCGAGTCAGGCCGTAAAATCCGCTGCCTCGTTTTTGCGTATTGAATACTCGGTATCTATCCATGACAACAGCCAAGAAAGTTGTACTCGCTTATTCCGGTGGCCTTGACACATCTGTCATTGTTCGCTGGTTACAAGATACTTATAAAGCAGAGGTGGTGACCTTTACTGCCGATATCGGTCAGGGTGAAGAGGTAGAGCCTGCTCGGGCGAAGGCAAAGGCACTCGGTGTTGAGGAAGTCTACATTGAAGATCTGCGCGAGGATTTTGCCGCTAACTACGTGTTTCCGATGTTTCGAGCGAATACGATTTATGAAGGTGAGTACTTGTTGGGGACTTCAATCGCACGGCCTTTGATTGCTAGGCGGCTTGTCGAAATCGCTAATGAGACTGGTGCGGATGCGATCTCACATGGAGCGACAGGAAAAGGCAATGACCAGGTTCGCTTTGAACTGGGCGCATATGCATTGAAGCCAGGCATTCAGGTCATCGCGCCTTGGCGAGAATGGGATCTCACCTCTCGAGATACGTTGATGGAATACTGCGCCAGCCACAATATCCCAGTCGATTTTTCTAGTAGTGAAAAGAAATCGCCTTACTCCATGGATGCCAATCTTTTACATATTTCCTATGAAGGTGGTTTGCTAGAAGACCCTTGGTCGGAGCCAGAGGAAGATATGTGGCGTTGGTCGATATCGCCTGAGGCGGCGCCAAGTGAGCCCACTTATATCGAATTGGGTTTCGAGGGGGGTGATCCTGTAAGTCTAGATGGTGAAAACTTATCGCCTGCGACCATGATAGAAAAGTTGAATCAAATCGGCGGAGCAAACGGGGTGGGGCGTCTCGACATTGTCGAAAACCGTTATGTAGGTATGAAGGCCCGGGGTTGCTACGAAACACCTGGTGGCACCATCATGCTCAAAGCTCATAGAGCTATTGAGTCCATCACGCTAGATCGAGAGGCCGCGCATTTAAAAGATAGCCTCATGCCCAAGTATGCGGAGCTCATATACAACGGCTATTGGTGGTCACCAGAGCGAAAAATGTTGCAAGCGTCCATCGATGCAAGCCAGTCCGTGGTGAACGGTTTGGTCCGCCTCAAGCTATATAAAGGTAATGTGATGGTGGTTGGGCGGCAGTCATCCGATACCTTGTTCGACGAGCGGATCGCCACCTTTGATGAAGATGAAGGTGCCTATAACCAGAAAGATGCGGAAGGCTTTATTAAGCTGAATGCCTTGCGGTTACGTATCGCGGCACGAAAGGGTCGAGAGATATAGCCCTCATGGCAGAATAGAGTCCGATTAGAGTGGCTGCGGAGCAGGGTGGATGCCTAGCGTAAATAAGCGTCTGCTGTGGGTAGATGCGGTGCGCGGTCTAGCGATCGTGCTGATGGTGATTTTCCATTTTTGTTACGACCTGCGTTACTTCGGTTATGTTGATTGGAATATCCCTAATGGCCCAAATTGGCGACCCTTTCGCTATGTCATCCTGACGTTATTTATTTCGACAGTCGGAGTGAGTTTGGTTTTGGCGCATGGCAAGGCTATTCGCTGGAAACACTTTGCTAAGCGTTTTGTCTGGCTATTGGTGACCGCGCTTGGCATATCCATTATGTCTTTGTTTGTGTTCCCAAACAGTTGGATCTATTTTGGGATTCTGCATTTTATTGCACTTGCCAGTGCAATTGGATTGATCTTTCTAAAGATGCCTATCATCGCCTGCGTTGTTGGCGCTTCGATTATTGTTGGATACTGGATCGGCGTATTGCCGGTTTATTGGCCATTCCACTACATCTCAGAAGTTTTACCGGCGAATACCGAAGACTATGCGCCAATTTTCCCTTGGCTGGGTGTGGCCTTGCTTGCCATTGGGCTGGCAGGGTTGGTCCCGATCAAAAAGATCGATATTCCGCCTCTTAAGTCGGCTACTTGGCTCGCTTTGTTGGGTCGGCATGGGCTAATCATTTATGTCGCTCATCAGCCAATACTTTTTGGCGCTTTTTCCGTGTTTGATAGCCTAATTTAAATACAAATTTCAGCATCAGAATAAGTGCGTAAAAAGGTGATTTTTGGTAAGCTTTCGAGCTAGGGTTAGATGCGCTAAAAATAGAATAAATATCACAAAAATATGCCTGTTATTCCAGTTGTGAAAAGCTATGCTTTTTGTCGTCAATTAAAGTTAGTAGGCCTCAAGATAAGGAAAATAAATGGCTGAGATAGCCAAAGAAATATTCCCCGTTGCCATTGAGCATGAGCTTCAGCAATCGTACTTAGATTATGCGATGAGTGTGATCGTTGGGCGTGCTTTGCCCGACGTGCGAGATGGACTGAAGCCAGTGCATCGACGTGTGCTCTTTGCCATGAATGAGCTGAACAACGACTGGAATAAGCCTTATAAGAAATCTGCGCGTGTGGTGGGTGATGTTATTGGTAAATATCATCCACATGGTGATTCGGCAGTCTACGACACCATCGTAAGGATGGCGCAGCCGTTTTCATTGCGTTATATGTTGGTAGATGGTCAGGGTAACTTTGGTTCGGTCGATGGCGACCGAGCTGCAGCCATGCGATACACCGAAATCCGCATGTCAAAAATTGCCCACGAACTGCTCGTGGATCTGGACAAGGAAACGGTAGATTTCGTCGACAATTACGATGGCTCCGAGCAGATGCCAGACGTTCTGCCGACCAAGGTGCCAAACCTGCTGGTCAATGGTTCCTCAGGGATCGCTGTAGGGATGGCGACTAACATCCCTCCGCACAATCTCACCGAAGTAATCAATGCCTGCTTGGCAATGTTAGATGATGATCAAATCGACGTAGAAGGTTTGATGGAGCATATTCCAGGGCCTGACTTTCCTACAGCGGCAATTATTAATGGTCGAGCGGGCATTGTTGAGGCCTATCGGACGGGGCGTGGAAGAATCTACGTTCGGTCGCGTGCTGAGGTTGTTCAGGACGAAAAGTCAGGCAAAGATCATATTGTTATCTCTGAGTTGCCATATCAGGTCAACAAAGCGCGGCTGATTGAAAAAATAGCTGAGCTGGTAAAAGACAAAAAGATTGAAGGCATCTCTGAGCTGCGTGACGAATCTGATAAAGACGGTCTGCGCGTTGTTATCGAAACCAAACGCGGTGAATCTGGTGATGTGATTCTGAACAATCTGTATTCACAGACCGCTATGGAGCAGGTGTTTGGTATCAATATCGTTGCGCTGATAGACGGCCAGCCAAAGACTATGAATCTTCGAGAAGTCATCGAGGCGTTCCTCAAGCATCGTCGCGAAGTGATTACCCGCAGAACGATCTTTTTGCTTCGCAAAGCACGCGAGCGAGGGCATATTCTTGAAGGCTTAGCCGTTGCTATTTCTAACATTGATCCAGTGATTGCGCTGATCAAAGCTTCGCCTACTCCTGCAGAAGCAAAAGAGGCACTAATTGCTGAAGTTTGGGAGCCTGGAGCAGTCTCTGGCATGCTCGAGCGCGCTGGTGCGGAATCTTCTCGACCGGAAGGGTTAGGAGAAGAGTTTGGGCTGAGTGATAAAGGGTATCGGTTATCCGCTGAGCAAGCTCAGGCAATCCTAGAGCTGCGCCTGCATCGTCTAACTGGTTTGGAGCACGATAAGCTCTTAAAAGAGTTCCAAGAAAAGCTGGAAGCAATTTCAGAGTACTTGGAAGTTTTGACTAACCCAGATCGTTTGATTGAGGTTATTCGAGAAGAATTAGAAGAAACACGTGACGCGTTCGGCGACGAGCGCCGTACTGAAATTACGGCCAGTCGCATGGATTTGACTCACGAAGATATGATTCCGGTCGAGGATCGTGTTGTTACCTTGTCGCATACGGGTTACGCGAAAAGTCAGCCGCTTGATGCATATCAAGCTCAGCGTCGTGGAGGGATGGGTAAATCTGCGACTAATCTGAAGGATGAAGACTGGGTAGAGCAGCTATTAATTGCGAGTTCCCACGATACGATTTTGTGCTTTACCGATGCGGGTAAAGTCTACTGGTTGAAGGTATACCAGATCCCCGAAGCAACACGCCAAAGCAAGGGCCGACCTATTGTTAACCTGCTGCCACTGGAAGACGGAGAAAATGTCACCTCAATTTTGCCAGTATCAGAATACAGTGATGACAAATATATATTTATGGCAACGGCATTTGGTACGGTGAAAAAGACTGTGTTGTCTGCGTTTTCTCGCCAGAGAAGTGTTGGCCTGAGAGCGGTGGAGCTTGACGACGGCGACCACTTGGTCGGTACGGCGATCACGGATGGAGAATCTGACGTGATGCTATTTGCGAGCTCAGGTAAGGCAAATCGCTTTGCTGAAAGCAACGTTCGGGCTATGGGGCGAACGGCGCGGGGTGTCCGAGGTATCCGTATGGCCGAGGGCGAGCGTGTTATCTCGCTGATTATTCCAGAGGAAGAGGGCAAAGTACTGACTGTGAGCCAAAACGGCTATGGTAAACAAACGCTCATTTCTGAGTTCCCGACCAAAGGTCGCGGTACCCAGGGTGTGAAAGGTATTCAGGCATCGGAGAGAAATGGCCCACTTGTGGGTGCGGTTCAAGTATTCCCTGGCGATCAAGTCATGTTGATCTCCGATGGCGGTACATTGGTTCGCACCAAGACCGATGAGATTTCAGTGCTCGGCAGAAACACGCAGGGTGTGCGGGTGATTCGCCTGAAAGAAAACGAACAATTGATTGCTGTTCAAAGAGTTGCTGAAACAGAAGATGAAAATGCTGAATCTTTAGAAAATGATTCCAGCTCATCCGAAGGTATGGAAAATGGCGATGGCTCAGAAAACAACCAAGAGCCAAATGAATGAGTCAGTTGCCCGAACTTCAGGCGTTGCGTGAGCAAATAGATCAGCTCGATTCGCAAATACTCAAACTCATTTCTGCGCGCGCTAGTTGCGCACAAGAAGTTGCGCAGGTGAAGATGTCTGAAGATGGTGCCGATGCGAAGTTTTATCGGCCAGAGCGAGAAGCACAAGTCTTGCGGTCCGTCATGGACGCCAATGAAGGCCCATTATCTGATGAAGAAATCGCCCGGTTGTTTCGTGAAGTGATGTCCGCATGCCTCGCTCTTGAGCAACCGACACGAGTGGCTTACTTGGGTCCAGAAGGCACATTTACTCAGCAGGCTGCACTGAAACATTTTGGTTTTAGCTCTGAAGCTCAGCCGGTGTCTACTATTGATCAGGTGTTCCGAGAAGTAGAGGCGGGCGCGGTGAATTATGGCGTAGTGCCGGTTGAGAATTCGACCGAGGGGATGGTTAGCCATACGCTCGATACCTTTATGAATTCTAATTTGAAAATCGTCGGTGAAGTCGCGTTGAGAATTCACCACAATATGATGATTTCTTCAAACACCGACCCGGATCGGATTACTCGGATTTATTCACATTCGCAGACCCTTGCACAATGTCGAGCATGGTTAGACGAAAATTATCCTAGCGCTGAACGTGTGGCAGTGAATAGCAATGCCGAAGCGGCAAAACGCATAAAAGGGGAGTGGAATAGCGCAGCTATAGCAGGGGATATCGCCGGACAGATATATGACCTCAATGTCATGGCAGAAAAGATTGAAGATAGTCCTGACAACACGACGCGCTTTCTGATTGTGGGAACAGAAAACACACAGCCAAGCGGCAATGATAAAACCTCCATCATGTTGCGAATGCGGAACAAGCCCGGGGCGCTATATGAGTTGCTCAAACCATTTCGCGAGCATGAAGTTGACCTAACCAGACTGGAAACTAGACCATCTAAATCAGAAAACTGGAACTATGTTTTCTTTCTTGATTTTAAAGGGCACACAGAAGATGAGCAGGTGGTTAAAGTGTTTGAGTTATTGGCGGAATCAGCCGTCGAGCTCAAAGTCTTAGGGTCATATCCTGTCGCAGTTCTGTAACTGTCCAACACGATGACAAAAACACTGGTCGTTATTGGTACGGGATTGATCGGCAGCAGCCTTTCTAAAGCCGCCATAGAGTGCAACATCTATGACAATGTCTGGGCGGTTAATCGGTCTGACGCTACTAATATTCAAGCAAAAGAGCTTGGTATCGCGAAGAATACAGCCACATACGCAGAACTGGGCGACCTTATGGCGTCATTGGTGGCAGGCGATCTAGTTGTGGTTGCTATTCCGGTTCGTGCTCACAGAAAGATTTTTGAATTGCTCAAGCCATTGCTGCCAGAAGGGGTGGTGCTAACCGATGTTGGCAGTGCAAAAGCCGTTATTATGGAAGCGGCGATAGAAGTGTGGGGAGAATTACCGTCGTTTTTCGTGCCCGGCCATCCGATCGCGGGTTCGGAAAAGTCAGGCGTAACGGCGGTTAATCCCGACCTGTTTAAAGGGCGCCGCTGTATATTGACGCCCAGTGAAAAAACTAATTCAGAAGCGGTAGGCCTTGTTCGTGGACTCTGGGAAGCGTTGGGTGCAGAGGTTGATCAAATGGCGGCTGATCATCATGATGAAATCCTTGGTGCTACAAGTCACCTGCCTCACGTGCTTGCTTATGCCATCGTTGATGCGCTCTTTACCCTAGAGCAAAAAACAGAGGTCTTTCGCTACGCCGCTGGTGGTTTCCGTGATTTCACTCGGATTGCGGAGTCGGATCCAGTGATGTGGCGCGACATTTTTCTTACAAATCGGGACGCGATTCTCGGCCAGCTCGATAATTTCGAAGCTCACCTAGCTGATCTGCGCGCTGCAATTGAGGCGTCTGATCCGGAAAAAATTGAAGCTATACTTGAGCGATCGAGGGATGCGCGGAAACTGTATTTAGAAACCAAGGCCTGAGCCTCTTGCCCATAATATCTAGGAAACTTCATGTCTAACTCTGGCGCCCGTATTTTAGCCAACCCATCATCTTCGTTGCGTGGGACGGTTCGTGTGCCGGGTGATAAATCGATTTCACATCGTTCAATCATGTTCGGAAGTCTGGCAGAAGGCACAACGAAGGTGCGCGGTTTTCTTGAAGGCGAAGACAGTTTGGCAACGCTGAGCGCTTTTCGGGCCATGGGTGTGGAAATCTCCGACCCAAATAATGGTGAGTTGGAAATCCAGGGGGTAGGAATGCAGGGTTTGAAAAAGCCCGCAACGCCTTTGGATTTAGGTAATTCTGGCACCTCTATGCGCCTTATGGCTGGTGTGCTTGCGGGGCAAAACTTTGATTCAGTTTTGGTGGGCGATCCTTCGTTGACTAAAAGGCCCATGTCTCGAGTAGCAGCGCCACTTTCACTAATGGGTGGTCAAGTTATCACAGCAGAAAAAGGCTGCCCGCCGTTAGAGATAAAGGGAGGTAAGCACCTTGTCGGTATTGAATACCCTATGCCGATCGCTAGTGGTCAGGTGAAATCCTGTTTGTTGCTAGCTGGTCTATATGCTCAGGGTGAAACTGCAGTGATCGAGCCGGCTCCAACGCGCGATCATACCGAGCGTATGCTGAGCGCTTTCGGCTATGACGTGAAGGTAGATGGCCGTCGGGTGTCTCTGAAGAGTGGTGGTCAGCTAAAAGCATGTGATCTCGATGTGCCTGCAGACATCTCTTCTGCAACGTTCTTTATGGTGGCAGCGGCTATCTCCGAAGATGCTGACTTGCTACTTACACATGTTGGCATGAACCCCACTCGAGACGGCGTTATTCAGATCTTGAAGTTGATGGGGGCAGATTTAACGCTAGAAAACGAGAGAATGGTTGGTGGGGAGCCCTTGGCAGACGTGCGTGTGCGTTCGTCCACGCTGACGGGTGTCGAGATTCCTGTCGAGCTGGTGCCATTGGCGATTGATGAATTCCCCGCACTGTTTGTTGCAGCAGCTTGTGCAGAAGGTCAGACAATGCTGACCGGCGCAGAAGAATTGCGCGTCAAAGAAAGCGACCGAATACAGGCGATGGCCGACGGTCTTAACGAAATTGGCGTTAAAGCTATTGCTTTGCCGGATGGTATGAAGATAATCGGTGGTTCTAAAATTAAAGGCGGCAAAGTGAAGTCGCATGGCGATCACCGAATTGCGATGTCTTTCGCAGTAGCAGGTATCCGCTCCAAAAAAACCATTGAGATTGCCGATTGTGAAAATGTAGCAACCTCATTCCCCAATTTTGTTGAGCTAGCCCAAAAGCTAGGAATGAATATAGAGGTCTGTGAAGAATGAATGAAATCTTGTGTATTGATGGCCCTAGCGGGGCAGGCAAAGGCACTATCTGTAGGCTTGTTGCCAAAGAGCTTGGCTATAGCTATCTGGATAGCGGCGCACTTTATCGAATACTGGCTTTTGCGGCAGACCAGAGCGGCTATAGTGAAGATGATATCGATGAGTTAGTGGCTTTAGCTCAGACCATTAAGGTCGAGTTTGTTGACGATAAAGTCCTGTTTGAATCCGAAGATATCTCTCCTCAGATTAGAACAGTGCAAATTGGTACAAAGGCATCACTGCTAGCCACGATTCCAGAAGTGAGATCAGCGCTGTTGGCGATGCAAAGACAATTCGCAAAACGCGGTGGTTTAGCTGCGGATGGTCGGGATATGGGGACAGTTGTATTTCCAGATGCAAAATTGAAGATTTTTCTCATCGCTTCAGCGGAAGAAAGAGCTCGCCGCCGGTATTTGCAACTGCAAGAAACCGGCAATACAACGGCCGCCAAAAAGGGCGCTAAGCAGTTGATTCATAAGGATGATGGTGATAGTCTGCGCGCCCTCGTGGAAGAGATACGGGCTCGCGATGAGCGGGATGCTACTCGCAACGTGAGTCCTATGCGTCCAGCAGAAGATGCAATTGAAATAGATTGTACTTCCATGGCGATCGCGGACGTTGTTGCGGAAGTGCTTTCCCATTGGAATAAGCGCAGCTAGCACGCAAGTTCTTAGACCGCAGTTTGCACCTTGTGTGCAAAAAAATAGTCAATGCCGGCGGATGGCCAAGTACGACGTCGGCACTGTTTTTTAATTGAACCGCTAAATTGGCTTAGCGGCAGGGTTAATAACCCATAGATTAGGTATTTAATATATGAGCGAGAGCTTTTCAGAACTCTTTGAAGAGAGTTTAAAAACAGTCGAAATGGAGCCGGGCTCCATTGTCTCCGGAGTTGTTATAGATATTGACCAAGATTGGGTTACTGTTCACGCAGGCCTAAAATCTGAAGGTATTATTCCACTCCAGCAATTCCAAAACGAAGAAGGCGAAGTGACTGCCGCCATTGGCGATGAAGTCAGGGTCGCGTTGGAAACAGTCGAAGACGGCTTCGGACTTACTCGTCTTTCTCGTGAAAAAGCTGCTCGTATCGAGACTTGGCTTGATCTTGAAAAAGCGCAGGAAGATGATGAAGCTGTCACTGGCTTGATTACCGGTAAGGTCAAAGGTGGCTTTACTGTTGATATTCGAGGCGTGCGCGCGTTCCTTCCAGGTTCTTTGGTGGATGTTCGTCCAACGCGAGACAACGTCCAACTCGAAGGTAAATCGCTCGAGTTCAAACTCATTAAATTAGATCAAAAACGTAACAACGTGGTCGTTTCACGTCGCGCGGTTCTAGAAACTGTTAACAGCGAAGAGCGTGATGCACTATTGGCCTCGTTGGAAGAAGGTGCAGTGGTTAAGGGTATCGTTAAGAACCTGACCGATTACGGTGCGTTTGTTGATCTTGGCGGTATTGATGGTCTACTGCATATCACTGATATGGCATGGAAGCGCATCAAACACCCATCGGAAATGGTCGAAGTGGGCCAAGAGATGGATGTACGCATTCTCAAATTTGACCGTGAAAGAAACCGTGTGTCTCTTGGCCTGAAACAACTAGGTGAAGATCCTTGGTTTGAAGTGGCTGGTCGTTACCCTGAAGGAGCCAAAGTGATGGCTCGCGTGACGAATCTGACCGATTACGGCTGTTTTGCTGAGTTGGAAGATGGCATTGAAGGATTAGTACACGTATCGGAAATGGATTGGACGAATAAGAATATTCATCCGTCTAAAGTTGTTCAGGTAGGTGACGAAGTAGAAGTGATGGTGCTCGATATCGACCCAGAGCGTCGTCGAGTATCTTTGGGTATCAAGCAATGTTTCATGAACCCATGGGAAGCCTTTGCTCAGAAATATGCGAAGGGTGACCGTGTGTCTGGCAACATCAAATCAATCACAGACTTTGGCATCTTTATTGGGCTTGAAGGCGATATTGATGGTCTTGTGCATCTTTCGGATATTTCTTGGCAAGATGAAGGTGAAGAGGCCGTTCGTCAGTTCAAGAAAGGCGAAGAAGTGGAAGCTGTTATTCTTGCAGTCGATGCAGAGCGTGAGCGCATATCGCTTGGCGTTAAACAGTTATCAGATGATCCATTCTCTGATTATGTTAATGCTAATGATAAAGGCACGATTGTAAAAGGCACGGTGAAAGAAGTTGAAGCCAAGTCAGCGATCATCACGCTTGGAGAAGAAATAGAAGGTGTACTCAAAGCCACGGAAATAAGCATGGAGCGAGTTGAAGATGCGCGAAATGCTTTGACTGCGGGCGAAGAGGTGGAAGTAGTTATTACTGGTGTGGATCGTAAGACCCGCGCGATTAATCTTTCCATCAAAGCGCGTGAACAAGCGGATGAGAAATCTGCAGTTCGAGAGCACCGTAAGCAGGAAGCTGAACAATCCGCTCCGTCAACGCTTGGAGATCTCATCAAAGCGCAAATGGAGAGTCAAGACAAGTAAGTTCAGGAAAGCCGGGGATTACCCCGGCTTTATCTGCAACTGACAACGTTGAGGTGCTGATGACAAAGTCAGAACTAATTGAGCGAATCGCGTACAAGCATGATCAGCTTCCGCCGAGAGATGTCGATTCAGCTGTCAAAATGATCTTGGACATGATGTCCGACTGTCTTGCTGACGGGAACCGCATAGAAATACGCGGTTTTGGCAGCTTTAGTTTGCACTACCGCGCACCTAGAATGGGGCGCAATCCAAAGACGGGTGATTCAGTGCAGCTAGTTGGAAAGTACGTACCGCACTTCAAACCAGGTAAAGAGCTGCGTACTCGAGTTAATCCCCACTCCTAGAATCTATTTGTCTAGGCAGCTTTTCGATAGCTAACAGGGTATCCTTCATCTAGTATTGATTTGGAGATGGTTATGCGCTGGTTAATTAGAATCTTTTATTTATTGCTATTCATCGTTCTGATGTTGGCATCGATCTCTTTTCTCAATGCCAACACCGAAGTTCACCAGCTGAAGTTCTTAGAGTGGCAATTGCCGCAAATGACAGTTGGTAAGAGTGTCTTGTTGGCACTGGGTGCGGGTGTTTTCATTGGGTTTATCGCAGGGTTTCCTCTGATACTTGGCTTGCGTATCCGAATTCGGCGGTTGCGAAAGCAACTGTCTGCAACTCCAGCATCTGAAGTTGCCGTTTCGTCATAGGTAGCTTTGATTTCGGCAATGGAAATATGGCACTGCTTCGGTGTGCCGAATTGATAGTGTGTTCTTGTGATAAATAAAAACCCACTTATTATTGCGTTAGACTTTCCCCGTGCAGAGCCAGCGATAGCTATAGCTAGCGAGCTCGATCCAGAGTCTTGCCGAGTCAAAGTAGGTAAAGAGTTATTTACCAGTGAAGGGCCGCAGTTGGTCAGGCAGTTGGCAGATATGGGGTTCGATGTTTTCCTGGATCTAAAATTTCATGATATCCCCAATACTGTCGCAAAGGCAGTGATCGCCGCCGCCAATCTAGGCGTGTGGATGATTAATGTTCATGCATCCGGTGGAAGCAATATGATGATTGCGGCGCGGGAGGCATTAGATGCCATACCTTCAAACGATAGGCCGCTACTGACCGCTGTGACGGTGTTAACCAGTACTTCTCAGGTAGAGTTGAACGATCTTGGTTATTCAAGATCCTTGACTGGTCAAGTTGATCATCTTGCGGATATGGCTCAAAACGCCGGTCTTGACGGTGTCGTCTGTTCCGCGCAAGAAGCGAGTGTTATCAAGAATACTCTGGGTGAAACATTTCTTACGGTGACACCAGGTATTCGGCCTGAAGGCAGTGATCTGGGTGATCAGCACCGAGTGATGACACCCTCTGAGGCGATATCAGCGGGAAGTGATTACTTGGTAATGGGAAGGCCTATTACTGGTGCAGACAACCCCAGTGCTGTTATAACTAGCATTTTGGATAGGCTGAAAAACTGATCCTAAGCGGTTAGTATGCGCAGACATAAATGGATTTAACCAACATCACAGGAGTGATAAATAATGAAAAATGCAAAGCTTGTATTCGTTTCCCTTTTCTTGGCTGCGTTGAGTGGTCCTATTATTGCCGCTGAGCTAGATACAGCTCATCCGGCGGAGTCAGTAGTAAATATTAATCAAGCAAGTGCGGTCGAACTTGCTGAACGTCTAACAGGTATTGGTGAAGAAAAAGCCGCCGCGATCATAGAATATCGTGAGACTCACGGTCCTTTTCAGAGTGCTCAAGAACTCGTTGATGTGAAGGGTGTGGGTGAGGCCATTCTTTCGGCCAATGAATCCCGTATTGAGCTTTAACAATATCCAGTGGAGGCGAGCTATGCTCCCTTCACTGACTTTAATCTTATCAGCCAGTCTTTGGTCGAAAATTTCTACGAGTTTTGAGTTGTTCTGATTAGCAGTGATTGCCCTGGTTTAATCAGATCGCCATTTAGCGAATTCCAAGAACGAATATCCGCAATAGGAACATGAAACCTAGATGCTATATGAGAAAGCGAATCGCCTTGCTTCACCATATAGGTGATTTCAGTGCCGGTGAAGGTTTCATCCAAAATCAACGCTTGCCCGGGTTTAATACCGTTACCAGAAATACTATTGAGCGCTCGAATTTTGTTAATAGAGACACTCTGATTACGTGATATCTGCCAGAGAGAATCACCCTGCTTCACGACATAGAGTCGTTTTATTGTATATGGCTGATTGGCGAACCCTTTCCCGGATAGGCCCGAGCTGGGTATAAACAGGTCTTGATTGATAAAAATCTTCGAATTCTTGAGCTGATTAATAGCGACCAATGCTTGCTCTGTGGTGCCAAAACTACTGGCGATTTCTTGTAACGTGTCCCCTTGGCTCACTCGATAGTGATTCCAAGCAAGCTGTTCATCAATTGTAATATCATCCAGTGCTGCGAGGAGTGTTGCGTGCTTATCAGCGGGAATAAGCAAACGATATGTTTTTCCAGGCGGTGAAATCCAGCGAAGATAGCCGGAATTCAGATGACTTAGATCATCGTAGTCCATGCCGATTTTTTCAGATGCCAAACGGAGATCAATTTGTTTGTCGAATTCGACAGATCTCGTCGGGCTACTTATGGGTATCTCGGGAACTTTTACTCCATATTGCTCGGGTTTGGAAACGAGCTCAACGATCGCAAGCAGTTTTGGCACGTAGCTACTGGTTTCGTTCTTCAGGCTAAGTTCCCAAAAATCCTGATTGCCGTTGGCTCTTTTGATCCGGCTTGAGACATGGCTCTCGCCGCCGTTGTATGCCGCGAGCGCGAGTTCCCAGTTGTTATCGAAACGGCCGTGCAAGTATGCAAGGTAGTCCAATGCGTTGTCAGTTGATAATTCGATATCCAGCCTTTCGTCGTACCACCAATCAATATGCATACCTAAAGATTTTGCAGTGCTAGGCATGAACTGCCATAGCCCGCCTGCTTTGCTTTGAGAAAAAACGGAGGGGTCATAGCTGCTTTCAACAAACGGAAGCAATGCAAGCTCTCTAGGCATTTGCCGCTCATCAAGTTTTTCAATGATCAATGCGAGGAATGGCTCGCTTCGCTCCAGTACTTCGTAGAAATAATTGGGTTGCTTTTGGTGCTTCCGGATTTCCTTAGTCACTTCGCTACGTTGGCTGTGCGTGTTCCATGCGAAATTTTCGGTGAGCTTTGCAAATAGATGCTCTGGCTCCGAGGGTCTCAGGCTAGTTTCTGTGGTTTGTGGGTCATTAACAATGATTGAATGTTTTTTTGCGAATGCAGAGGCTGCTTTGGTAAAAATTTCGATATGCTCACGCGGCATGTCTTTGCCATCGACTGTATCGAGATCGACTAGATAATCGCGCTTGAAAAAAGAGCAAGCAGTCAAAGAGATGACGAATAGTGGTACCGCGATAAGGAGTGTCTGAAGACGCATTGAATATACTAGCTTTATTTGTCTGTTTTTGTGGTGTTCGACTCGCACTCTAAATGACAAGCGCAAGGCAGTCTCTCACAGAAAGGGTAAGAGGAATAGTTGCAAAACATAAAATTGTCGAACGTTGCCTATTCTTAAAAAATAGTGCTTGCCATGAAGCATTTAAACTGGTCTAAAACTGGTCTTTTAGAGATCGAATTTCTGCGAAGATCGAAATAGGGTCTTTTAGATCAGGGTTGCTGCGCTTTGCAGAAGCGGTAAGCTCTGCAGAATGGATGCGCATGAAAGGATTGGTTTTTAGCTCTAGAGAGAGGGTAGACGGAATAGTAGGAATGCCCTGTGCTCGAAGGTCTTTAACGGTTTCCAGACGAGAATTGAGATCTGGATTATTTGGTTCGATAGTATTTGCGAACTCAAGATTTCCTAATGTGTATTCATGTGCACAATAGATCTGGGTTCGCTCGGGTAGAGTGCCGAGTTTACTCAAAGATTGATGCATTTGAGCGGGAGTGCCCTCGAATAATCGCCCGCATCCGCCAGCAAACAATGTGTCACCGCTGAATAGGATAGGGTCTTGGTTTTCTGGCTCAGCGTAGTAAACAATATGATTGAGCGTGTGCCCCGGCACTTCAAACACCTGGAATTGCGATCCGCAAACAGCAAGAGTATCGCCTTCTTGCATTGGTCGGTTGACCAAAGGGTGTTGATCGCGTGCGGGTCCTGCCACAATAAGGTCAGGGTGGAGCAGTGTTTCGATACCGTTGATATGGTCCCAGTGATGGTGGGTAATGAGTATCCCAGTGAGCGTTCTAGATCTTTCCGCTAGTACTTCTTGGACTTTGTCGCCGTCACCTGGATCCACTACCCAAGTTTCAACCTCACTCTCTATAAGCCAGTGATAGTTATCATTGAACGCTGGAATTGCAGTGGTGGTGATCATTTTTGTTGGTGTTTTCTATATGCCAGCACATAATATCCCGAACAAAAGCAGATAGGTAGACACAATGGAACGCGGTGGATGGAGGCAAATGGTGTCTTCGCTCTGGCATCGACCGGTGGCGTCATTGCGTCGCTCATCGATTCATCTGTATCGCTGGTTTCAGACGCCGGTTGGTAAGCAAATGCTTGCGCAGGAACTTGAGCTTATTGAACTTTGCCGACAAGAATACAAAGGCGAGCTCATGATGCAAATGAGTGGATGTAGCCGTATGCTCTTGGGTCGACCATCGCGAAAATGTCAAAAGGTCGTTGTGTCGTCGCATAGTCCAAGAAAATTTGATCATGGT
The DNA here is from genome assembly GCA_964623085.1 of uncultured Porticoccaceae bacterium. Taxonomy (GTDB): domain Bacteria; phylum Pseudomonadota; class Gammaproteobacteria; order Pseudomonadales; family GM7GCV1; genus CAZUTO01. Next base: position 51,066 of record CAZUTO010000009.1, read on the forward strand.
CTCAAAGGATATAGCTGGCTTGTGAGCGAGCTAGATCAAATCCCGCTAGAAGATGGCGCCGTGGACTTTTTAGTGCTGCATCATGTTTTGGAGTTTTCCGAAAATCCTCACGCTGTGCTGCGAGAGGCTGCTAGAGTCTTGGCTCCGCAGGGGCAACTGATAGTGATCTGCTTTAACCCTTATTCGCTTTTTGGCCTCCGTAAGAGTTTGCAGCTAACTTGGCGAAGAGAGGTCCCTTGGGCACATCATGGCTTGTCTTGTCGGCGTCTACTGGACTGGTTGCATTTTACATCCTGTGAACCAATGAATGTCGCGGGCGGCTTTTACGGTTTTCCACTGCAGTCGGCTAGAATCGTTAATTGGATGGCACCTCTTGATCGTTGGCTAACCCGCTGGGGAGGCTGGTGTGGTGGTTTTTACGTTATCCATGCGTCTAAAGATGTGATGACGCCTATTGATCGGAAGGCAAATAAACGTCGATCCAGGCGTGTTGAATTTTCTGCTGCGGCATCTGCCGTGAGAGCGGGTGCGAGAAGGAATCAATGAAAAAAGTTGTTCTCTATACAGATGGTGCTTGTCGGGGTAATCCTGGTCCTGGTGGTTGGGGCGTGCTTCTTGAGTCTGATGGGCATAGCAAAGAGATCTTCGGCGGCGAATCGGATACGACAAACAATAAAATGGAATTGCGGGCTGCTATTGAAGGACTTAATGCGCTAAAAAAAGCGTGCGAAGTTGAGCTATTTACCGATTCTACCTATGTTCTAAAAGGCATCACGGAATGGCTGCCAAACTGGAAAAAGAGAAATTGGAAGACGGCTGCAAAAAAACCTGTTCAAAATGTTGATCTATGGAAAGAGCTGGATGAAGCCGTGCAGCGGCATCAGATAGAGTGGCGGTGGGTGAAAGGTCACAGCGGTGACCCAGGCAATGAAAAAGCAGACGAGCTCGCGAATCGTGGGGTTGACCAACTCTAAATGATCTATTCCTAAACAAAACTTAGTGGATTAAAAACAGATGGCAGATCACCGGCAAATAGTACTGGATACAGAAACCACAGGCTTGGAGGCCTCGCGTGGTCACAGAATTATCGAAATTGGTGCCGTAGAACTAGTCAACCGAAGGTTCAGCGGAAAAACCTTTCATCAATATATCAATCCAGAACGAGAGATTGATGCTGGCGCGCTAGAAGTACATGGGATTGGCCGCGATTTTCTAGCAGATAAGCCAGTTTTTACAGATATAGCCACGGAGTTTCTCAACTTTGTAGCGGGCGCTGAATTGGTGATTCACAATGCTCCATTCGATATTGGCTTTCTAAATTACGAGCTCGAGCTAATGGGTGATCAGGTATCTATGTCTGAGCGCTGCACCATTTTGGATTCGCTCGCACTAGCGCGTCAAATACACCCAGGGCAACGCAACAGCTTGGATGCACTCTGCAAGCGCTATGCAGTAGATAACTCTGCGCGTGAGCTTCATGGTGCACTCTTGGATGCCGAGATATTGGCTGACGTATACCTGATTATGACCGGAGGTCAGGTATCGCTTGGCTTGGGTTCTGATACTATGGGCTCGGAAGCAAACCAGGATGGCGAAATCGCGTATACACAGATATCACGTGAACAGGTTGCATATAAAGTTATGCGCGCCACAGAGTCTGAGGTTGCGTCACACGATGCGTATATGGATAGGTTGGCAGAAGAAACTGAGCATGTGGTTTGGCGTCAAGGTCAATCTTAAAAACAACGTTTTCACGGTTTCAGGTTTGGATCAGAGTCTGTTCATCGGTATTATGACGCCCCAGTCTTTTTCTGCTTTTACGCAATGCGTCTAAACTAATCAGATAAAGCACAGAGGCTGATTTTACGCTTTCGCAGTGTCTACGATTACAATTTTCAGGGCTTATATTTTTATGGTTATTCATCCCAAGATACGCGGTTTTATTTGTACCAATGCGCACCCGGTGGGATGTGCTGCTCATGTAAAAGAACAAATCCAGTTTGTAAAAAAGCAGGGTGTGATTGAGGGTGGGCCAAAAACGGTACTCGTGATTGGCGCGTCTACTGGTTACGGTTTAGCCTCGAGGATATCTGCTGCATTTGGCTGTGGTGCTAAAACTCTAGGCGTTTTTTTTGAAAAACCGGGCACTGAAACCAAGACCGGCTCAGCTGGCTACTACAATAGTGTGGCATTTCATGATGAGGCGAGATCTGCAGGTATCTACGCTGAAAGCATTAATGGCGACGCTTTTTCTGACGAATTGAAAGCAGAAACAATTGCCAAAATTAAAGCAGATCTGGGTAAGGTAGATCTCGTTGTTTACAGCCTTGCGTCGCCGCGGCGCACTGATCCGGAGACCGGTGTGACGTTTTCATCCACACTAAAGCCGGTTGGTAAGCCTGTCACAAGAAAGACACTGGACACCAATAAGAACGAGGTCAAAGACATCAGTCTCGAGCCTGCCAGCGACCAAGAAATCGCCGATACCATCAAAGTGATGGGTGGCGAAGATTGGGAACGTTGGATCAATGCACTAGCGGATGCCGATGTTCTCGAACAGGGCTGCAAAACCGTGGCCTATACGTACATTGGCAAGGAAATTACTTGGCCTTTGTATGGTCACGCCACGATTGGCAAAGCAAAAGAAGACCTTGATCGCGCTGGTAAAGTGCTGAATGAGAAACTTTCTTCGATGGGCGGTGAAGCGCGAGTTGCTGTTTTGAAAGCCGTAGTTACGCAAGCGAGTTCAGCTATCCCGGTTATGCCACTATATTTATCATTGCTGTTTAAGTTGATGAAGGAGCGAGGTGTTCACGAAGGTTGTATTGAGCAGGTTTATGGGCTTTTTACTGAATGCATGTATTCGAACAACGCCAAGTTAGATGAAGATCAGCGATGGCGGATGGATGGTAAAGAACTCGACGATGGTATTCAAAACGAAGTGGCAGCCTTGTGGGAGCAAGTAACTACCGAAAACTTATCAGATATTTCTGACTATGCAGGCTATCAGCAGGAATTTCTTAAGCTGTTTGGGTTTGGAGTGGAAGGGGTAGACTACGATCAGGATGTTAATCCCGCGGTAGCACTTTAGTTTTAGCATTTGAGTTTTTAGAGATTTAGTTTGGAGCAATGAAGTGAATATTACCGGCAGTATCGTAGCATTAGTAACGCCGATGCATTTAGATGGGTCTGTCGACTGGGAAGCGCTTAGGCGGCTGGTGGATTGGCATGTAGACAATGGCACGCATGGCATTGTGAGTGTAGGAACAACAGGCGAATCGCCAACACTGACTGAAACTGAACATCTAGATGTGATTCGTGTGACGATTGAACAGGTTGCCGGCCGAATACCAGTGATTGCTGGAACCGGTGCAAATTCCACCGCTGAAGCAATAGAGCGAACGGAAGAAGCTAAACAGCTTAACGCCGATGCATCTCTGCAAGTTGTGCCTTACTATAATAAGCCTAGCCAAGAAGGTATTTATCAGCACTTTAAGGCTATAGCGGAAGCGGTAGACCTGCCTGTTATTTTATATAATGTACCCGGGCGAACGGTTGCAGATATGCAGACCGAAACCGCGCTTCGATTGGCAGAAATTGACAATATTGTCGGTATTAAAGATGCGACCGGTGATATTGCTAGAGGGAAGGAGTTAATTGCCGGAGCGCCTGAGGGTTTCTATGTGTATTCTGGTGACGACCCTACCGCTGTTGAGCTTATGCTCGCGGGTGGTAAAGGTGACGTATCGGTAACGGCAAATGTCGCGCCTGCGCAAATGAGCCATTTATGTGAACTTGCAATGGCAGGTTCGGTCGAAGAAGCGATGACTTTAGACGCGAAACTACAATCTCTTCATTCGGGACTATTTATGGAGCCCAGCCCAGCGGTGCCAAAGTGGGTCCTTGCTAAACAAGGGTTAATAGCGAATGGCATTCGCCTGCCTTTATTGCCTTTAACCGAGTCATCGGAGAACGATATCTCTACTATCCTAGCTGAAGCAGGTTTGGCCTCGTGATGCGTTCATTTTTTTCTGTGTTAGTGATGTCCCTATTTGTTTTTAGCATGACTGGCTGCAGTCTTTTAGGTATGGACGAAGCTTTCCGAAATCGGAGCAATGATTATCGTCGGTCGGCGGAACTCCCTCATATTGATGTTCCAGAAAATTTGGATTCTGATGTTGTTGGGGAGCTGTACCCCGTTCCAGAAACACAAGGTGTGGTGGGTTACCAAAGTGATTCGGGGTTTGAGGTTCCTCGCCCTCGCAGTGCAGCTATTAATACGTCTGGCAATGAAGTAAAGATTCAAAATTTGGGCGATGACTCTTGGATACTGACATCAGCCTCACCAGGAGAGACCTGGCCGTTGGTTCGCAGCTTTCTAACAAATCAGGCGATCGCAACTAATCGTGCGGATGCAAATGAAGGTTTGATCGAGACTGCATGGTTTCTACTTTCCGATGACGAGACGGTGTTACATCAGTTTATGATTACGCTGTCTCAAGGTGTGCAGTTAAACACGACGGAAATAGAGATTCTGCAACGCAGTTACCCAGTTGATGCAGTGCCGCAGAATTTGCCTCAATGGCCAGAGAAATCTGTCGAGGCGGACAAAGAGTCGTGGATGCAAGAATTGCTCGCATCGACATTAGCTGAGGAAGATCGTCTTGGAACGGCATCGCTTTTAGGTCGTGAAATTGGTGCAGCACAAAAAGTGAGCCTCGTCGCGCCTGAGAACGATAGCCCTTATATTGATATGCGACTTGGCTTCCCGCGCGCATGGGCATCTGTGGGCTATGCTTTAGAAAATGATGGCTTCAGTATTGCTGATCAGTCGCCAGAATCAAAATACTATGTGGCGGAATATGCAGACCCACAAGTTAAAAGCCGAAGCTTTTTTCAAAAATTGACCGGAGCCAATAAAGCCAAGCTAGAATCGTACAAAGTGATTCTTGAGCTTCAGGATGAAGACCGCGTATGGGTGAAGGTCTATGATGATGAAGGCAGGCCTTTGGCGCAGCGCGAAAGCTATATTGTATTGGAACGCATTCGCGACAATCTGACATAGTGCCAATACTGTTTTTTTCTCTTTCTTCAAATAGCTAGCGAATTTTCGTGCAAATCTGTTCCTTGGGCAGTGGTTCTCGCGGCAATGCTACGCTTATCCGTCTCGCTGACCAGCTGTTGTTGGTTGATTGTGGATTTGGACTCAAAGACACTATCGCTAGGTTGAAGTCTGTGGGTTGTGAAGTAGAAAATCTTTCAGCGGTATTGGTTACCCATGAACATGGTGACCATGTGTCAGGCGTGGAGGCATTGGCGGCCAAATTTGATATTCCAGTTTATATGACAGATGGTACTGCACGCTCATGGAAGTCTCGCGGTAGAGTAACGGCTATACCAATAAGGGCCGGTGAAGAAATAACACTCGGTGACGTGAAGATACTGCCAGTGGCAGTCCCACATGATGCACGAGAGCCTGTACAATTTGTGTTTCGCTCTGGGTCAATTAAATTTGGTGTACTAACTGATTTAGGTAGCATCACTGCCCATGTGGTGGATGCTTATGCAGATTGCACTGCATTGTTTATTGAAGCAAATCATGACAGTGAAATGTTGGAAAAGGGGCCGTATCCTGCGTCATTAAGGCGCCGTGTCGCAGGAAACTGGGGCCACCTAAATAATTTTCAAACTGCAGAATTAATTACGAAAATCAATAGGAACAAAAAGCTTAACCAGTTGATTGTTGGTCATATCAGCCAGCAAAACAACAGTTTGGAATTAGTGACTGAAACATTAGAGCCGGTTTGTCAGGATCTGAATCAGGTCGTTTATGCAGCTCAAGAGTCGCCTTTGAGTTGGATAGTCCTTAGTTAAAAATACTACGAGGTGAATTATGGAAAAGCAGCAAGAGCTGTACTCCGGAAAAGCAAAATCAGTTTTTACTACAGAGAATAGTGACAAGATGATTTTGTTGTTTCGCAATGATACGTCAGCTTTCGACGGTAAAAAAATCGAACAACTTGATCGAAAAGGGGCCGTAAATAATCAGTTTAATGCATGGATTATGGGGCGTCTTGAAGAGGCTGGTATACCCACTCATTTCGAAAAACTTTTGTCTCCACAAGAATCTCTAGTTAAGAAGCTAGATATGTTTCCACTAGAGTGTGTCGTTAGGAATATTTCAGCAGGAAGTATTTGTCGTCGACTTGGTGTTGAAGAAGCCATGGATTTGAATCCGCCAACGTTTGAGTTGTTTCTTAAGAATGATGATCTCGGCGATCCGATGGTCAATGAGTTTCATGCACAATCATTTGGTTGGGCCACGCCAGAGCAAATCGAACAAATGCGCGATCTGACATTTAAAGTGAACGACGTCTTGAAAGAGATTTTTTCAGGCGCTGGCATTCTGCTGGTTGATTACAAACTAGAGTTTGGTATGCACGCAGGTCAGATGTATCTGGGCGATGAATTTACTCCAGACGGCTGTCGCCTTTGGGACGAAGAGACGAGAGAGAAGCTTGATAAAGACAGGTTTAGACAAGATCTAGGTGACGTTGTTGAGTCGTATGAGCTGGTTGGTCACCGGTTAGGTTTAGAGTTTTTCTACGAATAATTCCACGATACGAGGAATTCAGTGCTTATAAAAATGGGTGGAAACGGCACCCATTTTGAGCAAATAAGTTACCCACAAAATCTGTGGATAACTTTGTTGATAATCACTGAAAATAGCCCTGTGAGCCAAATAAATAGGCTGCCGTCACAATTGGTTACTTTTTGACCAGTTAAAAAAAACTATTAAAAACAGTGACTTAAAGTTGTAAGCATGTAGAATCAATGACTTACAAAGCTTTCTATGATTTTATTTTAAGAGTTGCTTCCAATGTGGACAAATAGAGTCATATGTTGTCCGAAATACGGTAAGTTCGACCAAAATCTACCTGATATATCAAGCCTATTTTCAATAAAAAATACCTATTAAATTAAATCGTCTTATAATTTTTCGATATGCGCCAAATACCATGCCATGATATTTATTCCGCATAGGGCTATCTAGAGGTGGCAGAGCTGGAAGAGGCGAAAAAATTGGATATTGCGGTTGTACCTGAGCGCGAGAGCGATATGGAGTCGAGTAGAGTACTCGCAGCGCGTTTAAATCTGCCGCTTGGATCTGAAAATGCACAACTCATTTTACATATCTCAGATGAAAATGGGGTGAGCCTTTCGTCCTCGCATATCGATCCGAAAGCACGGTTGCGAATTTCCTTTAGTTCAGGTGCCTTGCATCATCGACGTCAGTTTGGTGGAGGCAAGTCACAGCTCATCGCCAAGGCAGTCGGAATAAAATCAGGAATCACTCCGACAATACTGGATGCCACTGCAGGCCTAGGTGGCGATGCATTTATCTTTGCTTCTTTGGGCTCGAAGGTCACGGCGTTAGAGAAGTCTTCTGTATTGGCTTACATGTTAGAAGAAGCCGAAGCACGTGCGATGGCAAAGGCAGATGCAGACGATAAAAGCCTTATAGAGATCCTTCAGCGTTTGAACTTTGTTGGTTGCGACGCACTCGATTTCTTTTTAGCACAGGATTCTCATGTTGCTGAGGTGGTATATCTTGATCCGATGTTTCCGGAAAGAAAAAAGAGCGCGGCGGTTAAAAAGGAAATGCAAATACTGCAGGCATTATTAGCACAAGATAATCAGAGCGAAAGTGACTTGTTAGAACAGGCGTTGGTGTATGCCAGTCACCGTGTTGTTGTAAAGCGACCTCGCCATGCGCCACCTATAGTTGGGCCTTCGCCTAAATATGCCTTGGAAGGGAAGAGCACAAGGTTTGATATTTACCCATTGAAGGCACTTAGCTGAATAAGGTTACGAGCTCGTATTCACTAATAGCCGTGACAGTATGGCTTCATAGATTTCGCTAAGTGTATCTAAGTCTTGTCCAGATACTTCCTCATTGACTTGGTGAATGGTGGCATTTAGCGGCCCGAGTTCAACGAGTTCAGCACCTGTTGGGGCAATAAAGCGACCATCAGATGTGCCTCCAGCTGTCGAAAGTTCGGAATCTACGGAATTAACCTGTTTGATAGCGCTCAGCGTGGCATCTATCAGTGGTCCTTCTTCGGTTAAAAATGGAAGGCCAGAAAGCCACCAGTCTAGTTCGTATCTGATACCAAATTTGTCCAATATTTCTTTTGTTCTGGATTGAAGTTTTTCAGGAGTTTGCTCGGTGCTAAACCGAAAATTGAACATGACCTCACAGGTGCCTGGAATAACGTTTGTAGCTCCGGTTCCTGCATTGATATTGGAGATTTGAAAACTGGTCGCGGGGAAAGACTGATTGCCTTGATCCCAAATTTCTTCAGAAAGCTGGGTGAGGGCTGGTGCGACTCTATGTATTGGGTTTTCCGCAAGATGTGGGTAGGCAACGTGACCTTGTGTGCCTAAAACTCGCATGGTGGCGCCTAGTGATCCGCGGCGACCATTCTTAATAGTGTCACCCAAAACTTTAGATGACGAAGGCTCGCCAACTAAGCACCAGTTAATTTTTGTGCCTTGTTCTTCTAACCACTCGACAACTTTTACCGTGCCATTGACGGCGGGGCCTTCTTCGTCAGAAGTGATTAAAAATGCAATAGAACCCTGATGATCGGGACTGCTCGCGACAAAGCGTTCACAAGCGGTCACCATCGCTGCGAGGCTACCTTTCATATCAGCGGCGCCGCGCCCACGAATCATCCCATTGTCAGTTAATGTGGGTTTGAACGGCGGGCTAGTCCAATCTTCGTCTGCTCCTGATGGCACCACATCTGTATGGCCTGCAAAGCAAAATATGGGAGCAGTATTGCCTCGTATTGCCCAAAAGTTGTCGACCTCTCCGAAGCGTAAACCGATAACTCGGAAGCCAATCTTTTCAAGACGTTGGATCAATAATTTCTGACAACTGGCGTCGTCAGGCGTCACGGATTCTCTAGCGATAAGATCGCAGGTTAAAGACTGAGTCGGAGAAAGGTTCATCAATTTAAATCGAAACTCCGGCAGGAGATGGATGAATAGTTAAGCAACAAATGGCTATGCAATAGTATAGTCATCGTTAGGGAAAACTCCCTCGCGCACTTCTCGTGCGAACAGGTTAAGTGCATCTGACACGTTGTCAGAAACTTCCATATAGTTTTTGACGAAGCTTGGCACTTTTTTCGATAAACCCAGCAAGTCATAAATCACCAATACTTGCGCATCTGTATATACACCGGCACCAATGCCGATGACCGGGACTTTCGCGGCTTCGGTAATCTGTTTCGCCAGCATTGCGGGAACGCACTCAAGTAACAATACATCGGCGCCTGCTTCCTCGTAGCTGCGCGCATTGGCTAGTATTTCTGCAGCTGAATCTTGTTGTTTGCCTTGGACGCGGTAGCCACTGGTTTTGTTGACTGACTGTGGCAATAAACCCAGATGTCCGCAAACAGGAACGCCGCGCTCGCTTAGAAAGCTAATCGTGTCCACAAGCCATTCTGCGCCCTCTAGCTTCACGATTTGCGCGCCGGACTGCATAAGCTCAGCTGCATTAGTAATAGCCTGCTCTGGTGTGCTGTAGCTCATATAAGGCATATCCGACATGAGTAGCGAGCTAGTGACTCCTCGAGCAACATTCTCAGTGTGGTAGAGCATATCGTCCATGGTTACCGGCACTGTGCTGTCTTTACCCTGAATGACATTACCAAGCGAGTCGCCAACAAGTATGCACTCTATACCTGCCTCATCTGACAGACGTGCGAAGGTGGCATCGTAGGAGGTAACGGTAGCGAACTTTTTATGTTCGGCTTTCCCTTTTTTTAGGCTACGAATTGTATGGTTTGCCATTAAATGTCTCGTGTGACCGGATTGAAAAAGTGCTTGCCGGCGTTAGTAGTAAGAATGCGTGTGACCAATTCACGATATTGATCGGGGTCGTTAACGAAGTCAATTTCTGCAGCATTGACGATTAACACCGGTGCAGATTCGTAGCTGTGAAAGAAATTCATATAGGCGTCGTTTAGGTGCTCTAAATATTGGTTATTGATATGTTTTTCGGACTCAATTCCGCGCTTCTTGATTCGTTCAAATAACACCGAAACGGGAGCCTGCAGGTAAACTACTAAATCAGGTTGGGGTATACCGAAAACGACATGTTCATAAACTTTGGAGTAGATGTCTAATTCATGTCTATCAAGCGTGACCTGCGCAAATAATGGGTCCTTTTCCAGCATGAAATCGGCAATTCTTTTGGGTTGAAATAAGTCAGTCTGCTTCATTTCATCCAGTTGCCTAGTCCGCTGGAAGAGAAAAGACAGTTGCGCCTGCAGAGCGTAGGTATCTCCATCCTGATAAAACCGATCAAGAAAGGGATTTTCTTCTGGCTGCTCGAGCAGTAATTCGTAGCCAAGGCTATATGCCAGCGAGCGAGCGAGTGTTGATTTGCCTACACCAATGGGGCCTTCTATAACCACGTAATTGGGTATGCTCGATTTAGAGACGTTTATTTCCATCTCTTCGATTGTTAATTGCACGGCAAATAGCTTCTTAGGTTGTCAGTTGAACGTAACTAGTTGAACGTAACTAAAAGACAAATACAAGCATTGATAAACAAAGGAGTTTATGGCTCGGCATCCAATCAAATTGTTTTCGATTGGGCAAGGCTTTCAAGGTGGGCTCGCACACTCAGGCCATCGATAATCAGATCCGGATAAATCTCTGCCAGAGGTTCAAGGACGAACTCACGCTCTTTGAAAAGCGGGTGTGGGATGGTTAAGTGTGGAGAGTTCAGCGTTTTGTCGGCAAAATAAATAATGTCTAGGTCGAGTGTTCTAGGTCCCCATCGTGTTGCTCGTTCACGGCCTTGTTGAGTTTCTATCTGCTGCAAACCACAAAGTAATTCCTCTGGCGCTATATCGCAGAAAATACCGCATGCTGCGTTGAGGAAGGACGGTTGGCTTGTAACGCCCCATGCGGCAGTTTTATAGATTGTAGAGAGCTGGTCGAACTGGCACCCGGGCATGCTTCTGATTGCGTCAATCGCGGCAGATAGATGTTGCTCTCGATCCCCTAGGTTGCTACCCAGTGCGATGCATGCGAGATTTTTTGCCATAAGCGATGATTAATCTGGAGACTTACTTTTTCGACGCCGTCGGCGTCGACGTTTTTGTGTTCCTGCGATCCCAAGCTGATTGCGCATGGTTTCGCGGCTTTCGCTGTTGGCACTTTGATACTTCGTCCACCATTCCCCAAGGCCATTAAGATCTTCCCCTGATTCTTCGCGCATGACGACAAAGTCATAACCCGCTCGAAATTTGGAATGCTCCATTAATTTGTCTGCTCGATTGCCCTGGCGTCGGTCAAGCTGGGTTTGCAAATACCAAGTATCCCGAATGGCAAGGGAGAATCGTTTTGGAATGCTTACTCTACTGGACTGATCAGCAAAAACAGATGATGAAGCAAGCTCCATCGCGCGCGGAGGACTTTCGTTTTTGGCAAGGTATTGCTGGAATCTTGGTACGATCGCTGGCCATAGAAGTGTTGCGTAGAGATAGAAGGGTGACACACCTTTGCCTTTACCTAGACGCTCCTCCGTGTTGCGCATGGCGACATGAACTAGACGATCAAGTTGTTTGTTTTGCTTGGCTTGATCAGCAGATTCGGGGAAGAGTAATGCGAATAACCCTGATTCTGCAAAGAGTTGAAATGCGGTGGCAGATTCTGCATGCAGAAGAAGCTTAATCACTTCATCGAACAGGCGCGCAGCGGAGACTTCGAGAATAAGTGACGAATTATTCAAAAGCTGAGCTTGGCTTTCTTTGTCGAGTTTTAGCCCAAGTTTTGCTTGAAATCGAAGTGCACGCATCATGCGAACAGGGTCTTCTTGGAACCGTTTTTTGGGATCGCCAATCGTTCTCAAAAGGCCATTTGTGAGATCTTCAAAGCCACCCACAAAATCGACAATAGTTTCGGTATCGGTATCGAAGTAAAGCGCATTGCAGCTAAAGTCACGGCGCACGGCATCTTCTTCCATGGAACCGAAGATATTGTCCCGTGTTAGCATTCCCGAGCCGCTTTTTCTTGCTGCAGGTTCGCCACGCCTTCGTTTTTGCTGCCCCTTTTTTTCGCCTTCATGATGACCACGAAAAGTAGTCACCTCAATGATTTCTTGCCGGTTTTGAACATGCACAATTTGAAAACGGCGGCCGATGATACGAGCGCGACGATAAAGCCGCTTCACCTGTTCAGGCGTTGCATTAGTAGCAACATCGAAATCGTTTGGTTTCTTACCGAGGATGGCATCGCGAACACAGCCGCCGACGATATAGGCCTCGTAGCCTGCATCCCTTAATTCGTCTACCACTTCGAGTGCAAAAGGACTGATATCTTCAACGCGCACTGTGTGATTCTCACGGTGGATGTCTCGTCTTTTTATCGAATTGTTGGAACCGGATAGTTTATTGATAAAACGTTTGATCATTCGCAATGGACGGTTGAGTTGGTCGGTGCAATTGGCGCTCGTTTAGAAAAGGTAATAGCGACTATGCATGTGCGGAATTCTAGCATAGTGGAGCGGCTGCGGCGGTTTGAGGAACGGCGCTTATATCCCAAGAAGCTATAGCCCATTTGATGAGGCTATCAGGATCTTCGCTAAGGGCTTCGATAGGTGGGGAAAATCCTAATACCTGAAGCGATCGATAGAGATTTTCTACATTTTTTTCTGAATCTAATACGGGAGCTTGCGTTTGTTTGCTTAGCTTATGTCCATCTGACCCCAACACCATTGGGAGGTGTGCATACTCCGGTGTCGACCAACCCAGCATCTGCATGAGGTTTATTTGACGGGCGGTAGAATCAAGTAAATCTGCACCGCGAACAACTCGGGTTATGCCTTGTAGGTGATCGTCGACGGCCACTGCCAGTTGGTAGGAAAATAGCCCATCTTTTCTGCGCACGATAAAGTCACCACCAAGATCGTTTGAGTTGAATTCTGTTGGTCCTCGGATGAGGTCTGTCCACGCACAGGAATCGAGCGTTTTTAATCGGAGCGCCGTCACGGTATCTTCGTTTGGTGGATGGTGTAGGCACTGTTGGTTATATTTGTCGCCCATTGCTCTGATCTCTTGTCTAGAACAACTGCACCGGTATGTGAGACCTCGATGGGTGAGTTCTCGTAGGTATTCTTGGTACTTGTCAGTGCGCGTAGACTGAAAGCAGACCTCTCCGTCCCATTCTAATCCGTGTTGCTCGAGTTGTTGGGGAATAATACCTTTAGCGCCCTCGTGCTCGCGAGGCGGGTCAATATCTTCGATACGCAGCAACCATTGGCCGTTATTTGCTTTGGCATCCAAAAAACTGCCTAGTGCAGCTGTCAGTGAACCAAGATGAAGCAGCCCAGTAGGAGAAGGAGCAAATCGTCCTTTATAGGTCTTTTGGGTAGAGGTTGTCTGAGGCATGTGTATAAAAAAGCCAGCGCGAAGGCTGGCTTTTTGATGATCAACCGAGGGTATGTTTCTCTTTTATTTCATCGAGTGTCTTACAGTCGATACAGAGATCCGCAGTTGGACGAGCTTCTAAACGACGAATGCCGATCTCCACTCCGCATTGCTCGCACCATCCGTATTCATCTTGTTCGATATTTTCTAAGGTGCCATCGATTTTCTTTATAAGCTTTCTTTCGCGATCACGCGCGCGCAGTTCTAACGCAAATTCCTCTTCTTGTGTCGCTCTGTCAGCAGGATCAGGAAAGTTGGCGGCTTCGTCTTTCATATGAGACATCGTCCGATCGACTTCTTCCATGAGCTCCATTTTCCACGATGATAGAATGGCGCGAAAGTGTTCTTTCTGCGTGTCATTCATATATTCTTCGCTTTTCTTAAGCTTGTACGGCTCAATTCCATAAATCGCCAGCTGTGAAGCACTTGAAGCCGGATTTTGGATATCAGTAGTTCTTTTCGTCGCTTTAGGCTTGGCAGTTGTTGCTCTAGTAGCTTTCGTCGCTTTAGGCTTGGCAGTTGTTGCTCTAGTAGCTTTCGTCGCTTTGGGTTTAGTAGCTGTTGCTTTGGTAGCCTTTGT
>CAZUTO010000010.1:0-63051 GCA_964623085.1 uncultured Porticoccaceae bacterium
TAGCAAAACGATCAGTGTTGTCATTTTTAAATATGAACTCAACGTCGTTCCATTCGGTGCTCCCAGTAAAGACTTCGCGATAGCTTTGCCAGCAACTTTAGGAACATGGATAAATATACAATTGAACTCAATCTCCCACCTAGAGTATGGTTTCTTTATAAGGTTTACTAGGTTTTCAAATTTTTTTGGTCCAATAGCTGGTCTCAATAATGATCGAGCCAAATTATATCTATTTGATGTCATCTAAACTCCCAAATTAGTATGCACCGCGGCGTTTGATGATAATGACGGTTGTCTTTAGAATTATTCCAAGATCGCTAATTACTGACCAGTTCCGTGCATACCAACGATCCAAAGTAACTCGTTCCTCATAGGACATATCGCTCCGACCACTAATTTGCCATACGCCTGTCAGGCCTGGCTTAGTCTTCAAATAATGTCGTGCGGATGTTTTATACATGATCAGTTCTGTCTCGGTAATAGGACGTGGGCCGACAAGGCTCATATCTCCTTTCAGAACATTCCATAACTGAGGCATCTCATCGAGGCTTGTCCGCCGAAGAAAATGTCCTACTCCCGTCACCCGAGGATCATTCTTAAGTTTGAATCCTTTTTGCCACTGAGCGAGGGCTTCTGGGTCACTAGCAAGAAGTTCATCGAGCACTTCTTGCGCGTTAGTCACCATACTTCTAAATTTGTAACACCCAAATTTCTTACCACTTAGCCCTATACGTTCGTGGGCGAAAAAAATCGGCCTACCCGTAGATAAAACACAAAATGAAATCATCACAAATAATGGTATCAAAAGCATTAGTGCAGCCAGAGAAAGACCAATATCCAACATACGCTTAGTCATGTCTGCAAAAGATGGTGCAACAAACAGTCGAAGCAATATTGATAGCACAAAAAACAGAAGAGCAAACACTGCTAAAGCAAGCGGAGGAATTTGCATACCGTGAAATACAGTTCCAAACCCAGCGGCAGCAATTACCGTAAACAGTGCCGCAATGGCGGATTTATAAGCTACTTGTTTCGACTTTGATTCTTTAACCAGCTGATATTGAGATAGCATTGCTTGGAAAATAACACCACAGGCAACAAGCACAAAGAGTAGCTCTTTGCTCTGACTCAACAACATATCAGTACCTATTTGGACCAACGCAAAGTAGCCACAAAAAGCTAAGATCAGAATATCCCAGATAACCAGAAGAATAATTGTCAGGCGTTTTGGCGGCGCAATAATAACTTGGTATAGAACACCAACTGCTAGCCCTAAAAGTCCGAAAGCCAAAAATAACGCGCAAACGAGAAGAACATATAAAGGTAGTCTCCAAAAACTGCGCGTAGGGGTATTCAATTTTGTTAATTGCCCGTCGATCGGCATCAGGTTAACTCTCTAGACTTGGCGCTTTCCTAACTGACAGCACAGTCTATCCATGTGCCTTGAAAAAATGCCGACCTACCACAAACAACAAAGAAAAAAAGCCGCCCAGTAGCACACCAACAATACAGATTAGCATCCGCCTTGGTCGAATAGGTTCTTCCGAGACCACAGCGGGGTCCACCGTTCGAAACAAATATTCTGGCCGCGCATTAGCGAGCATAATGGTTTGCGTTTGCTCCTCAATCAACTGGTAGAAAACAGTCTGCATATCAGCCAAAGGCGTAGCTACTAATTGTTCCTGTAAGAAAGCGATAGAATTCTCAGCTTCGACTACCTCCTGTTGCCGTATTTCATCATTGATATCTTCTACCAACCAATCAACCCATTGCTTGCTCAAATAGGGCGAATAGGTTTCAACACTCAGTTTAACCAAACCAGTGTCGGGGTCCTGAGCGATATCGAGAAGCTTTACAAACTTCTCATGCGCTTCCAGCAAAGAGGGCTCTACCTGCTTCGGTGGCTTAACATTTCGCGTCCAAGCGTTTACTTCAGGATCATAGATTGACTCGTCATAAAGTAATTTATCGTCGAGTAATTCCCAGCCTTCAAGTGCCACTACCGATGGTAGTAATTTGTGCCGTGCAACAAAATCACCAATAAACTTACGAGACTTCAATACTTCCATACCAAAGGTGGTCTGGTCGGTACTACCACCACCAAGGCCACCCAAGTTGATGCCCGCCAAACTCGCTAACCCACCATATTGCGATGCCAGAGCTCCAAGTCCACCACTTTCTTCGTTCGACGCTGGGGCAAGTAATGCTTCGGAGCGATAGATGTCAGGCAATGACAATGCAATAAAAACCGCCATCAATCCTGCAATAATAGTACCTAGCAAAATAATCCATTTCCCAGCCCATATAACTTGGCACAGCTCCCGAAGATCAATTTCATCGCCATATACAACCCGAGGAGGCGTCGAGTTACTCGCTTCTTTCGTCATCAGGTCTCAAACCCTATCACTAAATGGCCAAAACGGTGGCAACCGCAATACCGCTCTGAAATAGAATCTGAGTGACACTAGTCCAAAAATTAAAGCGATCGCGATACTCAGTGTTAATTGGTACAACGATAGTATCGCCCGGCTGGATACGGCTATTTCGGGCTGAAAACGCTAGTAACCGTGTCTTTTCTGGATATACCACAGAGCCATTGGCTTTCACAATATAGATATTGTCTTTGTCTGCCCGCCTTGTCGAGCCCGCAGACAGTTCGAGATAATCGTATAAATCAAAGTTACTTTGGTAACCGTGCGTGGACGCGCGCTGCACTTCTCCTATTACTGCCACGGAATCACTATTTTGAGGAATATATAGCTCGTCACCATGCAGCAATGCGACATCAGATTGCGTGTCACCCATGAGTACTGCTTCTAGATCAATAATCATTCGCCCTAGACCTTCGTATTCTTCCAAACGCTCGCTGATTTGCTGAATTTCTGGAAAACTGGATTGCAGTTCTTCACGGGTGAGTGTGGCTGAGGCGTAACTGGTTTCGATCTCGCGGGCATAAGCCCTCGCCTGAGCCACTTCACGCTCTCTAATAATTTCGCGCGTGAACTGCGCACCCGCCGCAAAGCCGTCTTCTGTCAAGCCACCTGCTCGCTGCAGAACATCGCCCAGTGTCTCTCCATTGCCAAACAAATAGGTACCGGGAAAACGAACCTCACCCGATATGGTGATTGAATTTTGTGGGCTCCAATCCGGGATCTCTCGAATAGTAAGGTGATCTCGGCTTTGCAATTCAAAATTTTCAACAGATGTGTCTTCGCCAAATTCAGTGATAGAAACTTCATTAAATTCGCTTTTTACCTCGCCAGAAAATTCAGATACACGGCGTAATTCCGCTGCCGTGAGATACGCAGAGTCATTTAACCCACCAGCTGCTCGAACAAGATCAAATAGTCGATCACCCTGTTTTAGTGGATAATCTCCGGCTACTTTTACCGCGCCACTAACAGACACAATTTGGACAGGCTGGCCTTCTCTTGCCTGAATACGAAGTTTTGCCAAAACAGGCTCTAACAATTCTTGCCGCCGAAATGTTGGTTCCTCCTCTTCCTCCTCGTCTTCTTCAATATCAATACCTAATAGGAGTGCGAGATTTCTTTGCTCAGCTTCAGCCTCTGCCTCGGCTTCTTCAGCAGCGGCTTCCTCTTCTATTTCTTCTTGTAATAGTTCTTCGTCCGCCAGCCCAAATACGAGTATTTTGTCTTGGCGATTCAATAGAGGATCTTTTGTAGAGCCTTTGTTCTGCAATGCATCGCTAAGGCCAAAATGCTGTACTTCAATATCACGCAATGCGTTTTTTTGGCGGACAATCAATGAATAGTTAAGGTCTGCCTCTTGCAATAAGTCGACGTCAATTGACCTAAGAAGATCAGATACGCGAATACCTTCATACCAAGCATAGCTGCCAGGGCGAACAACGGCACCCTCGATAGTAATTTGGTTGCCATAGAACTCCGCAGATTCTGGCACACGGATCAGATCACCGTCCGTAATGAGCATCGCTAGATCCTGCGCATTACTTAAATCCAAATTTCTTAGCTCGGACAATTGAGCCCCTGCAGAATTTCGCTCCAAGATCACGGAAGAGATATACGCAGTGTTATTGAAACCGCCGGCCATGGAGATCAAATCATTGATGGTTTCAGTTTCACGAACCTCATAAAGTAATGGACGTCTTACTGCACCAGCAACTTCCGCAATACCCGAATAGGGAGGAACAAAGATTACATCTCCCGAGCGCAGGCGAATGTCGCCGCTCACATCTCCACGAATAAGTAGGTCATAGAGATCGAAACTCCCTACCGTTTCCCCAGACCGTTTCACCTCAATATTACGAAGTGAACCAATTTCACTAACGCCACCAGCAACAAACAGTGCTTGTGTGACCGTTGCCAGTGCAGAAACAGCATAAGAACCGGGGCGCGCGACTTCGCCGGCCATAAAAACACTAATAGCTCGAAGACGCCCAAGTGATACCACCGCTTCAACGCCAATGAGTTGTTCTTCCACTCGGCGTTGAATAAGTGCTTCGGTATCTTCAAAGCTTAAACCCGCGACAGAGATAGGGCCAAACCTTGGGAAATTGACCTCCCCTTCTCGCGTGACGACCAATGAGTATTGATCGTTTTCTTTTCCGAATAGCTGAATATTTAGCTCATCGCCTGGGCCAAGTTTATACTCGTCGGGAACTAAGGCATCGTCGACTGGTGTAAAGGTAGTGATATCGGCATCAAATAAATCTAGGCCATACCGCCTTGGCTCGTCGGACTCCTCCTCTTCTTCCAATAGTTCTTCTTGAGCTTGCAAGAAACGAGCAAGAGTATCATCCATGGTGCTAGAAAAAGGCTGCAGAGGGTCTTGCGGCTGACCCAGCGTTGACGTAGAAATACCTGCGCCACCTAACCCCAGCTGCTCAAAGTCAACGCCAAGCTGCTCTGCCAAAGCAAGCTGTTCTGCTGGTGACAACGCTTGAAATTGTGCAATAACTTCCGGCGGTATTTGCTGCTGTGCTTGCGATACGCTAATAGCGACAGATGTAATAACCAGCACGCAAATTACACGCAAAGCCGTTATCCGACGCTTTATATGGTAGCTAGGTTTCGTTTGAATCATGTCCAATAAAAATAGCTAAAGGCCGCTATGACTTACATATTGACCCAAGTTACTATAAGAAAATTGTGTCGCATTTTACCAGTACTGGCACGAAATAGCTTATATAGTCTTATAGATACCTCTTTTAGACCAAGAAAGCGTGATATGAGTCTCTTAACTGTGCCTAAATACTAGATTAATAGAGTCTCGAATTAATAGAGCCCCGATCGAAGCTGCGTTATAAGCTCTTCACTTACGCCATCTGCACTGTTTAATCGCATCTCTATTGGTGGCATTTCTGGGCTAATGTGGTGCGACATCCACACTGCATCGCCTTTTGCGTTGCTTACAGTGAGATTGGTGTATGACCAAAATGATCGCTGATCATCGGAACACTCTGCCGACTGCACAACGAACTCGCCAGCTTCAATGTCGGGACTTGGCTGATATGCCGTGCAACGAAGCCTCAACATAGAGTCATCTATAAGCTCATGCGTTAATCCGAACTCCCATGGCGTAACGGTCACCGAGCTGCCATAAACGCTCCAGTTGCGCAGCGCGATCACATTCCAACCTTTAAAATCGATCTCTGTGCCATCTTTTAAATAGAACGTTAGATGTTCATCATGAACAACCGGTATCGCCTCTTGCTGGTAGTCTCCAATTCGCAACATCCAGAGTTGCGATTCGAGCTCGGCCTTGGCACCAAAGCTGGCAGTTCTTCTAAGCCACTCCAGTTGATTAAACCCTGGATTAACCGTGCATCCAGATAGCACTGTCATAACTAATATTAAAGCGACGGCAATCGTTAATATGGGCTTCATGGATGCAACAGCCTTTGCTCTGTCTTCGACAACACGTCATAACGTGAAGGCTTCAGTATTTGCCAGATCTGACTACCAAAATCATCCAAACGAGCGCCGCCATCACGTAGAACCGGTCGGAGAACCACATTATTGCCGCGCCTACTGTTTCCTGTGCTCAACACATTTAACGGAATGGTAAGCCTGAAGCCTTTATCAAAACTACCCTCGCCAAACTCTTCTGCAGATACATCCGTCATGGTTGCAAACGCGCCGACCCGCCAACCATTTGCAAACGTGCGGTTTACTTCGAGTGTCGCACCAATATCGCGAGCAAGATATTTTCCAGCATGAATGGCAACATCGAAATTATAAAATGGGCTCGCCCAATAAGCGCTCAGATGACCAATTATGGCTTCGTAGCTGCGTGTGCCAAACCCACCATCAAATGCACGCTGCTGCACAGCAATGAGATTCGCGCCAATACCGATTCTGGAACGGAAAGGATGGTAAAGCACTTCGCCTCCGACTCCTGAGTATTGAAGCTCAAGAATGCCAGCGAAGGCGTGATAGTAGAGGTTCTGCGAAAACTGTCCGCGCTTCTGAAGATATAGATAGTCAATACCGGATTCACCCTGACGCAAATATTCTTCAATATCTGATCGAACAGGTGGCAGCACACTATTTGATACTCGCTCTACTCGGTTATAGTTATTTACGAGATCCTGACGGTACTGCGCAGTAAGATCCCATCCACCAATTAGATTTGCATCAGCACGGATAGCCGCAAATATTTGATAGGTAAGCGGCACATCTGGATCAAAAAATCCGACCCTTGTTGAAATACCAAAATCCAAGTCCAAAGATGAGCCTTGTTTTTCCGGCTTGAATTCCGGATCGCTTATACGCCTCCCTGGCAAGTAGTCAACCTGGCGAAGCGCTGCATCGGCATTTTTTCTCTGATAATCGCGATTGTCCATCGCGCTGCGCAGGTAGCTAATACGCACCGGATAAAGGCCGGCCTCGCTAAGCACCAGCGTTACTCTGGTGACTTCTGGCGGCAAATGTACACCGGCCGATGCCATAATGCGCTCCGCCGCATCGGCGTTTAACGCGTAGCTCTGATTTCGGTACTCAATTAGCGCATGATTACCATCTTCAATCGTCCCGGCAAGTATGCTGTAGCCCGAATTACTAGCATCGAGTCTCATGCGTTCGAACCAATTGTCTTCAAAATCTTCTGGGAGGTCATGCGCAGCGTAGTCGTGGCTATGCCAAGGAAACGTTTGTAATGAACGTTCCTTGATAAGAGAAGTATCTAGATTAGATGTCAGCTTTAATCCAAATTGAGAACCGTGCTGCCAACTCGCCCCAATTTTTATTCCTTCCACAAACTCCCAATCAACACCAACACTAATGGGGCTATCTACATCTAGGGTGCCGAGTGATTCCTCTCGGTTGTAACGATCTGAATTATATTCAACCAGTATACGTAACGGGCCACCATTCGGACGGTATTCAACACCACCAAACAAGCCGATATCCGGCCCAGAGAAAAAATTATCTGTTCGAAATTCGCCCGTATCTGCTAGCGTGGTGCGACCTTCTCTCTCTTCAAAGCGAGAAGCTATTTCAGCCAACGGGTTTGAAGCAATATCGCGCCCTGCTAGGCGACCCCAGCCAACGCCGAGAGAAACATCGAAATTGCCAAATCGTTTTGAACCGACAACGTATTCACTCGAAAATACACCTGTGCCGCCTAGATCAATAATTCCGACTGACAAATCAGGTGCTAGATCACCTTCTTTAAGGAGCCTTACTTTCACGTCGTAGCTGCGATCCCGCAGGCCATCACTCGAGAATTCTCGATCAACTCTGGGATCCAAAATCGCGTATCGAAACGTAGTTTCTAACCAAGGCGTGGCTTGATATGTGAGTGAGTAGAAATCGACTACATCCTGTCGACTATAGGTACTCGTAAATGTCGCATCCGGCTGCATTCTCGCGGAGGGCAAGTCGATTAGACCGGTCGTACCCAAATCAGAGGCCGTCTGAAAGTCGCTGGCCACACTATCTATTGCAATAGCGCCTAGAAGAAAAATGAGCGTGCTAACCGTGAGACCTTGGGACAAAATATTCAATACTGCCTCGCAACAGACGTTGCAATATATTGCTGAGGAATAGACAAAAAAAATAGCGAGGGTTTAACCTCGCTATTTATCATATATCCCTAATCAGCCGCCCACTACCAATGGCCAACTGACTATTAAAACCTAACTAGTTAGTAGTAGACGTTGTGCTCGTCGTACTGGTTGTGCTCGTTGTGCTCGTTGTTGCCGATTCATCGTCGTTATCATCGTCATCAACTGCAGCAGCAATAACAGTCGCGCCAACAATACCATAGGCAACCGCTGCACCAACTGATACACCACCAACACTAGGGGCTGCAGCCGCCTCTTCTTCCTGTGCGACAGCAAAACTGCAGAAAGCACTAAGTACAACCGCCATTAAAATAGAAATCAACTGTTTAACTTTCATACCCTGGCCTATTTGTTCCAATCTGATTAATAACATGCTTGCGCGAATTGTATGAGCCTTGTTATGCCGAAGCAATGGCCATACACAAAAAAACGTAAATAAATCTTAACCCAGTCAGCTCGACGGGCAAAACGCGTCGGCAATTCTAACCGCCTTACTAAAAACGTAAAGGCTTTTATCACTAAAAAGCGCAAAAAAGTGAATTGAGCACGGTATGCTTTCTTTCCACGCCACTTTTTACGTCCTACTGACTCGACGCAGTATGTGCTGAAAGAAGCCTAAAAGGGGCCGAAACGGATACTGCCTAACGTTTCCTTTACTCCAAACTAACTCCTCGCTAACTATCACCTATCCTTTCCAACCGATAAGTACCATCTAGCACTCTCTGCCACCAAGCCTTGTTATCGAGATACCATCTAACCGTTTTACGCAGTCCTGAATCAAAGTCTTCCTGTGGAACCCAGCCCAATTCTTTATCAATTTTGGAAGCGTCGATAGCGTAGCGCTGATCATGGCCTGGGCGATCCTTCACAAAAGTGATCAGATCACGATAATGCGCAACCTGTTCTGGTTTTTGGGGTGCAAGCTCTTCGAGTAATTCACAAATACTTTCGACAACGGAAAGATTCGTTTTCTCATTGTGCCCACCAATGTTGTAGGTTTCCCCAATTTCTCCCTCTTCTAAAACTTTCACTAATGCCCGAGCATGATCTTCCACATAGAGCCAATCTCGGATTTGCTGGCCATCTCCGTAAACTGGTAGCGATTTACCCTCCAAGGCATTCAATATGACATGGGGTATGAGCTTTTCCGGAAAGTGATACGGGCCGTAATTATTCGAACAATTGGTAACAAGAACTGGTAGCCCATAGGTACGACACCAGGCTCTCACAAGGTGGTCAGAACTCGCTTTGCTCGCAGAGTAAGGCGAGCTGGGGTCGTATGATGTGTTTTCGGTAAACAACGCCTCAGTGCCGAACAAATCACCATAAACTTCATCAGTAGAAATATGGTGAAAGCGGAACGTCTCTGCAGCGGGCTTCTCAAGTGACTGCCAATATTCCCTCGCTGCTTCAAGCATATTGTAGGTACCGACAACATTTGTCTGGATAAATTGCCCTGGACCGTCAATAGAACGATCCACATGTGATTCTGCAGCAAGGTGCATCACCGCATCGGGACGGAAGCTCTGAAAAATCGCTTGTATAGCAGGAAAATCACAAATATCCGTATGGCTAAATTGATAGCGCGCACTGTCTTCTGCGCCAGGCAGTGTTTCTAAGTTCCCCGCGTAGGTCAGTGCATCGATATTGATAATCTCGTGTTCAGTATTCTCCAATATATGTCGGACTACCGCGCTGCCAATAAATCCGGCTCCACCGGTAATTAGAATTCTCATTAGGATACTACTCCGGAAGTATTTGATAGCCGTGCCAAAACATCTGCCAATGCATCTTCAACATTTGCTTGCTCTACGCCAAATGCACGCTGAATGCTCTGAGTGTCTAATACCGAATACGACGGCCTTTTGGCTTTAGTAGGGTATTCTGCACTGGCAATTGCGTTCACCTTTGGTCGTTTTTCGATTAATCCCTGCGCCGCTGCCATTTTGAAAACCAACTCGGCAAACGCATGCCAGCTCATGGTTGGCTGATCGACATAATGATAAACGCCCCAAGATTTCTCACCATCTTGAATCGATCGGCAGATTTTAAGGATTGCAGCAGCAATATTTCCAGCATAGGTCGGACAACCGATTTGATCACTCACCACACCTAACTCATCACGATCCGTCGCCAATCTCAACATAGTTTTGACAAAGTTATTCCCGTACTCACTGTATACCCAAGCAGTACGAACAATCACCAGTTCATCCAACTCTGCCTGCGCTAATTTTTCACCCGCAAGTTTACTCTCACCATAAACCCCAATCGGAGATGTCGATGAATCAGGTAAATAAGGCTCAGTCGCGCTGCCATCGAACACATAGTCCGTCGAAACATGGACCATAGGGATACCCATCTTCGAGCATGCCGCAGCTAAATGCTGCGTTCCCTGAGCGTTGACAGCATAGGCGCTGTCGACTTCATCCTCTGCGCGATCAACTGCCGTATATGCCGCCGCATTGATAAGCAAATCCGGCTGGTGTTTCTCAAACTCAGAAAAAACCGCATCTGCAAAGGTGATATCTAATTCTGCTCGGGCTAAGACTACTGCCTCGAATTGCCCAGCATCTTCAATATTCTCGCTGGTCATGCGCGCCAAACACTGGCCGAGCTGACCATTCGCGCCAGCAACTAAAAGCTTCAATCAAACTGCTCCTTAAAACCCGGAGCCACGCTATCTTTCTCAGATAACATCGGCTGAACGCTATCTGGCCAGACTATGCCTACGTCTGGGTCGTTCCACTTTAGGGCACCTTCATCCGCTGGGTCATAGTAGTCAGTGCATTTGTATTCAAAATCGGCAGAATCTGACAACACCAAAAAGCCATGTGCAAGACCGGGCGGCACCCAAAACTGTCGCTTGTTTTCAGCAGAGAGAATAGTGCCTTCCCATTTGCCAAAGGTAGGCGAACTCTTACGAATATCTACAGCGACATCAAACACTTCACCAGACACAACCCGAACAAGCTTGCCTTGCGGTTTTGTCTTTTGATAATGCAAGCCGCGGAGCACGCCTTTTGCTGATCGAGAGTGGTTATCCTGAACAAAAGGCAGGTTTATACCCGCCTCGGCATAACGTTCTTGCTGGAACGTTTCGAGGAAAAATCCTCGCTGATCGCCAAAGACCTTTGGCTCAATAATTTTAACGTCGGCTATGGACGTATCGATCACGTTCATAGCGTTAGTGATACCCTGCTGCCACTTTTAAGAGGTATTGGCCGTATCCCGTTTTTTTCAACGTTTCACCCTGCGTGACTAATTCATCCTGAGAAACCCAGCCATTCTGATAGGCAATTTCTTCAAGGCAAGCAATTTTAAACCCTTGGCGCTGCTCAACGGTTTGGACAAATTGTCCTGCCTGAATCAATGAATCATGCGTGCCAGTATCAAGCCATGCAAATCCACGACCGAGTAGGCCGACATGAAGCTGACCCTGCTCTAGGTATGCATTGTTCACGTCCGTGATTTCTAGCTCACCACGCGCAGATGGCACGACATTCTTGGCGATATCCACGACATTATTGTCATAGAAATACAGTCCCGTGACAGCGTAATTAGATTTTGGCGCATCAGGCTTTTCTTCAATACTGATCGCTTTACCAGTTGCGTCAAACTCCACAACACCGAACCTCTGTGGATCAGTAACATGGTAGCCAAACACAGTGGCGCCTTGGTCACGTTGGCCAGCTTCAACTAGTTTTTCGGAGAAATGTTCACCAAAAAAGATATTGTCGCCTAATACCAAGCATGCGTTATCGTTCCCAATATGCTCTTCGCCAATTAGAAAAGCTTGCGCTAGGCCATCAGGGCTAGGCTGCTCCGCATAGCTGATAGCCACACCGAATTGGCTACCATCACCCAAGAGTTTTTGAAAATTAGGGAGATCTTCAGGCGTAGAGATGACTAATATGTCTCTTATTCCAGCGAGCATCAGCGTAGACAATGGATAATAAATCATTGGCTTGTCATAGATGGGCAACATCTGCTTAGACACGCCTTTAGTAATAGGGTGAAGCCGTGTACCTGAGCCACCTGCTAAAACAATACCTTTATATTTGCTCACGGGGTGAGTCTCCTATTCAACAGTCACAGATTTAGCTAAATTTCGCGGCTGGTCCACATCCGTTCCTTTGACGAGGGCAACGTAATAAGCGAGCAATTGCAGCGGGATGGAATAAACAATTGGCTGCACCAACTCAGAGACATGAGGCACTTTAACCACATATGTGGACTCATCGTGTTCAAAGCCTGCATCTGCATCCGCAAATACGAAGAGCTGTCCACCGCGTGCTTTCACCTCTTCCAAATTTGATTTAATTTTTTCCAGAACATCGTTGTTTGGCGCCACCGCAACAACTGGCATTTCACTATCTATCAGAGCAAGAGGGCCGTGCTTTAGCTCTCCTGCTGGGTATGCTTCGGCGTGAATATAGGAGATCTCTTTGAGCTTTAGCGACCCTTCTTTTGCCACAGGGTACTGCACCCCCCGTCCTAAAAATAGCGCGTTGAATTTATCGGCAAATTGGTAACTCAGTTCTTTTAATTCTGGTTCTAATGTCAGCAACTGACGACAAATATCCGGAAGTGCTTTCAGCTCAGCAACGACCTCTTTCTGCATCTCTTCAGCGACATTCTTGGCCTTGCCAATGGCCGCAACCACCAATAATAGCGCTGTCAGCTGTGTCGTAAATGCTTTGGTAGACGCAACACCAATTTCAGGGCCGGCACGTGTCAACAAGCAATGATCTGACTCGCGCACCAAAGAGCTACTAGATACATTACAAACAGCGAGCGTCGCGGCGTAGCCGAGTTCCTTCGCTTTACCCAGCGCAGCCATCGTATCGGCTGTCTCTCCTGACTGTGAAATAGTCACAAACAAAGCGTCATCTGGCACTACCACATGCCGATAGCGATATTCACTTGCCACCTCAACAGCAACGGGAAGGTTGAGATGCTCCTCGATCCAATGTTTGGCAATTAGTCCGGCATGATAACTGGTTCCACAAGCAACAATATCTATGGCTTTGATTTGAGCCAGCGTTTTTCCTAGATCAGCACCAAAAGACTCAAGAAGAATGCCATTGGAGCCAACATGCCCTTCTACCGTCCGTCTAATAACATCGGGCTGCTCGTAGATTTCCTTGAGCATAAAATGCTTAAAGCGCCCCTTTTCAGCGTCGAAAATATCTTCTGAAATAATATCGGAACGACGTTTAACCGCTTCACCGGCCTTATCAAAGATACTGATTTCATTCTTAGAAACACGGCCGTAATCGCCGTCCTCCAAAAACATGAATCGATCAGTAACAGGACGGAGGGCAACTTGATCAGAAGCGACATAATTTTCGCCGATCCCGAGTCCTAATACTAAAGGGCTACCTTGCCTAGCAACATAGAGGTTTTCG
This sequence comes from uncultured Porticoccaceae bacterium, assembly GCA_964623085.1. Lineage (GTDB taxonomy): Bacteria > Pseudomonadota > Gammaproteobacteria > Pseudomonadales > GM7GCV1 > CAZUTO01. Next base: position 13,459 of record CAZUTO010000010.1, read on the forward strand.
GAATCTTCGCTGCTTAGCACACACAGTGCATAGGCACCTTCCAATTTGGCAATCGTTGCCTCAAGCGCGGCCATCATATTTTTGCCACTTTGAACTTCGCTGTGCATTAGATGCGCAATCACTTCAGTATCGGTTTCAGATTGAAATACATAGCCGGAAGAGACTAATTCCGAGCGAAGCTGTTCGTGATTTTCAACAATCCCGTTGTGCACAACAGAAATATAGTCTGAACAGTGAGGGTGCGCGTTTTCTTCGGATGGCCGACCATGGGTTGCCCAGCGTGTATGCGCGATCCCTTGGACACCCTGAATATCCAACCCTTCCAAGCGCTGACTAAGCTCAGCCACCTTGCCCATCGCTTTATGGCAATGCAATTCGCCTGAACTTTCAACCACAGCGACGCCCGCTGAATCATAGCCGCGATACTCCAAACGACGGAGACCTTCCATAAGAATCTCGATAACACTTCGTTCCGCGATTGCACCCACGATGCCGCACATTTAAGGGATTTCCTTTAGTGTTTTATTTTTGAGAAGTCGAGATTATCAAAAACACTGATGAAGATCAGTGTTAATCGGGCGTTTATTTGCGCCAGTCTTCAATATTTCGCTGTTTCGCACGCGCGATGGCTAATGAATCCTTTGCAACCGACTTGGTAATCACCGAACCCGCACCTATGGTCACACCAGCAGCGATATCCACTGGTGCGACGATTGCGGTATTGGATCCCACGAAGACCTCTTTGCCAATTTGGGTTTTATGCTTGTTCACACCATCATAATTGCAAGTGATAGTGCCAGCGCCTATATTCGCATTTGCACCAATTTCAGCATCACCCAAATAGCTGAGATGACTCGCTTTGGCACCGGCGTCAAGCCGAGTTTTCTTTGTCTCAACAAAGTTACCTATTTTTACATCAGCACCTAGCTCTGTGCCCTCTCTCAATCTAGCATAAGGTCCTATCTGGGTATTTTCGCCAATTACGGCGCCATCGATGTGCGAAAAGGGCTTGATGATAGAACCATCGGCAATTTCTGAATTGCGAATCACGCAATGAGAACCGACAACCACATTGTTTCCAAGCGCAACCTCACCTTCGAACACTACGTTCACATCAATGGAAACATCTTCTCCTACAGTCAGTGAGCCACGTAGGTCGAATCTCGCTGGATCAGTCAGTGTTACGCCTTCTTCAAGCAAACGATCAGCCAACACCTGTTGGTACATTCTTTCTAGCTCAGCGAGTTGTTTACGTGAATTAGCTCCCGACACTTCCCAATCATATGCTGGCTGGACGGCCTGCACTTCAACACCATCTGTAACGGCCATGGCGACAATATCCGTCAAGTAAAATTCGCCTGCCGCATTGTCATCGGATAACATCGCCAACCAACCTTTTAGCAATGCGCCTTTTGCAGCGAGAATTCCAGTATTTACTTCCTTAATTTCTAGCTGCTCTGAAGTCGCATCTTTCTGCTCAACAATGCCACACACTCGATCTTGATCGTTCCTGACAATACGGCCATAACCGGTGGGGTTATCCATATTGACGCTCAGTAACGATAAACCCAAGGCATCCGCTTGCTCAACCACTGCTGCAAGTGTTTCAGGCTGCACCAACGGCACATCACCGTAGAGCACTATCACTACCGATTCATCATTAATATCATCAACAGCGCATTGCACGGCATGACCGGTTCCCAGCTGCTCTTCCTGAATCACATAGTCGAGATTAGAGCCAAACGCATCTTTGATTTGGTCTGCACCAAACCCAACAATGGCCTGCATTCGCGACGGATTGAGGCGTTTGCCTGCATTGCACACATGAGCCAACATTGACTGACCAGCGATTTGATGCAGAACTTTAGGCTGCTTGGATTTCATACGGCTGCCACGTCCAGCGGCGAGAATAAGGATGTGAGTGTTGGTCATAAATCTTCGTACTCTAGACTTGTTTAGATTGGGCGCTTCTAGACTGGCTTGGAAGACCGGCCAACGCCTGAGTAGCTAATGCCTTTTTCAGACATCAAATCAGGGTCGAAAAGATTCCGGCCATCTACAATTATCGGCGAAGAAAGCTTCTCTTTTATCAGATCAAAATCAGGCACCCAAAACTCTTTCCATTCCGTGACAACGACCAGCGCGTCAGCGCCTTCGAGCACATCATATTTTTTCTCGCAAAGGCGTAAGTCTTCTCTCTGCCCATATATTCTATTGCACTCGTCCATCGCTTCAGGGTCATAGGCTTGTACTTTTGCGCCCGCGTCCCAAAGTGCTTCCATAAGGGTTCGGCTTGGCGCTTCGCGCATATCGTCAGTTTTTGGCTTAAACGCCAGACCCCATAAACCTATGGTTTTACCTTCAAGATTGCCTTCAAATTCTCGATTTAATTTTTCAAAAAGTGTCTGTTTTTGTTTTTGGTTTCGCGCTTCCACTGCTTTTAGCATTTTGGCATCAAAATCAATTTCGTCGGCCGTGCGCATCAATGCTTGTACATCCTTTGGAAAACAAGAACCCCCGTAACCGCAACCGGGATAGATAAAGTGATAACCGATGCGAGGATCTGAACCAATACCCTTTCGAACTGACTCAACATCAGCATCTAGATGCTCCGCCAAATTAGCAATCTCGTTCATAAAACTAATTTTTGTTGCAAGCATACAGTTTGCTGCGTATTTGGTCAGTTCTGCACTGCGTATATCCATCACAATCATCTTGTCGCGATTGCGACTAAAAGGCATATAGAGCTCTCTCATCACTTGAACAGCACTAGGAGAATCCGTTCCTATAATAATTCGATCTGGACGCAGACAATCTTCTACTGCTGCGCCTTCTTTTAAAAATTCGGGATTAGAAACAACATCATAAGAAAGCGTTTTTCCTAATCGCTTAAGCACCTCATCAATTTTACTCTTTACTTTTTCAGCAGTACCAACTGGAACCGTCGACTTTCCTACAACAAGTTTGTGCTCTTCCATGTGCTCAGCAATAGTAGAGGCAACGGCAAGAACATACTGCAGATCGGCAGAACCATCTTCGTCAGGAGGCGTGCCCACCGCGATAAAAATACATTTTCCGTGAGACACTCCTTCTTTGGCGTCAGTAGTAAAAGATAGACGACCCTTTTTTTGGTTTTCAATGACGAGCGTATCTAGGCCCGGCTCAAAGATGGGGATCTCACCTTCCCTTAATCTTGCTACTTTCGTTTCGTCGACATCGACACAGATAACGTCATGGCCTATCTCTGCCATGACCGCACCTTGCACAAGACCCACGTATCCGGTCCCGAATACCGTCACTTTCATTTAGTCACCCAACCACTAATTATTATTTTGTAACTCAAAAACACATGCTATCACAGCGTTATTATTCATTTACCATAGCAAAAAAGGTTCTCGTCGCTGTCGCGCAAATCAAGCAACAAAAAAGGCAGCCAAAAGGCTGCCCATTTTCAGACTGCAATGCGCTTATTTTACTTCCATAGACTCTACGGTAACGCCTAAATCTGCCGCCCAACTTTTAAGTTCTTTATTATTAGTTCGCTTCGCTTTAATGATGGCACCAGTTTTAGGATGCTTAAACTTTCTAGTCGGAGGAGATTTTCTTACTCGCTTCTTCTTGGCCTTATTTGCCGCAGCCGGCTTCGCACTTTTAGTAACTTTGCCAGCATCTGGGAACGCAGCTTTTAAATCAGCGACTGTCTTAGAGTGTTTTTTTAACACTTTATTAATATCGCTAATAAATCTGAGTTCCTTTTTCATCCGAGCGCTCTTTTCCATCTTTTCCAATTCGCCTTTAAGGCGGTCGAGTTCTTGGAGTTTTTTTCGATACGCTGCGATTTTCAAACTTTAGTACCTCTGATAATGGGATTAACTTTAGCAGGCCTAATTATAGATAACCTTATTACAAAAAGTCTCGATTAATTTTTACCACGAGATCGAAGCTTTTTCTCCTGACGTTCTCGCTTGCTTTTTCCTCCCGGGACAAAATCAGAGATATTCGGAACAGGCATTTGGCAAGACTTATAAAGGGCTTTAATTTCTCCGGAAGGCAAATCAATCCATTGGCCCGAGCGAAGATAACTTGGCATAAAAACGGAACCGTATCGAACACGTTTTAAGCGATTAACTTTAAGACCTTGGGATTCCCATAATCGTCGCACTTCTCGATTACGTCCTTCCATAAGACAAACCGTATACCACTTGTTTAGGCCGCCGTCGTTCTCTCCCTTAACGATATCACTAAACTTGGCCAGCCCGTCTTCCAGTTCTACTCCGGCCAACATTGTGGAAATATGTTTTTCACTCACATCGCCGAATACACGAACTAGATATTCTCGATCAATATTTGAAGATGGATGCATCAATTTATTTGCCAATTCACCATCCGTAGTAAAAAGTAGCAACCCAGATGTATTAATATCTAGTCGGCCTACATTTATCCAGCGCTGATTGTGTAATCTAGGAAGGCTAGAGAATACAGTGGTTCGCCCTTTTTCGTCCTTACGCGTACACACTTGACCTTCAGGTTTGTTGTAGAGAATCACTCGAATAGAAGTGTTTTTTCCCTCCACCAACTGCCCATCTACTTCAATTTTATCTTGATCTTGAGCTCGATCACCCAAAGTGGCTTGGCGGCCATTTACATAGATTCGTCCATCAGCGATGGCCTTTTCCATCGCACGACGCGAACCAACGCCGCGCCGCGCCAAAATCTTCTGAATCTTTTCTCCTGGCGCAGCTTGCTCCATCAGATGGCACTTGCGGCTTTATTCTCTTCTATCAACTCTTCATCAAAAAATTCTTCACCATCACCAAGTCTGTCACTGCTTTCAGATATATTTGATACTTCGTTATCCGAACTGCCTTCGTTTTCTGTGTGCTCTTTATCATCGTCTTGTTTATCAATACTTTCCGTTCCAACTTCTGTATTCATGATCTCGTCAGAAAACGCTAACTCAGGTCCGAGTTCAGTAAGATCACGAATTTCATTTAGCGTTGGCAATTCATCAAGTCGACTTAAATTAAAATAGTCAAGAAACTGCTTAGTTGTCGCAAAAAGCGCTGGTTTTCCTGGCACATCCCGATGGCCGACCACTCGCACCCACTCCCGCTCAAGCAGAGTCTTAGTAATATTGCTGCTAACAGATACACCGCGAATCTCTTCGATATCACCGCGTGTCATGGGTTGTCGATAAGCAATAATGGCAAGCGTTTCCAGCAACGCTCTGGAGTACTTCTGGGGTTTTTCTTCCCAAAGACGACTAATCCAAGGTGAAAGCTCTTGCTTGACTTGAAACCGATAGCCACTCGCAACCTTCTTTAGTTCATAGCCTCGATCATTACAATCCGCTTCTATCGCTTTTATCGCAGAACGAACTTGATCTCTTGTTGGCTGACTATCTTCCATACCAAACAGACTCATAAGCTGATCCAAAGACACAGCGTTACCTGCTGCCAAAATGGCACCTTCGATAATTTTTTGTATTTGCTTAGTTTCCAAATTTTCTCTCCGGGCAGCCTGACTATATTAAGGCCGAAAATGCATTTAGTTAGCTATTCACATGATTTTATATGGATAGGCCCGTATTCCTCATTTTGTACAATTTCAATCAAAGACTCTTTGATCAATTCCATAACAGCAAGAAATGTCACCACCACACCCAAGCGCCCTTCTGTCACTGTGAACAACTTAATAAAGGGGACAAAACCACCTTCTTGCAAATGAGTGAGAATATGCCCCATTCGTTCACGAGTAGATAACTTTTCACGAGAAACCTGATGACTGGCATACATATCCGCTCGCTTCATAACGTCCGCAAAGGCGACTAAAAGTTCTTTAATTTCAATATCCGGCTGTGGTATTTCGACTTCACTTTCCGGCGCCAATGCAGACCCCGTATAAGTATCTCGCCCTTCACGAGGAAGCTCATCGATGGATTCCGCCGCCTCTTTGTATCTTTCATATTCCTGTAAACGCAGAATTAACTGCGCACGAGGATCATCCTCTTCTTCCTCCGCCTCCGGCTGACGTGGCAAAAGCATTCGAGATTTAATTTCAGCCAGCAAAGCCGCCATCACTAGATATTCGGCTGCCAACTCAAATCGAATTGCTTTCATCACCTCTACATACTGCATGTATTGATCGGTAATCTTGGCAACATTAATCGAGAGAATATCTAAATTTTGACGCCGAATTAGGTAAAGCAACAAATCTAGCGGCCCTTCGAACGTCTCCAAGAAAACTTCCAACGCATCGGGCGGAATATAGAGATCCTTTGGAATCTCGGTCACCTGCTCTCCAGAAACAACAGCAAATGGCATCTCACCCTGGCTTGGGTCAGCTGGTTTTTGCGAGGGATCGACTTGCGGTGCTGTGGTTTGTTCTGTCATCTGGCCTATTATATAGATGGAAATCTAATCTGCAGAAAAATCGCCAAAATCGCCCAAACCTTGCCTAACGAGCTCAGGAATATCACCAGTCATGTCGATCACTGTCGTTTCTTCCATCCCACAATAACCGCCATCAATCACTATATCGACCAGATGGCCGACTAAATTATAGATTTCAAAAGGATCCATTAAGGGACAGTCGTCCTGCGGCAGAGTGAGCGTGGTATTCAAAATCGGCTCTCCTAGACTCGCAAGAAGATCGAGAAGAATCTGATTTCCCGGCACACGTAGACCAATTTCCTTTTGTTTGCCTGTTTGTAAACGACGTGGAACCTCTTTGGTTGCTTTCAAAATAAACGTGTAGGGGCCGGGAGTATGTGCCCTAAGCTGCCGGAACGCCTGATTCTCAACACGAGCATATGAGCCAAGTTCAGACAGATCACGACACATCAGCGTAAACCGGTGTTTATCATCCAACCGTCGGATCTGCCGGATTCTATCCAAAGCTTGCTTGTCGCCGATATGACACCCGAGCGCATAGGTCGTATCGGTTGGGTAAGCAACAACACCCCCTTTACGAATAATTTCAACGACTTGGTTGATCAAACGTACTTGCGGGTTGACAGGGTGAATGGTGAAAAACTGACTCACTAAAATTGGGTATCTTTCTAACTAAAACGCCTTAATTATAGCCGTTCAGGCTAGATTCCTCGACAGCGACTGTCAGATGCTTAAAATAGCGATCCTTCTATGCACTTGTAGCTAATATGGATCCTGAAAAAATCTCGAAATCTGAGACATCAGCTGCCGAAATCTCTTCGCAATCATCTGACAAGTCTAGCGTGAAGCCAAAACGCGAGAACATGCTGCTCAACATTTTATTTAATATCGCCATTCCAGCGATTATTCTATCCAAATTCAGTGGTGAAGATCAGCTCGGGCCTGCGTGGGGAATTGTCGTGGCACTCGCGTTTCCGATTGGCTATGGCATCAAAGACTATTTTCGTGCCCAGAAAGTCAACTTTTTCTCAGCCTTAGGTGTATTCAGCGTTTTTATGACGGGTGGAATTAGCCTACTGGAGCTGGACCCTAAATATATTGCCTACAAAGAAGCTGGGATACCTCTCATACTTGGCTTAGCGGTCATTGGCTCGTTAAAAACGCCCTGGCCTCTGGTGCGAACATTTTTGTATAGCGACCTGATTCTAGACACCCACCGAATTGAACAAGCGCTTCAAGAACATGGAACCAAAGAAAAATTTGATCATGCTCTAGTTAACGCCTCTTGGATGCTCGCAGCATCTTTTTTCGTATCCGCTATATTGAATTATGCTCTTGCACGTATCATTCTAGTGGCACCGCCGGGAACAGAAGAATTTAATGTGCAATTGGGTAAAATGACATGGTTGAGCTATCCCGTTATCTTCGTACCTGCGATGATTATTTTGCTGAGTGCTTTCTATTATTTATTTCGGCAAATCACTAAGCACACGCAGTTAGAACTTGAAGACATCATGGTTCAACCTGAAGAATGAGATGTACTAATGACAATCAACAATGGAGACAGACACCTTCATGCTCTACATGATAATGGCGAAAGACATCGAGAATAGTCTGCAAAAAAGACAGGAAAAGCGCCAGGACCATCGAGCGCGGCTGGAAGCTTTGCAAGAAAACGGGAAGTTGCTTATGGCTGGGCCATTTCCAGCCGTGGACAGTAACGACCCAGGTGAAGCAGGCTTCACTGGAAGTTTGATTGTTGCAGAATTCAACTCGCTGGATGATGCCCAAACTTGGGCACAGGCGGATCCATACCTTGCCAACGGCACTTACGAGTCGGTTGAGGTTAAACCTTTTTTTAAAGTTTTTTCTTGAGGCGTGATTATGAATATCAAAACAGCTGCTTTCTCCATAATGTTCGCTGCTCTTTGGCTACCATTTTCGATTTCTGCCGAAACGGTTTACGTGACAGATGCCTGGAAATTCGAGATGCGCGAGAGCCCTTGTTTTCAATGTAAAATCGCCAGACTAGGTATTGACAGCGGCACCCAATTAGAGACGCTCGACACAGAAGGTAGCTGGACTCAAGTCAGAATGCAAAATGGCACTGTGGGATGGATGCCAAACAATTACTTGTCACGTGTTCCCGCTGCTCGTAACGAACTCGACAACGCGCAAAAAAGCGCAGAAATCGCGGTTTCTAAAGCAGAGCTGGCTAGTCAACAGATGGCAAAGGTAACCGAAGAAATCAGGCGCGCCGGTATTCAGATAGAGATGGTGGAGATTTCTAGTGATGACGGCTTGGCTACTATTCAGGCTCCAAAAATCATAGGCAATCTGGCTACTCTGGGAAGTCAAAACATGGAGCTGCATGAACGCAGTCAATTGCTACAAAACGAGCTTGATCTTCGAATCGCAGAAATTGACCGTTTAAAAGGCAGCGAAATCAAAACGTTCTTTATGTACGGAGCGGGTGCTGTCATTGCCGGTGCTTTCCTTGCTGTCGTTTTACCGCGCCTCAAACCCCGTCGGTCATCCTCTGAATGGGCATAGGTAGTCATAGGCATGATGTTAGGTATGGAGTATTTCTAGTAGCCGCTTTAGTAACGTGACAGCACTCAGTATTAATTTAAACAAGATCGCGCTGCTAAGGAATGCTAGAGAAGGGAGCTACCCAGACCCTGTCGTTTTTGGACGTTTGTGTATTGAAGCTGGATGTCAGGGAATCACCGTGCATCCACGACCGGACCAGCGTCATGTTCGTCCAGATGATGTGAAACGTATTGCCACACTGACCGCAGAATACGAGCATATCGAATACAACATTGAGGGGAACCCCTTCGCCGAAGCCCGCGGTGATTACCCCGGCTTCGCAACACTCGTCATCGCCAATCAACCGGATCAGGTGACGCTAGTGCCCGATGAGGACAGTCAACTCACGTCAGACCACGGCTTCGACCTTAACGTATCTGGTGAAGCTTTAGCGCCATTGATCAAACAATTTCAATCATCACAAATACGCGTCAGCCTATTTATGGATGCCGACCCCGATCAGATTCACCTAGCTCAAGAGATTGGTGCAGACCGCATAGAACTCTATACCGGCCCCTATGCGCAGGCTTTTTTAACGAAAGATCCTGAGTTTCCCGAACTCCACAAAACGTTCTTGGAGTCCGCAGCTCTTGCACAGACGCTCGGCCTTGGTGTGAATGCTGGTCATGATTTAAATCTAAGCAACCTCAAAAAATTTGTTGAAATACCAGGCATACTGGAAGTCTCAATCGGTCATGCATTTACCGTCGACTCATTACTGAATGGCTTGGAAAGCACCGTGTCTTCTTATCTTGGAATTCTAAACAGGTCATCATAGGCGTCACCATCTATTGACTAGATAACGTGTTTCTCAGTATTTGCTAGAGCATTTTCTCTACAAAAAAGGCGTAGTCTGGAACGTTTCATAATATTGATATAGGCGCGCTTTCGTACTCATGGATCAACCAAGAAATTCGTGTAATAGTCAGCAATCTATCGATAACAAACAGCAAGATGGCTCAAGACAGTCCCGAGTATAAAAAGAAAAAGGCGTTTTTTGATAGCCTATTCACGGTGTACGGGCGTAAGCCCGTCCTTGAAGCATTGCAAGCAGATACGCAACCCGTGCGACTGCATCTATCTGAACGGAACCGGTCAGCGCCGATCATTGATCAGATCATTAGTCTGGCCACTCAAGGCGACGCGGAAATTTTTTATCATAGCCCTGCAGCACTTTCGCGTATTTCAAAAAATGCCAAACAGGATCAAGGTGTTGCATTAGATATACGCTGCCCTAGCTTTCAATCACTCGATCAATTTCTAGCGGCTCAACAGGCCTCTTACCATGGCTCGTACTTTGCCATCGCACTTGACCGAGTCACTAATCCACAAAATCTGGGAATGATTATTCGATCCGTCGCAGCTAGCCCAGCAGCAGCATTACTTGTGCCAAAGAACGGCTGCGCGTCACTTAATTCACTAGTCATAAAAGCCAGTGCAGGCGCTATATTCAAAGCACCGATTGTTCAAACTAGCGAGCTTGCCGATACTCTCAAAAAATGCCAACGCGCAGGTTTTCAGATCGCTTCTCTAACACTGGATGCACCGATATCTGCTTTTGATTTTCACCCTGAAAAACCGACCATTTTTGTCTTGGGGAATGAGACAGATGGTGTATCTAAACAAGTCAGTCAACTGTGCGATATCTCACTAAGAATACCCATGAATAGAGACATTGAATCCCTTAATGTGGCGGTCACTGCAGCACTCATTGCCTTCAGCGTTCGTTAGCTTCACGAGGCTCCAGATAAATACTGCTGCAAAAAATAAGCGAAAACACCGAGAAAAAATAAAAAACCGCAAAGATACATCCAGCCTTTTTTTCGAAAACCCTTTATCAGCTTTAAAGGCGACTTAGTGGATATAATAAACTTATAAAAACGATCTTCAGGCGCACCCAAAATGTGTATTTGCGAACCATCATAGTGTTCTAAAATATAAGCTTTAGCCTGATCTGCCGCCTCTTTTCGTGCTAACTGCCATTCTGCAGCATCAATTTCTCCATCGCGATTTTTATCAAATCGTTGTAGTAGCGAGTACCTATCCATCTTCCAAATACGAAGAAGTTCAGACATGTAATCCTTTGCTTCCTCACTCGCACTAGGCGGTGTAATACTGCGAAACAACCCTAGCGCATAGAGCATCTCACCCTCATGGATTCGCCTTTCGGTATAGCGATATGGCTTGGCCGAGAAAACACTATTTGCCACGCCAGGTGCTGTATCCGGCACCTCGGAATTCCCATACCAAACCTGGCTAACATTTGCTACGACGTGGGCGCCTTCGGGGTGCACATGGCACTCACCGGTTTCATCAAAAATATAAAAGCTGAGATCACTCGAGCCGCTTTTTAAAGTTCGCCAGCTTGAACTTTTGTTAGAGCGAACATACTTTTCGATTTTGTATTCGTACCACAAACAAGGCTGTCCAGTCAGAGGAGCTTTTTGCTTTTTTTGATCGGGTTTTGACTGGCCTCGCAGTTCAACATAACCCTGTGGCGCTGAACGAATCACAGAGGTTGGCGTATCCTCAACCAATCGCGCCTTTTTAAACGAAGCAAATCCTAAATAAAATGCCCCAATCGCTACGACCAATGAAAGAAAGAGGAAAAATAGAAACGAACCGTACGGCTCAGCCATAGCTAGTACCAGTGACGATGGCAGGTTTATTCAAACAGGGTTTTCATATCGACGTCTGCTTTCTCAGCGTCGGAAAACTCCAAAAGCTCGAAAGGCATAAAGCGGAAGAAATTGGCGATAACGACATCAGGAAACTGTTCAATTCTGACATTGTTATTGTTTACCGACTCGTTATACACCTCACGGCGATCAGCAATACTATGCTCTATACCGGTAATACGTTGCTGCAGATGAGCGAAGCTTTGATCAGCTTTGAGATCAGGGTAATTCTCGGCCAACGCAAACAGATTACCCAAGCCAATTCGCATAGCAGATTCAGCTTGACCAAGCGCGCCCACATCACCCGCTTGCTGCGCGCTCGCCACCTTCGATCGAGCATCAATCACCTGAGTAAGCGTATCTTGCTCATGCGCCATGTAGCGCTTGCACGTTTCGACTAGCTTTGGCAGCTCATCGTGACGTTGCTTAAGCAAGACATCGATGTTGGCAAAGCTCTTAGACACTGCATGTTTAAGATTGACCAAGCCGTTATAGATCATCACTGCGTAAACGACGACGACAGCAACTACTCCAAGAAAAATCCACCCGCCTATTCCCATTTGCTAATCCTTAAGTAACTGATATGCACATGTAGGCTAACGGAACCTACATGGCAATATCAATGAGAATATGATGTTTTTATTAGTCGCTTAACACTCGCACTTCAGCAATATTAGCGTCGCGAAGGGGTTGCTCAATTTCATCTAGATCACCCACCACAAGCCAAACGGACCTATCCGGCGCCAATACCGATTGCGCTTGCTGATTTACTTGGCTGATATCCAAGGATTGCAGACGTTGTTGCGCAATCTCAAGGTAGTCCAAAGGTCGATCAAATCGAACGATATTTGATAACGTGCGCAATACGGCGCCATTTGTTTCATAGCTTCCGGGAAGACTGCGCAGAATACCATCACGACTGCGGTCTAACTCTTCCTGCAACGCAGGCCGAACAGTCTGATACTCGTTGATTTCTTTAATCATTTCTTGCAGCGACTCAACTGTTTTATCGATCTGTACCGGTGCGTTATATATTAGCGGTCGCTGTGCCGCTGCACTAACACCACCGGCTCTAACACCGTAAGCCCAACCTTTGTCTTCGCGAAGGTTCATGTTGAGGCGTGCATTAAAGTTCCCGCCCAAAATTCTGACCGCCTGATCGGTAATGTAAGTATCCTCAGCGCCAGTCGGTGGAAGCAAGTGCCCTCCCAAGATCATGCTCTGTGGCGACCCGGGTTTATCAAGCAAATAAATAACCGTTTCTTCTTTCTGCGCTACCTCTTGAAACTGTTTTTCTGGCACAGCGGTTGATGGTGCTTCCCAATCCGCGAAAATATCGTTCAACGCTGGCTCTATCTCTTCTCGAGACAGGTTACCAACCACCATCAGGTGGGCGTTGTCTGGTCGAATCCAGTTCTGGTAAAACTCAACCAGTTGATCCCGTGTCACATTCGACACACTCTCTTCGGTACCAGAGCCCGTAAACGGAATACTATAAGGATGTCCTTCCCCATATAGCAGTGGGGGTAGCTCCCTCAGCGCTAGGCTTCTAGGTTCCGTCTTCTCCGCTGCAATACTATCTATCCAATTACTGCGTATACGTTCAAGCTCAGACTCTGGAAACGTCGGCTCACGAACAATCTCTGCAAATAGCTCTAGTGATTCTTCAAGGTTCTGATTGATTGCAGACAAATAAATGCTGGTGGTATCGAGTGAAGAGCCGGCACCAATGTTTGCACCTATTAACTCTGCCGCTTCTGCAAATTCAAGCGCATCGTAATTTTTTGTTCCTTCATCCAACATTGAGGTCGCTAAGCCTGCCACACCAAGACGATCTTGAGGATCTGACGCATAACCGGCATCAAATTGCAGCTCCATGCTCAAAACGGGTAAATCACCGCGCACAACCTGCAACACCGGCATGCCATTTTCCAGCTCATAATGTTCGATTTGAGGATAAACAAGCTCTGGTGCCGGGCCAGGGTCTGGAAGTTGTGAGCGATCTGCACCAGAAGAAGCCACCTTATAATCAGGCTGAGGGTGAACCTCCAAGTTATAGGCGCCACTACTCAACCAATTTCGAGCGGCATCTCTCACAGCGTTGGATTCCGCGTTTTCAAACCATGCCAAATCTTGTTTATACCTAGATGCGTCACCTAGGTAGGTTTCATAGGTCGCCAAGAGCTGCGACTTACCTGAAAAGCCCCCAACTTTTTCAAGGCCACGAATGGTGTCAGCAAAATACGCTGTTTTGATGCGTTCAAGCTCATCGCGAGTAGGGCCGCCGCGCAAAAATTCCGCTAGCTCTTCCTCTATTGCTGACTCGACGGTTGCAAGCTCCACACCCGGCTTAACGTAGGCTTCAATCTGAAACATTCCAGCAATTTCTAAAGACAGTTGATACGCACTGACACTGCCAGCTATCTGATCTTCATAAACCAATCGCTTGTACAAACGACTATTTTTGCCACCCGCCAATACCTCGGCAGCAATATCTAGATAGGTGCTATCTTCATCGCCAACAGGTGGTGTATTCCACGATTTAGTAATGCGAGCTTGCGATACTTCGTCGTACATAACATCGCGACTGTCTTCGTCGCGCTTCGCAATCCAACGTTCTGGTCGACTCAATGCTGGACCTGCATCAATGTCGCCAAAGTAATGCTCCACTTTTTGCAAAACCTCTTGCGGGTCAACATCACCTGCTATCACTAAGACAGCGTTAGCCGCGCCGTAATAAGTCTCAAACCAACGCTTAACATCATCCAAGCTGGCAGCGTTCAAGTCTTCGAGTGAACCAATTGTGTCCCAGCGATAGGGGTGGCCTTCTGGAAACATGCCCTTAAGCTGCAGATAGCTAGCCTCTCCGTATGGCTGATTGTCGCCTTGGCGTTTTTCGTTTTGGACAACCGCGCGCTGCTCATCGAGACCTTCCTGAGTAATCGCGCCAAGAAAATGCCCCATACGATCAGATTCCATCCAGAGCACCATATCCAAAGCGGGGACGGGTATCGTCTGAAAATAATTAGTGCGATCAAACCAAGTCGTGCCATTGAGGTCCGTGCCACCCGCTTTCTCCAGCGGCAAGAACCACTCTCCTTGATAGTTTTCTGATCCATTGAACATTAGATGTTCAAATAAATGTGCAAATCCGGTGATACCAGGGTGTTCATTTTTTGAGCCGACGTGATACCAGATATTGACGGAGACGATCGGTGCTTTGTGGTCTTCATGCACCAAGAGAGTCAACCCATTGTCTAGGGTAAACCGTTCAAAAGGGATATCGATTTGTTCTGCATACTCCGCCTTTGCCAACGATGAACCCAAAACCACCGACGCAAAGAAAACGACCACAAATCTAAACATTATTCACCTCTAATTTTTCGGAACAACAAAGCTATGAGTTTACATACGGCCAACAGCAACGCTGCTGGAATAATAATTGAAAGAAACCCTAAAGCGATAAACAGCAAAGCTTTGGTAAACTCTGATATCTCTAGGCCCCAACCATAGATCCCAAACGCCACCATACAGCCTACCGCAAAGAGCGAGTTGAGCACTATGGTTCTTGGTTTGGCGCGTCGTCTAAACATAGTTGACTATCACTTATTGGCTGTGGACCGTCTATTTACAAGAACTTAACTGTTGGCTATATGTATTCGCTCGGTCGCGCACCGATGCAGCTACGTCAAGCAACCATTGCTTACTATTGTAACTCCCCGCACGGTACCCGCCGTGCCCCTCATGATAGGCGAGATACAACGCATAAGCATCATTGAGTGCAATACCATTTTGTTCATAGCTTTGGCGGTTATACCAGCCGATAAAATCAATGGCATCGTCAAAATCGTCGCGATCAGCATTACGACCCACGCTGCGTTCATACCAATGCCAAGTGTCAGTCTTGGCCTGCGAATAACCATAAGCACTGCTAATTCTCCACCATAGTGGGATTCCTAAAAAACGTGCTCGCCGCGGTCTGGCATCATCAATATAGCTGGATTCCTGAAACATAATTGCCATCATTACTGGAATAGGTGATCCCCACCGCCTTTCAGACTTCTTGGCGTCCTCATACCAACTGCCAAGCCAGCTTCTTTTCTCAGCAAAAATACTACATAAATTATGTGGATTAGACGGCGCCGACGCACAGCTTTGGAACAGCATCAGTACAAATACTAATAATGAAAACTTAGTTCTCATGCTGATCTAACAATGCGGCGAGGCCATCTTCGTCGATAACATCGATTCCCAACTCTGATGCTTTTTTAAGCTTAGAGCCAGCACCAGGACCAGCGATAACAAGATCGGTCTTAGCCGAAACCGACCCGACAACACTGGCCCCCAAATTTTGCAAACGTTCTTTAGCTTCAGACCGAGACATTGAGGATAAAGTTCCAGTCAACACCAGTGTTTGACCATCGAGTGGCTGAGCCTCTGCATTCACTTCTTCATCTGGCCAACACACCCCCGCGGCCTGAATTCTGGCAAGCATATCGAGGTTTCTTGCATCAGCAAAAAACGCAAGGATGTGCTGCGCGACAACGGGACCCACATCCGGCACATCTAGCAATGCGGTCTCATCTGAGTTTATTAACCTGTCTAATGAGTGATAGCGCTTCGCTAAGGCCAGCGCTGTAGCCTCCCCTACTTCTCGAATTCCCAGTGAATAAATCAATCTCGATAAGGTCGTCTGTTTAGAATCTTCGATAGCGTTGATCAAATTTTCCGCCGACTTTTTACCCATGCGTTCAAGGTTTGAAAGCTGTTCCAGATCCAATTCATATATATCTGCAATGCTTTCAAATATGTCAGCCTCGACCAATTGCTCAATCAGTTTCGTTCCGAGTCCATCTATATCCATCGCCTTACGAGACGCATAGTGAATAATCGCTTCCTTTCGTTGCGCCGGGCACACGAGACCACCCGTGCAACGTATCGCAGTTTCGCCTTCCAGTCTTTCAAGTACGGAGTGGCACTCTGGGCAATCTTTCGGGAATTCGATGACATGACCGAGCTCAGTGTTTTCATCAGCGACACGCGCAATCTGCGGAATAACATCTCCTGCGCGCCGAACAATAACTCTCTGACCAATACGCACATTCAAGCGTTCTATCTCATCCGCGTTGTGGAGAGTGGCGTTGCTCACCGTCACACCGCCAACGAAAACCGGCTCTAGCCTCGCAACTGGGGTGATTGAGCCCGTTCTACCCACTTGAAACTCCACGTCTTGGAGTGTTGTTACTACTTCCTGAGCAGGGAACTTGCGCGCTATCGCCCAGCGTGGCGCGCGTGCAACAAAACCCAATCTAGACTGATAAGCAAAGCTATTTACCTTATAGACGATACCGTCAATGTCGTAGTCAAGCTGATCGCGCTGCTTAGCAAGACTTGTGTAGTATTCTGCGCATCCTTGAGCACCCTGTACATTTTTCGTCAGCGTGTTAACCGGCCAGCCCCAGGCTTTAAGTTGCTGCAGAGATTCGTAATGCGTCTCAGGCACGTATTCACCTTTCGTGTATCCAACACTATAGGCATACATCTTTAATGGGCGTTGCGCAGTTAGGCGAGAATCTAGCTGCCGTATACTTCCCGCGGCTGCATTCCTGGGATTCACAAATACTTTTTCTCCTCCCGCTCTTGCCAAAGCATTCATTTTTTCAAAATCTTTTTGCGGAAAAAAAACCTCACCTCGCACTTCCAAGATTTCTGGGTATCCCTTTCCACGCAAGCTAAGTGGCACCGAGTCGATGGTTTTGACGTTCTCAGTAATATCTTCGCCACGGTAGCCATCGCCGCGCGTCGCGGCCTGAGCTAATTGACCATTTTCGTAGATCACGCTAACCGCCACGCCATCCAATTTCGGCTCTGCAACAAACTCTAATGTCTCACTTATAGATAGTCGATCAGATACACGAATCACAAAGTCATTCACTTCTTGATCATCAAAGGCGTTATCTAGAGAAAGCATCGGTAACCGATGTTCTACCGACTGGAAAGCATCAAGTGGCGGCGCGCCAACTCGCTGTGTTGGCGAATCGCTTGTTTTTAAGTGCGGGTTTTCGTTTTCAAGCTCCTGCAGCCGACGTAACTTTTGATCGTATTCCTGATCAGGAATACGAGGTTCATCGAGTACATAATAATGGTAGTTATGCTCATTTAATTCGTCCTTTAATGAACGGATTTCTTCGGCAGAATCGATGGGGCGTTTAGGTGCCACGAGTTGAAGCTAAACCCTATTAACAAGTCGGCGGCGCTGGAAATCTCTAATTCTAGTGCGACAATGTTCACTGGTCTGAACAGTAAACACACTGCGCTGGTCATCACGTATTTCTCCGCCTAGTTCATCCTTTAACTGATTAATAACGGAAAGCATGGACTCATATACAGCGATGTTGTCTTGTTCTGCGTCTAGCTCAAAAAAGAAGCAAAGTGCATGAGTGCGAAGTTGATCAAATTTATCAAGATCAAAAAAGCCAGGGTTTAGAAGATTTGCCATTCGAAACTGAGACGTCTCATTTCCTTGCGCACCGCAGTAATGAAAGATATCCATATCTCCGAAGCGCATACCCAGATCATTCAACGCACCCCAAAGGGAATCACCTTTATAAGGTGCATCAGGCACGGTCATAAGATTAACCATAATAATTTCGGCTGGCTCACTATTATCGGCTTGTTTAGATTCGACCCTGCTGCGCTTGCCCTTCTCCTTTAGTTTAAGCTTTTCTTTACGTCTCGGCTTTTCATGAGTCTTGTCAGACCCTTTCGTCTGCTGTTGAGGCACTTCAGTCGGAGATATATCTCTCTGAGGCTCGATATCATCAACATCGACATCAGCATCCACAGTTGTTGGTTGGAAAATCGCATTGCCTTCTTCGCTATGCTCATCAGAAGGATCCAGCAATAGCGGCACAGACCGTTCTGGCAAATTCAGCTGTGTTTTCTGTTCAATGCCCGCCGACGCTTGAACCGTTTCTTGTTCTGCAGACCCGGAAAAAAAAGTTTGCGGTGCACTTCGTCTAGAAGCAAAAGAAGACAAGCGCGGTTTCAATTCATCAGCGCGCTGTCGTATTTCAACATTCATTCGCACAAGGTCAGATTCATCTCGATAACCGACCGTTCGCGCACCACCAGAAGGAAGCTCGGAGCCGTATTCTAATTCTTCTTGGTTAGCATCCGGTTCTGTACTTGAGGACGCGTCATTGAACATTTCATCATAGCGACGCTTACGCCAATGAGCGGCCAACCAAAACAAAATGATGACCCCAATGACGACTCCCAGAATAATGATCCACTCTCTTGTCTCCAATGCTTAATCCTCAGACCGCAGCCAGCTCAATGGCTTCCTCGACATCAACGGATACCAAGCGAGACACGCCAGGCTCATGCATTGTCACACCCATGAGTTGGTTCGCCAATTCCATAGTAATTTTGTTGTGCGTAATAAAGATGAATTGCACCTTCTCGGACATCTCTTTCACCATCGCAACAAAACGACCACAGTTAGCATCGTCGAGCGGCGCATCAACCTCATCCAGCATACAAAACGGCGCTGGATTGAGATGAAATATTGCAAACACAAGCGAAATAGCCGTCAGCGCTTTTTCGCCGCCAGACAGTAAATGGATAGTGCTATTTCGTTTGCCCGGCGGGCGAGCCATGATTGTCACACCTGTCTCTAGAAAATCATCGCTAGTCAGTTCTAAGTACGCGTGACCACCACCAAAAAGCTTGGGGAACAGTTCTTTCACGCCACTATTCACTTTGTCGAAGGTTTCTTTAAATCGAGTGCGTGTTTCCTTGTCAATTTTACGAATAGCTTCTCTTAATGTTTCCAGCGCCTGTTCGACCTCTTCATTCTGAGCATCGAGATATTCTTTACGCTCAGATTCGGTCTTATATTCATCAATCGCAGCAAGGTTGATCGGACCCAGACGCTGAATACGGTTTTCAATTTTCTCTAACTGTTGCTGCCAAGATTGTTCCGTCGCCTCTTCAGACAACTCCGACAGAACAGTTTCTGGTTTAGCTTCGCCCAGCTGTTCGATAATCGTTTCACGTCGCGTGAGAACCTCTTGAGCCTGCAAGCGACAGCTGGACAGATAATCGCGTTGTTCCGCAAGTTCCTGTTGGAATTTCTGTCGCGCACCTTCATTCTGGCGAAGCTGGTGCTCATTCCCTTGAAGCATTGCCCTGGCCTTCGTCATTTCATTCTCAACACTGAGACGACTCTCAAGGCGATCATTTAAGTCTTTGCGTAGCCCTGCTAAAGGATCTAATTCAGGCTCCACATCCGTTTGCGCAAGATTGGCTCTGCGCGTGTCAAGTCGCTCAATCTGCACGCGCAATCGTTCGATACTCTCTTTGACTGAGGCGAGCTGCGTTGAAACCGTTTGCGAACGAAATTCGATTTGCTGAACCTTTTGAGTGAATTGATGATTTTGGCTGCGCGCCTCAGAAAGTTGCTGCTTCGCTTCTTCTCTTTGCGTTTGCATGTTTTGAATCGTGTTTGACTGCTGCTCCATCAGATCCAATGCTTCTGCAAGCGCTTGCCGCGATTGTGCTAATTCCGCTTCTTGCTCCGAATACTGTTTAGTGGCTGAGTCTATTTCGGCGAGGTTGTGTTTTAACTGACTTTCAAGCTGAGTTTTCTTTGCTTCAATGGCAGAGTAATTCGCCTTCATATCCGCTAAAGCGCTTGCTAGCGACGCCGATTCCGATCTTTGAGCACGCTGACTTTCCTCATTGCGAGCCAATTCCGACTGTTGCTCCTCGATCTGCTCTCGTTTACTTTGCTCTTGTTTTTCAAGGCTGGTAATTTCCTTCGCAAGCACCTCGATATCTGATTTGCGCTCCAAAACACCAGATTCAGTGACGCTGCCGGAATTTAACCGACACCAGTTAGCACCGATCCAGATACCGTCTTGAGTCACCACAGACTCACCAGGTTTTAGACTTCCACGAAGTTTTAAAGCTTGGCTTAGATCCTTAGCAATTAAAACACTCGCCACCAACGCTTGCGCTGTGCCGGATTTTAATTTTGAAGAAAGATACTTGTTGTCGACTGGTCCTTCTGACGGCTCGATTATCTCAAGCTGACCCTCTTTAAACGCGCCAATCTTCTTTGCCAGTGCATCAATTTTATCGACACAAACCGCTTTAAGTGATTGCCCCAAAACAGTTTCTACCGCTTTCTCCCATCCAGCTTCAACATCAACGGATTCTGCCAGCCGCGGCGCTTGGCCCATATCATTTTCAGCTAACCAAGATTCGCTCGCCGCATCACGATCTTCCAGTGCTGCTTCTTGCAGTGCCGTTAAAGACGCCATGCGGCCGCGTGAGTTTTGCAGCTTGTTGCGAATTTCATCTAGCTCGGTGGCCAAGCTATTTAAAGCGGTTCGCGCACCACTGACCAAATCGGCTTGAGCCTGCTCTTGGCCTTGCTGGCTATCCACCTTCGTTTGCAAACCGGTTTGTGCGATGGCCAGTGTCTTCGACTCTTCAACAAGCTTTGCCAAACCATCTTCACTCGTTCCCTGCCCTGACAAGCGCTCACGTCGCTCGGAAAGCACCTTAAGTGACTGTTCCAGATGCTGAATAGTGGATTGCTGGACATCCGCCTGACGCTTGGTGGCAGAAGCAGTCTGCTGAAGCTCCTCCCACTGCTGCTGCAACTGATTCATCTTCTCTTCTGCTGTGGCTAAAGCACTTTCTGAATTAGAAGCTTCAGCTTCGGCATCCGCTTTCTGACGGGCTAACTCATCTATCTCCGCTTGCCAAGCATTCGCTCTTTCAAGATCTTCCTTGTGATGTTTCTCTGCTTCGGCGTAGGACAACGCCGTTTGCTCAATGTCATCCTTTAGTTGGCGCTGGCGCTCTTCGCGATGGTGAATATCTTGCTCAATTCTCGCTATCTCAGCACCCGCCTCATAATACGCAGCCTGAACTTTGTTGAAGACATCGGTGGCGCCAGTGAGCAACTCACGAACCTTCTCGATTTCAGTAGTACTTTCAAGCTCGGCAAGCACCGCCTTTTCCACATTCAGCTCAGCATCAGATATTTGCTGTTGACGATTCTGAACTTCGGTATCCAACGCCTGCCAACGTAAAGCTAATAGCTGAGTTTTAAGATCGCGCTCCTGAGCTTTGAACTCTCGATACTTTTCAGCTGCGACCGATTGACGCTGTAACCGCTGGAGCTGACGCTCTAGTTCTTCACGCAAATCTGTCAAACGTTCCAGGTTTTCTTGCGTTCGTTTTATGCGATTTTCCGTTTCACGCCGGCGTTCTTTATACTTCGATATCCCCGCAGCTTCTTCGAGATAGACCCGAAGATCTTCTGGCTTGGCGGTAATAAGATTCGAAATCATTCCCTGTTCGATAATGGAATAGCTACGAGGGCCAAGTCCAGTACCAAGGAATATATCCATGATGTCGCGACGGCGACACTTGCTACTGTTAAGAAAATAGTCGGATTGGCCGTCGCGAGTTACACGGCGACGCACAGAGATTTCATTGTAACTAGCATATTCGCCAGTTATGCGGCCACTACTGTTATCAAACACCAACTCAATAGACGCTTGGTTAACTGGTTTTCGGCCACCTGATCCATTGAAGATAACATCTGTCATGGAGTCGCCGCGTAGCTGTTTCGCAGAGGATTCACCCATCACCCAGCGCACCGCATCGATAACATTGGACTTACCACAGCCATTGGGGCCAACCACCCCAGCCATGTTCGACGGAAAATTCGCTAGAGTCGGATCAACGAAAGACTTAAATCCAGCAAGTTTGATGCACTTGAGACGCAAAAAAACCTCGCCTAATGAAAGATGTTAAAACGCAAGATTGTACAGAATTACCCAAAGATCGGCAGCAATTCTGGAGACCTTCTAACAGAAAAATTTAAGGTAACTGATCAGCTATCGTCAAATCAATAGGCGCTTCAATCTCTGCAAGCGTAATCGGTCCGTAGACAACTTCATAATCACCTGATTGCGCCGTCGGCTGACCACTAAAACTGACACGTGCCACAATCTCAAGGCTAGGAAAATTAGCCAAGCTCTGCCCCGGAATCATCACGCTAGAATCGTCCATATAAAACTCGGTGGGCAATGTGCCTACTGTTGTTCTCTCTACCACTATCGGCATTGGTGGCCCACCGGCTTGGCGAATAAAAACAAATAATGTGGTCGCTGGCGGCACTGAAATACCATCAGCCAAAGCAACATTGACACGAATACCTTCCGACGATGTCTCTTCAACACCTCCCTGCGCAGGACTCGCAGCGACAGACGTCGAGCCTGACTGAGCCTGGTTCTGAGCTTGGGCCTGAGCAATGGTCGCACGCATGGCCTGAGCATCCGGAGAATTTGCGGGCAAGCCGATAAGGGCACGCTCCCAAAACTGAACTGCGCTATCAAACTGTCCTGTTCGATAAGACATGATCCCAAGAATGCCCATTATTGTTGGCTGATTCGGTGCTTTTTCAAGAACCTGATCAATCAGCGATCTCACCGTGTCTGTCAGATTATATTCAGCAGCAAGAAACTCGGCTTCCGTTTGCCTTGCGAGAAGACTGACATCCCCAGGTGCGAGTGCGTATGCTCGAGCATAAGATTCAGCCGCCTCTGGATGACGCGCCAGCGCGGTCTGTTGCGTTCCAAGAAGATACCAATATTCTGGCTTTTCCGGATAGGCCCGTGTGGCCGATTCAAACTCACGCACCAATTCTATCGTCTTTGCTCGAGAGGCTTCTGGATTAGCAGCTGCCTCCTCAGCCAAACTCGTCATCTTCGCTTGTATACCCAGTTCTTTCTCTGCACCTAATTGCTGGTACAAAAATAAACTAACAAAACAAACAAGCCCCAGCACTGCCCAAAAATATTTCGGCTTAGAATCGGACTGACCATTAACTCGGAGAGAAAACACCAAGATCGCCCCTAGGCTGAGAAATAACATACCTAAAACTGCCAACCAAAAATTCATTACACCGCTCCGGGCCTGTCTTCATCCACTACTTCGCCTTCATCAACACCAGCGCTGGCCGCTCTAACAGCAAACACTGCGACTACAATTCCAATAACAAGCAAAAAAACAGGGACTAACCACACCCATAGCGTCACACCCGATACCGGAGGCCGATAGAGAACAAAATCACCATATCGAGCGACTAAAAAATCTTTGATCTCAGTGTCGGTTCGGCCCGCTTCCAACATCACTCTCACCTCTCGGCGTAAATCCTGAGCGATGACAGAATCTGACCCTGCCAAATTCTGATTTTGACACTTTGGACAACGCAATTCTTCAATTAGCCCGTTGTAGCGTTTTTGCAGCACCTCAGTAGACAGCGGCTCTAGCTCAACAACCGCATAGGCTGATACCACCCATAAGAACAGTGTCATAACAGCTACTATATAATTGCGCTTGCTCATTCCCACCCCTGCACTATTTGCCTGCTTCAGAGACGAGTTGCTGATAAAGCGGTTGAATCTCGCCCCAAACTCGCTCATCGACCACCCCTACTCTTTTGTATCGAATGACCCCATCCGCATCAAGCAGATAGGTCTCAGGTGCACCATACACACCTAGATCAATACCGAGCCGACCATCTGGATCAAAAATATGGAAATCATAAAAATCGCCAAATTGGCCTAACCAGCGCTTAGCATTTTCCCGTGTATCTTTGTAATTCAGCCCAACAACACGAACGCCTTTTTCGGACAGACCGGCAAGAAATGGGTGTTCATAAACACATGAAGGGCACCAAGAAGCCCAGATATTTACCAAGGTAACTTCACCATTTGCCACTGCCGATACGCTCAGAGCATCACCTTGTAGGGAATCAAGTTCGAAACTTGGGAATGGCTGATCGATAAGCACCGAGGCAAGCTCGTCATTTGGCCGTTCTTTACGAACTTCCAGCGCATAGAAAAAGAAACTCGCCAGCACCGCAAAAAGAACCAACGGAAGATAAAGGACAAACCGACTCATCGTATTAAGCTTCTATCGGAGCAAAATTCGCAGTTAATTCTTCTTGCTTTGGTTTAGATCGATAGCGACGATCGAAAACAGAAACAACCGCGCCTATTGCCATTAATGCTGCCCCGTACCAAACCCATCGAACAAAGGGCTTCACATACAACCTAATCGACCAAGCACCGTCTTCAAGTGGCTCTCCCATCGAAACATAGAGGTCTCGCCATAAATTGCCCACTATTCCTGCCTCAGTCATTGTTTGACCGCCAGCCAAATAGGTTCGTTTTTGCGGGAATATATCGGCGATATGCGCGCCATCTCTGGTGATCGACATAATCCCTTCTTCCGCCACGTAGTTCGGCCCCATCACACGGTGATACTGATCCAAACTAAATAAATAACCATTGACTTCAAATTCATCGCCCGCTTCCATTCGCACATCCTTTTGTACACTGAGTGCCACAGTAAATGTAACACCGACAAGCAATACTGCGACACCTAAATGCGCCAATTGCATACCCCAGTAGGCAAATTTCAATCGCTTTAAACCACCAAGAAAACTGGGTGCGTTCCGTACCTGGTTTTTAATATCCTGAAACTGATGACCCAGTATCCAAAGAGCCAAAAGACTGCCGAAAAAAATAAGTACTGAAAAACCAGAAGTCAGCAAAAAGCTGATCAGAACCGAGGCAATCAATGCGGCAACACCAGGGATAGTCATCTTCTTTTTGATTTCTTGAACACTGTCGCGCTTCCAGCGGAAATTTTGACCCGGCGCCAAAATCAGTATCAATGGAGAAAAGACCAGAGCTGCAAACAAATTAAAGTATGGCGGTCCAACCGAAACAGAACCTAGATTGAGCATATCAATCACCAACGGATACAACGTACCCAGCAAAACGACCGCCGCCATTAAGGCGAACAGGACGTTATTAACCAGTAGTCCCGTCTCTCTGGAAACCACTTCAAAACCACCGCTGGGTTGCATATGCCTAAGTCGCGTGGCGTAGAGGAACAATGAACCACCGACAACAATGGTCAGGAAGGCTAGAATAAATAGTCCACGTTCAGGGTCAGAAGCAAACGCGTGAACAGATGTAAGTACACCGGACCGCACGAGAAATGCACCGAGCAAACTTAAACTAAAGGCACCAAGCGACAGCAATAGCGTCCAGCGCTTAAACATATCGCGCTTCTCTGAAACCGCGAGGCTGTGAACCAATGCGGTTCCTAATAGCCAAGGCATCAGTGAAGCATTTTCCACAGGATCCCAAAACCACCAGCCACCCCAGCCCAATTCGTAGTATGCCCACCAGCTCCCCAGTGCGATACCAACCGTGAGAAAAGCCCAAGCTGCGTTAGTCCAAGGACGAACCCATCGAGCAAGATCTGCATCCAATCGGCCCAAAATAAGTGCCGCGATGGCAAAACTAAAAGCAACAGAAAATCCGACATACCCCATATAAAGCATAGGTGGATGGACAATGAGACCAAAGTCTTGCAGCAATGGATTAAGGTCAGCGCCTTCGGGTTGAGGAAAAGGCAAAAGCCGTAAAAAAGGACTGGATGTATAAAGAATAAAAAGTAGAAACCCGATCATCAGCGCAGCTTGAATAGAAAGCACAATGGCTCTCAGTTCAACTGGCAAATTCCCACTGCGCATAGCGACAGCGAAGCTCCATCCAGCCAAAACCAGCACCCAGAGCAGCATAGAACCCTCATGAGCACCCCAAACCGCAGAGATTTTGTAATACCAAGGAAGCAGGGAGTTCGAATTTCTTGCTGCGTAGGCGACAGAAAAGTCGTCCTCGAGGAATGTCCATATCAGCAATGCAAAGCTGGTAAGTAGCAAGAAAAATACGAGCGATGCCAAAGGCACCGCCATACGCATGGAAAACTGGTCAGCTTTTGCGACGCCCCAGAGGGGCAAAGCCATTTGTAGTAAAGAAAAGCAAAGCGCGAGGATAATCGCAAAAAGGCCTAATTCAGGAATCATTTAGATTAACTAAAGTACTAATGCAGCGCGATTATAGCTGCAAAAAGCCCTGAAAAACATGCCATGCTCAATTACGAGCAAGGCATAGTCTAAACGCTAGTAGAAATCGTATTCCTCATGCAAACGCATTACGGCTAGCTCTTCCAATTTTTCTTCTACTCGCTGGCGACCATCGCAAGTGGATAATTTCTTAGCAATTTTCTGCTCTTCAACTAATTCTTCAACTTCGCCACCGACACCTTCTTCAAAATCGATAATTTCATCATTCATAAGTCACCCCAAAATATAAGGTCGTTATTCTTAAGACAGCAACGAAGAGCAAATCGCTCATGTGCCAGCATTTCAAAAAGTAAATACAAATGGGCTCGTGCGGTAATGAAACAGGCCATATCTCGCACCACCTGATTGCCAAATTATCGCTAGCAACAGGGGTGGTCAATGACCCAAAAAACGATTTTGCGTACTAGTTACGGTTTTTAATTATTGGGGGGTGTGAAAACGGAATTAGTCGACAATATTTCACCATCATAGAAGGGCAAATCATCGGCGGTATCGATATCTCTGAGAGGTTTTAGTAGCTGCACTGGGCAAGCATTTTGTTCCGCAATAGCTAGTGTACGCACCAAAACTTGGCCTGTTCCCCAAGGAATATCATGGAAAAGAAATGCATTGATTCGGCGAAAACCCAGAAGTACGTAACCACCATCCAAGGCCGGACCAATAACTAATTCTTTTCCAGAATCAAGTATTTGCATCGCTTTTGAAAGGTAACTTCTATCTATTTCTGGGCAATCTGACCCTATCAAAATCAACCAGTCACTAGGCTCAGGATGCATCAACGCAGTAGACGCTGCGTTTAACATTCTTTCACCCAGCTCGTCTCCGTTCTGTTCATTAAGACTAATAGGAAACTCTGATACAAGTGATCGCCAGAGCACATGCTCAGCATTCCCCGTATGCCAAACATCGACAGGAGCTACTTCAGATTGAACAGCCGTTCGAACGACTGAACTGACCAACTGGGAATGCAATTGATAGCAACCCTCTTCTCCAAGAACCGGCTGCAAGCGCGTTTTAACCTTTCCCAGTTCTGGCGTTCGCGCGAATATCAGAATTCTGCCGCTCAAGAGTAAGGCCGATAGGATTTAGAGAAAAAGCGCGGAGGAATACCAACTGAATAGGCCAAGCGCAGCGCCCACATTAAAAGGATGGTTCTGAAAATACCTCTTTCTTCCCATCTACGGCTTGATGAAACAACGTCGGCCGCTATCAATTTTGGTGGCATAAGGCGCCCCAAACATTTTGAAAGCGCTACATCTTCCAACAGCGGAATATCGGGAAAGCCGCCTATATCACGAAAGACGTCAGCTCGAACAATCTGGCACTGATCACCAGTCACACAACCGATAATCTTGGTGCGCAGATTAATCATCCTCTCAATAAGGCGGAAAATAGAAGCCGAACCAGTCAAACGCAAATAAAAGTTTCCCCACATAGGTGCCGTTCCTGCCCAAGAACGCAACGCGGGTTCAAAGTTCTTTGGTAGATAGGTATCTGCATGAAGGAAAAGAAGGTATTTGCCAGATGCTGCTTTGGCCCCTGCGTTCATCTGATAAGATCGGCCTCTAGAGGCTGTAAGCAATGTGTCTGCATAGTTGACAGCCATATCTGGCGTGGAATCGCTGCTACCACCATCCACGACAATCAACTCAGCGCTGGGTGCGACTTCACGTACTCTTGCCAGACTCTTTTGAACCAATCCTTCTTCGTTCAGAACCGGAACAATAATTGAAAGTTCGATACCGGGCTTCATTTAGATCAAATTAAATGATCAGTTAACCCAAAGCACCGCCACAGCTACTACCTTGACCAGCTGTGCAACCATAGCAGTGCTCACCTACGGCAATATCATGGCCTTCAATTTGCATGGAAAATAGATCCCGCAGATGCAGCTGAACATTATCAGAGGCAATAAGCTCAGAACTATTTGCTGTCTTCGCTTTGCTATCAGTGCCCTCGATGGGCATGTTTAGCATTTGATTAAAATCACAGTCGTAAATATAGCCTTGCCAATCCACACTCAGTGTATTTCTGCACATGAGTGTCTGGAGATTCTCCTTTGCATAACTATCACGCAGCAGGTTCATATAGTTGTCATACTCACCCTTGGCAAGCAACGCTCCACCAAACCGTTTTATCGGCATATTCGTGATCGTCAAAAGACTATTGAACTCGATTTTATGTTCATCCCAGAGGGTTCGTTTGTACTCGGCTTCGAGCATATCCTGCGGCGGCGGTAAAAATGCACCATTAGGATTGTATACGAGGTCCAACTGAAGCTCTGGCGAACGACCATAGCCCTGCTCATTCAATCGCTTCAGCCCTTTAATACTCTGCTCAAATACTCCTTTCCCACGCTGTTCGCGAACATTTTGTTCGCTGTAACATGGCAAAGACGCCACCACTGTGACTTTGTGCTTAGCCAAAAACTCAGCCAAATCTTCATAACCGGGCTCTTCTAGAATCGTCAAATTGCAACGATCAATCACCTCAACATCATATTCGGATACCCGCTCGACCAAACGCTTAAACTCTGGATTCATCTCTGGCGCACCACCTGTGACATCCAGTATTTTTGCATCACTAAACTTTAGATACTCCACCACCAGATCAACGTTTTCAGCAGACATAAGTTCAGTGCGAGTAGGACCAGCATTCACATGACAGTGTGTGCAACTAAGGTTGCAGAGATATCCCAGATTGACCTGAAGAATATCAAGCTTAGATCGTTTAACCTGAGGAAACGTCGTTGGTAGCAACAACGGCCGAGTATCGAGCATATTATGTCCTTAAGCCAAAGCAGCAAGACATCTGGTTTCAGACACA
Organism: uncultured Porticoccaceae bacterium; assembly: GCA_964623085.1. Lineage (GTDB taxonomy): Bacteria > Pseudomonadota > Gammaproteobacteria > Pseudomonadales > GM7GCV1 > CAZUTO01. The sequence goes on from CAZUTO010000010.1 coordinate 42,981, forward strand.
TGCCTCAAAAATCACCGCTATGAAATTTACAAGTTCAAACTACAATTCTATTCTATGGAGTCTAACTTAGAATGCAAAATTCCGCCCCAAAAGTGTCGATAAATCAATGATTGTAGATTCAGGCGAAGCTATTGTGGTTTTAACGGGTGCTGGTGTGTCAGCAGAATCTGGGTTGCGCACCTTTCGCGACAACGACGGGCTTTGGGAAGATCACCGTATCGAAGATGTCGCCACGCCTGAGGCCTTTAGACGCGATGCAAAACTGGTACATCGGTTTTACAACATGCGACGTGCGCAACTGATGGATCCTGAATTGCAACCCAACAAAGCACATCTAGCACTCGCCGAGTTTTCAAAACGTTGGAATGGTACATTCAACATCGTCACTCAAAACGTCGACAACTTGCACGAGCGAGCGGATTCAAAAAACGTTATCCACATGCATGGAGAACTTCTGCAAAAACGCTGCAAAGACTCAGGCAATGTCTCTCTGTGCGAATCCGTTATCGAGCCTAATGATCTTTGCGAATGCTGTGGTGTTCCAGGAAACCTTAGACCAAACATCGTTTGGTTTGGTGAAATGCCATTACACATGGAACTCATCGAAACTCTCCTTGCGCAATGCAGTTTGTTCGTATCCATTGGCACATCTGGCACGGTTTACCCTGCAGCGGGTTTTAAAGAAACAGCGAAAATGTACGGCGCAAAAACCGTTGAGTTAAACCTAGAACCTAGCGCCACTGCTAGCGGTTTTGATGAAACTCACTATGGCGCGGCGTCAGAGATTGTGCCCGCATTTTTTGATTCGCTTTAATTGAGAGCTGCCTCAGTGTTAATTGATAGTTACGTCAGTGCTAACCAGATTTACTACCGCCCATACAATTAGGTGAATCAGCCACTGTATTGCTCTTGGCCCACTCTTCTGGGCTATAGGTATGCAACGCTAAGGCGTGAATGGGATTACTCATATACTCACTAAGCGCACTATATACAGCCTGATGGCGTTTCACTTTATTCAAACCCTCAAACTCTTGTGCAACCAACACCAACTTAAAGTGCGTTTCGGAATTAGGCGGTACCGAATGCATATGACTTTCGTTCACCAGCTCAATATGTACAGGAAGGAAACGCGCATTAATTAACTCAAAAACAGCTTGCTCAACCATCAGAAAAAAACTCCAAAAACCAACGAGTATTCTACCATCAGCAACCATAGCCAGTCTTGACTCACCTACCCTGCTTGCCTATAGTAGCGCGCCTTTCTCGCAACCCATTGGCGGTAGCAGAAAACAGCATATGCGCTTGTAGCTCAGCTGGATAGAGTACTCGGCTACGAACCGAGCGGTCGGAGGTTCGAATCCTCCCAAGCGCGCCATTTAAACAAAGCTCACCCAACGGGTGGGCTTTTTTTATATCCGTGTTTTCGATGTTTTAAGCACCCTGACAATTAGTCGGCGCTTTCTTGCCCTAACTGAACCAACGAGAATGTCGTATCGGGGATGCCACCAACCACCTTCAGCCCGCAATCGCCCCATTCGGGCGGAACAACGTATTCAGATAGTTCCTGATACTGCAAAACGCGATATATTTCCCAGCGCTAATTGACTTCAATCTTAATTCCAACAGAATGGCGCGAAAGCGAAAACAAATACCAAACCTTCGGGGAAAACTGGAATCAAATACCATGTTAGATGGGTTATTTAAACCAGCGTGGCAGAGCTCATCTGCAGCAAAACGACTAGAGGCAATAAGCAGGCTAGATCCAAGTGTGCAAGAAGACTGCGCGACATTAGAAAGTTTGGCAAAAGACGACGCCGAACTAAACGTACGCAAAGCAGCGCTAGAGAAACTGCCTATTCAGCCGTTGTTTTCGGCTTTCTCTTCCCACTCCGACGAAAAAACGCGTCAACATGCAAAAGCGATTCTTTCTAATACGAACGGTGACAACGATCAAATCAACGAAGCCGCCTACCGAACATTAATATCTAAAGAAACTAAAGCGCTACCTTGGGTAGTAAAACTCTGTCCTTTTGCAGAAATACGCAACGACATAGCCTCAAAGTTATCGGAGTCGGAGTTGCTCCAAATTTTAGGTGAAGTCGAATATTCAGAAACGCGGAAACTTATTGCCGAGCGTTTTGAAACACTCGAATTACTCGAGCAAGCACGCAAAGAACTCCAAGGTAAAGACAAAAACGCAGAGCGCATCATCAAATCCAAAATCGATGTGCTTCGTGATCAGCAAAAACAAGAAACCGAAAACCGCCTTCATACTGAAGACCTTTGTAGCAAAATGGAGCATCTCGCCTCAAAGGAGGAATGGCAAGCTGAATACGGGCGCAAGTATCTTGTTTACCGGAATCAATGGGACTCCATGGCGTTCACACCAGAAGACGAGATGCAGGCGCGCTATCAGAGCGCGTTCGATCTGGTATCGATTAAGTTCAAGCAACAAGAGAAGATAACGGCTACTCAGTCATCCCAAGAAGAATTAGCTGAAAATCTACAAGCGTTTTGCCATGAGCTGGCAAGCTACTCAAAGGCTGACTTAATTTCGAACGATCAAAAGCTAGCCGACCGACTTAGTCAAGACCAAAAGGCATGGGACACTCATCTAGAAACAGTGCCGGCCAACCTTAATATTGCTGATCAATTTACCAAAGCCAAAAAGGCGTTGGCATCGCTAATCAACTTCACAAGTAAATTGCAGGCTATAGGCGCCACCCAGCTGCAAGAGCAACAGCCCGGAAAAGAGACTGAAGAAGCTGGGACAGAGATCGAGAACAAGTCCAAGCAAAGCACTAACGATCAGAATATTCAGACAGAAACCACTGAATTGAAACACGCACTATCGGCGTTAAAGTGGCCGAGCACCTATCCACTGTTAAACGCCGCAAGTGAGGTCCAATCTGAGTTAGATGAAATTAGTACAAAAATCAAAAAATATAACAAGGAAAAGCAAGACACATTAGACAAACTGCATAAACGTATTAATCGCATTTTAGGCGCGACGAAGCGAGGTGAGATTGGCCGAGCAAAACGCGAGTTGGGCTCGATAACGAAGTCAGCGTTAGCATATTCTGGCAAAGATAAATCTGCTTTAGATAGTCGCATCGAAAAAGCCAGTGAAGTGATCAATAAGATGGGTGACTGGAAAGATTTCGCGACCGAACCAAAGTACATCGAACTTTGCCATGGAATGGAAGCCTTAGTGGGCTCAACACTCCACCCGGAGCAGCTATCAAAAGAGATTCAAACATTACAGCAACAGTGGAAAGCACTAGGGCATTCGGATGCGTCCGAAAAATATTGGGAGCGCTTTAAAGAAGCAGGCGATAATGCCTACGCTCCCTGTACCACCTTTTTCTCAGAACGGCGTTCCGCTCGTAAAGCTAACTTAGCAGAGCGAGAACAGCTCGTTACTCGCACTCAGAATCTTCTTGATGAGACCGATTGGGACAACCAACCCGATTACAAAAACATTGAAGTAAAAATGCGCAGCCTGATGAATGACTGGAAAAAAATTAAGGATGTCGAGCAAGGGCCAGGACAAAAGCAGTGGAAGCGCTTCTCGCATATTCGCAGCGAGATAAACTCAAAACTTAGTCTCGTATATGACGCCAACATTGAACTTAAGCATGCATTAATTGACCAAGCGAAAGTCTTCGCCGAATCAGATATTAAAGAAGAGTCCCTCACCCAGCTGCAACTCATGCAAACTCGCTGGAAGCAGATTGGTGTAACACGACGCAAAGATGATCAGGCTGCTTGGGGAGAATTCAAATCCGTTACTGACGGCATTTACGAAAAGATACAGGGGGTGCGCCAAGAAAAAAACAACGAAGAAAAAGCACAATTAGATGGCTACAATTCAATCGTAAAACGCATTCGTGCGCTCGCTAAAGATGCCCGTGATCTGGCCGAATCAGATCATCTTTTCAAACAGTTGCAAACCGAATACGAAAACCTACCTGCGCTCAAAAAGGGTCTGCCGGAAAAGTTAGTAGACAACTTAGAAAGAGATTATCAACGAGCCTGCGATGCCTATAGTAAATCGCGGGATCGAATGTTGGACGCGTCCGACAAAGAGGAAATGCAGTCACTGATTGAGAAAGCACGTCTGTGCACTGAGCTAGAAGCGCTCGCAGGATCCGATGACCACGAGCGAATAGATCAACTTCGATCCGAAATTAATGACATTGAGATCCGCGACCGAAAAACACACAAGCTATTCGAACAGCGCCTTGCCGCAGCACTCGACACTGACAAAACTGTCGCTGGCGAGCAACGCAAAACACTGTGTATTGAACTCGAGATTCTCATGGAAAAGCCTAGCCCGGACGAGGATCGCCAGCAACGCATGAAAATTCAATTTGATCGAATGCAAACTCAAGGACTAGGGACTGGCGTTGGCGATACCAAAGCAGAAATAACTGAGCGAAAGGTTCAATGGCTTTGTGTAGCCGGCGCGGAAACCAAACTTCAATCTGCGCTGGATGAACGTTTCAACAAACTATTTTGATTCCAAAAACCATCAACCCTGCGATTGAAAATACTCTGAGGGAATAACAAAGCTATCACTTTCCCTACAGGCTCTTACCACTCGATGCGCTGGATCATAGAACACAGCGGTAAATGCAATTTTACCTTGTCACAATATAATTAAGAAAAACTATATATTCCGCCCCTAAAGGCATACTATTACTTAACAACATGTTTTGTTGCTCTGTATGCAGCGAAATTATTTAGATCTTTGAGGAGTATGGGTTGGAAATTCGACAGCTACGGCACTTTATCGCAGCGGCGGAAGCCGGAAATCTGCGCAAAGCCAGTGAAAAAATTCACATTAGTCCTGCCGCGCTAAGCATGAGCATCAAGAATCTGGAAGACAACCTCGGAACCACGCTCCTCCACAAAAATCGACGCGGTGTTCAAATGACCTACGCGGGTGAACAGTTTTTAAAATCTGCTCACTCTCTACTGCGGCAACTAGATGACGTAAGCGCACAAGTTAAGGGCACAGAAGAGAGTCCTACTGGCGGCGTTAATCTTGGTATTCCCGTCGGAATGAGTAACGCGCTTGCAGCACCACTTTGCAAGCTGCTCCTCGAGAAGTTTCCCGGGATTGACCTGCAAGTTTCGGAAGGCAGCACGACCATATTGGAACGACTCTATGATGATAATTTGATTGATCTAATGATTGGCTACGACGTCACTGAAAAGATGGATCAAAAATGTGAGCAGCTCTATACAGAGAATCTGTATTTCGTAAGCGCTTATGATTCTAGTCTCGATGGTCAGCTCGAAATCGATTCCAGTGCATTAAATGGCAGCACTATTGCCTGTAGCCCTGGAACTTTTTCGATGCGGCAAACTATCGAGAAGTATGCCTTTGATAATAACTTGAGCTTTAACTTTACGCAGGATTTCCAGTCTGCACATGCCAGTGTGAAGATCGCACAGGCGGGCCTAGCCAATACTATTTCTTCTTGGGATCTTGTCTACGATCAAGTCGCTAATAAGATGGTGACTGCGCGAAGAATTATAGATCCCCCGATGGAACGGACAGTCTGTCTCATTTCGTCACTCAGGTTCGAGCCCTCTTTTGCAACGAGCGCCATCATCGGTGCCATTAAGACCGCAATACAAACCGCAGAAGCAGAAGGAAAAATACGAAGCATCCCGCGACAACTTGGCGTAAAAAGATAGCTAGACATTTTTGCGTTTAGTGCCTGTAAAAAACTCTCCGAGCACTTTTGATCAACACGAAACCATACCGAAATGATTTTTTCGGTGCATATTCACCGACCAATCAAGCTAATTCCTACCAGCACATTTGAGCACACGAAACGTCTTTCAAGAAGACACATCTGCCGCCTATCCCGACCAGTAAGCTTTAAGAAAAAATAAAAAAATAGCCTGCGGAATTCTGGTTTCATCGGCATCTATTTGCCCTTAATTCAGCATAACGCTGAAACAGAAACGCCGCTTCAATTCACACCTACCTGAAATCTATGTTTAGATAGCTCAACACACAGATAAGTCACCAAATCAAAATGTGACGCAGATCACAAATTCTTTATAAACAATCACTTCTGATGAAATCTTTTCTCCAAATCTAGAATGAAAAACGATCAAAAAGTGACAATTCTTGTAAACAAATAGACTCGTCCCTTCGAAAAAACGGCCTCATTACCGCCCCAAACGTGAGAGCAATCACAACTATTGCAGACACTTCCGAAACACTTTGTATAGGCCAACAAATCAATCGAAAATTGATGGGTTAAATAAATCTGTTCACCTCATAAAGTTTTAATGTTCATGAATTGAAAACTAAATATATAGATGTAGATATAAGTAAGAAAACACATTGATTAAGACAAAAATGATCAGGGTAAAGCTTTACCTAAAGTGCTTGGCTGCGACTGTCGGAATAATACTGACATGCTCGTTTATGGCCTCGAATGCACTGGCGCAGGCAACTACCGCTGGAACAATTATCAACAATGAAGCCATCGCTTCATTCTCTATTGCGGGCCAGCCGAACACGCGCGCGGCGAGCGCGTCTTTCACTGTGCAAGAAATCATTGATGTCACCGTCACCTGGGTAGACAGCACAAATATATTTGCTGACACACCAGAGGTAGATGCCGTTAGCCAGTTTGAAGTTGCCAATATCGGTAACGGTATCGAAGACTTTGTTCTTACCGTAGCCAACAGCAGCGCCGCAGATCAATTCGACTTTGTTCTTCCAGGTACGGTAGAAATTTTTATCGACGACCCAGTGAATGGCACGCAAGGCGTCTTTGATATTGAAGATGACCTGTTCATCACCTCAACCACTATCCCACCCGAAACAGCAATTACGGTATTTGTTGCAGCCGATATACCAGCATCTTTGGTTCAAGGCGACGAAGGGTTTTTAGATCTCACCTCTGCATCTAACACTGCTGGCGCAGCTGGCGCTGCTACCGGAACCATTTTGACGGGACTGGGCGATTCCGGCACCGACGCCATCGTAGGCTCTACACAAGCCACAGCGGTAGCGACCGCCATATACGAAATCAGCACTGTTGACGTCTCCCTGACGAAAACAGTGCTGAGCGTCACCGATACCTTTGGTGGCAATCAGTTCTTACCGGGAGCCACAGTTGTCTATCGCATAGAACTCAATGTCAGTGGCGGCCCAGCGGACACCTTAGTTATTACCGATCTTATACCGGCGGACACCACCTACGTACCAGGATCTATCGATCTTGATGGCGCAGATATGACCGACGCATCGGGAGATGACCAAGCAGATTTCAATGTAACCAGCGCCAACACCGTGACAGTAGATTTAGCGACTGTTGCCGATGGCACCACTCACACTATCGATATAACCGTCACTATCAATTAGTAAAACGAATTAACAAGAGGCATAGGAAACCATGACTACAAAACACATATTTACTCTATTCGCACTTTTGGCTGCCGCCACTAGCGCCTTCGCGCAAGGGCAGTTGAACTTTCAAAACAAGGCGCAGGTAGAAGTCACTGTTCGCGATGAAAGCACCGGTGCCGTTACGACCGAGCTCAGAGATGCAGATCTTGTTAAGCCGGGCGAAGTCGTGGTCTTCACTTCGACCTTTACCAATATCGGTGAAGAAACGGCAGACGAAATTCTAGTCAACAATCCAGTGCCAGAAAATATGGTTTATACCCCGTTCAGCGCACGCGGTGAAAGCACGGTTGTTAACTACTCCGTAGATGGCAGCACTTTTGCGTCACCCGACCGTCTTGTTGTTGTCGATAACGATGGCGTCGAGCGCACAGCACGGCCAGAAGAATATAAGGAAATACAGTGGGTTTTTGATGGTGAACTTGCTCCCGGTGAATCCGGACAAGTGAGTTTCAAAGCAAGATTACTTTAATTAAAGCAGTACTCTAACGAGGTCTTATAAAATGAAGCGGCTAACTAAAACAATCGGGCTTATTACGTCCGGACTCATCCTGATGGGGCTAAGCAGCGTATCCTTCGCTGTCGGCACCGCAGCAGGCACAAATGTAGAAAACATAGCAGTTCTTAACTTTCAGGTCGGTGGCGTAAATCAAGACGTCGTCCGAAGTGCGCCGGGAGCTGGTAACAGCACGCCTGGTGCGGCAAACGGCACGTTCACTACTTTTGCGGTAGACCGAATTCTGGATTTGACCGTTACTACCGTCGATACAACTCCCGTGGATATTGGACCAGGTGCAAACAACGGCACTAACGAGTCAAACTCCATCGCGCTGCAATTTACCGTTGCCAATACCGGTAATGCGACTCAAAACATCGCGCTGCAAGCAGTTAACACTGCTCAAACCGTTGACCTAGGTCTATCAATGGGTGCCGATCAGTTCGACCCCATTGCAGCAACGTTTCGATACTATATAGATACTAATACCAGTGGTACCTTAGATACAGGTGACACTCTGATAACCAACGCCACCCCAGCGGGTGCTGGTGGCCCGGTGCCTGTCCTAGTTGACCAAGCTGAAGACACACCTGTCACCGTATTTGTGGTTGCTCAAATTCCAACTAGTTCAGTAGTCAGCGCGGATGATATTGCGGCCATTTCACTGGTTGCTGCAATCGCAGAGCCTACCACTGATGATGCAACGGCTGGAAACCTCGGTACCGCGGGCGCATTAATTACGACAGATGATGCTGGTAACGCCGATGATGGTGCTGTTATTCAAGACGTACTAGCCGACGCTGCAGCCGCAGAAGCCGGTGCAGATGGCTCCTTTAGTTTTGCTGGTACAACACTGAACCTCAACGCTGGTGACGACACTGCGTCAAACGGTCAAGCATCTGACACCTCAGCTTATATGATTGTCACTGCTGACATTAGCGTCGCAAAAACTGTGACTACCATGTGTGACAACACAAATTTGGCCGCCAACCCCAAAGCCATTCCCGGTGCAATATTGCGTTATAGCATCACTGTAACTAACGCAGCAGGTGCCGCCGATAGCGCGACCTTAACGACGCTCGAGGACATCATTCCTGCCAATACAGCGCTCACTGTTATGCGAGATTATTCGGGTGCTTCAGGTGACGGAACCTGTGCAGGATTTACGGCACTAGGTGGTGCAGATAATGAGTTCCGTGCTGGTTGTACAAATGCCGCGGGAACCGGTGCTGCTGCTACGCGAACTGCCGCCTCCTGTGCCAATGCAAGCACTGGTGCATACACGTTGTACGATCAATCGTTTGGCGCTGCTATTGATTCAGATGGCACCGCAGCGGGCAATACCATTACAGTTTGCTACGACGACACAGTGAGCACTGGGACAGGTAACGATTGCACATCTGCAACCAGTGTAGTCCTAGAAGCCGAAGGTGCTGCTATCCCTGCTGGCGAATTGGCCGCGGATGAAGCCGTGATCATCGAATTCGATGTGATTGTGCAGTAAGCGATTTGTGTAGCGTCTATTGCGAGCACACCAAAGGAAGGTGCTCGCAATATGGCGTCACGAATTATTAACGATGACATATCCATGCAAAAAGCAAAGGAATATCGGGCAGTTTGATTCTAGCCGCTTCAAACTGCCTGCGCTGCTTTGTGCATCATTGTTTTTTCTCTTTAGTTCGCTATCTCATAGCGCGACGCCTGCCAACACACAAATTACCAACGTAGTCACTGCCACTTTTGGACTCGGATCACCGATACAAGTACAGGCAAATACAAGTTTCACGACAGATACAAATAGCCCTTCTTTTATCAATTTCATGAGAATTGATAACGTCAATGGCGCAGGGGTAGCAGCCGCAATCCCTCCCGCTAGTTGCAGTATAGCTGGCAACCTGTCTGGGCCTTTTTCGAATTTCCCTCTCACGGATGTCAACGGCAATACGGTATCCGGCAACACAATGAATGTCACCGAACCGATTGCTTTCACAGCGGGCGAGCCCATTCTATTGCGGGTAGAAGACACCGACCAAAACCTAGACGGGCTGGTTACCGAAACTCTCTCCGTCACTATCACCTCATCTGCGGGAGATACAGAAGTTGTAGAGCTCTTTGAAACTGGGCCTAGCAGTGCGGAGTTTATCGGTGCCATTCAAAGCAATGAAAACACGGCCATACAAAATAACTGTGCGTTAGAGGTAGGGCCAAACAGCGAGTTGACTGTCACCTATACAGATTTGGATGATCAAACGGATACTGTCTCGACAACGGTGTTGGTTGACCCATTCGGCGTCGTATTTGATAGCACCACTGGCTCGCCTATCGACAACATCGTAGTAACCTTAATCGATGACGCAACCGGTTTGCCAGCAACCGTCTTTAGTCCAAATGGCATCGATATCTGGCCGTCGACGGTACTCACTGGCCAAGATGTCACTGATAGTGCTGGTACCGTATTTACAGCAGGTTCTGGCGAATACCGTTTTCCGCTAGTTGCTAGTGGCAACTACCGTCTTGAGGTCACGCCGAATGCTGATTTGACCTTTCCATCGCTGGTAAGCGATGCTGATCTGCAGCTGCTTCCCGGCGGGCCTTATGTGCTCTCCGATGGTTCTCGTGGAAACGCTTTTTTCGTTCCTCCCGGCCCTGCCGTTCAAATTGATATCCCTCTTGACCCTATCGGTCAAGCCCTCACCCTAATAAAAACAGCCAGTGAGAACGACGCATCCATCGGTGACTTTATTGCCTATGATATTAGTGCATCTAGTAATCTAACATCGCAACCCCTTTTAGACGTTGAGCTTGTTGATGCTCTACCGCTTGGCTTCAGGTTTCAGGAAGATTCCATGCGCTTAAATGGTGTAGCGATCGAGCCAATAGTGGCGCCCGATGGACGAACACTGAGCATTCCAGCAGGAACAATTAACGCGGGTGAAACCATTTCTATACGATATATTGTGGAAGTGACTGCCGGCTCACCCATAGGTGAAGCTGTCAATCAGATTCAATCTGTCAACAGTGGTCAAGGGTCAAACCTTGCATCAGCCACAGTAAATATCACTAACGCATTATTTTCTGACAACAGCTTCCTTGTCGGTCGCATGATTGTCGCTGAGTGCGGCGCTACAGGAACGGATCTTCCAGGCCTGCCGAATGTCCGCCTCTACCTTGATGACGGTAAGTATGTTGAATCTGATGCTGATGGACGCTGGAGTGTCCCAGAGCTAGATCCCGGTACGCACGCGGTTCGCATAGACGAAACCACCATCAACTCCAACTACAGGTTGTTGGACTGCACAGACAATACGCGTAAAGCTGGTTCAATCAATTCCCGCTTTGTGCAAGTCACAGAAGGTGCACTTTGGGTAGAAGATTTTTACTTCGAGCAGATTGAAGATTCCGACATAGCAATACGCTCAATCGAAGAAGAAACGCTCGCGTTGCTGCGCGTATCGGAAGACATTGACCAAATGCCTGAGTTCGACGAGGTTTGGTTAGAAACTGCCGATGCAGGAAACCAAATACTATGGCCTGAAAATAATTTTGTAGCGCGCCAACGCGCCATCAGCATCGCCGTAAAACATTCGGGCGAGCTTCAGCCTAGTGCCTTTTTAAATGATGTAGAAGTCAATCCACTAAATTTCCGTGGTCGCACCACACATCCAAATACAAACGATGTGGTAAGCACATGGAAAGGTGTCGATATCCCCGCAGGCACCAGCGTACTAGATATTCGTTTGATCGATAGCAACGGGGCTGTTGCCGAATCTTTTAAACAGGAAATTCACTTCTCGGGGGCACCTCATCGTGCGGAAGTGGTACCAGAGTTATCGCGTCTTGTCGCTGATGGTCAAACACCCCCACTTGTTGCAGTTCGGCTGATTGACTCACAAGGAAATGCCGTTCGCCCGGGTGTATCTGGACAGTATTTTGTCGACAGCCCTCATGAGGCATGGCAAGAAGCAAACCGACGTCTGGAGCAAACCTTTATCAGTGAGAATTCTGAAGTCCCGACCTATACCGTGTCGGAAGACGGTATCGCGTACTTACCTATCACGCCAACCAATGTGTCTGGACGACTACAAATTACTCTTCCTTTGCTCGATCAGCGCGAGAAAGAAATTGATGTGTGGCTCACTGCAGATGCGCGCGATTGGATTATGGTTGGTTTCGTTGAAGGAACTGCTGCGCACAGCAATCTCAGCGGAAACTTAGAAAGCTTGAGCGAATTAGATGTTGCCGATAATTTTGACAGCGATGGGGAAATTCGTTTTTTCGCCAAAGGGCGTGTCCGCGGTGACTATTTACTGACTATCGCCTACGACTCTGGAAAAGACACCTCAGACCAACCCTCTGAGCTATTGGAGCGAATCGACCCAGATGAGTACTACAACGTTTATGGTGATGAATCTCAACTCATCAACGAAACGCCCAGTTCAGAGAAGCTCTATCTCAAGTTGGAACGTGGCCAATTTTACGCGCTTTTTGGTGACTACCAAACCAATCTCTCTGTTACTGAACTAACGAGGTACAACCGCTCGCTAACTGGATTGAAATCAGAATTCCGCACCGACCATATAGAAGCCAACCTATTTGCGTCAGATATCGCACTTGCAAATGTTCGCGATGAAATACGCGGCAATGGCACCAGTGGACGATTCTTCCTATCGAATACAGATGTGGTCGAAAACACAGAACTGATTACCATTGAAGTCCGCGATCGGTTTGAAACAGGTGAGATCTTATCGAGAACATCTCTAAACAGATTTAGGGATTATGAGATCGACTACGACGAAGGCTCGATTAATTTTGCCAGCCCCATTGCCAGCCGTGATGAAGACTTCAATCCCATTTTTATTGTGGTGAACTACGAGACCGCCTCTGACGCAAGCGCTTCGATAACTGGTGGTGGACGTGTTGCCGTCTCCACAAAAAGTGATGACATCGAAATTGGCGCAACCTACGTGCGCGAAGGGAACGACGGTCTTGAAGGTGAACTTGCTGGGATCGATTCACGCTTCCAGCTTTCAGAAGAAATCGAACTCAGAGCGGAAGCCGCTTCCACAGATACAGAAACTGACGGCAGCGCCAACGCCTGGAGCATTGAGGCAAACCAGCAATCTGGGAGACTTACCAGCAGAGTTTATGCGCGCAGAGTAGAAGACGGCTTTGGGTTGGCGCAACAAAACGCCAGCGAACAGGGCACCCAAAAACTGGGCTTGACGCTAAATTGGGACATCCAAGACAACCTAGAGCTGGAAGCAAATATCACACAGAATAGATCTCTCGAGCAAGATGCCAGAAACAGGCAAGCCAGCATAGCGGCCAGATATAATCGCTCCATCTACAGCGTTCAAATTGGTTACCGCTGGGCGAACGACAGAAACGAAACTAACGAAGGCACGTCTGACCTTCTCACTAGCAGATTGACCGTTCAACCACTCGAACGCTTAACTGCATCGGTCGGTGCTGAAGTCGCGCCGACGGGCAGTGATGACAGCATCACCTTCCCGTCACGCTATACTTTAGGGCTGGAATGGCTTGTCACAAATAAATCCAGTTTCTTTGTTGAGCAGGAAATTACCTCCGGCGGTAACGACACTGAATCCACACGGGTGGGTGTGCGAACCCTGCTTTGGAAAGACGCTGAAATTAATGCTGGTGTTAATAGATCACTCCAAGACGATAACGGCGGTTTATCTACCACTGCAGGATTCGTACAGCGATTGAAACTATCAGACAGCTGGACGGCTGATGTAAGCCTGGACCGTGGGCAAACGCTCAATAGCGTTTCACCAACCTCTGGAATTAACACAGCTTCGCCCCTGAGCTCAGGCCCCGGTGGAGATGACTTTACCGCCGCGTCTGTTGGTGCAGACTGGCGCGGAGATCAATACTTCTGGAGCAACCGTATCGAGTTCCGCGAAAGCGTTTCATCTGATACCAGAAATCTAGAATCTGGCGTGCTAAGACAGTTGCAAAATGGTAAATCCGTATTGGGGTCTTTGAATTGGTCAGAAGCAGAATCTGGCACTGCGGACACAAGTCGAGACAATTTTACCGTTAGCCTAGGACACGCTAACCGCATTAACCCTGCGTGGACAACACTGAACCGACTCGATTTAGATTTTGAGAACACCGATGATTCGAACACTAACATCCGTTCTCGAAGCTTAATCGCCAACAATAACTTGAATTACAACGGCTGGGCAAAATCGCAGATCTCGTTGCAATATGCTGGCAAGTACGACCTAACCAATATTGATGATCAGGAATTTTCCGGATATACCGATCTGCTTGGCATACAGTACCGCCGTGACATCAATGCAAGTTGGGATCTCGGACTGCGCGCTGCCACACTCGGCTCCTACAATTCTGATAATCGCCAGTATGCGCTAGGGGCTTCTGTCGGCTGGTCGCCAATCAGTGATACTTGGCTGGAACTTGGCTACAACATCGACGGCTTCAACGATGACGACTTCGCTCAAAGTGAATATACGGCCAAAGGTGTTAGTTTTAGTATTAGGCATAAGTTTAACGAAAATAGCTTCGGTCAGTTTTACCGTCAGTTTTTCGTAAAGGAACCGCGCAGTCCATCCACAGCTAATACTCAGAAGCTAAGTGATCCTGTTCCTGTTCCTACTCCTCCTAGTGCTCCTGCTGCGCCTACTCCGTTAGCGACGCCTATCCGTGTAGAGGAGCTGCCAGCGATAGAGGTCCCAGATATCATTATAGATAACAGTAATACAAGAGATAGCGCAATATCGATTCCGCCCGTTGAGTCTTCAGCTTCATACATCACAAAATCAACGGACGCTTGCGCTATACAAGACGAAGTCACCGTCGTTCAGCTGGCGAGCTTTTTAAATACTGACCAAGCCAGTGATTTTTTAGTCGACATTATTGAAGAAGAAAACGAGTTTATCGAGTACTACTATCGCGAAGCTGAAGATGTAACCTATTACCGCACCAATATAGGACCTTTCGCTAAGACCAAATCGGAATTAAAAGATATTGCCGATCAGCTCAACGAGAAATACGACATCAATACTTGGGTGAAATATAAACACTGCAAAGACCTTCGTATACTTTGATCTATCCCCCTAAAAGGTAGCCATATTCAGAGAGAGATTTTCCCTTAAACTGACCGAAGGGAGGTCTCCATATGAAGGGCAAGCGTTACACCGAAGAACAGATCATCGGTATTCTCCGCGACCAATATCTTCCGGCCTTTTGGTGTCTTATAGTCACCTGCTTTAATAAGGGCTCATCTCAAAAACGCTAGCGCTGCCAAGAATGAAATTTGGCCAACCAGCGTTTAGTGCGCTCCGTCACTTGTTTCTTGCGCCACTCTCCAGCGGTGAATTTATTCGCTTCACTTAACGTTGGATACACATGGATGGTACCCAATATCTTGTTCAGCCCTAAACCATGCTTCATCGCTAGGACAAATTCCGCAAGTAAGTTACTAGCCTGATAGCCCACGATAGTCGCACCGAGGATTTTATCTTTACCCGGTGGCGTAATAACTTTTACAAACCCGTGCGCTTCGGAATCCGCGATCGCTCGATCAAGATCGTCGATTCCATACTTGGTTACCTCGTACTCAATGCCTTGCTCTTTGGCTGTCATTTCACTCAGCCCAACGTGGGCAACTTCAGGGTCAGTAAAGGTGGCCCAAGGGATTACTGAATAATCTACTTTGAACTTTCTTAGCTTGCCGAACAACGCATTCACCGCCGCATACCATGCCTGATGCGCCGCTGTATGTGTAAATTGATAAGGGCCAACTACATCACCGCATGCAAATACGTTGGGGTATTTGGTCCGCAAGAATGGATCGACATCAAGTGTACCGCGCGGCGTAATCTCCAAACCAAGTGTGTCAAACCCGAGGGTGTCTGAACGCGCTTTACGACCTACTGCGATCAAGACTTGATCAAATTCGACTTCAACCTCGTTGCCACTGGTTTCAGCCACCGCGATGTTTTTACCATTCTCATGTTTGAAGGAAAGCATTTTGTGGCTAGTAAGCAGACGCATGCCTTCATTTTTGAAACGCTCAGTGACGAATTCGGATACATCATCATCTTCCCGCGGCAAAATGCGATCTGCTAGATCCATCATGGTCACTTCCGACCCTAAACGTTGGAAAGACTGCGCCATTTCACACCCAATTGGACCGCCACCAAGGACTAACAAACGCTTGGGCTGATCTTTAATCTGCCAGAGATTATCAGAGGTAAGATAGGGCACATCTTCCAAACCTGGAATCGGCGGAACAAATGGACCAGCACCCGCCGCAATAATAATATTCGGCGCGCTGATTAACTGATCACCCACCTTCACCTGCCAAGGAGAAATGAGCTCCGCTTCTCCCTGAACGCAGTCCACACCCAGCTCCGTGTATCGCTCAATAGAGTCATGAGGCTCGATATCTTTAACGACCTTATGAACACGGTTCATCACCGTAGGGAAATCAATTTCTGGATGGCCTGCCTTGACGCCAAAGTGCTCGGCGCGTTCAACGTAATGTTTGATCTGCGCTGAACGAATCAATGATTTACTTGGCACACAACCGGTGTTCAAGCAATCACCGCCCATCGCTTCTCTTTCGATCAGGGTGACTTTTGCTTGTGTTGCCGCAGCAATATAGGCGCTTACTAAGCCCGCACTACCACCACCCACTACAATCAGATTGGTATCAAACTCTTTTGGTTTTTGCGCTTTCCACGGACCATAAACGCGAGCAGCTTGGATGCGTCCCATCAGCCATTTAGCAATAAGTGGAAAAGTGGCTAAGAGTACGAAGCCGCCAATTAGCCCTGGAGTCAAAATGCCAGCAGCAGATATCTCGTCGACATTGCCAAACTGGGAACCAACATTTACAAAAATCGCCGTTGCGGGAAGCATCCCAATTTGACTCACGATATAAAACACCCACATCTTCATGCGCGTTATACCCATAACAAGGTTGATCGCGAAAAATGGAATAGCTGGAATAAAGCGCAATGTAAGCAGATAAAATGCGCCGTCTTTTTCGACGCCCGCATTAATACCTTCAATATATTTGCCAAAGTTTTTGGTCACCCAATCTCTAAGCAAACCACGTGACAGCGCAAAAGCGATGGTCGCGCCAATGCTACTCGCAAAGCTGACAAGAAAAATGCCCGTGCTTAGACCAAATATGTAACCACCCAAAATGGTCATCAACCCTGCGCCGGGGATCGAAAAAGCGGCCACCACCACGTAAACAATAAAATAGATAGCGGCTGTTTTGACAGGAGACTCGGCATACAGCGTCTGATAGGTTTCGGGTAAAAGCCAACGCTCGCCACCGAGCTGATAAAAAGTGAATATAACGGAAACAGCACAAACAAAAATCAGTATTTTTTTCATAAACTCAGGTTACGATTTTTTATTAGGGGGTGCATCTCTGAGACAGAGAGCTAATGGATTTGTTCTTGGTAGCAAGATTAACTTATGGAAACGGCAAACAACAAACAATTATCGAACAGTCGCAGTTATAAATTGCGCTTTCATAGGCGATTGAGTAAATTTCGCTCCTCAGATTTTCCGTATTCAACCATTATTTAAGAGAGACTCATTATGAGCATTCAAGTAGGCGACAAACTTCCATCCGTTACCCTTAAAACATTTGGGGGCGACGGCCCCGAAGAAATCAGCACCGATGATATTTTTGCCGGAAAAAAGGTGGTTCTTTTTGCGTTACCTGGCGCTTTTACACCTGGTTGTTCTGCTGCTCACTTACCCGGTTATGTAGTAAATGTCGATGCGATTAAAGCCAAGGGCGTCGATACTGTCGCCTGCCTAGCGGTCAACGATGCCTTTGTTATGGGCGCTTGGGGTAAAGCACAAAATGCTGAGCATATCTTGATGCTAGCTGACGGAGACGGCGAGTTTACCAAAGCGGTCGATTTAGAGCTTGATCTCCGTGGAAAAGGCTTGGGCGTGCGTTCACAACGCTATGCCATGATCGTTGAAGACGGCGTGGTTAAAAACCTTGAAATTGATGGCGGCGACATCAAAGAAAGTTCTGCTGACCACATCTTGTCATTGCTTTAATGTCTCAGCATCAAAGCCAAACCGAAATTGAAGCCGCCGTGTTCCGGCGGCTCGTTTCTCATCTGCAAGATCGCACCGATGTACAAAATATCGATCTGATGAACCTTTCCGATTTCTGCCGCAACTGCCTGTCCAAATGGTACGTGGCCGCAGCCGAGGAACGCGGTGAATCGATTGATTATGAAAGTGCGCGCGAGCTGGTCTACGGCATGCCCTATGGCGAATGGAAAGATAAATATCAAACGCCTGCCACACCAGAGCAACTCGCCAAGATAAACGAGAAAAAGAAATAAAAAAAGGCCGCTCACGCGGCCTTTTTTTATTTCTGTATGAGTGTATTTACAACGTGACTTAGAACGCCAACTGAATTTGACCACCAACAGTAACGCTCACATTGCTTTCCCCCGCCTCCACCGCAGGCGCAGCCACACTGCTAACTAGTTTGCTCGACTGAGCCCGAGCATATATAGGTGTGTAAGCGCCTTGCGTATTCAGGCTGGTATTAACCATGTCATAGCTGGATGCGTTCATAGATTTGGCCACGATATCTGCCCTCTCGCGATAGGCCGCTAGTGCTTCTTCAATTAGCTGGTTTTCGACAGCTTTACGGGTCTCTGGCTTGACTGAAAACTGCATTGACTGAACATTCACGCGCTCCTGAAGCACACCAACCAAATCAGTCAGCTGTTCAAAATCATCGGTTTCCAGATGCAAGCTTTGCGATACCGTCCAACCAACGATTGTTTGATTGCGATACTGTGGGGACGTCGTATATCTCTCCGTGCGGGCAGTCACTGCCTGTTCACGCTCGACCTCCGCTAATACCCACTCCATATCAGTATTAACAAGATTTCCAGCTTCAGCCGCAGTCGCTGCCTGATGCGTGGCAACAAGTGAAACAACCATTAGGTCATTTTCTACACTTCTAGATACCGCAGCTTGCAACGAATACAAATTGTAGTTCAGTACTTCCGAGTGGCTGATGGCTGGGAGCGTTAAGCCCAAAAAAAGTAGCCCAAACAGTCTCGTGATTCTCATCATGCTCTCCAATTTTTTAGCGATAGCGGATCAATCAAACTGCGCGCCCGGGGTAGAGTTTGAAAAGCCACGCTCTTCAGCGTCCATCTCCGCTTCGATACCATCAAAGAGTGGCGTGCTCAAATATCGTTCTCCCGTATCTGGCAACATACATAAAACCGTACTACCTTGCGGCGCTTTTTTTGCAACTTCCAGCGCCGCCGCAAAGGTACCGCCCGCTGAAATACCAACGAAGATACCCTCTTTTTGCGCAAGATCACGCGCACATTGGATGGCCGCTGGCCCCGCTACTGGCACAATTTCGTCATAGGCGTTTGCATTAGACGCATCCGAAGTAATCTTAGAAATAAAATCGGGAGTCCAACCCTGCATAGGATGTGGCGCAAAACTAGGATGGGTTGCAGTAGGTGCACCCTCTCCGTCTGACTCTTGCTGCACGCCACTTTGAAGAAGCGCAGCATTTTCAGGTTCAGTCACCACGATTTTTGTTTGCGGACTTTCTGCGCGCAATACTTTGGCCACACCATTTAAAGTGCCACCTGTTCCATATCCAGTCACCCAATAATCCAAGCGCTCCCCTTCAAAGGCCTGCATAATTTCCCGGCCTGTTGTTCGCTCATGAACATCCGGGTTAGCTTGGTTTTCGAATTGACGCGCTAAAAACCAGCCATGCTTTTCGGCTAATTCCGCCGCCTTTGCATACATACCGGTTCCCTTTAGTGGCGCCGGAGTTAACACGACTTTCGCACCAAGATAACGCATGAGCTTACGCCGCTCAACACTAAAACTCTCTGCCATAGTGACAACCAAAGGATAGCCCTTTTGCGCACAGACCATTGCCAACCCAATACCGGTGTTACCACTGGTTGCTTCAACGACCGTCTGGCCCGGCTTGAGTGCGCCGCTTTTTTCCGCAGCTTCAATAATGCCGAGGGCGAGCCGATCCTTCACCGAGCTCATCGGATTAAATGCTTCAATTTTTACAAATAGATTGATCCCAGCCGGACCGA
>CAZUTO010000011.1:0-62778 GCA_964623085.1 uncultured Porticoccaceae bacterium
GTTCCTGATTCATTACCCCCTTCAGAACTAAAAAAATGTCTTGTGCGTCGCACAAAAAGTATTTGACAGCTTGCAAAACTACTGTATATTAGCTTCTTATTGTGCGTAGCACCATTTTGGCAGACCCCCTGCTCTACATTCGAAAAATAGGATATTGAACATGAATACAAAGATTTTTGATTCACTGAATACATTTGGAAAAGACTCTGTTTCTGCAACGAAAGATTTGTTGTCTATCAATGGCAACCTAGCGTCTAAGCTTCTGGAAACACAGCTTGGCTTTGCAGGCCTTGTGATCGAAGCCGGTGCAAAACAAATGGACGTTGCTTCTGTCTCTGAGCCTAAAGAACTGCTTGCGAAACAAACTGCTCTGTTCGAAGAGACTGCTGCAAAGTTTGCTGATGCATCTCAAGAAACAACTGGCATGATTCAAGAAACTGGCGAAGAGCTAAAAAGCTGGTTCGAAAAGAGCCTGCCAAGCATCTAAGTCTTGATCGTTATTTTGGACATAAAAAAGCCCGGTCTTAGCCGGGCTTTTTTATGTCTTACTCAAATGTTTCTATCAAAAACTAAGGCGCCCACTCAGCGTAATCACGCGCCTTCTTCTGGGTAAAGACTGTCCATCTCGGCTGCCCTCCACCCACACCGGCAGACTTGAGCTCAGGGTGTTCAGATGCAACCTTATGAAGTATCTCTTCCTCTTTCGGCTCAATATCGACCATCAGTAGATGCTGACCGTTTTCGAGCGCAGCATTAAACCGCTTGTAGTGCCGATTTGGCAGTTGCGTGCCAATAAAACCCGCTTCCCAAGTGCAGAAGCCCAGCAGCACTATCGATAAGAATATAAATGGCAACCCACCAATCGCATCATCCAATCCAGCGGCGAAGCATATTAAAATGATAGATGCAGCCACTAGTACACCAATCACGGCACCTCTCAATGTCGAATGCACTACATCAGTCTGAAACCATTGGTGCACCTGATGGAGCTTGTGCTTATCCAAACCTGCATCATCTTTACTAATCACGTGAATTTGAGGCCGTGAGACGCCTTCTTCCTCAAGTTTCTCCTCGATGACCTCAAGATCATCCAAATCGTCACTCAAATAGAAATAGCGCTTCATAATGTACTCCGTAATCAGACTAATACGCTCTATGATAGTGGTAAACCCACTAAATAAAAACTAGTGCGCTAGTATTGCGTTGCCAATTTTTGGTATTGAAATTCGACGCGTTAGGGTAACAATAGCGCCTCACACAAGAATATTGTTGTGAATCACAAGACTATAACGAAGTATGCTGACCTCTTAAATCACGGGACAAAACAACCGAGATGAAATCTCTTTTTCGATACGCGGGTGCGATTCCGTACCTGATAGCCGTCTTTCTCAATGCCACCATTGATCTTGGTCATAAGATTGTTTTGCAAAACAGCCTGTTCAAACTATATGACGGCTCGCAACAAGTTCTGCTCACCGCCGTTGTTAACGGGCTGATCTTACTACCCTTTATTTTACTGCTCTCACCCTCAGGGTTTATATCGGACCGCTTCGCCAAGCATCATGTATTGCGAGGAACAGCCTGGGCCGCGCTTGGCCTCACCTGCCTCATTACCTGCTTCTATTATTTGGGCTGGTTCTGGCTAGCATTTACCACCACGTTCTTACTCGCCGCACAGTCTGCCATTTACTCGCCTGCCAAATATAGCTATCTCAAGTTAGTTTTCGGTAAAGAGCGACTCGCTGAAGGTAACGGGCTTGTTCAGTCCATCACTATCATTGCAATACTCGCTGGTACTTTTCTATTTTCAATATTATTTGAAATGTGCTTCCC
This sequence comes from uncultured Porticoccaceae bacterium, assembly GCA_964623085.1. Taxonomy (GTDB): domain Bacteria; phylum Pseudomonadota; class Gammaproteobacteria; order Pseudomonadales; family GM7GCV1; genus CAZUTO01. Next base: position 1,834 of record CAZUTO010000011.1, read on the forward strand.
AGAAGATGCCACCTCTGCCAATGAGGTCATAAGAGCGATGGCCCCAGCGGGATGGGCCCTTATTACTGCCGCGTTTATTGAACTGATACTCTGCTATCGACTACCCGCACTAGATGAAGGAAGCAAAGACAAGACATTTCTCCCGAAAGACTACTTTAGTGGGAAGCTCACCAAAAACTCGCTATCCGTCATTGCAGACCATCGTAATCTTCGCCTTTCTATACTGGGCCTATCGATGTTCTGGGGCCTAGGGCAGGTTCTACTCGCAAGCTATCCCGCCTACGCCAAAGAGTTTATTGGCGTAACAAACACCATAATGATTCAAGGCACGCTGGCCTGCACGGGCATTGGTATTGCACTTGGTTCTTTGCTAGCAGGTAAAGTATCCCGTGGGTATATAGAAACTGGCCTTATCCCACTAGGCGCACTGGGAATTACTGTTTGTCTTTGGATGGTGCCAAATATCTCCAGTGTTTATGGTGAAATGATCTGCTTTCTCGCCATTGGCTTTTTCGGTGGGCTGTTTATCGTTCCACTCAACACACTCATTCAATTCTTCGCAAAAGAAGATCAAATCGGGCAAGTAGTGGCGGCAAATAATTGGGTGCAGAACGTCTGCATGCTGTCCCTACTAGTCGCGGTATTCTTCGCGGCGACACTGGGCGCAAACACTAAAACCATCTTATTAACCGCAGCCGGTTTCTCCATCGTTGGTTCCATTTATACGGTAAGTAAATTGCCGCAAAGCCTAGTGAGATTTTTACTTGGCGGCCTAGTTCAGCGGTACTACAGCATTCGCGTCGAAGGCATGAAAAACATCCCCGAAGACCAGGGTGTGTTATTGCTCGGCAACCATGTTAGCTGGATGGATTGGGCAATTGTTCAAATTGCCTGCCCACGCCCGATAAGGTTTGTCATGGCCAAGAAAATCTACGATCGCTGGTATCTTAATCGAATATTTCGATTCTTTGGCTGCATTCCCATCGCTCCAGGCAGCTCTAGCCAAAAATCGCTAGAACATGTCGCCGAGCTGCTCAATGAGGGGCATGTGGTCTGTTTGTTTCCCGAAGGAACACTCAGCCGCACTGGAAATTTGGTTGAGTTCAGAGGCGGTTTCGAGCGTGCATGTGATCTCGCAGAGCCGCAGGTTCGAATTGTTCCCTTCCATCTTCGCGGCCTATGGGGCAGCCCACTCTCCTATGCCAAAGGGACGCTCAAGAAATCAGCTAAAGGCACTGGCAAACGCGACGTTATCGTTGGCTTCGGGAAATCTTTGCCAAACGATATTAGCGCAGCCAAGCTAAAGCAAAAAGTGTTCGACCTCAGCACAGAAACTTGGCACTCCTACGCTAAAAATCTACCAAATTTGACCCAAGGTTGTGCACAAGGTCTTGCCAGATCGGGTGGGCATACAGTTGCCATTGATCTGGATGGGAAAAAATACAGTGGCGCAAAATTGCTCGCTGGGGCTATGTTGTTTTCATCTAGGATGCGCCGATCTAGCGGCAAACATATTGGTCTGATATTACCTATGAGCCCCGCTGCTGTTATCGCTAATGTCGGCGCGCTAATGGCCAACAAACCGCCTGTCAATCTGAATTACACCGCTACTACCGAATCACTTATTGAGTCGATTCGGATAGCAAACATTACTCAGGTATTCACATCCAAAGCGTTTCTGGAGAAGCTCGGGCAGCTGGGGATAGACCTATCTGACATAGAAAAACAGGTTGAGTTTGTATTCATGGAAGACGTCTCAGACGAGACCAACATGCTGGCCTCTTGTTGGCAATATGCCAAGGCGCGGTTGCTACCTTCTAGCTACTTTCGCTACAAATACAGAGCGAGCGAAGGCGATAGTACTGCCGCCGTATTGTTTTCTAGTGGTAGCGAGGGTGCGCCTAAAGGCATTGAGCTCAGCCACACAAATATAATGAGTAACATTAAACAAATTACCGAGGTGCTCGATCCACAACAGGGTGATATCTTAATGGCATCTCTGCCTCCTTTTCACGCACTCGGGCTCTCGGTAACACTCTTTATGCCAGTAGTTGAAGGTATTAAGTTTGTCTGCCAACCCGATCCAACCAACGCGCGAGCAACAGCCAAGCTTATCGCTGAACATAAAGCCACTATGTTGTTCGGGTCTTCAACGTTCCTGCGACTATATGTTCAGGACACTAACATCCACCCACTAATGCTAGACAGCCTGCGCGTGGTCGTTGCCGGTGCGGAGAAACTGCGTGAAAACGTCGCTAACGGATTCCGCCTAAAATTTGGTAAAGAAATATTGGAGGGTTATGGTGCAACGGAAACTTCACCCGTTGCCAGCGTCAATGTTCCCGACCGATTAGGTGCGAACAAGGCGAAAGTACAAATTGGCCGACGACTCGGCTCAGTGGGCATGCCACTTCCGGGCACGGGATACAAGATCGTGGATCCAGACACTTGGGAAGAACTGGCCGCCGATGAGCTAGGCATGGTGCTGATTGCTGGCCCACAGGTTATGACGGGGTATTTGGATGCCCCAGAAAGCACGGATGCTGTTATCAAGGAACTCGATGGCATGAAGTGGTACGTCACAGGTGATAAGGGTAAATTCGACAGCGATGGCTTCCTATGGATTGTCGATCGCTATTCTCGGTTCGCAAAAATTGGAGGGGAAATGGTGAGCCTCGGTACGGTAGAAACGATCGCGCAAGCCGCTCACGACGCGATGCTAGCCAAACCGAATGAGAATGCCGAAATCTTAGCCACCATTTCAAGTGACGAGAAAAAAGGCGAGGTCATTGTTCTCCTGGCAAGCATTGATATCGACTTAGCGGCACTAAGGCAGGGCATGCTCGAACAGGGTGCAACTGCGCTGATGCTTCCAGAGAGAATCATACAGCTTGCGGAGATTCCGAAATTAGGTTCCGGCAAGGTGGACTACAAACAGGCTAAAACCATCGCTGAAGAGCATCGGCAAGAAAGCACTCCAGAGTAGCGACTCTGAACAAAGATCAACGAGCTGATTAAGGCCAAAAATTATGCCTACTCAGCTCAATCACTTGAGCTAAGCCTACTTTTGCTCTTGAGCGTCCGGCCCATTGACGGGCCAAATTCTCAATACAGATTATGAGAAAATCTGAAGTGCTCTAGGCTGGAGTAACATTAGTAGCACAAGGGCCTTTTTGCCCTTCACCAACTTCAAATTCCACTTTTTGCCCGTCTTCTAAGGTCGCGTAACCTGATACCTTAATTTCCGAATAATGTACGAAAAGATCTTTGCCGCCATCCTCTGGTGTAATGAAGCCAAAACCTTTGTTAGAGTTGAACCATTTAACTGTACCGGTACTCATAAATCGTTGTCCTAATTTTTTGCATAGTTAGCGTCATAAGGCCCATTCCATACAATAGAAAGTCCAACGATAAATCTCTTAGGGGGTATTTTCAGGCACAACATTATGGTTGAAGGTGAAAACATCTCAAAAACTCGCGGTTCTTTGTTGACCTTGGGCGATCGACACGAAGAATTATTAAACCAGATTGATGAAATAGCAACTACTACAAAGAGAAAATTCAACCTCTTGGGAAGATCGATCTATCAGCAACAGATCTCAATATACTTTCAGATCCGCTCTAATAAAAAACTACAACGTTTTTAAACCACTCCTGAATTTCAGAGCAATACACTCAGGCAGTCTCGCGCTTAGGTAGACTCACTCAGAGCACGAATCGCCAAGTCGACATTCTCCTCCCGCGCGGAATAGCCCATCAAACCGAGCCGCCAAACCTTTCCAGCAAAATCGCCAAGCCCTGCACCAATCTCCAAGTTATAGTCTTTAAGCAGTTTCGCGCGCGTTTCAGCGTCATCAACCCCTACAGGAATCCGCACAGCATTCAGTTGTGGCAATCGAGACTCTTCTTCGACAACAAATTGAATACCCATACTTTCCATCCCATCTTTGAGCCTATTGTGCATGGCGAGATGCCGTTGAAAACTAGCCTCCAGACCCTCTTCTTGCAACATCAATAAAGACTCGTGCAAACCATATATCGCATTGATAGGGGCAGTATGGTGATAAGCACGCTTCTCGCCTTCTCCCCAATAACCCATAATGAGATTAAGATCTAAAAACCAACTCTGCACTTTGGTTTTGCGCGTCTGCACGACACTCGCCGCGCGTTCAGAAAAAGTAACGGGAGACAGTCCAGGTGTACAAGAGAGGCATTTCTGGCTCCCGGAATATGTCGCGTCAATGCCCCAGTCATCAACCTTCACTGGGATACCACCTAAAGAGGTCACACAATCAACCACCGTCAGGCAACCGTAGTCAGCCGCCAATGAACACAAGCATTCAGCGTCTGAACGCACCCCTGTAGATGTTTCCGCATGCACAAACGCCAGCAGCTTCGCATCTGGGTGCCTGTTTAACGCGTCATCAACTTTATGCGGATCAACAGGCTCTCCCCAAGCATCATCAACACGGATCGCTGTCGCACCACAACGCTCGACGTTCTCGATCATCCTTAAGCCAAACACACCATTCACACAAACAATGGCTTTGTCTCCGGGCTCTAAAAGATTAACGAAGCATGCTTCCATACCTGCAGAGCCAGGCGCTGAAACTGCCAGCGTCAGCTCGTTCTTGGTTTGATAAGCAAACTGGATGAGATGCTTTAGTTCGTCCATCAGACGAATAAATTCCGGATCGAGATGGCCAATGGTCGGGCGACTCATCGCTTCTAAGATACGTGGATGAACGTCAGAAGGCCCGGGGCCCATTAATGTTCTTGAAGGAGGCAAAAAGCTAGTCATTGTGTATTTAAGCCGTAAACTTGGACATTTATCTATAGAACAATGACGAGTCTACCCTAGACTAGAATGCCCAAGCTACCCCAAATACAAACGAATCAGCTATCCCATCCTAATGGAAAGATCGTCGATTTCGAAAAATTCCAACAGGGTATAAAACCCTACACGCAGATATTTGCGCTCACAGGTGCAGGCCTGAGTGCGGATTCTGGCATTCCTGTATATAGAAATCACGCTGGCAATTGGCAGCGCAGCGATCCCATCCAGCATCAAGAATTTTTGACGCAACTAGACAAAAGAAAACGCTATTGGGCACGAAGTATGCTTGGCTGGAAATACGTGACACAGGCTAAGCCAAATCCCGGCCACATTGCACTCACTAAGCTCGAAGCGACAAGGAGGCTGTCGTTACTCGTTACTCAAAACGTCGATGGACTGCATCAAAGATCTGGAAGTCACAAGGTCATTGATCTTCATGGAAGTTTAAACAATGTGATTTGTCTGAAGTGCAAGGCGGTCACAAAGCGTGCCGATTTACAAATACAGCTCGAATCACTCAATCCAGAGCTTGCTCACTATGTCGCCGCAATGTTGCCAGACGGCGATGCCAACATCGATGATTACGACCCAGATCAAGTAACTGTGCCAGACTGCAAAAGCTGTGGCGGAGTTCTTAAGCCCGATGTGGTATTTTTTGGCGACAACGTGCCAAAGCAAAGAGTGGCCATAGCAAAGGAAGCGCTGCTGCAGTCCGACGCCATGCTGGTAGTTGGCTCTTCACTACAGGTATTTTCAGGGTATCGATTTTGCAAATTTGCAGTAGAGCTCGGCAAACCTATATTTTGTATCAACCAAGGCTTGACTAGAGCTGACGAACTATTCGAGATGAAACTAACGATGGATACTAGTTCTGCTCTTACGAGACTTTTTGGGTAATGCCACCGGCTATTTAGATGGATGTGCCACAAATAGAAAAATGTTAGTTTGCGACTGATATGAATACAAAAAATCAGGCTGGCGTCACGGACGACAATCAAAACGAAGCAAATTATATAGTTGTTTTTCGTGGTCAGCTCCTGGACGGAGAAGTTCCGACTAAGGTTGCCACTCGCCTAAAAAATGAACTCCGTATGCCAGAACGTGCCGTAGGTGCATTTTTATCAGACAAGAAATTTATTGTGCGCCGCAATCTCTCAAGAAAAAAGGCAATTCAAGTGCGCGCGAAACTTCGCAATGCTGGGCTGGATGTAGTTGCAAACCAACCTAAGCTTCGACAGCCGTCACTAAGTACAACAGCCAAAAAAGTATCAAGCTCGACACCAAAGCAGCTTAACCAAGGGCTGTTGCAGCCAGAAGCCAACACACCAAATCCGAAAGATCCAAGCTCTAAGGATTCATCGCGGTGGATTATTGCCGGTATTGGAGTTTTATTTGCTGGCGCTGTAGTTTGGCTATTCTTCTCGGTTTAGCCGCCAATATACACATTTTCAATCAGACGAGTTGAGCGCCTTTTCCAAAAGACTCTGAGTTTCACTCGGAAGAATAAGCTCTAGCGCTGCAGCTTGTCCGACTGGAGACATTTTCTGCCAAGTTTTTTGGACGATGCTTATTACCTTAGGCTCAGCATGCTTTGCAGCAAAAGGCAGAAAATAGTGCTCTATGAATACAAGGCAAATCACATCTTCCAAAACCTGCACTTCTTTGTCCTGTTTGATACCTTGCTTGGTTAACAATTTTTGGACTCGTTCCAATTGCAGCGCGGAATAATTCGCTTCTCGCATTAGATCCAGCGTGACCTCTGCATGCATCTTTCCAAGGTCAGTGCGCCACCGATAGTAGCCAGCTTTGCCTTCTGGGTAATCAGATCGAGGCGATTTCCAACGCTGCACATGCTGAGCTCGCGCTGCGATCTGTAGCTCTTCACTCGCTGCGGGGCAAAATACCGATAGCCTTGCACTCATTCTTTCTGAGTAAAGACACTCGCGCGCCCAGCTCCGATTATCAAACAACTCTTTATTGGGGTCATGCTCGTTCAGGGCATCAATGGCCGCGAGAACGCCTGCAAGCTTTTCGCTCAATGAAACATCTCTGTCGGAATATGGTTGATATATTATGCCAGCTACTAGCGAAGCTGGTTTGCCAATTTAATTGGGGGGGAATAATTTATCCGTCGCTAGCGGCAAACATCGCTATTCTCGAGTGACCAGCCTTAAGCTGGCTTTAAGCCGTTTTGCTTTCCTTCTTTGTGCAATCCAGATTGAAATTTTTTCACAATTTCTTCCTTTTCCAAAAAAGTGTTAGATTGCTTTTTTAGGTTATCTTTGCGCCAATGATCAGCGTTGTGTGCTAGTGCGTCAAACAGGCGATTAACGCTCTGAGGAGATCGTAGATCTTTCATTATAAGACGTCCGGTTTTTGATGCGCTGATTCGGTTATTTGGACTGATTCCTTCTCTTGTGGGCTATAGCAGTTAAGTCCATCACTAGCTAACTCTTTTCGACGACGGGTGAACTCCGAAGGTCTAGCGCCATGCTCATAATTTTTTGCAATCGCAAAAACTGATTGAGAAGAGCCTGTATAAAGTTTCTGTTTTTGCATATTCAATACTCTCAAACTACGTCGAATACTTTTGTTTGCTAATTCATGCTCGGTAACCCAAGCAAATAGATATGGCTTTTTGTCGCCGGACTAAACAACCGGACCAAACAAAAAAGAAAAGCTGTCAAATCCGATTAACAATATGCTACGTTCATACAGAGAAAAAAGCTGCAAGATGGATGTTAGACGGTAGGTGAATATGCAGAATTTAATCCTGTGTCAGCTATAAGGTGTGAACTAGTTCGAAGTTTTTCGGGCGCACCCATTTCATGGGCCAAAATTTATTGGTAGTGCAATAGGATCCAAAGCCTCTAACTTGGACGTAGACTTAGCCGTGGTTCTTGTCGAGAATAGACTACCGAATTCATAAAATTCTTGGCATGTCAGAAAAAGATCAGCTTCATCGCTTTACGCTCGATAGCAGTGCCGTTCGAGGCGAACTGGTGCAACTCGATACAAGTTACGCAACCGTTCTAAAAAAACACGACTACCCCATACCAGTGCAAGAACTTATAGGCCAATTTATGACCGCGGCCGCCATGCTAAGTGCCACCCTAAAGTTCAATGGCATATTGTCACTTCAAGCAAAAGGCGAAGGCGCTATCTCCATGCTTATGGCTGAATGCCAAAATCAGTCTAAACTTCGCGCCATTGCGTCCTACGAAGATACCCTCGATGCCGGTAATCTCTTTGATGGTGCAGGTCAACTTGCTATCACCATCCAACCAGATAAGGGTCAGAGTTACCAAGGTATAGTCTCGCTCACCGATTACGATCTAAGCAGTGCTTTGGAAGCGTATTTTTTACAATCCGAACAGCTCCCAACTCGGATTTGGTTAGAAGCAGATGCTCGGTCAGAAAACGCTGCAGGATTACTTGTTCAAGTCTTGCCCAATTCTGCAGAAGAACCACAAATTGGTTCTGAGTCGGAAGATTGGTCACGAATAACGATGTTAAGCGATACGATTACTGCAGAAGAATTACTAAACGTGGATCCGGCAACATTGCTGTATCGGCTGTATCACGAAGAAAGTGTGCGGCTTTACCCTCCGTCCGAGCTGGCATTTGGATGCAGTTGCTCGCGAGAGCGTGGTGCAAATTCGCTCCTATCTATCGGTAGAGTTGAAACCGAAGCGGCACTGTCAACTAGCGGTGGAGAAATCAATGTTGATTGCCATTTTTGTAACGCGAAATATATCTTCACAAAAAATGATATCGCCGAGCTTTTCGATAGCCAGATTCACTAGTCGAGCGCTTGATTAGAGGCAAAATAGTGGAAGCACCTAACAAAACGAACTTAGGTATTGCTCTTGGCGGAGGCGGTATTCGCGGGCTGGCTCACATCCCCATTTTGAAAGTTTTAGACGAAGCAGGCGTTCGCCCAGCGCGTATCGCGGGCACGAGCATGGGCGCTGTGATCGGAGCTCTCTACGCTACTGGCATGACTGCCGACGCGATTGAAGAAAGAGTAAGAAAACATATTGTTCTCAAGCGCGACAACCTAAAGAGCATCATCAAAAAACGTAAACAGTTGATCAATTGGATTCGCGTGTTTGGGCCTGAAAAGGATCGTGGCGGTTTAGTCGATGCCGATGGTCTATTCCAGCATCTCTTTGATGAGCTGCTTGATCTAACCTTTGAAAAACTACCAACGCCTTTTTTGACTGTCACGACCGACTACTATTCAGCAGAAGGCGTAGTTTTCCGCGACGGCCCTTTGCTCCCCGCAGTACTTGCAAGCATGGCAGTTCCGGGTGTCTTTGCGCCACAGATTATCGGCGACAAAACACTCGTTGATGGCGGCCTCGTCAATAATCTTCCCTACGACTTTATACAAAATGATGTTGATGTATGTGTTGCAGTAGAACTCACCAACCTCCCAGAGCATCGGGCTGACAACCGACTACCAAGAACGCTTGACGTAGCAACAGGCGCTATCGATATCATGCAGGTAGCAGCATTGCGTAAAAAATTAGAATCTAACCCACCGGATATTCTGGTGCGGCCTGTTCTAGAAAATATCGGTATGTTCGACTTTCACAAAATCGAATACGTGTTAGCTCAGGGCGAACGTGCTGCAAAAGAATTTAAAGAAAGACTAGAGCACTTTTTATAGAAGTCTCAGCCGCGACAGAACAGTGCGACCATTGATCGCTATGAGCTGCGGCGCTGCCTAATGTTGATGGCCTCCAGGGCCATGCGCGTGGCCGTGAGCAAGCTCTTCGTCTGTTGCTTGGCGAACTTCCTTAATATCAATATCAAATTGCAGCTCGATGCCTGCCAAGGGGTGATTGGTGTCAACATCCACATTGAATTTACCCACTTTTAGGATTTGCACCTGACGAGTACCTTGATCAGTATTAACCGATACAACTTGGCCAACTTTCAAACGGCCTTTGTCGATAATGTGTTTGATAGGAATACGTTGCTGCGCATCTGGCTTATGCTCGCCGTAGGCTTTTTCTGGAGGTAGCTTTACGCACAACTGCTCTCCCGCTAAGTGTCCTTCAAGTGCCTGCTCCAATCCAGCAATAATATTTCCATGACCATGCATATAGGCCATAGGCGCGTTGCTGTCAGAATCTTCAATTTGCTCGCCGCTTACTCTGCTCAAGCGATAATGGAAAATAACAACTCTATCTTTTTCGATTTTCATATTTTTAAAATGATGCGAAGCAAATTGGTGGCGCAGTATAGAGATGCTGTGAAGGAATGGAAATCGCAGACTTCAGGGGAACCATTGATAATCCTTAAGTGAGACCTTTCCCTTGAGAAACGTGATTCCCTCAGACTCAAGCCGCTCGCGCTGCAGCAATGCCCCCTGATGTGGGATAGATATTTCACCTTTGGCATTTAAGACACGGTGCCAAGGTATGTCGGTATCCTTTGGCAACGTCCGCAGCAACCTTCCTACCGCTCTGGCCGCGCCGCGCATGCCTGCATATTGAGCAATTTGGCCATAAGTAGCCACAGATCCTTCCGGTATCTGGGCGAGCGTATTCAGTATCGCAGCGCGATTTTCCGCGCTGGAATGCGCATTAGACATATTTGTATTCCCAATCCTAACCAAGCTAAGGCAAAGCAAGGCTTCTAACCTAGCTTGCTCGAATTGTGGCTCAGGAGCAGCTTCGCCTGCAAATGACGTTTTTGCTAGAAGCGTTACTGCAGCTGAAAAGCCCGACTGCTAGTGACGACAGGCTCGGTAGTTTTTTGAAAACTGAGCACTCAGAAACGCCATCTGATCTGTTCGAATCCTACGACCACTTACCAATGCAAGATACTCTGCCAAATTTGGCCGATAGGGCATCGCCAACAACTCCATATGGGTTTCCTGCAAGAGATAATTGCCCTTGTGTTGATTACAACGCCTGCACGCTGCCACGACATTTTCCCAACTGTCCTTACCACCCCGAGAAGTCGGCACAATATGGTCTCGAGTCAGCATGGCTTCTCCATATTCTTTTCCGCAATAAAGGCAAAGATGCTGATCGCGCGCAAACAGTGCTCGATTAGTGAGGGGATACGTCGTTCGAGGCTTAGCGATCTGACTCCCAACACTAGCAATAATACTTGGCAATTCAATCCGAGATTGTTTGCCTGTTACACGACAGTATCCACCAACGACTTCACGCACTACATCACCGAGAGTCCATGCGACAATTTCCCTAGCGTACAAATTGACCGCCTCCTGCCAATGGATCCATTCCAACGGCTGGCCCGCATGATTCAACCTCAAAATTTTTGCTTCCATCAATACAAATCCGAGCTGTAAGCGGTATTTAATCCTAATTGGGTCGGTTTTAATCGAGAGAAAAAACATAGATCCAGCCAAAACATACCAATACCGTATATTTTCTTTGGCGGTGGGCCTGCCTGAGCACATTGGAAGATGTACTCGAAAAGAGGCCAAAATTGGCGAGCGCTAAGCTGTATGTGGTGGAAGACTGACCCTCCTTATTTTTCATGACAAATACTATCTATATTGCATGAGTAGTCAACCAGATTGCGCTCTTTTCCAGATACAGCAAACTAGTAGCCCTATCTCGGAAACACTCTATTCGGTTCTATTGGAATTTGGGAATAGACCCAAGTGATTGGACTTTGGGATTTGACCCAAGTGCAGCCCTCGTTTAGGGTTGCCTCCCAAAGACACTGCAACATTATTTATGAGTAAAAATCCAAAGCCTTTGAATTTCGAAAAGCAGCTCAAGGAGCTGGAAGAGGTTGTCGCTAATATGGAGGCTGGCGAATTGACTCTCGAAGAATCATTGAAAGCCTATGAAAAAGGCATCCGACTTACGCGGGAGTGTCAAGCAGCGCTAGACGATGCTCAGCAAAGAATTGATATACTGGTGGAACGAGACGGCAAACTGACCGAAGAACCCTTTGAGGGAAGTGCGTAGACCGAGACTATCTTCTAATACAAATAAACAGGCACCTGTCCGCTCTGTCACAAAAAAACGGCTCTATGCCAACTTTTTTCATGGAAATTTCAATCAATATTGGAAGCAGCCTTGATTGCGAGGCAATGCATCACGATAATGCCCACCGATTTAACATAAGCAGCCTAACACTCGGTAATTAATAAAATGAACCTAAATGCAATTCCCTCTGGGAAAAATCCACCTGAAGATGTCAATGTTGTTATTGAAGTACCTACTGGTGGCGAACCCATCAAATATGAAATGGATAAAGATTCTGGTGCGCTCTTTGTTGACCGGTATCTGTATACACCGATGCGCTATCCAGGTAACTACGGTTTTGTTCCACATACGTTGTCAGATGATGGCGATCCAATCGACGTTCTCGTTCCAAGCACTCGCGCGATAGCGCCAGGTGCAGTTTTAAACTGTCGTCCGATCGGGGTACTTGTGATGAGTGATGAAGCCGGTCAGGACGAAAAAATCCTTGCGGTACCAGCCACTAAGCTAACCCGCCGATACGAAAATGTGGTCAACCACGATGATTTACCTGAAATTACGCTTCAGCAAATCGAACATTTTTTCGCACACTACAAAGATCTTGAGAATAATAAGTGGGTCAAGATTGAGCGTTGGGGCAATGCAGAAGAAGCGAAAAAACTCATTCAAGAAGCCGTTGATCGAGCTGGTAGTAAAGACGCATAACCCTGCCTCTTGTCCCTTGCCTGCAAGGAAGGGACGGATAGAAGAGAAAGATAGGAAGAGGAGCCAAGCGGTTCCTTCCTATTTTTTTGTCTCTCTATTCCCTAATGTAAAAATAGTTTGCCCTAACTAACTAGGCCAAAAATCGTATAAACCAAATTGATCGACAAGCGTCGTTCCCCAAACCAAAAAGAAGAACATCAACGAAACAAAGACCGCCGCAGAGCCAAGATCTTTTGCGCGCCCAATCAACTCATTTTGTTCGGAGCCCCAGCGGTCAACCGCTGCCTCTATGCCTGAATTAAGAAGTTCAGTGATCACGACAATTAGACAGGCAAAAACCAACCACAACCATTGCGACACCGACTCTGCTAGCCACATAGATATTGGCGTGAGCACTGCCAATGCCCGCACTTCCTGCCGAAAACTTGGCTCATAGCGCCAAGCCGCTTGCAAACCCTGCAAAGAGTAGCGCGTCGCTTTAAAAATACGACGCAGACCATCCAGCTCCAGCGGCGTTCGATAGTCAGACCAGTTTTTAAAATAGTCAGGTTTAAACTTCATTGTATTACCCGATCAATCCAGCTCTTGTTGCATTTCCAGCGCCGGAGCCTTGTCAGCTGGAGTTCCAACCACCTTGGCTGGAACCCCAGCCACCGTTGTATGAGGCGCGACCGCCGTCAATACCAAGCTACTTGCTCCCACTTTCGCGCCTTCTCCCACTTCGATATTGCCGAGGATACGCGCACCTGCAGCTAAAAGAACACCACGTCTAATTTTTGGATGCCGATCACCACATTCTTTACCTGTGCCCCCTAAGGTCACTCCGTGCAACATGGACACATCATCATCGACCACTGCAGTTTCGCCAATGACCAAGCCACTACCATGGTCAATAAAAATCCCTTTGCCTATAGCTGCAGCAGGATGGATATCGACATCGTATTCTCTCGAAGACCTCCCCTGAAGATAATGAGCGAGATCATGCCGACCAGCAGACCATAGCCAATTGGCTATTCGATAAATCTGCAAAGCGTGAAAGCCCTTGTAATATAGAAAAGGCGTCAGGTAACCATTACTAGCCGGATCACGATCCAGATGTGCCTGTAAATCGGTCAATGTCGAAGTAATAATATTGGGGTCTGCTTGAAGTGCTTCTTTAAACGTCTCAAATAATGGTGCTTGTAACAAGTGCTCTGACGCCATCTCCCCAGAAAGCACGCAGCAAAGCGCAGCACCCACATCATCATGGCGCAGCACACAGCGATTGATAAAAGGCGCGAGCGCTTCTTCAGATTCAGCAACGCCTTCCGCCTCTTCGCGCAATTGAGCCCATATATGGGATTCAGATATTTCACTGGTGTAATTTATTTGTTCTGACATTCCGACAACCTATCGCCCTTCTTAATACTTTTCAGGCCTTATGCACCGTTCCGATTTTCATCTCAACTCACCGCGCAAGGCAGCGAAACATAGCGTTCAAAGATGCTTTCTATATGCTCTGTTATTTCGTCACGCAGTGCTATTTCAACCCCTTCAAGGTTAGACAGTATAGCTTTTGGCGATAGTTTTGGCGCGTAGAGCTTCGCCACCGGTTCATAGCTTAGATGCCAGCGCTCTGGCCCCGTGCCGCCGCGGTCAAACTCGTATGGTCGGTAGAAACCGGTTTGCGGCAAGACTTCATCCAACCATTGGTGCATAGACGCAAAGGGCCCGGCTCCGACAGTTTCTTCCGGAATGAGCTGAACCTCATAGTCATCATCAATAGCAGCGGCATCATAGATGTCGAAGTCTGTACCCCAATGATGACGTGATGTGCCTGGCAGGGCAGACCAACGCAAGATTGCCTGCATAGTTTCATGTGTAGACAAGCAGCTCAGATCCAATTCATTGCTGGCATCGTCTAATAAGGGACGCTGCCCCATTGCTTTGGCATTCCAAATACCAAGTTGTCGCGAAAAGCTGCGATAGCCGCTGATAATTTTTGGCTCAAACCCGGCATCTATTGCCATCTTCCTGAGCGCGATAAATGGCTCTACAACCTCTTTGTGTAGGACTCCCACAAATTCACCATCGGTCGCCAAATGAGCGCTAGTCTTACCGGTAATCTGATCTCTATCTACCATCATGAATCTAGTATTCGCTGCTACAATAACTTTTAAGTCTCAACTCGCATCCTAACCCATGACACTTGCTTTATTCGACCTCGATAACACTTTAATCTGCGGAGACAGTGATCACGCTTGGGGGCAATTTGTTGTAACTAAGGGCTTAGTGGATGCCAAACAATTTGCACAAAAGAACGACCAGTTCTACTCTGACTATGGACAGGGTGTATTAGATGCATCTGCTTATTTAAAGTTCGCATTAGAGCCGCTATCGCGCTACTCCATGCAAGAGCTGAACGAATTTCACACAGAGTTTATGACCAGCCACATTGCACCCATGTGGCTGGTTGCGGCAGAAAAACTGATCGACAAGCATCGTACCCAAAATCATAAGCTTGTGGTTATCACCTCTACCAACCGATTTGTTGTAGAACCGATAGTGCAGAAACTGGGTATCGACAACATTATCTGCTCAGAGCCTGAGATCCGAGAGGGGCGTTATACCGGTAACTTTCTGGAGGAACCCTGTTTTCGCGAAGGGAAAATCACCAAGCTACAGCGCTGGCTAAATACGCGACCCGAGACGATGGCGGACGCCTGGTTTTACAGTGATTCATTTAACGATATCCCACTTCTAGAACAGGTTGAAAACCCTGTCGCCGTCGACCCAGACAATCATTTAAAAGCCCGTGCAGAAGAAGCCGGCTGGCAAATACTTAGCCTACGTGGCTAGCTCAGAACATCCGCCAGTGCGGTTGCAACGTAATCAATGTTTGCGTCTGTCAAACCTGCGACGTTGATACGACTAGATTCCAACATGTATACACTATGTTCGGCCTTCAACCTGTTCACCTGTTCTGGGGTAATGCCCAAAAATGAAAACATACCAAACTGATCGGTAACGAAATTAAAGTCTAAAGATGGGGAGATGCGGCTAATTGCTGCCACAAAAGCCCGACGCGCGCCGTCAATTCGATCCCGCATACTGTTTAGGTCTTCTAACCATGAGGCTCGTAAAGCGGCATCATCCAGTACTTCAGCAACAGAGAAAGCACCGTGTGCGGCTGGCATTGAGTATATCGATCGACAGATGCTCATCATATTTGAAAGCGTTTTATCTGCGGTTTCTGAATTTTTTGATATCACAGCGAGAAGACCGGCACGATCACGGTATACGCCGAAATTTTTCGAGCACGAGTAAGCAATCAGCATTTCAGGTACCCGTTTTGCCAACATACGCCAACCGTAGGCATCCTGATCAAGATTTTGTGCTAACCCATGATAGGCAACATCAACAAAGGGTATCAGGTTCTTTTCGAGAACCATGTCCGCGATCTGATTCCATTGGTCTTCAGAAAAATCAGCGCCCGTAGGGTTGTGGCAACAGCCATGCAGTAAAACAACAGCGCCGTCACCCAACCCCATGAGGCTTTCGCTGAAGGCATCAAAATCAACACGATGATTTTTGCGATCGTAGTAGGGCAGTGCGCGCATTGTTGCACCAGCGGAGGTAAGCAAAGGAATGTGATTACCCCAAGTAGGATCACCCGCCCAAATAGCGACATTTGGGTATGCTTCCGCTAACAAGCGCCCACCAACAAATAGAGCTCCTGACCCACCAATTGTCTGAATACTTGAAACACGACTAGCAGCAAGCGCTGGATGATCCGTTCCCAATATCAGCTCAGTGATTAAATGATTGAATCGCTCATCGCCGCGAATTCCTAAATAAGATTTAGTCGCTTCAACTTTCTGCCTGTGGGCTTCTGCATTTTTAATCGCCGAGAAAATAGGTGTTTGCCCATCTTCGGATTTGTAGACGCCAGCACTAAGATCAACGACGTTTGGCGATGGGTCATTGCGCGCTTCAACGAGCAATGCGAGGATAGGATCGTCCGGTTTCTTATTCAACGAGTCAAACACTCAACTCCCCTCAAAGTTTCGGGCATGAAGCCGCGCGTATTTGCCCTTTAACGCCATCAGCTCGCTGTGCGTGCCCTGCTCAACAATACTTCCGTGGTCCATGACCACAATCTTGTCGGCTCGCTCTATCGTCGAAAGCCGGTGGGCGATGACCAGTGTTGTTCGATTATCGATAACTTCGTTCATCGCGGATTGAATATGGTGCTCAGATTCGTTATCAAGTGCCGAGGTCGCTTCATCTAGAATAATGACCGGCGAATCTCTCAACACTGCACGCGCGATTGCCAAACGTTGCCTCTGTCCGCCGGAAAGCAGCAGCGCATTTTCGCCAACAATCGTGTCATAGCCATGCTCAAGTTGCTCAATAAATACATCCGCATGCGCCGTTTTGGCTGCTGCTTGAATTTGTTCAGTCGTTACAGCAGCAGAATCTCCATAGGCGATATTTTCCGCAATGCTAGTGTTAAACAACGTGACCTGTTGAGGAACCAGCGCAATTTGGCGACGTAAAGACGCGAGAGCGTAGTCCTGTAAAGGAACACCATCCAACATAATTGTGCCATCACGGTAGTCATAAAATCGAAGTAGTAAGCCTGCGAGCGTTGTTTTTCCGCTACCGGACTTCCCTACCAACGCCACCGTCTGACCCGATTCGATCTCTAGGTTAATATTCTTTAGAACAGGCGTGTCTGACTCGGGATAGGAAAAATTTAAATTCTCAATGGAAATCTTTCCTTCCACAACATCGGGCGAGTGGGTACCAGAATCACGCTCTTCGTCCTGATCGAGCACATTGAAAATCGACTCTCCTGCTGCGACCCCCTTTTGGATCTGGCCATATACATCACCTAATGATCTCAACGATTTGGGCAATAATGCCGCAGCAGTGACGTAAGCAATCAACGCGCTCGTCGGGCTCTCAGTACGCATTGCCAAAACAAAATACATCACCAATGCTAGGGCAATCGCGACTATGCTTTGCATAGCAGGAGACACAAGGGCGCGCGCGAATTCGAATTTGATCTGCTGTCCTAAATTATGATCGTTGATACTCGCGAAGCGAGCGACCTCAGTATTTTGTGCCCCATGCACTTTAACGGTTTTGTAGCCTTGCACTACTTCCGACGTTGCTTGGGTGATTCCACCCATAGAGTCCTGAATACGGGTACTGAGCCGTCGCATGCGTTTGCCTATCCAGCTCACTGAAACACCTAATACAGGGCCAATCAAAAGGAAAATAAGTGTCAACTTCCAGTTGTTGTAAAACATATAGCCGAGCAGAAAGATGACAGTAAGGCCTTCTCGAAAAATGGTTGTCACGGCACTAGTTAGCGCAAAGGTCACCATGCTGGCATCATAGGAAACCTTGGAGACCAAATGCCCAGAACTATGTTTATCGAAAAAAGCACTGGGCAGTAACATAAACTTACTAAAAAGAGCGCTACGCAAATCATGCACCACACTCTGTCCCAGCTTACCGATGAAAAAGTTGCCCAACAGGTGGCCTATGCCGCGTATAAAGGCAATACAAAAACCAGCAAGAGGAACGAGGAGAGCGTAGCGAACTGGGCCGCCCTCTAGTGCCTCAATAAAGTAGCGCATAAGCTCGGCAAACCCAACCTGCGAGCAGGCATAGATAAGGTTGCCCAATACACTGAGCAAGAAAATACCCTTGTAGCGTATAGCCCACCCAAGAAGGCGCTTATATATTTTGGCAGTGTTTTGCCGAGACTCTATGTCAGCCACTGAGTTCCTAGTCGTTTATCTATTTATGCACTAAAAAACTGGTGCAAAGATGTAACTATACGCGGTAGTAGCCTCAGTATGAATCCGCGACAGGGGTAACGCGTAAAACTTCTTCAATCGTCGTTTTGCCCGCTGCCACTTTTCGAGCGCCAGCCAGCCGAAGACTTAGGCTGCCATCTTTAAAAGACTGCCTGCGAATACTCTCGAGATTGGTATCATCCGTAATTAGCTCGCGAATTTTTCCGGTGGGGATCATGATTTCATAGATGCCTTCGCGTCCTTTGTAACCCGTATTTCGACAATCCAAACAACCTACGGGCTCATACATTTTGCTGGGCTTATCCGCTTTGAAAGGAACCACAAGCGAATTCCAAGCATCCTCGTTCATATCCACTTCGCGCTTACAAGATGGGCAAAGTGTTCTCACTAGACGCTGCGCCATTACTCCGTTCAGCGTTACACGAATAAGATGCGACGGAAGACCAAGATCTAGTAACCGTGTAATGGCCGCTGGAGCATCATTGGTATGCAATGTAGACAAAACCAAATGGCCTGTCAGTGCCGCTTGTACGGCCATGTCGGCGGTTTCGCGATCACGAATCTCACCGACCATGATGATGTCAGGATCTTGTCGCAACAAGGTGCGAATGCCGCGTGCAAAATCTAATTCAATATTAGGCTGCACCTGAGTCTGGTTAAAGTCTTCAACTACCATTTCAATTGGATCTTCCAACGTTGAAACATTAACGTCGGCAGTCGCGACTTTTCGCAGGCTCGTATAGAGTGTTGTTGTCTTGCCCGATCCTGTGGGGCCTGTCACCAATACGATCCCTGCGGTATTACTAATCAATCCGTTCCATAGTTCCAGATCTTGATTCTGCAATCCCATTTCGGGAAAAGAGCGCATCAGCACTTCTGGGTCAAAGATCCGCATCACCATCTTCTCACCAAAAGCCGTTGGCAACGTAGATAGTCGCAGTTCAACCTCTGTGCCTTTGGGCGCGCGCGTTTTAATCCGGCCGTCCTGCGGTCGACGTTTTTCCGCGACATCCATACGACCAAGCACTTTAATGCGCGCGACGACCGCATTGCTCACATTGTTCGGCATCTCGTAAACATCATGCAGAACACCGTCAATCCGGAAACGCACTTTGCCCATATCACGCCTAGGCTCAATATGAATATCACTGGCACGTTGGCCAAATGCGTACTGAAATAACCAATCGACAATATTAACAATGTGCTGGTCTTCTGCTGAGCTTTCCCGATCTTCTTTTAAATCCAGAAGCTGCTCAAAGTTGGTTACACCACTACCAGCATATGACTGGCCTTTATCGTTCGCGCCTCTAACCGACTGCGCGATGGTATAAAACTCTACGGTATAGCGCTCAATCAGGTCCGGCGTAACGAAAACTTTCGTCACCTTGTTCTTGTTCGTTTGCTCGATACTATTGATCCAGCCATCCTTCTCAGGTTCGCTAGTGGCGACCAGTATTTCTCCTGGCGTCACTTCAACACAGAGAATTTTATGAAGCTTCGCAAAATTGAAGCTCATCACCTTGGTGATGGTATCGACTTTTACTTTTAATGGATTGATATGATAAGTAGGTATACCTAGGTTTTCTGCGTACCACTCCCCCAAAACCTCGGTGGTTAGGCGCGAACCCTGATTGCGTTGATCTTCAAGCTCCAACTTGCCCAGTGCAACCACCGGATGCACGGTAACCGAACCGCCTCTGGCACGCGCTGCATCTTCATCAGAGATAATTCCATCTTCTTGCAACGACGAGATAACGGCCTTAAGCGAGGCCAGACGAGGGTTTGTAGACATATTTTCCGTATTTTCTTTGTTGATAGATTCATTGTACTCAGTTAACGGCCGAATCAGCTATATTCAAAGTTCGGTTTTGTTTAGGCCGTCACAGGTCGCGTGTCGAAGGCAAATTCTTTAGACTGCAGTTCAACCTGCGTTATTTAGTCAAATGAACGATCTTCCAAAATTTACCGAAAGACTGCAAAAGCTCATCGCCACGCCCAGTGTTAGCTCCGCCAACGCTGATCTTGATATGAGTAATAAGGCTGTAGTCGCCCTGCTCGCAGACTGGTTTGAGCAGCTCCGCTTTGATGTGCAAATCCAAGATCTGCCTAGTAATCCAGGCAAGCAAAATATGATCGCACGAAGAGGAGCGGGGAGCGGCGGACTTATACTTTCTGGCCATACAGACACCGTGCCGTTCGATGACACTGGCTGGAACAGCGATCCTTTCAAGCTGTCTGATTCAAACAACGCGTTTTTTGGTTTAGGAACCAGCGATATGAAAGGGTTTTTTTCTGTCGTGATCGACGCAATTCAGTCTTTAGGCGATGCTGATTTCTCTAAACCACTGACTATCGTTGCCACAGCTGATGAAGAATGTTCTATGGCAGGAGCCCGCGCGCTCAATACCACGGGGGTAGATCAAGCAGACATCGCCATTATCGGTGAGCCCACTGACCTCGCGCCGATTCGAATGCACAAAGGCATCATAATGCAAGCGATACGAATTCGTGGCCGATCCGGACATTCTTCTAACCCTCAATTGGGCAGGAATGCACTAGAAGCCATGCACGATGTGCTTAACGAGCTGCGCTTGTATCGAAGTAAGATACAGTCTGAATATCAAAATGCAGGTTTCGATATTGTCCATCCAACAATGAATTTAGGCAGTATTAAAGGCGGTGATAACCCCAATCGAATTTGCGCTCACTGCGATCTAGAGTTTGATCTGCGCCCGTTGCCCGGGATGTCTATTGAATCGCTTCGCGAAGACATTGATGCTTTGGTTTTGCCTATCGCAGAGAATCATGGTGTTGGTATCGAACATGAACATCTTTTTGAAGGTGTCGAGGCGTTTGAACAAGCCGCTGATTCTGAACTGGTGAAAAACGCCGAAGCGATTAGTGGCAAAACATCGGAATCTGTCGCTTTTGCGACTGAAGCGCCCTTTTATAAGTCCATGGGCGTTCATACGCTAGTACTTGGCCCAGGCTCTATTGATCAAGCGCATCAACCAAACGAATACTTGCCTCAAAAACAGATTGCTTCCGGAGCGGATATCTATCGGCAATTTATTGAACGCTACTGTTTCTAAGCATCTGATTTTTATTCACAATTTTTGTTATGGTCGAGGTTCAGCTACAATTGCTCGCCCAAAAAACTAGACTCAACAGCCTCTATCCTTGATAGGTCAAAATACGTGCAAAAGGTTCCAACCAACTTTATAAATTGGTTTCGCTTCTCGGCGCCCTATATTAAGAAGCACCGAAGCAGCACCATGGTTATCGCTTTACCTGGTGAGGCCGTGCAGCATCCAAATTTTGTGAACCTTGTTCACGATCTCGCACTGCTGCAAAGCCTTGGTGTGCGGCTCATATTGCTACAGGGTGCTCGGCCACAAATTCAAACCCTGCTAGACGCTAATCAGATCAACGCGCCAATCAAAAACGGCGTTCGAGTATCCTCAGAAGAGGCAATGCAGCATATCGTTGATGCCTGCAATGCGGTAAAGACTGAATTAGAAAGTGCGATGTCAGCGGGTTTGGCTGACTCCCCCATGCACCAATTAAATTTACATACATTAAGTGGCAATTTCGTTGGTGCCAAGCCATTCGGTGTGCGCGACGGGATTGATTACCAGTACACCGGTGAAGTTCGATCGGTGGACACTAGCTCTATCTCCAAAGCACTAGATACTGGGGCCGCAGTATTGATGAACACGCTGGGTTACTCCAGTACGGGAGAGGTGTTTAATCTTTCTCTGAGCAACTTATTGCAGGTTGTTGCCAGAGATTTGGACGCCGACAAGGTCATCTGTTTTTCCGATAGCGCACACCTTGGGTCCGAGTTAGACCACCAGATTTTAAAGCCCTCGTCCAAGGATATTCCCACCCACAGTGACGACAGTGCGAGCAGCCTTGTTCAAGGCGCAGTGGCGGCAGTTAACGCAGGCGTACCTCGCGCACATATTCTCAGTTATGAAAATAACGGGGCGCTGCTACAAGAGCTATTTACGCATGATGGCTCTGGCCTGCTCGTTAGTGAAGAAGAATTTATTAGTCTGCGCGAAGCGGACTTGGCCGACGTCTCTGGTATTTTGGAACTGATTCAACCGCTTCAGGATAGCGGCGCACTCGTCGTGCGTACTCGAGAAATTTTGGAACAAGAAATCAGCAACTTTTCTGTCGTTGTCATCGATGGCACCATCGCAGGCTGCGGGGCTCTGGTACCACTAGATGATGATCAAGTAGAAATTGCCTGTATCGCCGTGCACCCTGAATTTCGTGGACGCGGCTTCGCCAGCCAGTTAGTCAGTGAACTGGAGGCAAAAGCCACGCAGCTGAACAAAACAGGGGTTTTCGTGCTCTCGACACAAACCACTCACTGGTTTATGGAACGGGGCTACAAGCCAACCAGTTCCGAACAGTTGCCGACAAATCGAAAAAGTTTGTACAGCAGTGAACGTAAGCCTAAAGTGCTCTACAAAGCACTTTAATGCTCAAAAGAACAACTAGCGGCCTAGCCGGGGAAAATCATGCCTAAATATCGATCACATACCAGCACTAAAGGCAGAAACATGGCAGGCGCGCGCGCTTTATGGCGCGCAACAGGTATGAAAGATGACGATTTCCACAAGCCAATTGTGGCGGTATCCAATTCTTTCACTCAGTTTGTGCCAGGGCACGTCCATCTAAAAGACATGGGGCAGCTCGTCGCTCGGGAAATTGAAAAAGCTGGCGGCGTGGCTAAAGAATTCAATACGATTGCGGTAGACGACGGCATAGCAATGGGGCACGACGGCATGCTTTACAGCTTGCCGAGTCGAGACATTATTGCTGATTCAGTTGAATATATGGTGAACGCGCATTGTGCTGATGCGCTCATCTGCATCTCCAATTGTGACAAAATCACACCGGGAATGCTCATGGCCGCCATGCGTTTAAACATTCCTACTGTTTTTGTTTCTGGCGGACCAATGGAAGCCGGCAAAACCAAACTCGCCGAACACAAACTCGATTTGATCGATGCCATGGTTGTGTCTGCGGATGAGAGTGTGGATGACGAAACCGTCGCCGAATACGAGCGTAGTGCTTGCCCAACCTGTGGTTCTTGTTCGGGGATGTTTACGGCCAACTCGATGAACTGCCTCACTGAAGCTTTAGGGCTCAGCCTTCCGGGAAACGGCACGACTCTGGCCACACACTCAGATAGGCGCGCTCTTTTTGAACAGGCAGGCCACTTGGTCGTGGATCTCGCAAAAAGGTACTACGAGCAGGATGACGCTTCCGTTTTGCCTCGAAGCATTGGTAATTTTAGTGCGTTTCAAAATGCCATGACGCTCGATATTGCCATGGGTGGCTCAACCAATACCATCTTGCACCTGCTTGCTGCAGCGCAAGAAGCCGAACTCGATTTCTCGATGAAGCACATCGATGAGTTAAGCCTCAGCGTACCGCAACTATGTAAAGTTGCGCCTAACATCCAAAAGTATCACGTCGAAGATGTCCATCGTGCAGGTGGAGTGATGGCGATATTGGGTGAACTAGACCGCGCCAATCTGTTGGATACCAGCATACCCACCGTTCATAGCAACACGTTAAAGGACGCGCTCGATGCATGGGATGTGATGGCCACTTCTAGTGAGACAGTCGAAGAATTTTTTAAGGCTGGGCCTGCCGGTATCCCAACACAAACAGCATTTAGCCAGTCAACGCGCTGGCCAAGCCTAGACAAAGATAGAGAAGAAGGCTGTATACGCTCGCTTGAGCATGCTTATAGCCAGGAAGGTGGTTTAGCGGTGCTGCATGGCAATATCGCGGAAGGTGGCTGTGTCGTCAAAACCGCTGGCGTGGACGAAGATAATTTATTGTTTGAAGGCCGTGCTTATATAACAGAATCTCAAGATGATGCCGTTCAGGATATCCTCGACGACAAAGTTAAAGCAGGCGATGTCGTCATCGTTCGGTACGAAGGCCCAAAAGGTGGGCCCGGCATGCAGGAAATGCTCTATCCGACGAGTTACATCAAAAGCAAGGGACTTGGAAAAGTCTGTGCGCTGCTTACGGACGGCCGTTTCTCCGGCGGTACCTCAGGGCTATCTATCGGACATGTTTCACCTGAAGCCGCAGCCGGCGGCGCAATCGGTCTCGTCGAGCATGGTGATCCAATAAAAATCGATATCCCTAACCGACGTATTGACGTTTTACTTAGCGATAGCGAATTAGACGAGCGTCGAAAGAAAATGGATGCATTAGGCGGCAAAGCTTGGAAGCCAGTTAAGGCGCGGCCCCGAAAAGTTTCCTCGGCGTTAAAGGCCTACGCAATGCTTGCTACAAGTGCAGATAAAGGTGCAGTAAGAGATTTATCAAAGCTACCGTAAGAACAGTTTTGTACGTCTTTTTGTTAGCCAGATACAAAACTGTTTCTTGCACAAAAAAAGGCCGGTTTAACCGGCCTTTAGTTTAAGAAGAAAGAACCTTATCAAGATCAATGCCAGAATCGCGTAGTTGTTGATCTCTACGTTTCTCTGACTCGACATATTTTATCCATTGCTCACGCGGCTCTGAACCGGGACCTTCCCGAGGGAGGTCTCTAAACGCTGTGAGTGCCTCGTCATACTTTTTCTGATTAAACAGTGCTGTTCCCACCGCCATCTGGACTAAATGCCGCTGCCTAATTCCGCCACGTCTCAGTGCTTCGCGACCCGTTCGCACAGCATCGTCATATCGCTCTAGGTCCAAATAAATACCAGCCAGTCGACCATAAGATTCACCACCAGAACCGCTTTCAGCTGCGGCTTCCATGAAAGGTAAAGCCTTTGCTAATTCTCTCGCCTGATAGTAAGCGCTGCCAACAAGCTGCAAGTTTTTTTCTGTGCGCTCGACATCGCCGGCTTCCATCGCTTCTGACAGAATTTCAGCGCCTTTGTATGGGACCTCTGCGCCGATATACATATAGGCCAAACCAAGAAGTTGCGACTGCGTGGTCAAGCCTTTTTGCAGGTGAGCCAAAGTAAAGGCATTCATTTGGTTTTCGCTATCTTCTAACTCCGCGTACATGCCACCAAGCTCGCGCCAGTAGCGCACGTGTGGATAGTGGACGACCAGCTTTTCTAAGATAGTAATAACCTTACGGAAATCATTGCGCTGATAGTAGATTGAGCGCTGGATCGAATACCAGTTTTCCTTGCCTATCTCGCCGATGCTTTCACGCGTATCAATGGCTTTTTCCATATTGACTATGGCGTTATCAAAATCCTCACTGTAGAAATAGATACTTCCAAGTAGCGCTAGATCGTCTCCACCCACCGTTTCTTGCAAGGCAATCCAATCCTTGATGTATCTTAAAGAGCATGGAAAATCTTCGATAGACAGACAGATCGCAGCAATTTGCTTTAATGTTCTATTGCGCAGAGGCGCATTTACATCGGGCTCATTGACGACTCTTTCGTAATAGTCTTTGGATTTGTTTATATCGTCTAGCAGATAGTATGCATATCCATACAGGTTCCATATCTCTGCTTTTTCATGGCTCGGTAACTCCCCCGTCGATACGCCATCTAGAGTACGAACAGCAGCGGCTGCATCCGGTTCTGGGGCCGTTTGACCTTCTTCTGCACTAGGTGAAAGAAACTCTCGGGCCGGCTGGATGCGCCGATTAGTTTGTTCACTTATCGCTCTTACACGCGTTGTTTCAGCGTTCGCAAAACGACTCCCTTCTTCTTCCTCTTCCTCTTGCGCTTGAACAGGAACGGACGCAAACAGAACGCTCAGTCCGATAATCGCCAATATGCTTCTGAGAAGCAGGGAAAACTGATGTTGAATTTTCATAACCTCACCTCCAAAAACGGGTGACCAAACAATACAGCTCTAGACAACAGAGTCTAGGCCACTAATCTTCCAATGCAAACGTGAATTTAAAGAAATGATCTACTTCGACTGGCACGCCATCAACGATTCTCGGCTTGTACTTAAGCCGTTCTGCTGCGCGTACCGCCGCAGAATCAAAAAGACTGTTAGTACTTTCAACTACTTCAATATCTCGAGTAGTACCCTGTGTCGTAATAACAAAGGTCACCACCGCATAGCCTTCGATTCCACGTTCAGCTGCCCGCCTAGGGTATTGAGGTTGAATAGCAACCAGCGGGATAATATCGCCATCGGAAAAGCCTCCACCAAGATCGATATCAACCGAACTAGCAGCACTTCCTACGGATATATCAAGAGCGTCACTGAGATCTTCAACCTCTACTTCTTGTCGAGGAATATCGGGCGGCGGGTCTTCTGGCGCATCAATCTCATCAATCTCGCGCTCCTTAACCTGGTCCTCAATCTCTTCTACTTCCTGAAAAATATCAGCAATTTGTGGGCCAGTATTTTCTTCAGGCTCTGGCAAATTCTGAGTAATCAAAAACTGCATTAAGAGCAGTAAGCCGAACACAATAGCAATCGCCAGCACCACTGACGGAACCAGCATCAAAACACCGGATTGTCTATTAATATTCATACTAACTACCCTCCGCCGATATGCGCACTACTTCGATACCGACCTCTTTTGCCGCATCGGCAATTAATGCAATTTTTTCAATCTGTGCATCCTCATCAGCCTGAATAACCAAATCGCCACTTGGATTTTCCGAAAACAAGACTGCAATCTGTGTTTTTAAAAATCGCGGCTCAACCATTTCCCGATTGATCCAGATCTCATTGTCGCTGTTCACCGCGATTAGCATAGAAGGCTTTAAATCCTCTGCATTCACCGCTTCTGGCCGCAACACATCCTGACCAGGCAACTTAATAAATGTCGCAGTCACAATAAAAAAGATCAGCATGATAAAGACAACATCCAGCATCGGCGTGAGATCGATCTGCTGCTCTTCTTGGCGTCTACTTCCTCTGTTCATGGTTCTTTTCCTGATTGATCCATGGACAGGTTGTCTTCAAGAAGTAACTGCGCCCGACCTGCTTTACGAGTGATAAAGTTATCAGCAAAAACACCAAAGATCGCAACAACCATTCCCGAGAGCGTCGGAATCGTGGCACTAAATACGCCCGTTGCCATTTGCCGAGCATCTCCGCCACCCGTGATCGCCATAATTTGAAAGACGTTAATCATGCCTGTCACCGTTCCCAACAGCCCAAAAAGTGGTGCGAGTGAGACAGTGGTTTTAATCATCGGCATATATGTCTGAACCTTATTAGTCACCTCTGAGATGAGCTTTTCACGGATCTTGCGCGCGTGCCAAGACATGTGCTCTTCTCTAGCTTCCCATGTGTCGACGGCACGCTTAACATCACGTTTCAATCCACCCCCCCAAAAATAGAGGATGCGCTCAAGTACTAGAGTCCACATCAACAGGGCGAGGAGGGCAATAAAATAGATTACCCCCCCACCGAGATAGATGTACTGACTGACCGCTTCAAAAGCTTGAGTCATGGTTACGCCTCAGCTTTCTCCGCAACAATTCCAGCTGCTTGCTCATCCAAAGTATGAATGATGCGCATTGCCTGACTGTTCACCAACGTATGCAAAAGGATCGTTGGTATTGCCACGATCAAGCCCCAAACAGTAGTGATCAACGCTTGTGAAATACCGCCCGCCATACCTTGGACATCACCTGCGCCATATAGTGCAATACCTTGGAACGTTAAGATCATACCGGTCACTGTACCGAGCAGACCGAGAAGCGGGCCGACAGCAGCAATAATTTTGAGTGCGTTGATCCATGCCTCAATAGCAGGGCGTTCTTTTAAGATAGCTTCATTGAGCTTCAGTTCTAATGTTTCAGTATCAACACCAGCATTCTCTTCATGCACCGCAAGAATACGACCGAGCGGATTATTGCTGTTGGCTGAGCTTGATTTAAGTTGTGAGCGGATTTTTCCACCGACAATCGTCATTTGAATCAGCTTAAATATAGCGATAATGATCGCCGCAGCAAGCAACGCCATCAATACATAGCCAACTTCCTTACCTTGAGTAAGTAAACGCTCACCCCAGTCCGGTAATTCAACTAATGCCGCTAAGAAACCACCACCAACCGGACCTGTCGGATCAATACCCAGTGCGGTAAAGCCGCCAGACGCAGATTGCAAAGCCGATGCCTTGCTGGATAAGCCCGGAGGCTGGCGGCCAAGGGCAGAGACATTGCCTGTAGTAGGATCGTAAGAGAGGTACTCACCGTTAGAAATCAGGTTGTAATTGCCCACCCGAACCACTTCGCGAGACTCACCTTCGATATCCGCGGTAAATTTAACCACTTTCCCAGATTCGATAATCTGATCCAGTGTTTCACTCCACACGCGTCGCATTTCTTCAACTTCGGGTAACTCTGCTGTACCCGACATTTTTGCTACCAAATCGTCCATAAAGTCGGTACGACCTGGATATTGAGCAGACACAATAGAACCATCGATATTCTCACGAGCATCGCCGATGAAGCCGGTCATATGGCCAAAGAGCTCCTTCAAAGAACCTAGGCGCTCTTCAAGCTGCTTGGTTTTATCTGCGAGGAGCAACTCATTCGCATCAAACGCCGCCTTGAGCTCTTCGCTGCGAGCTTCCTCAGCCGCTCTTTCATTTTGCGCGTTCGCCAACAAGTTAGCCTGCTGATCTCTTTCTGCTTCAAAATCGCGCATGCGATCTCGGGTTTCTTGCGTATCCCTCAAGGTTCCCTGACGCACCAACTCCGAAAGTTCAGATAGGCTTGCAGCACTCTCTTGAGCCAAAAGGCCGGTTGTAGAAAAAGCGAGGAGGGTACCAATTAATAATCTTTTCATCGTGTGGCCTCCTCAGGCGCCGGCGCGGGGATTGTCATAACGTTAATTGGCGACTGCTGATTGGCAATTCGCAAACCTTCAGATACGGCTGAGCCATAGTCACTTTGACTGAGACGCTCCCACTCTTCAGTGTCCGAATTCCACGCTGCAGTAACGGCCTGATCTTTGGTTTGATACATCATCGCGATGCGCCCAATGCGTAAAACATTTACATCGAGATCCACCCCGTCCACATTGATGTTTTGAGTGGTTGCTTCTACGTTATTACCGTAGTCCAACTCAATCTTGTATGCCTCAAGCACCTGACGAAATCGCTCGGCGTGGCTGAGATTTGAATTACTGAAGTTTTCCCGAAGTTTGGCGATTCGATCTTTACGGCTATCGACATCAAACGGAAGATCAAGATCGATAAATTGATCCAATGCTTCGATCATGCTTTCCATCAGCGGCGCGACATCTCTATCCAAACCAGCTGCACCAATAATTGACTCGTCTAGCTGCACAAGCTGGGCTTCCTGATCCGCAACTTGGAGCTCTTGCTGAGCATTGTAGATTTTTAAGCCTTCAACCTCTTTGAGCACAACTCGATATTGCTGTGTCAGCGTTTCAGTTTGCTCAGCAATTCCGTTTATACGTTGCTGCGCTGTTGCAAGGGCTTCAGTGTTTTGGGCACTCTGCTGCATGACTGAATCGACAGTTTGAGCCTGTAACATTCCTGCTACAGACAAAGCGCCAAGGCCCAAAACCCCTGCGGCGAAATTTCTCAATCGCTGGTTTCTCATGATTTCCTCAATAAAGGATTTGCTTACTTATTATAAAAAGAGTGGCTAACACTCCCCCCGATGTTCTATCTCAACAAGAGACTCTTTTGATATTAAATGAGTCTCTAGAAGCGCGGTCTTATGTCCCATTGACCGTTAAGCTTTTGCAGAATACTAGCATTTTTTACAGGCTTTTCTCTATAGTTTGAAAGAAAAAAGCAAGATCTCCCTGCTGCTTATTTTCCTCAGCAACTACTTTCCATTCACGACCCAGCTCAGGAAAAAAAGTATCGCCCTCTAGCTCGATATCCACCAAGGTTCGATAGATTCGTTTCGCCTGCGGCAATGCTTGAGAATATATAGTGCCGCCGCCAACGATCATCAATTCTGTGGCTTGCTCTTCGACAGCGACGCTTAAACCTAGCTTAATAGCCTCGTCAACGCTATCAACCATTAAAACACGGTCATACTCAAAGACTTTGGTATTGGATATCACGATGTGTGTTCTATCAGGAAGCGGCCGACCAAAAGATTCGAACGTTTTTCTTCCCATGATCATGGGCTTGCCCATCGTTTTCCGCTTAAACCACTGCAAATCTTCGGGGATATGCCAAGGCAATTGGTTATCTCTGCCGATAACATTGTTCTTTGATACGGCAACAATCATCGCCAAATCGATCATACGGAAATTGGCGCTGCAATATGTGGATGTGATTGGTAATCGCTCAGCTCAAAGTCATCGTACACAAACGAAAAGATATCTTTTACGTCTTTGTTGAGCGTCATTTTAGGCAAAGGCAAAGGCGATCGAGATAATTGCTCGTGAGCTTGCTCAATATGATTGCTATATAGATGCGCATCACCGAAGCTGTGCACAAAATGACCCGGCTTCAAACCCACCACTTGCGCCAACATCAGTGTCAACAAACTATATGACGCAATATTAAAGGGCACACCGAGGAACACATCGGCACTGCGCTGATAGAGCTGACAAGACAACCTACCATCCAATACATAAAACTGAAAAAGACAGTGGCAGGGCGGCAATGCCTGTTTACCTGAAGCGGCATTTTTACTTGGGGAAATCTTTGTGTCCGGCAGCAATGCAGGGTTCCATGCGCTGACCACCAAGCGCCGGGAGTCCGGATTGGTTTTGATCTGATCCACCAGATCGGCAATCTGATCAACCACCTCGCCATCCGAGCTTTTCCAAGATCGCCACTGTTCGCCATAAACAGGGCCTAGCTCTCCTTGCTCTGTCGCCCAAGCATCCCAGATTTTTACACCGTTCTCTTGTAAATAAGCGATATTGGTATCGCCTTTTAAAAACCAAAGCAGCTCATGAATGATTGAGCGAAGATGGCATTTTTTCGTCGTCACCAAAGGGAAGCCTTGCTCAAGATCAAATCGCATTTGGTAGCCAAATACGCTCAGAGTTCCGGTTCCGGTTCGATCTTCTTTGCGCACCCCTTCATCGAGAATGTGCTGCATTAAATCTAAATACTGCTTCATAGGCTCCTAACTTTTACGTGCTATTTTTGCGCGTCTAATCGACAAAATGGTGATGGAGGTGCCTGCCATCATCATCGGCATACAAAGCATTTGTCCACGTGTCATCCAATCAAACAACAAGCTTTCTGCCAAATGCGCGTCGGGCTCTCTGACAAACTCCACCAAAAAACGAGCGACACCATAGCCCACAAGAAAGAGTCCCGACAATACGCCCACAGATCTTTTTTTGCGAGACACCAACCAAAGAACGACAAACAGTACCACGCCCTCCAGCACCGCTTCATAAAGCTGAGAAGGGTGTCGCGGGATCTGCAATGGATCTGCCGGAAACACCATCGCCCACCAACCATCGGTTGGCCGTCCCCATAGCTCCTGGCCAATAAAGTTTCCTAGTCGACCTAACAGCAAACCAATGGGCGCTAGGGGCGCTATAAAATCCGTGAGCTGTAAAAACCGAATACCATTTTTTCTTGCAAACAAAAGAGCAGCGAAACACACACCTAAAAAGCCACCATGAAAAGACATACCGCCTTCCCATACCTTAAACAGCCAGAGCGGTTCAGCAACAAACCGATCAAACTGATAGAAGAACACATAGCCGATCCGCCCACCCAAAATGACACCCATTGCGCCATAAAATACTAAATCTTCAACCTGTGGTTTACTTATAGGACTCCAGCTCTGCCTTGTGCGCACAACACCGAGGCGCCAGACCAAGAGAAAACTTAAAAGATAGGCAATGCCATACCAATGCACCTGTAATGGACCAATGGCTAGTGCTACGGGATCTAAATCGGGATAGGAGATCATTTATTACGCTAAAACGGTGAGTTTTTTCGATTAATCGCTAAGGCCAGGAGCAAGATGAATGTACTTCCTCGCCTCTGGATCAGTCACTGTTGCCTCTATTAGTGCTCGCACTTCTTCGCCATCGCCCGCATGCAAGACTTTTCTAAGAATACGGCGCAACTGACCGTAGTTGGCTTTGCGCAACAACGCCTTCACTCTAAGCAAATTGGATGCATTCATTGAAAGTGAATCATAGCCCATTGCCATCAGAATCAGCGCACCAACAGGGTCACCCGCTAGCTCTCCGCAAATACCAGCGCGTTTGCCTTCCGCATGCGCGGCTTTAACTACATGGTTAATTGCAGAAAGCACCGCCGGATGCATAGCGTCGTATAAATCGCTTACCTGCGCATTATTTCGATCAACTGCCAGAATGTATTGTGTGAGATCATTGCTTCCCACAGATAAAAAATCGACTCGTCGCGCCAGTTCACGCGCGAGAAAAATAGCTGAAGGAACTTCGATCATAGAACCGAGCTCCGGCATTTTTATGTCATGCCCTTCTTCCTCAACCAGCTCTTTATAAGCACGATGGATCAACTCAACCGCCATATCTAATTCCCACACGCTAGATATCATCGGAAGAAGAATTTGTAAGTTATCTAGCCCAACCGACGCTTTCATCATCGCGCGGACCTGCGCAAGAAAAAGCTCTGGATGATCAAGGGTAATACGTATGCCGCGCCAACCCAAAAACGGATTTGATTCCTCGATCGGAAAGTAGGGCAAGGACTTATCACCCCCTATATCTAGAGTACGCATAACAACAGGCCGCGGCGCAAATGCTTCCAGCTGCTCTCGATAAAACTGTCGCTGCTCTTCCTCTGTTGGAAATCGCTGTCGGCTAAAAAAAGGAACTTCGCTTCGATATAACCCGACACCTTCAGCGCCACGCTCGATTGATACTTTTATATCGGCCATTAAGCCTGTGTTCACTAATAGCGACAACTTGTAGCCATCTAGCGTTTCGGCGGGCAGATCACGGTATTTTTCCAGATCGTGCAACAATTGCCGATCACCGCGCTGGATGGCTTCAAAATGTTGCCTGTGTTCTGCTGTAGGGTTGACGTAAACATGGCCCTGATAACCATCAATAATGAGCTGCTTGCCACGCAAACGGCCATACTTCAGCCCATCAACACCGACAACAGTGGGGATGCCCATCGCCCGTGCCAATATAGCCAAATGAGAATTCACCGAACCTCGAACAGACACGAGCCCAACAATCTTGTCGATAGGTACCGTACCTAGCGTTCCGGCAGATAATTCTTCACCAACAAGAATCGTATTCTCTGGATAGACGATTTCGTCGTGATCGATTTCTTGCATATGGCCAAGCACACGACGACCGAGGTCACGCAAGTCAGACGCTCTCTCCCTTAAATAAGCATCTTCCATAGATTCAAATTGGCGGCAATGCCCAACGATCACCTCGCTCCAGGCCGTCTGCGCAGAATGCCCTTTATTAATTCGATCAATAACTTCTTTGCCCAAACTTCGGTCATCAAGCATTTGCTCGTAAGCCGTGAACAACATCTGCTCCTGCTCACTAATTTTTTCAACCAGCTCGTTAGCCATGGCGCGAATATCTTCTCGCGTCTTTTCAACTGCTTGGTGAAACTCGTCGAGCTCATCCTCAATCGAGTTGGCAGAATGAGTTTCCAATGCAAAAAGGTCTGCAACAGGCGAGATAAGCACTGCCTCACCCATGGCAACACCGGGCGCACCCGCCACTCCCTCAAACTCGATTTCTAAATCTTCAGCACCAACTTGGATGATCTGAATAAGATCTCCGGTGTTTTCAGCATGCGCAATGGTGCCCGCAAGCTGCGCGGAGAGCGTGATCAGAAAGGCCTCTTCACTCTCATCGAAACGACGCTTCTCTGATTGCTGCACAATCAGCACACCCAGAACTCGACGATGATGAACAACAGGAACACCAAGGAACCCGTCAAATTGCTCTTCACCGGTTTCTGGAATGTACTGATAGCGCGGATGAGATTTTGCCTCATCCAAATTGATGGGTTCTTCCCGTGAAGCCACTAGACCAACCAAGCCCTCAGACGGTGCCAGGCTCGCCACTTTCACGGCAGCCTGATCAAGCCCGCGCGTCGCCATCAAAAGATAACGGTTTGCTGCAGGATCGAGAAGATAGATAGAACAAGCATCTACATCGAGCGTGGATTGCACTCGATCAACAATCACCTCGAGAGCCTCAGCGAGGTCCTCTGCCGCATTGACTCGCTGAACAATAGATTTCAGCGAATCAAGCATACTGTTTCGATTCTGACTTTGTTAGGCCAAAATGTTTTCCGGATAGCTCGTGCATCGCTTTTCGGTAAACCTCTTTCTTAAAGTCCACAACCTGATTAAGAGGATACCAATAGCTGACCCATCGCCATTCTGTAAACTCGGGTCTATCGCCACAATCAAAACGGATATCGTCTTCTGAACACTGCAATTCGAGCAAAAACCATTTTTGTTTCTGACCAACACAGCGCGGTTTTTGTCGCTTGCGAACCAAATGGTTGGGGATTCGGTAACGCAGCCAAGAGCGAGTTTGGGCGACAACTTTCACCTGGCTTTCTTTAAGACCTACTTCTTCATAAAGCTCCCGGAAAAGGGCTTCTTTTGGAGACTCGCCATGATCAATTCCTCCTTGCGGGAATTGCCAAGAATCACCTTGCTGCGTGCGCTTCATCCAAAGCACATCACCCCTACCATTCGCGATAATCATACCGACGTTGGAGCGGAATCCTTCTTTGTCAATCAAAGACATTGCCTCCTGCAAATCTTGGCTTAGAGCTGTACTCGATATTTTCTGTACTAAGCACTAGTCTTCCTTAATCTCTTCTAGATATTCTTCTGCAGAAAGCGCAGAACCTAGCTCAGTAATATCATCAGGCTGAACACGAAAAAACCAGCCATCCCCGTAAGGTGCGTCATTCACTAAACCTGGCTCATCAGTCAAAAGCTCGTTGACTTGAATCACTTGGCCACTGACCAAGGAGAAAATATCTGACGCCGCTTTTACCGATTCAACAACGCCCGCCTCCTCATGGGCGGTCAGGGTTGATCCTACATCTGGCAAATCCACAAACACGACATCACCCAAGCTCTGTTGAGCGTGATCTGTAATACCAATGGTAACGGTCCCGTCCTCATTAGTTAGTGCCCACTCATGGCTCGCGAGGTATCTCAGTTCAGAAGGTATATCTGACATTTCTTATTCTCTAAATTCAGAAGTTTTTTTCGATGCTAGGGAATGACTTAAACTAGAGCTTTGCCTTCACGTACAAACGCGGGTTTAACTATTTTGGCTCTAAGTTTTTTGTCTCGCACTAGCACTAGACAGTGATCAGATACTGACATCGGAACCCGTGCAAAGGCAATACTTTTTTCCAATGTCGGCGAAAAGCCTCCGCTTGTGATCAGGCCAAGCTCTTCTGAACCATCAAACACTTTTTGCCCCGACCTAAGCACACCCCTATCTTCTAATACTAGGCCGACAAGTTTAGTGGCTGGCGGGCGTTGTTTGATTTCTTCAATCGCTTTGCGGCCAACAAAGGCCCTTTGGTCATCAGCCAAGCTTAGTGTCCACTCTAAGTTCGCACTAAAAGGATCTGTGCCCTCATCCATTTCATTGCCATAAAGGCAGTATCCGGCTTCTAGGCGAAGTGTATCTCTTGCGCCAAGACCGATAGTCGCCACATCTGCCTTAAGCAAGGTCGACCAAAGCTCAGGGAGCGCCTCGTTGGACAATATGATTTCATAGCCCTGTTCGCCTGCGTAACCCGTCGCTGCAATGATCCATTCCCCTGCCTCAATATGATGAAAGCTGGCAATCTCTTGATGTACACGATCAGGAAAACAGCTTGCGACAATCGACTTTGCACGGGGTCCTTGAACAGCGACAATGCCTAGGTCTGAACGCTCTTGAATGTTTACGCTAAAGGACTCGGTTAGTTGCTGCATCCACGCCAAATCCTTTTCACGCGTTACGCAATTGACGACCAGCCGGTAAGTTTCCTCGGCCAAGTAATAAACGATAAGGTCATCGATCACTCCACCGGCTTCATTCAACATGAGCGAGTACTGCGCTTGACCCGGCCGAATCTTGGCTACGTCGTTGGCAAGTAGCTTTTGTAAAAAACGGGTAGCGTCTGCACCGAATACATCAACCACCGTCATATGACTGACATCAAACATCCCTGCTGACTGTCTCACCCTAAGATGTTCTTTGAGCTGTGAACCATAATGCAGCGGCATATCCCAGCCACCAAAATTCACCATCTTGCCACCAAGGCTTCGGTGAACAGCATTCAAGGCGGTTTGATTCAACATAGTTTGAGCTACTTAAATTTAGGCCAAGAGTATAACCTCAGACGTAGGCTCCAAACTTGAACAGTCGATATTTTCTAGACTAGGCTAGAATGCATGATCATTTCACCAATGCAGCAATTCTATCGAAGCTATGGTATTTAGTTTTATCTCTGCACGTCTTAGCACACACTCAACAATCGGGCCTTACTGGCGATTGATGCGTCTGGACAAACCCGTGGGGTCTTTGCTGATTTTATGGCCAACGCTTGCTAGCCTGTGGCTTGCAGCAGACGGCCAGCCAGCCATTTATCTTGTGGTGATTTTTACTCTCGGCACTTTTTTGATGCGTTCAGCCGGATGTGCCATCAACGACTTTGCTGATCGCAAAGTTGATGGTGAAGTCGAACGCACAGCGGATCGGCCGCTCGCCACTGGGGAGATCCCCGCGAAAAACGCACTGATCTGTTTTGTCCTCATCTGCCTAATATCCTTTGGCTTAATTCTTTTGACGAATCGCCTCACGGTCTATCTATCGCTTGTCGGTGTCGTACTTGCCACGATTTATCCGTTCTTGAAACGCGTCACCCATCTTCCTCAAGTTTGGCTGGGGCTGGCCATGAACTGGGGGATTATCATGGCCTACAGCGCGCAAACGGGCAGTTTGGAGTCGAACATCTGGTTGCTATACGCTGGCACTATTTGTTGGACCGTTGCCTATGACACATTCTATGCGATGGTAGATAGAGACGATGACCTTCGGCTGGGCGTGAAGTCCATCGCGATACTGTTCGGTGATCAAGATCGACTGATGACTGGCTTACTGCAGGGCTTGGCGATCATTGCGTTCTTTCTAGTTGGACATCGATTCAACCTCGGCCTTGCCTATCAATGCATCAGTTTGGGAGGCATCAGTTTGCTTTTTATCTATCAGCAATATCTGATCCGCGGGCGCGAACGCGCGCTATGCTTCCGCGCCTTTTTAAATAACCGCTGGGTCGGACTACTATTATTTGCTGGCGTGTTTATCGATTCTCTCGTTGCCTAACCGCCTTTATTACTGCTTAAACTAACGGCCATGAAATTTCGATTTATTCATAGCTTGTCTGAGATCAACGCCAAGCAATGGGATGACTTACGACAAGGGAGCTACCCCTTTCTCTCGCACGCTTTCCTGTCTGCGCTTGAGGAGAGTGGGTCAGTTGGAACAAACACTGGCTGGTCGCCGCAACACCTTGTCGGCGAAGACGACGGCAAGCTGTTATTAGCAATGCCCCTTTATCTCAAAACGCACTCTTACGGAGAGTACGTGTTTGATTGGCAGTGGGCGCAAGCATTCGAGCATCATGGACGCCAGTACTATCCGAAACTATTGTCAGCAGTGCCTTTTACCCCAGCATCAGGCCCGCGCGTGCTAACTCATACTGAATTAGACAACCAGACCCTGAGTAACGCCTTTGATTTCATCAAAGCATTTACTATCAAGCATTCTATTTCTAGCTGGCACTTACTTTTTCCGAACGAAAACTTAGCAGCGCTGCTTAACGCAGAAAAGGAAATGATGTTGCGGCAGGATGTTCAGTTTCATTGGAAAAACAATGACTATGCCAATTTCGATGCTTTCTTAGGCGCACTGCGATCAACCAAGCGAAAGCAAATTCGTCGAGAGAGGCGCAAGGTGGCCGAACAAGATATCAAGTTGATACAGAAGTCTGGCGCTGATTTGAGCAATGAAGATTGGCAAGATTTTTATCGCGCCTATTGCGCGACCTATTACAAGCGCAGTGGCCATGCCGGTTATCTGAACAAAGCTTTTTTCGAACAGATCGCCAACACCATGAGTGACCAAATAATGTTAGTGCTGGCCTATCAGCATGACGAGTTCTTGGCGAGTTCACTATTCTTCTTTGATGACCACTCGCTCTATGGTCGCTACTGGGGGGCATTGGAAGAGGCAGACTGTTTGCACTTCGAGGCCTGCTACTACCAAGGTATCGATTTTGCTATCGACCGAGGGCTGCAAACGTTTAACCCTGGCACTCAGGGCGAGCACAAGCTAGTACGGGGGTTTGAACCCGTAAAAACCAATTCTTACCATTGGATTGCCGACTCCGAGTTTGCCACCGCCATTTCTCACTATCTGGCACGAGAACGCGCAAGTATTAACGACTATCAACAAGCAGCAGCGGATTATCTGCCCTTCAAAAGCTCTTAGCTTTTTAAGCCTCCTTTCATATACGCTTAATACACTTAGTAGCTCTTGCAACATGAGCTCGACCGCATAGCAAAATCCATGTTCGCGAGCCCCGTATAGCTTGTTCGAGTTATACATTAGTTCGATTATCGCTTTTCGCAAGAAGCTCTGGTTAAATCACCGACCTAACTATAGAAACTGGGCGCTCCAACTTCGCCAGAGGCCGGCTTGCCAAAATATTTTCAATCTGAAGTTATTAGGATCCTTCTCATATCCGGAGGCTGTTTAGGGCTAGGACTTATGATTGGCTTCCCTTTAACTGGACTACTCTCAGGACTTTGTGGGTATGTATGCTGGGCGCTGTATCAGGTTCATTTAATTATCCAGTGGTTGGACAATCCAGAAGATAGCCCTCCTTCTAATGTGTACGGTGTTTTCGAGCTAATTCT
Source organism: uncultured Porticoccaceae bacterium (assembly GCA_964623085.1). Lineage (GTDB taxonomy): Bacteria > Pseudomonadota > Gammaproteobacteria > Pseudomonadales > GM7GCV1 > CAZUTO01. Next base: position 41,030 of record CAZUTO010000011.1, read on the forward strand.
AGATCGCTTGTTAGCAAATAAACGCCAACACAGCCGCGAACGACAGCTGCTTGGCGCGACCCTCAGTCGGCAAAATCGACTGATGGCTGGGGTGCGTGATGCCGTAGTGCTCATCAATAAGAATAATCGTGTTAACTGGTTTAACGAACAAGCTGCTGAGCTACTCAATTTGCAAGAAAGCGAAGACATTGGTATTCCACTTGGCAATTTGATGCGTGATCCTCGTTTCTTTGCCTATATAGAGGGCGGTGATTTCTCTGAGCCATTACTGATCTCAGCTCCTAGCAATAGAGCAGCTTGGATCGAAGTAGCTATTAGCGAATACGAGCACGGTGAAAAAATTCTGGTCATGCGTGACGTGACACGCATGCAACGACTAGAGCAGATGCGATCAGACTTTATCGCAAATCTCTCTCATGAGCTGAGAACGCCACTAACTGTATTGCGCGGATATATAGAGACGTTGCACCTTCAGCCCAGCTTATCTGATTCTATCAAACAGATTTATAGTGAAATGGGCAATCAATCTGAACGCATGGCGCAATTGATTACCGATCTTGCGACACTATCTAAACTCGAAAGTAACGATGCCACACGCAGTCTAACCCCCGTCAACATTTCAGCACTGCTGCAGCGTATTATTAACGACGCCTATCAACTATCCAGTTACAAGGACCATGTGTTTGTAGCTGATATAGCACCGGACCTTTGCCTAACCGCAGTGGAAAATGAGCTATATAGTGCTTTTAGTAACTTAGTCTTTAATGCTGTTCGACACACCCCCGCAGGGACAAATATTCAGGTTAAAGCAAAAGCAGGAGAGAAAAACCTCTCAGTAGAGATCAAAGACTCTGGGCCAGGTATCGAAGCAAAACACTTACCTCGTATCACAGAGCGATTTTATCGCGCAGATATCAGCCGAAATTCAGGGACGGGCGGGACTGGGCTTGGACTAGCTATCGTTAAACATGCAATCAATGCGCAAAACGGAAAACTAAAAATTGAAAGCACCTTAGGGAAAGGCGCGCGTTTTAGCTGCCTATTCCCTATTTCCCAACTTTGCGACGCAGCGAATTATTCTAGTCTTGACGCTTCCTGACCAATAAAAATATCTTTCTAGGTAATCGCAGCCAAATTTAAAAAAATACGAAAATCCCCTGATCTCCTTAGGAGAAAGTGTGATTAGAATCCCAATATTCGCGTCCAAACACCTATTTCTCTTTTCGATCACCGTTTAAACGAGCACACTTACAGGACGTAGCAGTATTTGGTAGCTATAGTTTGAATCATGTTAAACAACAAATTCGTGATTCAGTTATGAGCATTAAAAATCAGGCTAAAATCGTAGGAGTTTATCGCTTGGACAACGTTGAACAATCATCGTCCGCAAGTTCATCAGCTGCCGGTTTCGACACGATACTGGCAAATAGCTTATTGGTGGTAAAACAAATGAATCGCCAGTATGCCGTTATGAATTCGGAAGAGTTGAAGGCATCGGGTGATGGCCACAAGGTTATTTGCTACGCAGATACAAAAAGGGGTTCGCTCAACAAACTCTGTGGAGAGCACATAAAACCCCTACCAACGGAAAATATTGAAGAATTTTTAGCAGGTATGGTGACGGCGCTAAATCTAGTTGAACAAGGCGAAGCTGAAGGTGGACAACTAAGCGCAGTAAATAGTGGCAATGCCTCCGGAAAGCCTACTGAAATTTCCGAATCTCGTAATGAACTGACAACCGAGCAAGTACAAAGCGCTATCAAACAGGCTTTAAAAGTTGTCACCAACGCGATGGATAAGAATATTGATAATTGGGTTCTCGAAGCCAGCAAACAATTAGATGGCTCTGTATCGCAAGGCGGTTTCGGCGATGAGCAAAGGCTGCGAGGCTTATCTTCGCAGCTTCAAGATTCTTCTAGTGAGCTCAACAAGCGTTTTCAAGCTCGGCTGATTGAAAGCCTGCACAAGTTCAACCATCCTGAAAAAGAACAAATTGAACTAATTGCGGCACAAAATCTAACGCTGACCGAGGATGATCAATGGGATAAGGACTCTAGTATTCTCAACCTATCAGCAATGATCGAAGGACAGGCTAAGCTGGACTTTAATCAGATGAATCGCCGCTTCTGCTACTTGATCAATAAGCGTGTTAAACCGGAGAAAAACATCATCGGCCCAGAAATGATGGCTTGGTGTATTTGTACGGCAATTGACGAAATCAGCCTTGGCACAGAACAAGTGAATGCTTTACAGAACGTTGTCTCGGATAATTTTGCAGAGGCAATGGGCAAAATCTATCGCGACATTAATCTACTTTGGATAGGCATGGATATTATTCCGCAGATTAAATTGCGAGTTTGGCAAGACGATTATAAACCAGGCGGTGAATAACGCAGTAATGCCATAACCACATTTGCAGCCGATGCTATGACTCAATAGAAGCTCGCGCAGCGAGCTTAGTCTGAATATATTGAGAATGGGGCAGGTGTATTAAATCAGCTAGTTTGCGCAGCATGTGTTCTTCGTATCGATCAATACGGCCATCGGCGTAGGCCACCATCCAGAGTCGCTCTAACAGAGCACGTTTCTGATCCACATTGTAGTGCTGGTTAATTACCGATGTATGGCGGTAAAGATCAACTGATTCTGCTCGATCCCCTCTCGCTTGGTCAAACAAGGCTTTAGCTTCCATCGCATCGATTCCAAGTGAGCTTTTTAGCAAGCTCGTAATCTGAGCTTCTTCTTCATCCGCCCATTCATTATCGGCTGCCATAATTTCCACCATCAATGCTGCTGCAGCACGATCAGGATCAATTTCCGGGGCCTGACTACTTTCCTCATTGACACCCAACCAGCCGAGAATTCTGTCTTTCATATTGTTAGTTCAACCGACCCTATGACCCAGCTTGCAGTTGTTCTATAGTCGATATAAGCGGAAAGCGAATGAACAGTCTTGTCAGTAATTGACAGCAGATGACGATCCAAGACTAAAACTCCAGAAGCTGGTATTCCCTATCCGCACGCTCAAGAAGCTCTTCTTCCGTCAACTCTGATGATTCAAATAAAGCCCGTGCATCAACGCTGTCTGATTTGTGAAATAACAAAAGATGGCCGCCAACAACCTTGAAGTTAGTGGGGTCTAGCGGCGCCGTCTGGCCGAGAGCTAAACTGTATGCACAAGTAGAGTATCTAGGCGCGTATTTATCCGGATCCGCGTTAAACATCTCAACTTCTTCTTCATTCTGAAAGTAATATGTTTGGCCTTCATGCTCTGCGGCATAGGCAGGATCACCTAATACGGCTTGGTTTTCCGTAAAGTAGGCTACTGGACTATAACCATCAATAGAAGCCGCAGCATTAGCCGCAGAAGAAGTGGCTATAGCAAAGAGTGCAAATAGCGCAAACTGAAAAGCGTGCTTGATCATGTTTAAGACTCCATGCTTACTAACTAGGACATAGAATACCTTAGTAGGTTCATCAATGTGCTAGTTTTGTCCCGTCTTAACCATATTGGTGCAGTTGCATTAGTGCAGCTGTTTTGAGCTAGCTAGATTAGAGCGAATATTTCATCACTTGTCGAAGCTCGGACTTGGTGTGCCTCTGTAGCAACCAACAGTGTAGGGGAAGCCATCGGTCACATAGTAGCCATAGATTCCGTCGACCACCATGCCATTGCATTCGTCCAAGTCACCCGAGCCTTCAACATACTCATAGTCTTGTCTAAACGATCCGTCATAAGGCTGTTGGCTATAAAGGCCGATATCAGCAGTGTTTATATTGATGATCGGACGATTTCCCTCGATCAACTGATAACTCGAGGTCACCTCACGAATAACACCTTGATCGCTAACAAAGGAACCAAATATCGGAAAGCCATCGGCAGCAAAGCCAATCACGCCCGACTCTGTTGCGCCTGTGTCATCGTAAAGTGCATGAGGATCACCATGATAATGATAGGCACCCGAGGCATCAGTGAGAGCGTTGTGTGAATCAACATTAAAGGCATTGCCTGCAAACAACGGATCAAAACGCCAGATTTCACTTACGCCTTGTTCAGCTGGATTCCCCGAGTCGCATCCCGAGGTCTGGGTGCCAACACCTAAACAGGCTGCCTCAAACATATCGATTTTGACACCGTTTAGAAACACGCCTTGGAGCTTATCGAGGCTAACTTCCGTAATGCTTTCGGCAAACTCCGGCGCAGCGGGAATGTCGTAAGTGACAGTCTGTGCTTGAAAGCTATTGGCGAAATCACCTTGATCCTGAAAATCGTGATTGGGGACATTGTTCGTTCCCATAGTACAGAGCCCATTCGCGACCGATATAGAAACCTCACCAGTATGCGCTGCACCATCACTCGCATTCGTTGCTGAGGCGGTATAGGCCTGCGCAAAACGAGCACAGGTAGACGCGCGAACGCTGAGTATATGGTCGCCTTCGGGATCACCAGATGCATCAGTAATATCTCGCACTAGGCCCAACGGCCCTGAGCTAATCTGGCCGAGTTCTCCACGTATTTCTGCGCCTTCAACGCGAAGTTCATGGAGTATTTCTGGTGCCAAGTTTAGACCGATTCTAGGATGGTCAAGTGAAGCCGGATTTAAAGCATAAAGCCTCTCTGACCCATTTTCATTTATCAGCTGGTGAGTCTGATTTCTCACCGTCCATCCAACCAGGACGCCAGCGCGCGTATCGTCAGTGTAATCCGAATAGGAGTGCGTGCGATGCTCGCCATCAGTATCAGAAAAGTATCCAACGAGGCTCAAACTATCATGGATACTAGTCACCCCCGTACCCGCAAGTTCAGCAATGGTTGCATACATATCAGTGGCCGTTGCCAAGCGCGTCTCACGCTCTCCTTGCCGCGTGACACCAGCACCCGAAACAAACATGGGCACCCTTATCCCACCTTCATTCAGCGAACCCTTAGACTCACCTTGAGGCACAGCAACACCATCCCTAACACCATTCGGTGATCCATTGTCGCCCGTGAATATCACAATGGTGTTATCGCGCTCTTCCTCAGGAATCGAATCGAGCAGATTGCCAATTTCGGTATCCAGCGCCTCCATCATTGTTTTAAAGCACAATCGTTCATTGGAGTCATTAGCGCCGCCCATACCGGCCGCTTCGCATCCCCCATCAGGGATTGGTCCTTGCGTGTGCAAAGATTCGTCGGGCCAATGGAAGGGCGCGTGCGGCGCGTTAAACGCCAGCCACGCAAACCAAGGGCCATCTTGATCGGCAATCCAATCTTGAGCTTGCTGTCTTATCTCTGTTGTAGCGTAGTCAGGGTTATTATCGAGTACAGGCTCCATATCAAAAGCATCAACCACTAGCTCCCAATTGTCATAGCTATTAAGGTTGCCGGTCTCTGACCCCGCATAGAAAGGAACGCCATTCAATACGGGATCGGCATCGTTCACTCCTGCTAATGTGCCCATGCCCATACCATTGTTATTCGTGCCGATTCCCCACTTACCAAACAGCGCCATGCTGTAATCACTTTCAAACTCGGGGCGAGCAAGAAACTCAAAAATAATCTCTTCTGATTCGTCAATGTCACCAGGCTGACTCACTACGCCAGTCCTGACACCGTGCTTACCGGTAATCATGGCTGCACGAGTCGGCGCGCAGGAAGGCGCTGCCCAAACGTTCTCAAAAACAAGACCATTTTCAGCTAAGGCACTGAGGTTGGGTGTAAAGGGTGGATCCAGCGTGAAATCATATTCTGGAGAAGCATCGATTCCCTGATCATCAGAAATAATCAGCAAAATATTAGGGCGCTCAGCGACCGGATTATCTTCGACACCCGGAATACCTGCACGCAAGGCAACAATATCAATTGCTGCAATATCCATGTTGCTTGCAAATGGAGAGGACGCCATAGCGACGATCGCGTGGCCCATATCGTCTAGTGTTTGGGTAGAGAAACTGCCGTCGCTGAGGTCAGTTACTAGCGACTCGAGGAGAGATTCCAGACCTCCAGTCGTGCTGTCATTCATTTGTGAAATTAGCGCCAACGCAACAGCATATTGACCTTCAACCGTGTTTGTCGCTGCGCTTGAAGTGATATCGATAGGCAGGGTTTCTTCGATCTGGCTAACTAGCCCAAATGCCGTTTCAACAACTGGGTAAAATAGGCTCATCGCATCGGCCAAATCACCGGCATCTTCCGCTAACTGAACGGCAATTTCAGTAAGCGGCGTTACCGCAAAAGCTGCATCACCACTGCCATCAATTTCTACCAGGGCACGCATCTCGGGTGCTTGGTAAATATTCTCCGTCGCTTCGTCGGTATAGTCACCGCCGTTACAACTGATTAGTGCGAGCCCTTGGTAATCAATGCCATCACCAAAATCGACGATCCCTGCAATTGCAGTCGTACCTGTCGATAACGCATCTCCCAGAGTGCCCGTCGACACAACTTCGCTGAGGCTGCAGCTTGCTCCTGAGACAGGCCCTTTTACCAAGGCGGCAGAGACACTGATGCCTTCGATGCCACCGCCGTTTCCAGCACCACCATTTCCAGCGCCCCCGTTTCCACCATTTCCAGCACCGCCGCTTCCGCCGCCATTACTTCCAATTAATCCGGCATTGCCACCACCGCCACCGCAGGAAAGCAACAAACAACAACTAAGAAAAAGGAGGCAACCGCGTATCGACTGCCTAAACTCCGAACTTACCAACCCCATGACAAACCCTGACTAATGCTACTTCTATTTGATTTTATTACATAGAGGTTAGGATTAATAAGGTGGTTGGTCAATCAACAAACGAGTAAATTAACAAATATTCGATCTTTTTTTGCTAGCGCACCTAGAATTCTGCTTTTGAGAAAACGGCTATTTCACGATGATTTTGGGGCTTTTTGTTAGCTATTATTGCTCTTCACGCAGAAAAACCAGCTCCTTAGGTGAAGAATCCTTGTCACTAAAAAAATAACCCGCTTCCGCAAAATCGGGCAGTTTTTGGATATTGTTTATCCTATTTTTAATGATCCAAGCACTCATTAGCCCACGTGCTTTTTTCGCATAGAAACTGATAATTTTATATTTCCCGTTTTTCTTGTCCTTGAATACGGGGGTTACCACTTGGCCGTCTAAAACAGATGTATTGACTGATTTGAAGTACTCGTTGGAGGCAAGATTAACGAGTGTTTTCGTGTCAGTGGCAGCAAGCTGTTCATTGATCGCATGAGTAATCTGGTCACCCCAGAAGTGGTAGAGGTCCGCACCAGACCTGTTTGACAGTTTTGTGCCCATTTCCAAGCGATAGGGCTGCATTAAATCAAGCGGCTTTAGCAGCCCGTATAGCCCCGACAGTATTCTTAAATGATCCTGCGCATAATCAAAATCTGTATCCGAAAACGTTTCTGCCTCTAGCCCAGTGTAAACATCGCCTTTAAATGCCAATATTGCCTGCTTTGCATTCGCTGTTGAGACCTCCTCACTCCAGCTTAGATAGCGTCCAAAATTGAGATCAGCTAGTTTTTGGCTGATTCCCATCAGCTTTTCGATATCTGGAGGTGTCAGTTCCCGCAAGCGCTCAACAAGCGATGCACTCTGCGGCACAAAGTCCGGAACGCTATGCTTGCTCGTTGCCGATAGACTTTCATAGTCCAGCGTCTTTGCAGGCGAAATCACGATGAGCATGTTGAAATCCTGTTGTCTAAAACCTAGAGTATTCTACACTGTCGAAATAATGCATTACTGCAGTTGTTGTGCCCGTTAACGATTAATTTAGGATCTTGAACGCTATGACATATCGCTTAAAACGCCTTTATCATTGGACACTGCTATTTGTTTCTGCAGCAATCGCGCTAGGCTGCACTACCAACCCTGTAACCGGCAAACGAGAGATTTCTTTTGTTTCTCTTGATCAGCAGATTCAGATAGGAGAGCAAAACTACATCCCAAGCCAGCAATCTCAGGGAGGTGAGTACTACCTCGATCCCGATCTAAATACCTATGTATCCAATGTAGGTCAAAAACTTGTGAGAGCAGCGGAGGAAGTAGCAGATCTACCTGATTTACCCTACGAATTTGTCGTGCTGAACAACGGTGTTCCCAATGCTTGGGCGCTCCCAGGCGGAAAAATCGCCATCAACAGGGGCTTATTAGTAGAACTCGAAGATGAATCCGAACTAGCCGCGGTGCTAGGCCATGAGATTGTGCACGCCGCTGCCGCACACGGTGCAGCACAAATGAGCCGAAGCCAAGTTATTGGTGTAGGTGCCACTATTGCTGCCATTGCCGGTTCGCAGACCGAATTAGGCGGGCTTATCAATGCCGGCTCACAGCTCGGTGCTGCCTCGCTATTAGCCACTTATGGACGTGACGACGAGCTGGAATCCGACGAGTACGGCATGATCTATATGTCTCACGCGGGCTACGACCCACAAGGCGCCGTGGGCTTGCAAGAAACATTCGTTCGACTTTCTGGCAATCAACAGCAAGACTTTATTTCTGGCTTGTTTGCCAGCCACCCGCCTTCACAATCGCGCGTTGATGCAAATATTAAAACCGCGCGCAGTCTTCCAGCGGGCGGGACTAAAGGCCGAGACACATACCAGAGAGCCATTGCGCAAATCACAAAAGATCAAGCGGCCTATGAAGCAGAAAACGCCGCTATACAGGCATTAAATAACAAAAACCCACGAGAAGCCCTTAATCAACTTGATCGCGCCGTTGCTATTCAGCCTGATGAAGGTCAATTTTGGGAGCTGCGCGGCCATGCTTGGGAAATGCTTGGCGAAAATGATAACGCGCTGAAAGCCTACACCACCGCAATCGGGAAAAATGAAGATTACTTCCAGCACTGGCTGGCTCGTGGCTTGCTACACAAAGAGGCCGGGCGAGACAATTCGGCTGAGCAAGATCTTCTGCGCAGCCAACGTCTCCTGCCGACAGCAGAGTCTTCCTTTTTCCTCGGTGAACTCGTAGAAGCCAGAGGTGACGCACGGAAAGCGCGGGACTATTACTCACAAGCGGCTTCGGCTGGGGGCAATATTGGGGGCGCAGCACAAAGTAAGCTGATTCGCTATGACTTGCCCGAAAGCCCGAACAAATACATCGCCTCTGGTTTCTTTCTCACCAGTCAGGGCGAGCTGGTGGCTGCGGTGGAGAACCGATCAGATCTGAGCATCACCGGAATTAGCGTTCGCGTCACAGATAAGCAAACTGGAAGGAGCCGCGATTATCCCATTAATGCCACGCTCAACAAAGGCGAGCAAGCCAATACGCGAACCGGGCTTTACGGCTTAGAAGAAAACTTCAATATCGTTGTCGTCACGGCAAAAGCGAACTAATACGATTAACTGATACCGGCTATTAATTAATAGCAAACCATATGAATCAGATCGTGGATTCTGTTTTGTGCTTTTGGTTTGGCTCGGAGGTGCTGTCTCCAGCAAAAGCCACTGCGCGAATGCCAACTTGGTTTGAGCAAGATGGCGATTTTGACTACGACATAGAAAGACGATTTGGCAAACTGGTTTCACTGGCTGCTAGTGGTCGATTCGATGATTGGGAAAAATCACCCAAGTCCACCCTCGCACTCATTATTTTGCTCGACCAGTTTCCGCGCAATCTTTATCGCGGCACGGCGAAAGCATTTGCCACCGATGCCAAGGCATTGACCCTCACAAAATACGCGCTTGAACAAAACTATGCGGACTCATTCAGCCCCATCGAACTTGTGTTTCTGCTCATGCCTTTTCAACACGCTGAAGATCTCGACGATCAAACTGCCGGCATGGAGCTTTATAAGCTGCTAGCCGAGCATATAGAACAAGGCTGGCGTGATGTTTTAGAAAGCACATACGAATTTGCTCAACGTCACCACGCTATCATTGAACAGTTTGGACGGTTTCCGCACCGAAACTCTGCATTGGGGCGCATAGCCACACCGGAAGAAATAACCTATATGGAGCAAGGCGGTGAATCCTTCTAAGGACTTTGTCTTGGTCTTGTCTCAATCCACTTAGTGTTAATGGACTAGCTAGCTTTTTCTAACACGCTTTTTCAGTTGTTTAAGTGACGCGTGGCGAACATCAATTCCCTTTACGGTGTATATAAGTTGTTCGGCAAGGTTTTGGATATGATCGCCGACTCTTTCGAGCGAGCGAGTTGTCCACATCACGTTTAGTACTGACGCGATATTGCGCGGATCTTCCATCATATAGGTCACGAGACTGCGAGTCGTCGACTGGTACTCTCTATCAACACCCTTATCCATCATCGCCACATCAATAGCCGCATCCGTATCAAAACGTCCGTAAGCGTCTAATGCTACTTCCAACATCTTGACGACTTTCTCGCCAAGGTGGGTAATTTCTGTAAATCTATCGGTGCGCTGATTTTTCTCATGAACCTCTATGACCATTTCGGCCATTTTCCCGACCTCATCACCAATACGTTCGAGATCACCAACACTTTTGCTTACACCCAAAATAAGGCGAAGATCTGATGCCGTCGGCTGCCGCATGGCGATAATTTGCAAGCACACCTTATCAATCTTAATTTCGAAATCGTTTACCTTTTCTTCATCCCTGATGACCGCTTCGGCCAATTCGATATCCATGGTTTCTATCGCCTGAAGCGCATGCTGAAGCTGCTTTTCAACAAGGCCGCCCATCTTCAGAAGCTGTGTCACTAGCCCGTTCAGCTCATCGTCAAAACGCTGCAGCGTATGTTTTTCCATGCCTCTTACATCTAAAGTATCCATAGCTATTCTTACCCAAATCTTCCGGTTATATAGTCTTCAGTGAGGCGGTGCTCCGGGTTTGTAAACACGCGCCGTGTTGGATTTACCTCCACCAATCTACCCAGATGAAAGTACGCCGTCCGCGCCGACACACGTGCAGCCTGCTGCATCGAATGGGTAACAATGGCAATCGTGTAGTTTTGACTCAACTCCACCATGAGTTCCTCGATCTTTGCTGTCGCAATCGGGTCCAGCGCCGAGCAGGGCTCATCCATCAGTATCACTTCAGGACGAATCGCAATAGCGCGCGCGATACACAGCCGCTGCTGCTGGCCACCAGACAAACTCGTGCCAGGCTCATGTAGCCGATCCTTAACTTCGTTCCACAGGCCGGATCGAACCAAGCTAGTTTCCACCATCTCATCTAACTCACCCCGGTTGCTGGTGAGACCATGTATTTTCGGGCCATAGGCCACGTTCTGATAGATGCTTTTTGGAAAAGGGTTCGGCTTCTGAAATACGATGCCCACACGAGCACGCAGTTTTACCGGATCCTGTTTTTTTCCGTAGATATTTTTCCCATCCAACTTCACCGAGCCCTTGATCTGGCAGTTATCAATGGTGTCGTTCATTCGGTTAATGGTGCGAAGTAACGTTGTTTTTCCACATCCGGAAGCACCAATAAGCGCCAAGATTTCGTTGCGTGCAATATCGAGGCTGACATCAAAAATAGCCTGTGTGTCGCCATAAAATACGTTTAGCTCTCGCATTGAGAGCTTAGGGTCATCCACAAAGATCTTACCCACAGCAGGCTCAACATCTGGCTTAGCTGCGCTCGACTTAATCCGCTCCACTTGGCGTATGTTCACGTCTTCTGACCCTTCATTCACATCGATATTGTAGCCTGAGTTGACTACCAGCGTTTTTCCAAACGTTTACGTAGATAAATTGCGAGCGCGTTCATTGTCACCAATAGCAGCATCAAAACCATAATCGCTGCCGATGCGCGTTCCAAAAACGCGCGCTCTGGACTGTCGGCCCAGAGAAAGATCTGTACCGGCAATGCGGTGGCGGCATCGGTAATGCCCTGAGGTAAATCAACAATAAACGCGACCATCCCAATCATGAGCAATGGCGCCGTCTCACCTAGGGCCTGAGCCATGCCAATGATGGCTCCGGTCAACATCCCTGGCAGTGCCAATGGCAGCACATGCTGGAGCACCATCTGCGTTTCTGATGCACCCATTCCTAGTGCCGCTTCTCGAACAGACAGAGGCACAGATTTCAGTGCTGCGCGACTCGTTAGAATGATAGTAGGCAATGTCATCAAAGTGAGTACTAACCCACCTACGAGCGGCGCTGAACGAGGCATGCCAAAAAGATTAATAAAGACGGCCAATCCAAGTAGACCAAATATGATTGATGGAACCGCCGCAAGATTATTAATGTTGATTTCTAGCAGCTCGGTAAACCAGTTTTTGGGCGCCATCTCCTCAAGATAAATCGCCGCTGCAACACCAATAGGAAAGCTAAGCGCAAAGGTCACCAACATCGTCAGTAAAGAGCCAATTAAGGCGCTGGCAATACCTGATTGTTCTGGCTCCCGCGAATCACCCGCCGTAAAAAACGTCGAATTCCAGCTGCGCCGTATATCATCGTTTGTTTCTAAGGTTTGCAACCAACTCACTTGATCATCTTTGATGCGGCGATCCACTTCCGGCATATCCGTGCTGATATCCCCTTTCACAAAGAGATTGGTATCGTCATCCGCTGTGACCCAAATTGGCCTCACCTCACCCACCCAAGCAGGGTGCGCTAACAGCTGATCACGCAATTCATAACCGGCCGCTGAACTAAAAAGGCTCCTAAGCCTGCGTTGATCTTCGCGAGACTGCACATCTGGAAAACGGCCGTAGATGCTGTTCCTGATCAGAGTATCAAAATCTATTAATTCGAGGTGGGCCTTACTCGGTGCATCAGATAAACCAAGATTGGCATGGGAGAGGTCGACTTGAAGCCGAATCTCAGTTTTCGTAAAGGCACCCAGCCCCTTGCTGACGATGTCGAAAAAGAGACATGCGACGCAACCAAGTGCAAAGATAATCGCCAGCCGCCCAGACCAACGAAAGCAGCGCTCAATAAAATAGCGGCGCGCCAGACTAGCCTCGACTGCGTCTTTAATAGCCCGGCTATTCATTTTTTTCCTATTCGCACTACTACTCATACTGCTCCCGAAACCGTTTTACGATCCAGAGTGCTACTAAATTCAACGCTAGGGTAACTAAAAATAGCATCAACCCAAGTGCGAAAGCTGCGAGCGTTTTCGGGCTATCAAACTCCTGATCTCCCACTAGCAACGTCACAATTTGAACCGTCACCGTGGTAACAGACTCCAAAGGATTTGCCGTGATATTGGCGGCCAGCCCAGCAGCCATAACGACGATCATGGTTTCACCAATGGCTCGCGACGCGGCCAACAAAATTCCCGCGACAATGCCCGGCAAGGCCGCAGGAAAAATGACTTTCATAATCATTTCTGATTGTGTCGAGCCCAAGCCAAGCGCGCCTTCGCGCATCCCACGAGGCACGGCCGAAATTACATCGTCGGTGAGCGACGAAACAAAGGGAATGATCATCACACCCATCACTATGCCCGCCGCCAATATGCTTTCTGACGAGGCACTCAACCCTGCCGTTTCAGCAAACGATCGGATGGCTGGCCCCATCGTTAGCGCGGCAAAAAATCCGTATACCACTGTCGGGATACCCGCCAACATCTCGAGAACGGGTTTCACCACTGTGCGCGTCAGTGGTCGCGCGTACTCGGAGAGATAAATCGCCGACATCAAACCGACAGGCACAGCAATAGCCAAGGCAACCACCGATATCTGTAGGGTTCCGAGGAAAAGCGGAACGGCGCCAAAACTACCCGAAGACCCCACCTGATCCAATCGCAATGCCGTTTGAGGACTCCACTCCGAACCAAACATAAACTGCGTAAATGGGACCTCTTTAAAGAAGCGCATAGCCTCAAATAACACAGAAAACAAAATGCCAACGCTCGTCAAAATGGCAACCAACGAGCTGGCTAACAACCCGTATCTAAGAATTCGTTCAACCCGAGCTCGCGCATTAAGCTGGTGCTGGACTCGACTAAGTATTAGTAGACCAACTGATACGGCAAGTAACAAAACGGTGGCGACTTTTGTCCACTGCGATTTCGCTTCAAGATCATTTAATCGCTCTGCCGCGGCGATGGATATTGGGTCAGTTAATGTCAGTGCCCCAGCGGCACCATTTCGTACGCCATCAAAGAACAAATCCAATTGATCTGCCGGCAACGACCGAATATCTTGAGGTAGCCCCGCTATCAGCGAAGACTCAATAAACCAACGCTCAAATACATTCCATAAAAGCAACACCAGTAGCGCTGGCACGCCACACCATGCTGCTACCAAAATTCCATAATAGTTAGGGAGGGATTCAAGCTGGTTAATTCCGCCAAGACCACGCGCCATAGTGCGCGCCTTCGTTAGCCCAAGCGCATAGGCACCTGCTACAAGAATGAGCAAGATTCCTAACAAGTTAGTGCTAGTCATAACGACGAAGTATAAGCCTCGCTGAGATATTCAAAAAACTGGGATTAGATTGAGTGACGGTTTTCTGCGCTTTCCGTATAAGCCCGGCGCTCTTCAAGGCGCATAGGAATCAAACCTTTATCCGCAAGATAACCGTCCTCTCCCCAGGCATTCTCGCTGGTATATTCCGTTACAAACCCCTCGAGCCCAGGAATAATCCCGATATGTGCCGTTTTGATATAAAGGTATAGGGATCGCGATACGGAGTACTCGCCGTCGGCAATAGCATCGAAGCTTGGCGCAACCCCATCGATCAAGCTGCCTCTCACCTGATCCTGGTTTTGATCAAGAAAGCTAAACCCAAAAATCCCCAAAGCATCTGGGTTTGACTGTAGCTTTTGCACAATCAAATTGTCGTTCTCACCCGCTTCAATAAAGGCACCGTCTTCTCGCAATGAATGCGCCACTGCCATGAATAAATCTTGGCCTGTAGGCGGTTCACCTGTATCCACTTGGTAGTGATCATAAATTTCTACTGGCAAGCCCGCCGCCGTCATGGCTGCCAAAATCTCCGGCTCGCTCTCAGCATGGGCAAGATCAGCAAGTGCTGAAACATCCATAGCACCCGCTTCCATCGCCAACTCTACAAAGGCATCGCGGGTACCTGAAGTGGGTGGCGGGCCATAAACCGCAATCGGCAGCGCCGGTAATCCAGCATCGATCTGATTCCAATGTGTGTAAGGGTTATCGATAAGCTTGCCATTTTCATCCGGAACTTGACGCGCGAGCGCGAGAAAAATCTCATTGGTGCTCAACTCAAACTGCAACCCTTCGCGACTATTGCCCAAAACGATGCCGTCATAACCGACCTTCAATTCGATAATGTCTTCGACACCGTTGGCTTTGCAAAGATCGATTTCTGACTGCTTAATCGAGCGAGAGGCATTGGTCGCATCCGGGTACGCCACACCGATTCCCCCACAAAATAATTTCATGCCGCCGCCGGTACCAGTGGATTCAACTTTAGGGGTATGGCCACCAATAGACCGTCCATAACGCTCAGCTACAACGGTAGTAAAAGGGTAGACGGTTGACGAACCGACGATGCTAATATATTCGCGCGCACTAACAGCCGATGCCAGCAATGTTACGCTGACGAAAATGACTAGCTGTTTTACAATCCTTATATACATCACTAATTATCTTTCTCTGACCGTTTTCTATATTTTCTGGGCAGAACACGCACTCCAGTTAGCACTTCACCCAAGGCTAACAGCGATAAGAAGCAAAATCTCTTTTTGAGACGGCTCGTGATCTCGAATTAAGCAATATATCGCCTCCGAAAAGTCGGAACGTTAGTATGTAATCACTTAATGAGCTAATAGCTTAGTGCACTAATATGATAAATGTATGAAAACACACCTTTTTATTTCAAATATTGGCTCTAATTTAATTTCCGACAGAACTCAAAGCCGCCCGCAGAAAATCAAACACCAATCCACGACGAATAACCTTAAATTCGGATAGTATGCGAGCCTTCCTTTTTAGAATATAAATAGACCTCTCCTCGACACTAATAACTGCATACGCATTGGAACTTACGCATTGAAACTTACGTACTAGAACTTTGGAGACCACGTTTTTGAACCGCTGTATACAGCTTTTGGATCGTCTGACGGAAATCATCGGTAAAGCGGTTGCCCTGCTGTTAATCCTGATGATGCTAGTCACCTGTGCGCTGGTACTGATGCGCTACCTGTTTCAATCAGGCAACATCATCTTTATGCAGGAGTCTGTCGCTTATATGCATGCGGCGGTGTTTATGCTGGGTGCCGGCTGGACCC
The DNA here is from genome assembly GCA_964623085.1 of uncultured Porticoccaceae bacterium. Lineage (GTDB taxonomy): Bacteria > Pseudomonadota > Gammaproteobacteria > Pseudomonadales > GM7GCV1 > CAZUTO01. The sequence continues at coordinate 57,159 of CAZUTO010000011.1, forward strand.
TGAAACAAAATGGTCATGTCCGTGTCGATATCTTTTACCGACGGATGAGCCCTATCGCCCGTGCTTGGGTCGACGCGCTCGGCATACTGTTATTTCTTTTACCTTTTGCCGTATTTTTGCTGGTTACTAGCCTTGAGTTCGTCGGTCGATCCTGGTCGATTCGCGAAGCATCCGGTGATGCTGGCGGCATTCCCTACGTTTACCTTCTTAAAACCTTGATTCCGAGTATGTGCGCCCTACTCATCTTGCAAGGCATTGCTGAGTTACTTCGAAATGGCATGCTGATATGCGTCAAACCCGATCAGCATCATGACCACACGCAAGACATAAAAGATGCAGACGAGGCACCAGCGCAATGATCGAATTCATTCCGCTGTTTTTGTTTGCGGCGATATGTTTGCTTCTAATCGTTGGCTACCCCGTTGGTTTAACACTAGCCGGCGTCTCACTTATTGCTGCTAGCCTGGGCATTGTCTTTGAGGTGTTCGACCCCGCATTGCTCAAGGCCATGCCTGATCGAATTTACGGCACCATGACCAACGACACACTGATTGCCGTGCCTCTATTTGTGCTGATGGGCATCTTGCTGGAAAAATCAAAGCTAGCAGAAGAGCTGCTCGAAAATATGGCCCTGGCATTTGGTCGCTTTCCCGGGGGTTTGGGTATTGCTGTGGTGTTAGTCGGCATGTTGCTCGCGGCCAGTACCGGCATCGTCGGTGCAACCGTGGTGGCAATGGGATTAATGTCATTGCCCACTATGTTGAAACGCGGCTATGACCCAGCGCTGGCCACCGGCACAATCTGTGCGACAGGCACACTCGGCCAAATCATTCCGCCATCTATTGCATTAGTGCTACTTGGCGATGTTATCTCCAACGCCTATCAGCAATCGCAACTCAACCTTGGCGTGTTTAATACCAAGACTGTATCCGTCGGCGATCTCTTTGCTGGTGCAATCATTCCTGGGTTGCTGCTAGTCACGGCTTATCTTTGCTATGTCATGTTTTATGCCTACCGCCACCCAGACAAAGCGCCGCCAGCAATAGGTGAATCGCCAAGTGCGGCTCAGCTGCTTGCCAGCCTCGCCCCACCCATCTCTCTTATTGTTTTAGTGCTGGGATCTATTTTGAGCGGTGTTGCTACGCCGTCAGAAGCAGCGGGTGTAGGCGCAATGGGCGCGTTTATTCTTGCGTTGATCAAACGAAAACTTAGTTGGCTCAGGCTAAAAGAAGCACTGCTTGGCACCCTATCCATGACATCCATGGTCTTTCTTATTCTTATCGGCGCATCCATGTTCTCATTGGTGTTCCGAGGCTTTGGTGGCGAGGAGTTGATTCAAAGCCTGTTCGCTAACCTGCCCGGCGGCGCCATCGGTGCGATGATCATCGTTATGTGCGTGATCTTTTTGCTTGGGTTTATTTTAGACTTTATTGAAATCACGTTTGTTGTTGTGCCCATCATTGGGCCGGTGTTGCTTACCATGGGGTTTGATCCCATCTGGTTAGGCATCATGATCGCTATCAACTTACAGACAAGTTTTTTGACCCCGCCCTTTGGATTCGCGCTATTTTATTTACGCGGGGTCACGCCGGAATCCGTCGACACAAGCGCCATCTATCGCGGGGTTGTGCCCTTTATTGTGATCCAAGTTTTACTGCTTGTTGTGCTTGCCATTTGGCCCGCGCTTGTTACTTGGCTGCCCACTATGCTCAAAGCAGGCTAAAGCCTTTTCACCCAATGCCCTTTTAGTCAGAATCCTCTTCAAGAAGCGCGCGATAGTCAAAAATGGCTTTTTCAGAGATTTTCATCCACTCATAATTTTGCGCCATAAAAGCTGAGTAGGATGCGTAGATTCGCGCAAAGTCTTCATCCGAATCCGCGAGATCTGCATAGTACTGATGGGCGACCGCTGCCAACTCAACCAGTACTTCATCGGGAAACGGCTGCGGTGTAATACCTAGTTTTTTCAGCTCTTCGAGTGATAACGCGTTACGCGCGTTGTATTCATCCAACATGTCTTGATTCACCGCACGCGCCGCGGTTTCAATAATCGCTTGAAGGTCTTCAGGCAAAGACGCCCAAGCATCCCCATTCACCTCGAACTCAAGCATGGCTGAACTCTCATGCCAGCCCGGATAGTAATAGTACTCGCCGACTTCGTGCAGACCGAAAGAACGATCGTTATAGGGCCCTACCCACTCGGCTGCATCAATCACCCCCGTTTGCATGGAGGTATACAGTTCGCCACCGGGAATCGTCACCGCTGCACCACCTGCGCGGCTAAATACCTCACCGGCAATACCCGGTATGCGCATTTTTAAACCCTTGAGATCAGCCACGGTTTCAATGGGCTTATTGAACCAGCCTCCCATCTGCATACCGGTGTTGCCACCTGCAAACGGAACAATATTGAAGGGTTCGTAAAGCTCTCGCCAAAGTTTCAGTCCCTCGCCGTAAAAAACCCATGCATTCAGTTCACTCGCACTCATACCAAAGGGAATGGCCGTAAATAGCGGTGCCGCCGGCATAATGCCCTTGTAGTAATAGCTGGCAGTATGGCCCATTTCGACACTGCCGGACGAGACTGCATCAAACACACCGAGCGCTGGAACAATTTCGCCCGCGCCGTGCACATGAATAGTTAAACGACCATTACTCATAGCCTTCACTAACCGTGCGAAATTCTCAGGAGCCGCGCCGAGCCCTGGAAAATTCTTCGGCCAAGATGTCACCATCTTCCACTCGTAAATCGGCTGCGTTTGTTCAGAACCACTGATCTGCTGCACATCATTCGGCCTGCCGTCGGCGGCACGTTCTTGCACATAGAGACCAGATACCAACACTAGAAGCGCAACGAGAATCAGAATAGCCAACGCGCTCCAAATGACGATTCCGCGTTCATGCTTGATCATTACGCGGCCTCCAATCTTGCATAGGCCAACACCAACCACTTGCTGCCTTCAGATTCAAAATTTACCTGTATGCGCGACTGTGATCCCTGGCCTTCAATGTTCAATACCGTGCCTGTGCCAAACTTCGGATGAAGCACCCGCTGACCCAATGCAAAGCCCGTTTCATTCTCTTGCGTTAGTGATGGATGCGGCGACGCCCAGTGGGTCCGTGTTGGTTTCATAGTTGTTTTACCAGTGCTCACACGCACCTCTTGTACTAATTCTTTAGGGACATCACGTACATATCGTGAAACAGAATTATAGCGATCATCGCCATGTAATCTGCGGCATTCAGCGTATGTAAGCACTAACTTTTCCATTGCGCGTGTCATACCGACATAACAAAGACGGCGCTCTTCTTCGAGGCGGCCAGGATCCTCTGCTGACATCGAATGCGGAAACAAATTTTCTTCCAATCCTGCGAGGATTACTAATGGAAACTCCAGTCCTTTTGCCGAGTGCAGCGTCATAAGCTGCACGGCATCCTCGTGCTCATCAGCTTGGCGGTCTCCAGCATCCAGCGCAGCATCGGCCAAAAACTGCATAAGCGGGGAGGCCTCGGAATCTTCCGGGGTGTAAGACTTACATGCACTGACAAGTTCGTGCAGGTTGTCGACTCTTGTTTGGCCGCGCTCGCCTTTTTCTGCTCGGTGAAAATCGACCAAGCCTGTTACACCAAACATGTGATCAACCAACTCATCTAACGGCAAATCTACTGTGTCCGTTTGCAGGCTATTAATTAGCTCTATAAACCCACTCAGTGCTTTCGATGCTCGGCTGGCGAGCATGCCGTTGTCGATCATCTGTAATACGGATTGCCAAAGGCTGATCCCATTGACGCGCGCAACTTCACGAATTTGTTCTAATGTGCGCGCACCGACGCCACGGGTAGGTGTATTGATGACACGCTCAAATGCGGCATCGTCATCGCGGCTCACGGTGAGCCGCAAATAGGCGAGGGCGTTGCGTATTTCTAGCCGCTCGTAGAAGCGTTGGCCACCATAGATGCGATAGGGAACCCCTAACCGCAATAGTGCGTCTTCAAGCACTCGCGATTGCGCATTGGAGCGATAAAGCACCGCCGCTTCTTTGCGAAGGTTGCCTTGATCCGCCCAGTTTCGGATATATTCAGCAATAAACCGTGCTTCATCGGTCTCATTGAATCCGGCGTAAAGTGAAATAAGCTCGCCTTCTTTGGCATCTGTCCAGAGATTCTTGCCGAGCCGGCCTGAGTTTCTCGCAATCACAGCGTTAGCGGCGTTAAGAATGGTGCCGGTAGAGCGATAATTTTGTTCGAGCTTTACCGTGGCGGCTTTAGGAAAATCGTTTTCAAAATTTTGAATATTCTCTATTTTTGCACCGCGCCAACCGTAGATAGATTGATCATCATCGCCAACCACGGTGACTGTCGATTGCTTGCCCGCCAATACCCTCAACCACGCATATTGAATACTGTTGGTATCCTGAAATTCGTCGACAAAAATATGCGCGAACCGTTGCTGATAATGCGCGAGTAATTCAGGGTTGTTTAACCAGAGTTCGTGCGCCCGCAATAACAACTCAGCAAAGTCGACAAACCCACTTTGCTGACATTGCGCTTCATAGGCGAAATAAATCTTTTGCTGGGTTTCTAGTATCGAATCATGCCCAACATCCACGAATTCCGCCCGAATGCCCTCATCCTTTTGACCATTTATAAACCATTGCACTTGCCGCGCTGGCCAGCGTTTATCATCAAGACCCAGGCTCGCGATGATGCGCTTGATCACGCGTTGCTGATCATCGGAATCTAGAATTTGAAAATGCTGCGGTAATTTAGCCTCTTGCCAATGCTGCGAAAGCAACCGATGCGCCAACCCATGAAAGGTGCCCACCCACATTGACCGCGTAGGGATGCCCAACATCGTTTCAATGCGATGCCGCATCTCGCGCGCCGCCTTGTTAGTAAAGGTGACGGAGAGAATGCCATGCGGCGAGCAGCCCATCACATCAATGGCCCAAGCCATGCGATGCACCAGAACGCGCGTCTTGCCACTGCCGGCGCCAGCCAACACCAAAAGATGCTCTGCTTCAGAGGTGACGGCTTCACGCTGTGCGTCGTTTAGGCCATCGAGAATTGAAGTAACATCCATAGGACTGCTATATAAAGGCTCAAGTAGCCGCGCAGTTTAACGAGATTACCAAGCTAGGGCGATGCTTCTAGCAAGTTAAGATGCGATAGGGGGCTAGTTACCCCATGCGCTCCACGGTTCAAAACGTGCGTGTAGATTTCTGTCGTCTTCACATCCGAATGCCCAAGCAGCCGCTTTACTTCAATCTGAGATAGCACAACCGGCAACTTAGTTTGACGATTAGATACGCGGAATTCACCAAGCGTGCCCAATGGTATCTGAAGATATTTGTTATATAGGTAGGCAAGCGCGTTCAGTGCCAATGCTTGAGTACCCGGCGCGACGTTTCGCTTTACCGCTAAAAACGTTAAAAAATCCACGACCTCTTTCTCGCCCATGTCCTCTGGCCGTCGCTTGCCACTAAAAATAATATAGGCTTTAATCCAGTAACAGTAAGAATGAATCGTTCTCTTGCTGTATTGGCGGGCAATCATAAATTCGTGCAAGGATGTAAGAAACAGAAATGACATATCAATCTCCCGTAACTGTATTTATATA
>CAZUTO010000012.1:0-5537 GCA_964623085.1 uncultured Porticoccaceae bacterium
CTGAACTGCGTATCGGGAGAAATTTCCGGTACGTGGACATCATAGGCGGGTAGATCAACCCCCACTGCAATTTGATCGCCGCCCTTTGCAGCAGCGATCATCTCTGGTGTTAACTGGAATCGCAAAAAATGAATCGCGCTGGTTTTCTCGTCGTTTTCGCGAGGTAAGTCTTCGTCGGCTATTGCATAGACTTTGTCGAGGTTCCCTACCTTTACGTAGGTTTTTCTCTCTATACCCCTAAGCTCGACAAGCTTTTGTTTCCGCTGCTCAACATCTGGGTACTCGATAGACTGCGTCACTTTCCAATTGGTCCCATCGGGAACGAGCGGCGTATAGGCCTCTAACTCTTCCAATATGGCGTCTTCTTCGAAGGTCTTTTCTATGCGCAAGACTTCCTGAATTTGGTACCGAATTGTCAGCTCATCTTCAAATTGCAGCATCAAGTGCTCTCCGACATAGACCTTACGCAGCCCCCTGTGAGCGATCGCTTTTTTTCGAAATTCAGGCCTTTGCTTTGCGTAGTCTTCTAGTGAGAGCAGGGATTCTCGGCTAATCGTCATGGTTGTTATATTCCGTAAGCTTTGCGGACCAAGCTCATCGGGTGAGCAAGATCAGGGTTTGAATCATGATGTAATTGAATACCCTGCTGAATATGGTGGCCACCAAGAGGACAATCGCTGGATATAAAATCTGGCTCAACCTGATTCATTTGTCTAAACACCGGCTTGCCAATTTTCATAGCACTCGTATGAAATTCCTGTTTAACCCCATAGGTACCGCCATGGCCACTGCACCGCTCGGTCGTATGGACTTCCGTACCCGGTATCGATTTTAAAAACTGTTCGGTCTTTTTACCGATATTCTGCACCCGGCCATGACAGGGAGCATGATAACTAATGGTGCCGAGATCTTCTTTAAAATCGGTTTTCAGCAAGCCGTCTTTTTGGCGGGATACGAGATAGTTGAACGGGTCCCAAATAGCATTCGCAACGGCTTGCACATCGGCATCATCTGGAAAAAGCAGCGGTAACTCTTGCTTGAACATCAGCACACAACTCGGCACCAATGCTGTCAATGCAAACCCTTCCTCAACCAACTTCATCAGATTAGGAATATTCACACGTTTTAGGCGCTCCACCGACTCTAAATCGCCCTGCTCCAGCTTTGCCATACCGCAACAGACTTCTTTTTCAGCCATGGTCCAAGGGATTTCATTGTGTTCAAGTACAGCGGTGAAATCTTGACCAATTCCTGGCTCGTGATAGTTGACATAGCAGGTTGCGAAAAGCGCCACCTTGCCAGATGTGCGCTGCCCATCTTGCACCTCAAATTCTAGATTTGGGTTGGCTTGGCTTCGGAATTTCTTAGCTGTAAACGTCGGTAGCCAAGCGTTTTTATCAATATCCAAAGCGCTACTTGTCATTGCTCGGATTGGTGCCCAGCTATGAACGATATTCACTGTTTCTGTAATCACCGGAATGCCAGCCAGCTTGCCCAGCTTGTCGGTATCGGAAAGTATGTTGTTAGCAAAGCTCCCACCCTCTTTTTTGTGCTCAATGGCCTTCGCTTGGAGCATGAGATGCGGGAAATCAATATTCCATTCATGTGGCGGCACATAGGGACACTTAGCCATGTAGCACATATCGCAGAGGTAGCATTGATCTACCACATTTTTATAATCTGACTTTTCCACCCCATCCACTTCCATGGTTTCGCTCTCGTCCACCAAATCAAACAGTGTGGGAAACGACTGGCAAAGACTGACACATCGGCGACAGCCATGGCAGATATCGAAGACTCTCTCCATTTCTTTTTCAACAGAGGACTGATCGTAGTAATTTGGATTTTTCCAATCGATAGCGTGCCGAGTAGGCGCTTCTAAATTGCCTTCTTTAGGGGGTGTTTTCATTGGGTTCTCTGCACGCGCAAAAGCGTGTGATGGTATTTAAAAAGCACCTACCCTTGGCGGGCAGGTGCTTTTTATGTCGACAAATAAACTAAGCTTCGGCTTTGTATGCCTCTAGTGTTTTAGTAAATTTATTGGCGTGGCTGCGTTCTGCCTTTCCAAGTGTTTCAAACCAGTCGGCAATTTCATCAAAGCCTTCGTCACGAGCGTCTTTTGCCATACCTGGGTACATGTCAGTGTACTCATGGGTTTCACCCGCAATCGCTGCTTCCAATGCTTCACCGGCATTTCCGGCAGCCATACCTGTGCCTGGCTCGCCACAACCACCTGAGATCAGGTGTTCCATGTGACCATGCGCATGGCCAGTTTCACCTTCTGCTGTGTTACGAAATACGTTCGCTACTTCAGGCGCGCCTTCAATATCGGCCATATTTGCAAAGTAAAGATAACGACGATTAGCCTGAGATTCCCCAGCAAATGCATCTTTGAGGTTCTGTTCTGTTTTACTGCCTTTGAGTGACATAGTTGGTCTCCATATAAGCCGAACTTTTGTATTTAAATGTCATTCGAAATGATCTGACCACAGGGGTTTTGATTTTCGATGCGATACTCTAACAAAAAATATCGAATCTGAAATTCAAATACTACTTATCGATAACATTTAAATTATTGATGATCTTCCGCACAGTCTATTAAAGCCTTTCCAGTGTATCTCTTTTTCTGCTATATCTTTGCAACATGGTTTCATTGCCCAGCTGACCGCCTTGATGCAGATAGATCATATCTGGGGCCGTCCCTGTTTTGCTTGCTCGATACTGTTCTATATAGGCTTGCATGTGCATCCACCCAAGTGGGTCATAAAGCAATTCAAAGACAATACCTGTATCACGCTTCAATTCCTCCCATAGATTGAAAAACTCAGAATACAGCTTCCCAAACTGAAACTTACGTGGGTGGCCAGATAGATCCAATAGAGAGGGCAAGATTGTCGGTCGAACGCTGCTATCTCCAAGCTTTTCGAACTGCTCTTCTAAGTATTCTTCTGAACTAACGCAAGCGCAGGTAAGCACTTCAAACGGAAGGTGTTTCTGCAAATAAAATGCGCTAACGCCCGTTCCTGAAGGCAACATCAATTTCGGGTTTTGAAGTCGATTCTCTTCAACCTTTGCGTTGATTTGCTTCGCCAAAATCCTTAACCCCGGCTCTGCTTCTGGGCCTGCTCCCCCGAGTGGGATATACAGAGCATCAGGTGTTTCGGTCATAACCGTATCTTGAAGATACTGTTCTGCTATCGCTGTGGCTGGGGCTTTGGGATTTAGTTCGGATTGGCCTTGTCCAAGAGGGACACATTTTATATTTGCACCCAAAGATAGTGCTGCACCGTAGTTGCCACGCGGGTTTTCTTTAAGGTTTTTGGGAATCCTGTCCGTATAGAAATCAAGCTGCCAGCCTTTAATTTTCGCCAGCACTGTCAAACTGTATAGCATATTCGACTGCGCCGAACCGTAACTGACCACGCGAGAGATGCTATGAAACTTCTGCTGCAGATAGTAATAAAGCTTGCGTGCTTTATTCCCTGCTAACGCGTGCTCACCAGCAAAATGGCCCTCTATGGTAAAGAGATCATCTCTTACAACATAGATTGGAACACCGCGAAAGCTAACGCACTGAAAGTACTCATCCGACTGTTGTACCCTCGACTTTTTTTCCCACGATTTCTTTTCCACGTTTTCTTTTCTAAATTGTCTAGGTATCTTAGGGGCGAATCACTACGTTAAATACTAGCTCAAACGACTACCAGATATGAAACTTTGCACCTTTACTCACGACAGTATCACCCGCTTCGGCATTCATACAGATTCGGGGGTGATCGATTTAGCGCCCCATTTTTCTGACCGAGATATTTCCGATCTAAAAGGTATTCTCGACGCAAATTTGATAGATAAGTGCAGAGAAATTTCTACATCATCACAGGACCTTATTGCGCTAGACGATATTCTTTACGAACCAGTCATACCTAACTCTGGGAAGATTCTCTGTGTTGGCATTAATTATCAGGCGCACAAAATTGAAACGGGTAACCCTGACTACCAATACCCGATGTTTTTTTCGCGCTATCCCGAAAGCCAAGTCGGTCATCAGCGCGCCATACTAAAACCACGCGAAACCGAAAAGCTGGACTATGAAGGGGAGCTCGCCGTTATTATTGGCAAGGCGGGGCGGCGTATTTCAGCTCGAGATGCACTCTCGCATATCGCTGGCTATGCTTGTTATAACGACGGCAGCGTGCGTGATTTTCAGCGACACACCACGCAATTTCTTCCCGGTAAGAACTTTGTCGGTACGGGCGCTTTTGGGCCCTATATGGTGACGGCTGACGAGATTCCTGACCCTACCAAGCTTCATCTCCAAACGCGTTTAAACGGCGAGGTGATGCAAGCATCTGACACTAGTTTGATGATTAATCCAATACCGCAACTGATCGAATACATTTCTCAGGTAGTGCCGCTTAGCGTTGGTGATGTGCTCGTGACTGGCACGCCTGGTGGTGTCGGTTGCAAGCGCAAGCCACCCGTCTACTTATCGGCGGGAGACAACATTGAGGTAGAGATCAGTGGCATTGGTATACTCGCTAATATTGTCGAGGATGATTAGCGCAATAAGCTACCTCTCAATAGTGCGCACCTAGACTTGCTTAACAAGATATTACCAATACCCCGTGGGGCCACCGTTTGTTGGAGCCCTATAGCTTGGAGTTCTATAATAAGAGACCGAGTGTTTTTTCTGAACTCAAAATAGGCAAACCAATGCGCAATTCACTCCTTCGTTATTTCAGCAAGATAATCCTCACCTACATAGCTGCGCTAGGCGCTACAACAACGGCGGCTGAAACTAGCATCCATGCAGACGTATGGGCTGATAACTGGTTTCAGTTGTATATTGATGAACAACTTGTCGCTGAAGACTCTGTTCCATTTGCCACCGAACGCTCTTTCAATGCTGAGTCTTTTGTTTTTAACGCCACACTTCCTGCACAAGCAGCCATTGTGATGAAGGATTACTACGAAGACGACAGCGGCTTGGAATACATAGGCCACTTTCGGCAACAAATGGGGGACGGTGGACTAGCGGCACAGTTTAGAGAAAATACGAGTGGCGATTTAATTGGAGTTTCCAACAGTGACTGGGTGTGCCTATCTATTCATCAAGCGCCACTAAACAAAGAATGTGCGCGTAGTGCAGAACCTAGTACTGCATGCCAATCGAATATTCTCGAAGAACCGCTTGGCTGGAAAAGCGCTAGCTTTGATGACGGTCATTGGCAACCCGCTGTAGAGCATAGCGCTCGCGCTGTTCGCCCACATGGCGGCTACGACGACATAGATTGGGCCCCAAGTGTTCAGCTAATCTGGGGCGAAGATCTGGAAATCGATAACGCCCTGCTGTGCCGTTTTACTCTGAATCATTCCTAAATACTAAGCTGGCCAAAAAAGCTACCAAGAACCATCTGGCCCTTCTGGGAGGAGTAACGACGAAATCTCTTTAATATAGCCTTGCTGGACTTCGCTAGGCTTGCTCCCCACCTCAGCGACTCTTTTAAGTAGCATGATTGAAGACTGTTTTTGTTCTT
>CAZUTO010000012.1:5637-41651 GCA_964623085.1 uncultured Porticoccaceae bacterium
TATGCATAATCAATTCCTTTTAAAATATGGCAGCCCCGTGGGCTGCCCACTAGATGCATACTGAGCAGTATCACTGCTGGCCGTATAAAAACCGATGCGGTTCGGCGCGGTCATCCGGCACATAATCGCCTGACCGAAACTCCCATTGTTGAAGCGTCGCCAATTCGCCGCTGCATGCTTCAAACGTCAAGCGCCGAATCAAAGGGATGCCATCATTTGTTGGTGGTGGTCTGACCGCTCCAGGCGCTGGCAGGCGGCCACCCCCAGGCACAGTCGTCGGCCCGATAGTAAGACAAAGTTCGGGGGCATCCTTGGGTTGGATAAGACCTTCATCCGACATGGTAAATACCTGTGCAGAATCATCGGAGCATATATCTGAAGCCACAAACGAGCCCGGCGCCGGATTATGTAACGTCATGCAGGCATCAAAATAACGAAAGCGGAATTTACCCGTTTCTTCAAACAACGCGACATCAATACCCTGGTCTTCTGTAGGACTGCCTATACCAAAGTACAGGAAGCAATTGTGTCCCTGTAACCCGCCAATAGGCATAGCACCCGCGCGATGTGCAAAAAGATCCACACACCAGCCACGAGTGTCATCTAAAGGCGCCGATAGTTTCAGTTCAGCGAGCCCCTCCGAATCACCCGCATAGGGAAGCCCATTGGGGCTGGGCGCTGCGGGCGGGGGCGCGACTTCTTCGATCACTTCATTTGCGGCTTCAGCAACATTTTCAACTGCAGTTTCAATACTCGCTGACGGCACCGTATCTTGCGGCTCTTCTTGTGACTCTGCGCACCCAATAAGCAATACCAGCGATGCAAACAAAACGGAATTTAATCGTGTTCTAATCATTTTATCTGCCCCTTAAAGTGATTCGATGTAAGCCGCGACATCAGCTATAGCCTGATTGTCTTGGAGCGTCTGAGCAAAAGGTGCCATGGTGCGCCCCCTTTGATCGTCTTCATGGGTGCCACGCAGTCCATTCTTGAAATACTGCAGTTGCCGATGGATGTACCAATCCGGCAGCGACGCCAGCTGCGGCGCACCAAGAGCCTCATTGCCCTCCGCTCGTTCTCCGTGACAGGTGGTGCAGACCGTCGAATATACCGCCTTCCCCGCATTCACATCCGCGGGCTCAGGATGTTGAAGCTCGGCATACTCCGAGACCCATAAAAAAGGACGATCGCTCGGTGCGATTTCTCCTCTGACTATTTCTGGCTCAGGGTTTGGATCAAGTGCTGCAATATAGGCAGCGATGTTATCGATTGTCGCCTGATTGCGCGCAATCCCAGATACGATGGACATCTGCAGGCCAGTGACATCGTCCGGATGCATTCCTCGCCACCGGTTTTTAAAAGCATTGAGTTGATTTTTTACGTACCAAGCCTGCATACCAGCAAGCGGAGGTGCATCCAATGCTGGGCCACCTTGCCCTTGAGGCCCGTGGCAGAAACCACATGCCACCCAAAGTTCTTCGCTTGGTACACCTTCATCTGAACCAACCGGATACTGTTGAGCAATGCCAATATGGCTATACGACAACATGGAACATAGTGCCAAAATCGGCCATGAAAACAGATCTAATCTCATACTTACCCCTTGTTATTTGCAATGACAGATGATGCCTGTATTGAAAGGCACGTCCGTCTATTCAAACTGTTCTAGCACTTCATTTCCACGAGCTGCAGCTTCCGCCCACGGTTCTTTGGTTTCTTCTAGCCGCAAATCGTAATCCCAACCACTGTCGTCTGGAAGACGAAACTGCAATATCGGCCGCACACCTCCTGGAGGATTCCTACGTGATTCAACCTTAGGCAACGCATCGATATTGGCCGCCAATTCTGCATACAGTTCTGGCATTTCTTCTGAAAGATCGTTCGTTTCCAGCGGATCCGCAATCAGATTGTAGAGAAATTCTCCAGCGACTTCTCCACCTGCGTGTCTAATTAGCTTGTATGGCCATTTGAACGATGCCACCGAATTTGCGATACCAAAGGTGACATCTTTTCGCTCAACCGCCTCTCCGTGGGCAATGGCCCGCCACATACTTTGACCATAGGGATCAACGGCTAGATCTGCACGAGCACCAATGGCATCTAGGAGGGTCGGCAACCAATCGTGCACAACAATTTGCTGATCCAATACTGCTCCGCCCTCTACATGGCCCGGCCACCAAACTAGGCCAGGCACGCGTGTACCACCTTCATACATCGTACCTTTGCCATTTCGATAAGGGGCGTTATCCGCTCCAAATTGTGGATCGCCTCCGTTATCACTCGAGAACACAATTAGGGTGTTTTGCATCATGTTCTCAGATTCTAACTTCTGCATAACAAGGCCAATACTCAAATCCAAATGTTCCATCATTTCCGTATACAGGCCGCGATCAGTCGCTTCGGATCTTTCTGATGATCCCGGCAAATACTGCAGTGGAGAATGCGGAGCGTTGTAGTTGAGGTACATAAACAGTGGTCGAGTCTGATCACGGCTTTCTATTTGATCAATCGCATCTGCTGTCAGAAGATCCGTTGCGTGACCTTCTTCGCGCACCGTGACGCCATTTCGTTGCCAATCTAATCCACCGCTATAGACATGGGTGTAAAAATCAATCCAGCCACCTAAATGACCGTAATGATATTCAAACCCACGTGAGGTCGGCCAGTAAGCCACATGACCAATCCCTAAGTGCCACTTACCAATCATCTTGGTTTCGTACCCTAGTTCCTGAAAATACTCGGGCATAATTTTTAACTCAAGCGGCAATCCGGTATGGTCACCCACCGGCGCATCAATACCGTAATCCAACGGATTATGGCCTGTCATTAACGCCGCGCGCGTTGGGCTACAAACAGGGTAAGCATAGTTTCGATTGAGGACCACTCCATTGCTGGCGATACGGTCTAGATTTGGCGTGGTGATTTCACTGCCGTTGTAGCTGACATCGTTAAAGCCCATGTCATCAACCAGAATAAAAACAATATTTGGCATGGATTCTGAGTCTGTGCTGACAACAACTTCTGACTGCTCTGGTGCAGTTTGCGATGACACAACCTCGCCGTCAGGCAAGTTAGACGAGCCTGCACAAGCAACCATAACAAGCGCTGCAATCCCCAACCAAAGGATTCTAATTATTTCTTTCACACTGACGTCTCCAACGCTGACGCCCAGCATCGAGCCGAACTCCGCTCAATTGTCACTGTATGACATCATAGACTATGCGCCCACCGACCATAGTTAATAGGGATTCAATGTGGAAAATATCTTCTTCCGGCACCGTCATATAATCCTTATCTAGCACCACTAAGTCAGCAAACTTACCTATTTCTAGACTGCCAATATCATTTTCTTTGTGCAACAAGTAGGCATTACTGCGTGTATGGGCGACAAGTGCTTCCTCACGTGTAACTGGGGCATCGGTCACTTCCACACCGGTAATCGTTTTTCCAGATACCGCCCAGCCCAAAGTAATAAATGGCTGGTAGTGAGCAACAATACTTGCATCCGAACCAAGACCCCAGGTTAGACCGAGATCCTGCATCTCACGCATAGGTGGCTGCAGTGCTGCTGGCATGGTCATGGCGACACCGTGAACCGCGGTGGTCAAACCGAGTGCCTTAGCTCGTTTTATGGTGTCTTCCTGCATATCGATTAGGTGCTCAAGTGTCCAACGCAGCGGAGCAAGTGGAATGTCTTCGTTGATTCTTTCCCATTCATCCATCGCACTATTGATGGTTTGGTCCATTAGTGTGTGTTCGTTGATCTTGTAGCCATTCTCTGCAGCAACGCGTGAGATTCGACCAAACTCAGTCAGAATTTCATCTGAGTAGACATCCTTAAAACCTGGCAAATCGAAAAAAGGTAAAAACACGTGTTCGCCAATGCCGAGCAATCCTACATAGTCATTTCGATCATTGGGGGCCGTCGAATTGATTAAGGAAATCGCAGCATCCGCATCTTCCATATTGTAGGCTTCGTATTTCAACGTGTGCCAAACACGAAGATCGAGTGGATCAGCTTCCGACATCTCTCGAAGCATGTCGATGTCGCCCTCCGGTGGTCGACCAACATCATAAACCGTGGTTAAGCCAGCCCTGTTAAAGGCGGACATTACATCACGGATATTTTGTGCTATCTGATCTCGGCTCACTTCTGGCATTTGTTCATTCAGCAGCCCATAGGGTGGGCGCGGTGAAATCATTACCGGACCGGTGTGCACCACGCCTTCTGCTGGATCAACCCCCACTGCCTCTAACGCCAGTGAATTGGCATAAACACGGACATAGGTGATTTGCAAAAACAGTGGGTTGTTAGGCGCGGCTGCATCGAGCTCTTCCAGCGTAAACCCAGGGCGACCATCGGAAAACTGTGCTTCGTACCAGCCACCTTGAACCATTAGCCACTCACCCGGTTCCATACTGGCCGCTTTAGCTGCAATGATGGCTAATGCTTCTTCGCGATCCGTCACACCGTCAATACGCGCTTGCAGATGCCACTTCTGCCCGGCGCGAACAAAGTGCATATGGTTATCTATAAGACCCGGGATTACTGTCTTGCCGCCTAGATCGATAACATTTGTGTCGTCACCGGCAAGCGCACCAATGGTGGCTGAATCGCCCAGCGCCACAATCCGGTCGCCGTCAACAGCTAGCGCATCAACAACACTAAAACTTTCGTCAACCGTCAGTATTTTTCCATTAACAAACACTGTGTCAGGGGCGTTTGCTTCCGCATTAGGTTCTGATGATAGCTCAGTAGGTGATAGCTCAGCAGGCTCTTGTGTGGTTTGACTGTCGCAGCCGTACAAAAAAAGTAACGCGAAGACAGCAATACCATAAAGGTAGTTTTTCATCCCAGCTTTCCCCATTGTTTCAATATTATTTTTATCGGTGAATACGCTTATAAACATACAACCACATGCACTGCATATTAGAATAGGTAGCGCTAATTCACCAAAGTTATTGAAGAAAAATATACCACAGAGATTAATCTGTACAGGCTATGACAAAAAACTGGCAAAGGATGATCTCCCTTCCATGATCACGGATTACCTATTTTACTTGGCCGCTATTCCTGCGGTGCTGATCACCGGTATATCGAAAGGAGGTTTTGGCGGAATCGCGTTACTAGCCGTGCCGCTTTTAGCTCTGGTTATCTCGCCCATTCAAGCCGCTGGAATCATGCTGCCGATACTATTGGTCATGGACATGACTAGCCTTTACGCCTATCGCGGCATCTACGACAAACGCAATCTATTGCTGCTATTGCCCTGCGCAGTTGTTGGCATTGGCATCGGTGCCTTGACGGCTCAATTTATCAATGACGATTGGGTTCGTATTATTGTCGGGACCATTGCGATCCTATTCACCGTTAACTTTTGGCTGAAAAGAAACACCGAGAAAACCAAAAAGAAACCTCACTTTTTATTTGGCGCATTACTTGGCGCGGCCAGTGGATACACGAGTTTTATCGCTCATGCTGGGGCGCCTCCTTATCAGTTGTACGTTGTGCCGCAGCGGCTGGATAGAAAAATCTACGCAGGAACGTCGGTGATATTTTTCGCCGCGGTTAATTTTATAAAAATTATTCCTTACGCCATGCTCGGCTTGCTGGCGCCAACCAATCTGGCGACGTCTTTAGTACTGCTGCCGCTGGCGCCTATCGGCGTGGCGCTAGGTGTTTTGATCAACCGCAAGCTAAGCAATGAGCGCTTTTACAATATTATCTACACGTTGATATTTTTGGTCGGGCTCATGCTTTTTTGGCAGGTATTTCGCGCATAAGCTCTTTTGCCAAAACTCAAAAAAGCCCAGAAAAATGGCGGCCTATTTGCCTAGTTTGCATTCAACGCAGTGAGCTCATCCAATAAGGTTTGATACATCTGTTGATCCGCTTCTGAAGTGGCAGGCAACAAGTTGTTGTTTTCATATGGATCTTCATCAAGGTTATAGAGAGCATCTTCACCCGTCATTAGATTCTGTAGCAATTTATGCGTCTGATTTCTCAACGTTCGATAGTTCACTTGCGCGCCTCTGAGACGACCAAACATATCCGCATAGGCAAAATCCCTTACCTCCGCACTGCTATCGCCAAAAATGATAGGTTCTAAGCTGACGGAATGCATCGCGGCATCACTAGGCGCAGCTTCAGGGAGACTAATATCCGATAGATCAAGTATTGTCGCAAAGAGATCAACGGAATTAGCTAGCGACGCACTGACCTTGCCTTCATCGATATCGGGGCCAGCAATCATCAAGGGAACATTAATTCCGCCTTGATACAGGGTTGCCTTGGCACGAAATGGCTCAAAAGGCGCACGCGCGGTTTCATCCGGGGTGCCGTTGTCGCCCATAAAAATGATGTAGGTGTCGGCTAACGCTTCTTCGCCTACCCCCTCCAACAATCGCCCAATTTCTGTATCCATCGCCTCAAGCATGGCATTGAAGTATGCATGCTCATCTTCTGCCACTTTGTCGGGGTCTAGATCACGCGCTGCACTACTGAGTAGCTCTACTGGCGGCATATGGAACGGCAAATGCGGCGCGTTAAATGCCACCCACAAAAGCCAAGGCTGAGCTTGATCAACTTTGCTATACCATGCCAACGCATCGTCTACGGTATCAGTCGTGACATAACCACTAGTATCAACTGGGTCTGAACCATCGACGACTTTGAGCCATTGGTAAAAACTTTCAACTCTGCCACCTTCCAGATTACCAGCGTAATGATCAAAGCCCGCGTTTTGAGGGTGCTGCAAACCACCATTTGAACCAGAAGCTAAATGCCACTTCCCGACCGCTGCGGTTTGATAATCGGCCGAACCCAGTGCGTGCATTAGTGTGTAAGCATCATCAGCAAGGCCAGGAGATGTTGGTCGATTAGACGCTGCGCTAGCAATCGACCAACTCGCGGGCGAGCCCACACCATTTTTAAATCCATATTGGCCGGTTAACAGAGTTGCACGTGTTGGCGAACAAACCGGCTGAGACCAAAAATTATCAAATCGAATGCCTTGGTCACAAAGCCGGTCTAGATTAGGGGTATGTGCCGTCGAAGTGCCAACACCATAGCAATTTAGTGTCTCCACTCCCATATCATCGCCGATCATGACAATGTAGTTTGGCGCCGCCGCAAGACTGCCTATCCAGAATAAAAAGCCGCCAAAAACACAAAGTACTTTTAGCGCTATTGCATTGATACCAAACCTAGATTTTTTCATCGCCATGCTCAACCTGCTCGTTTCTATTGTTATTTTGAATGGACGCTAGCATCCCAGCCTAATACTTTGGTTAGCCCAAAATCATCAATCATTCTGTCTTTGTTGACGCTGCTGCTCTCGCTCTTGCAGTTGCTCCTCATCCAGCGCTTGCTTACCTGTCCTTTCCTCTAATAATTGCGTACCAAAACGAGTCAGATAACCTTCGGGAGTGAACACTCTCCTACCGTCCGGTGTCAGTTCGGGTAGATCTTCAGCTCCTTCAGGATTCAGTTGATCTTCAGCAAAATCAAAGCTGCTTGCTCCAGGCACAGTGCGGTTATCCACCGATATTTGGCGGCCAGTTTTAGTGCTCGTCATCGTGTGAAGGAACATGGTCGGCGTGCCATTTCGGAAGGGCCAGCCCGTGACTGTAATTTCTTCACCGATATCTGCCACTTCGAGAAATTCGAGGCGATCTTCAGGCCATATGTTGGCTCCCTGAGATTCCGCCTTCCAAGTCACAACCTCGCCATCCGGCATAGTGGCTTCAAAGAAAAAATGGGCATGTCCACTGCCTCTAAAAACATCCTTGGTAAAGGTGCCTTTGAGGGTGATGTAATTGTTCCCATCGTAAATGATGTATGAGTGGTGCGCCTGAGTATTCGGCACGGCAAACATTATCACCGCAAGACTTAACCAAAACTGTAACTTTTTCATGCGTAACTCCTCGTGATCACACAATAGTTTAAGCAAAGACATCACGGCGAAGGAAGACCTCTTGTCACACGGTCCTACTGCGCAGACATTTACTATCTGTTTAAAAATTTACCCACGTGCCGAAACAACCGAATTCGAACAGGATCAGTAACCGCGACTAAGATCTACCGGGCTCAGCATCTTCTCACCCGCCACATAACGTCTGAGGTTTTCCAACACTACCACTTTATAACGATCGACACTTAGCCCACCATTACTCGCAATGTGCGGAGTAATAATGACGTTATCCATATTCCATAGCTCACTATCTGCCGGCAGAGGCTCTGGATCAGTCACATCTACACCTGCACCGTAGAGCTTGCCCGATTCTAGTGCGCTAATGAGATCCGCCGTAACGGTGCTTTTTCCGCGGCCAACACTGACGAAGATCGAATCTGATTTCATTGCATCAAAAAATTCTTCATCGAATATATAGGTTGTTTCGTTGGTGAGTGGCAATGCGTTCACCACTACGTCAGCCTCTGCGGCCAGCGTGTTCAGCTCATGGGCTAGGCCCACGTAATCAACATAATCAGGGCCTTCTCGTGATGAATTGCGTGTTGCAATGACACGCATTCCCAACCCATGTGCTCGTTTTGCTACTTCTGTGCCAATGCCACCTAAGCCAGCAACAAGCATGGTCTTGCCGGTAAGCTCACCAAAGGTCATGTGCCTTCCGAGCGAACGATCCCAATTTCGCTGGTTTTGCGCATCCATCGTGGCAGGGAAGTTACGTGTCAGCGCAAGCATCATGGTAATGGTGTGCTCGGCAATACTTGGGCTCGACAACCTCTGCGAGTTGGTAAATACCCGATTGGCGATCAAACCGGGATCAACATTGACACAGGAATCGACACCAACAAAATAGTTGTGGAACCAGAGCAGGCTGTCATCGGCAGCCTCAAGCACATTAGGGCGACAAACACCGAGCATGGCATCGACACCTGCTAGTACTTCGGCGGTCAGGTCATTTGCACTTGAATGGAAAACGACCTCTACATCACCGGCCGCTTCTCGCACCTGAGCACGGATTTCTTCTTCCCCTCCACCAAGCTGTGGTAGCTCTACCATCAGGATCTTTTTTGGATTCCAGTTTGGATGCTCGGAAATTGGCGTATCCGCTTCGACAAGCTGGAGATCTGCCATGACGCCTTCCGCGTTCAAACTTGCGGATTGCTGTGCCACTGTTACGGCGCTGCCCATTAGTAAAATTATTGCGGCAAATACTTGGGCTGAAAAAGTCGATTTCATTGCGTCACTCCTATCCTATTATTCTATCTGTGTAGTTGCTGTGTGCAGTTGCTTTCTCGATTGACAAAATTTCCACCTTCTCAATTGAGTACTATATCTATTTATAGAAAAACAGTCTCAGAGTAACCAAGGCTAATCGGAAAAGCACCTGTCATTAGCTGTTCGTAATCGAAGATACCTTTTTTGATCTATTCGGTGATGTGAATTGGCAAAAAATGAGCAAAAAAAAGGCGAGCTATAAGCTCGCCTTTTTTAACCACTTTAACTCCGAATTTATAGCATTAGGAGCCAGCTTTCGCAATCGCCTTAAGCAACGGCAATTCTATGCCAGAAAGATAGCGAATTAATGCGCCGCCTGCCGTAGACACATAGTTGATCTTAGTGATATCAGTGTACTTCACAAAAGAAGTCACGGAATCACCACCACCAATTACACTATAGCCTTGCGCATCAGCCACCGCTTCCCACAAGGTTTTGGTGCCTTTTTCAAAGATATCCATTTCATAGACGCCTGCCGGTCCATTAACGAAGAGAGTCTTAGCTGCGGAAATAGCTTCACAGTAATCAATAATCGTTTGATCGCCTATATCCATGATACTCATTTCATCGTTAAGGTCGGCAAGTGCAACATTCACACGCGCACCGTTGACCTCTACGGCAACATCAGATGCATAAGAGATCTTATCGCGATGATTCGCTAGAAACTCTCTTGCCGGCGCTATGTATTGGTCAAAGCCCTTACTTTTCATAAAGCCGGTATTGCCTTTGCCAAGGTCGACGTCATCAGCAAGCATGAAGATTTGCCCGACCAGACCAGTCAGTAGCAATTGATCCGCAGAGCCATCTTTCAATACCTGACCGATCATGCCAAACGCATCACCGGCACGCGCGCCACCCAAAATATACACACAGGGGCGCTCGGGACTGCTAGTAATGGCTTGCAATGCACTCAACTCATTCATCAACAGGCGACCTGCATATGAAGGCAATACTTCTTGAAAGCCAACCATGGATGGTGAATTGCGGTGAGCAGCAGCAAAAGCATCATTTACGTAGACATCAAATTGCGGCGCTAGACGACGAACCATATAGCTGGTCTTCATATCCGCTGGCTCTTGCTTCACCACATCTTCAAAGGTGGACGCTTCTTCAACAAGATAACGAATGTTATCTAAAAGAAGAATTTGCCCATCTTGGAGACTATTGATCTTATCAATTGCCGTGGGACCGGCCACGTCTTCAATAAAGTCTATTGGCTTGCCAACAGCTTCAGACAATCGACCTGCGTGCTCTTGCAAACTAATCAGAGATTTATAGTCTGTCGTATCACCTTGGTGGGCAATGATGACCAACTTTGCACCCATATCTGCGAGATCGCGGACAGTAGGAACGCTCTTCTGAATTCGGTTGTCGTTAACAATTAATCCCGTATCGGGGTCAATCGGCGAATTAATGTCCACACGAAGAAGGACTTTCTTACCTCGAAAGTCCGCTTCGTCTATGGAACGAATGCCATTGATTACAGCCATTCAGATTAACCCTCAGCGCTCATATTCAAACACTTGTTAGTCATTGCTACAGCCGCTTCGCTGTCAGTATTGCCAGTACAAGCACGCACCGCATCCATAGTTTCAGGAATAGTGATCGCTTCCTGAGGAATGTTGACTGAGAAGATCAGGTCATCGCCAGACTTAGCAACGGTTTCTTCCCAAAGGCCTACTTCGTACATATCTGCACGCATGTTGCCTTTGTCACGCGCATAGCGGAAGAATGCACCATTTGAATTGAAGCCGTCTTCAATTTTTGCAGTCATGATTCGCGGATGCTTCTTGAAGTGCGCAATGGCTTCTTCAGGTGAAATATCTTTCTTCGTTTTCGCAACAACAGAAATGATATGTCCGTGTGTAACGGGTGTATGAACAAGCACACCCGTGCAATCTACGTGGGGCATGATCGTCATAAGATCAACCGCTTGGTGATTCGGCACTGCCTCAATCATCAGGTTATTGGTGAGGCCGCGGTGAGTATCACCGGGATCAGCCACTCGACGAATAATAGTAATGGCGGCTTTCTCAACGCCTACCGCACGATCTAACCAGTCAACAACACGAATCAGACCAGTCGTATTACAAGAGGTGAGTTTCAAAAAGTCAGCACCCACGCCTTTATCGTAGTTGGCGTAGCCGTGGAAAAACACATCAGCAATATTGTTTTTCTCACCGCCCTGAAAGATGGCCTTAATGCCATGCTTTTCATACTGTTCTTTATTTTTAGCACCAATACCTGGGCCCGTTGCATCAAGCGCAACATCAACCTGGGAAAGAAGATCATCCATGCTACCTTTGACTGGGATACCTGAATCGATAAGGCCTTGCTCCATACCCGGAACAGCACAGTAAAGATCATAAGGCATGCCTCGTGCTTTCAATGCACGAAGTGAAATAGTTGGCGCAACATCGGCAATACCAACTAGCTCCATATCTTCTTGAAGTGCAACACCGTCGGCAAGACGTTGTCCGATCACTCCGTAACCAATCACAGCTACTTTAATCATCTAGGTTTCTCCTAATCATTTCCCAAAATTTACTTACTCTACAGCGATAGCTCACCCCATTGCAGAGCAATGCATAAATGCTATCTATAAAAAAACACCCATCTTGCCTAGACATTTCGACAAAACAGGAAAGTGAACCAGTATCTTCGATTGTATACGCAATACGACGCCTGAAATAGGCACGATGCCGAAAAATAACGGGGCGCTTGGTTCCGATGGCTTTACAAAAGCACAGGGGCGATATTGTAGCGAAAGAGTAAAGCGAAAAAACAATTAAATAGGGGAGCATTTTCATGCTCCCCTATTTAATTAGTAGGTACTGCCAACTAATGTTCGAACTTAGTTTACTGCTAACTCACCGTAAGGCGTTTTAAGTATAGAACTCAGAACCTGTCCATTAGGACCTAGGACACAAAGAACATCGCCTAGATCTTTACCTGAGCTTTTATTAGTCAGGCTGAAATCTAACTCTGTAGCCGAAGAAACAGACGTGTCGATCTGATCAGCTGGAAGGAGCTCTGATAGGTCAACTTGCAAAACAGGCGCACTAGAAAAATGATCTTCCAAGGCTACTGCTGCACATGCTCTAAATTCTTCTTCAACGTTAGCGGCAAACAGATTAGCTGACGCCGACAACAAAAATACGGATACGAAAGAAACAAAACCAACATATTTCATAACATTTACTCCATTTACGAAATGTCTAAAATTTATATTTACTGGCCAGCGCTCAATTAATATTCACTAGTCTCCAGATACGGAAGCCATAATAGTGCGTCGCACTATATAACTGAAACAACCATTTTTCATTCTGAAAATGAATTTCAAGACTATCGTGATCCAGTTCACACATGGCTATGAACCCAGTTCACATGCGGCTATCAATAGGTGAGCCAGAGGTAAGAGGCAGCACTAAGAGGATTGCAAAGGCAGGCATGGCCGAACACCCATAGTTTCAAGGGCTAGACGCATAAAGACTTGGTTTTTTTGTGGAGAGCGGCTTTCTAATTCAGTCGTTTTTCTTAGGGACGAGTATTCTTAAGAAAACTTCGTTATCACTAAACATCAAATGCTTAAACGCCCCTGAAATGTGAAGTAGGATCACAATAAGCAACGTATTCGCACTAAAAGCATGTACTTCTTCAGCGAAGTCGCTCAATGCCGAATTGGTGCCCATTGGGCTAGGAATACTAAACCAATCAAAAACAGGGATAGGATTACCACGCGACCAAATCATAAGCGGGCCGCTGATAAGCATCAGCGCAATAGCCACTAACATTAGATAGTGTGCCGTATTTGCAATCCAATGGTCTAGACGGCTTTGACCATCAAGGCTTGGGTGTTTAGAGAAAAGACGCCAGCCGATACGAAACCAGATAAAGCCATAAGCACAGACTGCAATAGACATATGCAGTAAGCGTTGATTCCCGCGCTCCGTTCTAGTCTCAAAAAACGAAATGGAGTCCCCTGTGAACCAGAGAGTGAAAATCAATGTCGCGACCAGCCAGTGCATTGCTATGGAAACCCATCCATAACTATTTTTCTGGTCTTTCAATTGCAACTTCGTATACCACCTAAATCAATGTGACGTAACAAGACTGACTACCCAAAACCTTGCTGAACTGGATTCAAAAATGAAGTCTTTCAACAGCAGTTATTCGAACTTTGAGGCAGCAATGAAAGTAAAGGGCGGGCATGTAGCTGCACCGCCCTTATTAGCTTCAGAGAAAAATTCCTATCCGGTTCCTAGGTAAGGGATAAGCCGTCCGAGAATCAGTACACCAAACCAAAGTACAAGAGACGAAGCGCCAATCACCTTCGCCGAATCTGGCGTATCACCATGCGCTTCCCAGCTTGGCATCTTTTTATCTATCAATAGATAAAACAGCAGTGCATTAATGCCGGCAAGGATAATCAGCAGCATTTTTATCTGGAAGGAGATATTAATCGTATAGCGCCAAGGATCACCAAAGTAAAACAGTACACCCGTGACTAGGTTAATACCAAAACCGATAAACGTATAAGGAAGTAGCTTATGCGTGGTTTGAATAGATATTCTTTTAAAGAATCCCATTAACCGTAAATCAATGATTAGCAGCGAACCCAATAAAAGAGACATGCCAAAAAAGTGCAACGTCTCCATTATTGGCCAAGTCCAGGAACCTGATGTCATAAATACGTTTAAGCTAGTTGAGCCTGCCCAATTCATCCAATCTTCTTGCATTCTTATATCCCCCTTATAGGTACGCGATGAAGCGACCAGCAATGATCGCTATCGACCAAAGCACGATTGAGACGATCGCCAGCAGTTTTACCTGACCGGATACCGCGCCACCTGTGTCCCAACGCTCGCTGCCATCCGCTTGCATCTTTTGCATGAAGGCTGCCGAAATCATGGCGATAAAAATCGCACCGATCTTTATTAGGAAGGTCCTGTTAGTAACAAAGTAACTAGCCTGAGATGAAAACAGACATAGGCCTGAAACGAAGTTGATCACGAAGCCGGCCCAAGCCACTTTCATCATGTTGTGCAGGCCAACAAAGCTAACTCCGCGAATAATGCCGAGGATTCGAAAATCGATCATAAACACAACACCCACTACAATGGCGAGTCCAAACGAGTGAGCCGCAATCATTATCGGGTAGCCCCACAATGACACACCGACTACCTCGGCTAGCTTACTCGCCTCCAGCCATTCAAATATAGACATCTATTTTTCCTCTTTTTCTAATTTTAGCCTTTGCCGCTTGTACATCTATAAAACCTCAAATCTGTTTTCTAAAGTCATGACGACCAAAAAAATACTTAACTCCTAGCCGTCATTCACTTTCACTAGCAAAACAATAAAACAACCCATCTCCCCCGGATGCTCGCAGATTCTCCTGACTGCAACCACGCGAGCCATGCGCCTGATTCCATGAACTAGGGTTATCGCCCCCGCCTACTCGATCAAAATGACCAACCAAAGCAGAACCTTGATCGTTACTCGTCCAATTACTGCAAGTCGTATCTTCATCAGATACTGACACTGTTCCATCTGCTTTCGACCCCGTCAATACGTCATGACGATTCGGGCTATCACCACGCCCGTTCACAATATCACCTTTTTCAGTCACCGAAGTTGATTTTGTTAGCCAAGCCGCCTCACCGTGAAGGTCGTTTAAGTCTGTCGCGATGGGCACCCCTTTGGCGTTATACCAAGGTCCACTGCCAATACGGTCTCGCGCATTAACACTATTGTCACCGGTCGCACTTAAATATGCCTGCCAATTTTTATCGCCCTGACCTACCTGCGCTGCTAAGGCGTTGCAATGGGCATCAGCACCAGCCAGGCCACCGAGATCAGCGCCGTCGCCGAGACCCTCACTGGTTAGAAAGAAATTCATTGCAGGGCTAACCGTTTCACGCTCACGCAATGGTGGCTGACAGTCGTTTTCAATAAACTCATAAGCACCTTGATCGAGATAGCGCATACTATGTGCTATATCTTCGGCGAGGTTAACCGGGTCCGAAATGACCAAATCTAGCAAAATAGCCGTGCCCTGCTCAGCAGAATCGGACCGGCTGTATCTCTCAACCATGGTGCTGCCATCGCTTAGCCAGTTACCCAAGTTCGTCGCCTGATTAGCAAGTAAATGCGTGGTTTCGATAATGAGTGAATCACCCTCATAGCGAGCAACTGAGTCGCCAAAGTGTGTGTTGATTCCGAGCGCAGCGCGCGAATCAAAAAAGATTTCGCGATAGCCCCCGAATTCTTCATATTCCAAAATCACACGATCATCGAGCTGCGTTATTTTTAACGGGTGTGGTGTGACAACTTGTCGCGCTAGACCCGGCGGATCGCAAAACACCTGGGTATCTGTAGACAACTCAAACTCCGCCTGAAGCGCCTCTCCTTTCTCACTCAATACTAGATGCTGGAACTGCCCAGGCGCGCCGCCTCTGGTTCTTCGATTTGACCAAACACTGGAAAGATTTGGTCGTCCATCTTCCAGCTTGAGTGGCACCGATTCAGCGATTTCTGGCTGATAACTGTTGCGGCCTTCCTCCTCAGTCACAGAGTAGGCTATACCAGTTTCCGGATCGACTATCGCGATGGATTCAAGCGATGTCATTGGCGACCCATCGTGAGTAGCATCACCAGAGATACGCACTATTTGTCCCGGCTGAATAGAATCCGCATCCCAGCCAGACGAACGCATGGATGTCGCAGAAGCACCCTCACTAACCCAGCTCATGACTGAACCATCTTCGTTGGTGACATCCACATAAACAAGCACATGCGGATTTTTAAAACTAAATTTTGTCACCACGCCCTCAATATCAGAGGTTCTTTCTTTAGTGAAAGTCGCAGAAAAGGAATGGTGTGTATAACCAGAATAGCTAGCAAACAGCGTCACAGAAACAAGTAGCGCTTGAATCGCACTTTTCATAACCCCCCCTTCACTCAATAAACTTTTTATAATCAGACTGCGTCGCTAAGAAGATAGCGCTACCTGCTTCATTTCCTATATTGTAACGCCAAGGCACCCTCAACAAAATCAGCAAACTCGCCGATTTTCGTTCATATCGCGATTCTAGAATCTCAGCGTGTAATCTATTTTGAACGTCAGGTTTGTCTCGGTGGTACTAAATCTGTCAGTAAATTCGTCTCGATTGAACCCTTTTGTAAGCACCAAAAAAATATTCCTACCCGCGCGAGGTGTCCAATGCAATCGACTATCAATACCCAAATTATTACTCTCGTTATCAAACTGAATCAGATTCACCCATGAGAGTTGATTGTTAAATACTGCCGCTAAATTGGTGCTGAGTATGCGCTGATCAAACTTACCTTCTGGTATATCGACAAAGTTTACTGCGTAAGAAAGGCTGCCAATAAAGTACTTAGATGGGCGCCAATCTACTTGTGCGTCTATCGCATTTCGAGTGCCTTCATAGAAGTCACCAGTTAGAAACCCGATTTCGATATTGGCCCGACGGCCTCGAGATGTTTCGAAAACAATCTCTGTATCGGAGAAACTATAGGAACCCGGCTCAATAATAACGCCATCCGAGACTTCAAAGGGCTCCAGCAAATTTTCTGTTTGAACGTTGTGAAAAATCCTAATCTCGTCGCCGACCGGATTATCAACTTGAAGCACGCGTACAAGCAGACTTTCCGACTGCAACGGCCCATCGATCAATCTCGCGCGCTGACCATCGACTCCAAAGAAAACGCTTTTTAGCGGGCCATCGCGAAAGCGGTGCGTATAGCCAACATCACCCCAATACTGGCGCACATCTTCACGGCTCACAAATCCCAGTGCTGGATTGAAGTTTTCCTGCACTTCACGCGCCGTAAAACCGCCTTTCCAGCCTGTCTCACTCGGGTATCGAATGGTTGCTCCGAAGGCTGCATCATCACCAGATATGCCTTCTGTGTCTGTTTTCTGGTACCAAAGATTACCGTCGAGGCGCTTGCCGTTATTTAGCCGCGTATTTAGATACCTGAAATCTGCTCCAATGAGACTATTGTCTAAATTTGAGCGTGGATCACCACTCGTTGCAACAAAGCCCAGCGACGACTCTCCTAGCACTTTCACAGACCCTCGACCCACAAAAATATTGGTCGAATCTACGTCTTCAAATCCTTCCTGCACAATACCCAGCGCACCGACATTCCAATTTCCTATTCGCCCAGTTACTCGGGCTCCGACATCAAGGCCGACAGGCTCACCAGAGCTACTCAGACCGATCCGACGCGAGAAGAATGGACGGGCGTTTTCCCGATCCGGACGAGACACGGCGGTACCGTTGCCTTCTGAACCAATTCCACCGAACTCGAAAATGTCTGACTCTCGCAAAAAGAAGGATCTTCGCTCGGGGAAGAACTGGCTGAAGCGGCTTAAATCCACTTGGCGACTATCCACCTCGGTAGCTGAAAAATCTGTGTTAAAGGTCAGTGCGCCATTTAAAGCAGAGGTGATTTTGTAATAAACATCGAGTGAGGGCTCGGTATTAAAATCCGTCTCATCCGTGTCTCGACTATCGAAATCCTGAACGCTAAACGAAGGCACAATATCTAGCCCTTTGCCCTGCGTTACGCCAGTTATACCTTTTAGCTGACCGGCAACTGAAGGGTCCGTCGTTCGGTTGCGTGAGCTCCAACCAATGGTTTCGTTATTGCGGACAATTTCTCTTGCTAGATTCAGCCCCCATTCCGAATCCGGTGGAAACGACAGCGTTTTAAAGGGAATGGCGACCTCTGTCGACCAGCCATAGTCCGTTATCTTGGCTGCAGATTGCCAAATACCGTCCCAATTCCAATCATTCTGAGAGCCGACGTAAATACCATCAAAGCGCACGCTGTTAGCATTAGCCTGGAAATGGAAACCGCTACGCTTGTCATTAAACGGATCGAGAACAATGCGAATACGATCATCGGTTCTCAGACCCTCTCCTTGACGCAGCACATTGGCCGCAATCAAGCTGGGATCATCCTCATATAGTCTCGCGCCTATATATAGGTTGTCATCGTCGTAAGCTAATAGAAATTCTGTGCGCTGGGTCGGTGTTGCATATTCAATAGGATCTACTTGGTGCAGATCATCGACTAGTAGTGCTTGATCCCAGATATCCTCATCAAGCACCCCATCAAGCTTTGGCGCCGCATCGATTTGAGGAATAGTGATTGATTTATCAGCGATTCTTATTTCTTGGCCTTGGCCCCACAGAGTATTGCTCTGAAGGAGCATCAGGAACACCAAAATGGGGGAGACGTGTTTCATAGCCAAGTTCTCGCTGCCTGCCACATATTGTTCACAGCGCACAAAGAGGGTAAAGACAATGGATTATATCGTAATGAAATCAGGTTTATATTTAGTTAAGTTAACGATCAACTAAGGTAAATTGCATGCTATATGGGCAGTAATAGCGCCAATTTAACCGGCAAAAAAGAGGCCTAGATCATATCTGCAAATAACTCGGTGCGCTTAATCTCTTGACCGCTCGCGCTTTCTTGCCAAAGAATCTTACCCGTTCCGCGACCAAGCTCTTCCGCCTCAATACAAATCAAGCTACCGTTAGGTATCAATACATCTTCACCCGTTAACCAAAGCACGATAATGCTAGTGCAGGATTGGTGACTACTAATCATGACATCTCCGGCACTGGTATCTACGCGGCCCAAAAAGTCCTTCAATTCGTCAAGCCGATTTCCCGTCCCCAAGTTTTCTTCGACGACAATTTCGCCTTCGAACTTCATCAGGTTTGCCGCTATATCAAGCGTGTTTTTCACGCGGATCATCGGGCTGGAAAATATTTGCTGAACCTCGCCGAGGTGTTCAATCTTTTGTTTAATAATCTTCACGACTTCAGCACGACCATTGGTCGTTAGGTCGCGCTCCTCATCTGTCGGAGCATCACCGGTAATACCATGACGCAGAATAAAGAACTTCACGCTGATAACCCTATATATACTCGTTGCGTCATATAAATAACGACTCAGAAATACGCAACTTATATAACTTCGCGTTGACCATTTGAATAGGTGACTTTGAGCGTTATTGAGCCTTCGTTTAGCAGCCACGGCCGCACACGAAATTTCCTTGCACCACTTTTATGCATTGGATCGGCTTCGGCGATTTGCTTAGCATGCTCTAGGGAGTCCGCACGAATAATCACCATGCCCTCGCCTTGCCACTCTTGGCCTGCGTCATCAGCAAAAGGGCCCGCAGCAAACATGACACCGGTACGCTCTAACTCTAATTGATAAGCCAGATGTTCCTGAAGATTAGCGCGCACCTGATCTAAGCCAGATACAGGCTCGGTGAGCACCACATAAAGTTGTTTAGCAAGCAGGCCCTTCTCTGTGACTTTTTCTATATGCTCTTGCCAAGATGATTTATCTTTGCTCATCTGACTTCATGCCTCGCTCTCGTATAGCAACTGCTATATCTCAGACGCCCAATTTGACTGTTCGATAATTTCTCTTACACGATTCAAGAACGCGGCAGAGTATGCTCCATCGAATGCACGATGATCGAACGATTGCGCAAGGATGCCAACAGGACGAATACCAATAGTATCTCCATGTTCAGACTCGAGAACTACCGGGCGCTTCTTGATGCCATCGGTAGACATAATCGCGACCTGAGGCTGGCTAATAATAGACGCCGTCATCATGGTGCCAAAAGGACCTGAGTTAGAGATAGTATAGGTTGCGCCTGACATATCATCAGGCGTCAATTTCTTATCTCGAGCCTTGGTGCTCATCGCTTTGATGTCTGCGGCGATTTGACCTACCGACTTGTTTGCACAGTCTTTTACTACTGGAACAACCAAACCGTTAAAGTTGAGATCGACAGCAATTCCAAGGTTAATCAGGCTGTGGATCTGTATTCCATCACCCACCACACTTGAATTAACGCGCGGAAACTCTTTGATCGCGATAGTAAGCGCGCGCGAGATAAATGGTAGATAAGTAAGAGAGTAACCCTTATCTGCTTTCCACTGCGGGCTAAGTTTCTTACGAACGGCGTCAACAGCGTGATAATCCACTTCGACAGTTTGTAACACATGCGGACTCGTGGCTTTTGACATGACCATGTGATCGCCAGTCATCTTGCGAATCTTATCAAACGCAATAAAGCTTCTGCTGTCTACTGCAGGCACTGGCGAGCTAGTCGCCGCTGCGGGTGCAGCAGCAGCTGCAGGTGCAGAGGCACCACCACCATCAATAAACGCAGCAACATCTTGACGAGTGACTCGACCACCTTTACCTGTACCGCTGATTTGAGATACATCAAGGCTATGCTCAGCAACCAACCTGCGTACGGCAGGAGACAACCTAGCTGCGGGCTGAGCTGCTAGTGGGTTGGCCGACTTCGCGGGAGCAGAAGAAACAGCTGCGGGTGCGGGAGCCGCCGGCGCTGCAGCAGGTGCTTCAGCCGCTGGTGCTGGTGCTGGCGTTGATGCTGGCGCAGAAGCCGGAGCGGCCTCTTCACCTTCAACCGCAATGACGCACACGATCGCACCGACTTCCAATGTATCGCCCTCAGCGCCATTAATGACACTAATTACACCGTCCGCTGGCGCAGGCACTTCAATGGCCGCCTTATCAGTTTCAACATCAAAAAGAATGTCGTTCTTTTTGACCTCATCTCCTACTTTCTTATACCAAGCGGCTACCGTACCTTCGTTCACGGATTCGCCCATTTGGGGCATTATTACGTCCACAATAAACCTCTTCTTATCTAGCGATATAAATTAATTTATATGCGATTAGTCCATCTTACTGATCGTATCAACAATACGATCAACGCTCGGTATAACCATATCCTCTAGCACGTCTACCGATGGCAGAGGGATATGAGGAGTGGTAATACGTGTAACAGGTGCATCCAGATCCCAGAAAAGCTCCTCGGCAACGATTGAGGCAATTTCTGCACCCCAACCACACAGACGTGGGTTTTCTTCAACAGTCACAAGACGTCCAGTTTTGGCTACCGATGCGAGAATCGCTTTGGTATCCAAAGGCACCAATGTTCTCGGGTCAATAACCTCACATGAGATACCGTGTTCACTTTCAAGAGTCTCAGCCGCTTTGAGCGACTTTGGCACCATGTTCGCCAAGGCAACAATAGTCACATCCGTTCCTTCGCGAGGTGTCGAAGCTTCACCCAGAGGGATAACCAACTCGCCTTCAGGTACTTCACACTTATTGCCGTACATCGCTTTTTGTTCGAAGAACAAAACAGGATCAGGGTCGCGAATAGAGGCCGCTAACAAGCCCTTAACGTCATAAGCGTTAGAAGGCGCGACCACTTTAATGCCGGGCACAGCCATCGCCCAGTTCTCGATACTCTGTGAGTGCTGAGCGCCGAAACGGGCACCACCACCATTCGCAGAGCGAATAACGAGCGGACATTCGTGATCGCCATTGGTCATGTAACGTGCTTTCGCAATTTCGTTAACAACCGTATCCCAACAAACGCCGAAAAAGTCAGAGAACATGATTTCAGCAATAGGCTTAAGGCCTGTCATTGCCGCACCCATGGCAGCACCAAGAATCGCTTGTTCCGAGATAGGTGTATCGCGAACACGCAACGGACCAAACTCGTCAAACAAACCCATGGTTGCTTTAAATACACCGCCAGCAGCGGCAACATCTTCACCCAAAAATAGAACGTTAGGGTCGCGTCGCATTTCTTGCGCCATAGCGGCGGCGACGGCTTCACGATAACTTAGTTGCGCCATTCTGCACCTCCATCAGCCCAAACGTCTGTGTATGCGATTTC
This sequence comes from uncultured Porticoccaceae bacterium, assembly GCA_964623085.1. Taxonomy (GTDB): domain Bacteria; phylum Pseudomonadota; class Gammaproteobacteria; order Pseudomonadales; family GM7GCV1; genus CAZUTO01. Next base: position 27,679 of record CAZUTO010000012.1, read on the forward strand.
CGGTGGTGGAGGCGGGCTGTTTTTCGCTTCCTCTGTCGCTTTATCAATGAGCGCTTCTGTGTTGGCATCAATAGCCGCCAACTCAGATTCATCAATGCCTTGATCCAACAATTTTTGACGATATAAAACAACAGGGTCTCTGTTGGTTTTCCATTCTTCAACTTCTTCGTCAGGACGATACTTGCCTGGATCTGCGCGCGAGTGACCATAATGTCTATAAGTGAGCGCCTCAATCAAAGTCGGGCCGCCACCTTTACGTGCTTTTTCAATTGCGGTCATCGCTGTTTCATACATCAATTCAGCGTCATTGCCGTCAACCAAAATAGGCTCAAGGCCGTATGCAGAAGCGCGATCAGCAGCCGGATTTGGCACAGCTGTCACATCACCGATCGCGGTGTATTCCATGTACTGGTTGTTCTCGCAGACATAGACAACAGGAAGATCCCAAATCGCGGCAAAGTTAATCGCTTCGTGGAATGTACCAATGTTCGTCGTACCGTCACCAAAGAAGCAGCACGCTACCTGCTCAGTACCGCGATACTGCGCAGACCAAGCCGCACCCGCCGCGATTGGCATATGCGCACCAATAATCGCGTATGAACCCATCGCACCCTTACTTGTATCAGTAATGTGCATTGAGCCGCCTTTACCGCGAAGCTGTCCAATATCTCGGCCCATTAGCTCGCCAAGAATACCTGTCATGGACACACCACGAACATAGTTGTGATTGTGACCGCGATATGTATTAAAAGTGTAGTCGTCCTCGCGCATTGCCAAACCAAAAGCAGCGGCGATGCCCTCTTGGCCTAAGCCAAGGTGCGTGGTTCCCTTTACTAGATTCTGCATAAACAGATCATAGGCCCTTTGCTGTAAAGCTCGACACTCGGCCATGCTCTGATAGAGAGCAAGCTGTTGTAATTTGTCGAGTGGGTACTTCACAGCGGCACTAGCATTTTCATTTGCCATAGTTACGTATTACCCGTATTGATTAAAAGGCTCCCATAAATGGGAGCCAAATTTCGATCTGAGCCGTTTTTGGAGAGAACTCCAGGATCTACTTCTCAGAGGCTAGTTTTTTACGCCCAAAGAAACTCAGTTTTCTAAGATCTTTGGGCGCAAAATGTCTTTACTTAGAGTAAGGCATCCCGCACGCCATGATTTTGTCATTCGGGAACTTAGTCATTACTTCGATACCTGTGTCCGTAATAACAAGCATATCCTCAAGGCGGATACCGTCATTGCCATCCTCGGAACCTGCATAGGTTTCAAGCGCAATACACATGCCCGGAACAAGCTCAATTGGATTTTCGATACTGAATGCACGCGAAAGAATCGGGAATTCCCAAAGGCCGACACCAACACCGTGACCATACTGAAGACCGAAGATTTCGTGCTCGTTCAATGCACCCATCTCACGGTAGTCCGGCCAGCGAGTAACCACATCTGCTGTACTTACGCCTGGCTTACAAGCCTCAATACCGCCCATCTGAATCTCATAACAGCGATTCATGCAGTCGATTTGATTCTGATTGGGCTCACCCACCGTGAAGCAGCGATATACGCAGGTGTGATAACCGTTATACAGACATACCACATCCATAAAGATCACATCGCCTGGCTGAAGTAATCGGTCAGAACTCAAGTGTGGATGTGGATTAGTGCGGTTACCCGATGTTACCTGCACATTGTGAACCCACTGAGCGCCCAAACGATGCATCTCATGCGAAGCCACCGCCTGAAGATCGTTTTCTTTCGCACCTGGACGAATTTCCATAGCGATTCTGTGGAAAGCCGCATCAACAATCGCTGTCGCATGCTTAAGAAGCGCAATTTCGTCTTGGTTTTTTACGGAACGGGCGTATTGCATGACTTCCATGCCGTCTACCAAGTTGTAACCGTTTGCCTGAAGCGCCAACATCGTTTGCGCTTCAATTACATCAACACCAATTTTGATTTTGCTCTTATCAAGGCCAAAGTTATCCAGAACCATGTCCAGATCTTTCATAAAGCCTTTGGTTGGCTCCCACTCTTTAGGCAATGCACCGTACATCGTACCGTGAGCAGGGAAAGTATAGTCGGCAACCCAAGGGCTGTTTAGCTTCTCCGCAGCAACCTCTGAACCAAAACCAAAGATATGGGGTGGGCCATTTCGAGGAATGATGGAGTAACGACCCATGTTACAGATTTCAGGCGAGCATACCGCCGTCGACGTGGAGTAGCGCTTGTTATTTACATCAAACAAAAGCATACAGTCGACATCAAACTCTTCCATATACTTCTTCACTCGGCCAACTCGATATTCACGCATACGATCCATATCGATACGCTGTTCGTAATCGACCTGCATCATTCCTTGCGTGCCGCGTCTAAATTCTGTCATAACAAATCCCCTCTAACGGATACCTGACTTACGTCTATTAATCTTTTAAAACTTAAACTTTTACTACTTGATGAGCAGCGGCAGACTTAATAATCGCCTCAGTAACCGCAGACCCATGCACAATTTCTTCTGGCGTCACTAAATAAGATGATCCACCTTGTGCGTCATCAGCAAAACCTTCAAGCGCACCTTTTACCACGTCAAACTCAGCCGCTTGCCATATTTCAGCAGGGCCTTTAACAGGCTTAAACGTACACTTATCAAACAACTTCATACGACGCTCTTCAGATGGAGCACCGGCAATGTGGGTCATGCCTTCAAGCTTGATAAAGCCTTTTGAACCATAAACCTGGAAGTTAAAACCGCCGCCCGTAGCCGTCATCGTGCCTAGGTAGCCTGAACATCCTTCTTTCATACGGAACAAGATTGAAGTCGTATCATCCGACTCAACCTCAACCGCGCGTCGGAAACTTTGGCAATAAACTTCATCGATCTCGCCGACCATGTCGATCATGCCATCAATTGCGTGAACACCCATCGGTGTCAAACCACCACAAGGCGTCTCAGACGTATCCGCTCTCCAAGCACCTGGCTTGAGATATAACGCATTAGGGAAAGTCATTGTTGCTTCGATATGAAGAATCGTTCCCAAATCGCCGTTTCTAACTTTTTCTCTGAGCGCTTTCATCTCAGGATGGAATCGGCGGCTATAGCCAACACCTACTGACAATCCTGCAGCTGCAGCTGCATCAATCGCTTCCTGAGCACCAGCGCCATCAAGTGCGAAAGGCTTTTCGCAGAAAACATGTTTGCCCGCTTTAACAGCAGCCAGTGTTTGGCCAACGTGCTGTGAATTTGGCGTAACCAGAACAACCGCATCAATATTGGGATCTGCAAGAATATCGTCGTAGCTTGCCTTCAGCTCCATATCGTATTCCGCACAAAACTCTTTCGCTTCATCGGAAAGAGATCTAGTAGTTGCTGCTACAAACTTTATCTTGTCGCTATCTACAACTGCCTCAACCTGAGTTTTACCCCACCATCCAAGACCCACAATCGCTGCTCTAATCATCTCTACCCTCTCCCCTCATGACGTTACTTTCAGAGTCTAAAAATTCTTGTCAAAATAAAATTTCGACAAAAAAGTATCTTTTCACATATTTTCGATTTTTACAACCTCAGGCAAGCGTCCCTAACTTACACAAATCGAAGGCATTATTTCACCAAATCCAGTGGCAAAAAAAGATCGCCTGAATACTCAGGCGATCTTCAATTTATGAAAACCTAGAAGTGATACAGACTTTCTAGGCAATACTATTCCTGCTGGTATTATTTCGAAAACTCGTTTTCTCTAAGAAAGAGCGCTAGTACCGCAATAACCACACAGATACCAGAAAGTTGAACTTGACCAGCAACGGCCCAGCCGAAGTTCTCGATAAGACTACCCATACTCAAGCCAGCTACGGCCGCACCGCCATACACACTGGTCACAAACAAGCCGGAACCTTTACCAGTCAAGCTACGCTTAAGCGCCTTAACGTGGCCACCTGCAAGATTGGTATACACGATAGCCGCTCCAAACACACCAACAAGGGTTGCCAGTAGTTTGTATATAAATTCGCTGTGATTCTCGTTGTAGAGAAATAGTGTAACACCGGCGAGGATCAGACAGGCGACAAAGAGAACAGACTTAGTCGTGAACTTGTCACCCAGCTTACCGCCATAGTAGGAGGTCATGCCACCGATTCCAAACCAGAGTACAGCAGCACCCACTTGACTTGCGCTGAAGCCGGCAACAGTCCGCAAGAAGGAGGGATAACTGCCCAAATATCCGTAAATCACCATACCGTAGAGGGCACTCATTACTATAAGTAGTTTAGTGTTAAAGTTATTCCAGTTGTCGGCACCGCCACTGTCTTGTATAACCTTTTTGGGAGCTTGAACCTCACTGAACCAAGGGCGAATAAAGATAAATACTGCGACAATAAGCCCTAAACCAACAGCACCAAAAATATACATTGGCACGTGCCAAGCCGAATCCTGCCAAGTCTCAAAGTAGCGGTCTCGCAGCACACCTGGAATCCAGTGGCCAAAAATTGAGCCCAACCCAAAACTAAGATTTACGATACCCAGAGCAGCAGCGCGGCTCTTGTGAAAGTAACTAGTCGAGAGAGAAAATAGTGAAGTTGCCAGGAAGCCCATGCCAACACCCTGTATGACAATAAAGACAAACATGCTCTTAAAGCCCACGGCCTGAGTGAAGAGCAAGGTCGAAGCAGACAGCAGAATCAGCCCCGCAAGAACAACGGACTTTCTTGAATACTTCTGAATCAGCTGCCCCGCTGGCACACCGGAAATCCCTAAACCAAGGGTAAACATGGTCGCAAGGGTGATTGAGTCTCTAACAGTTAAACCCAAAGATCCGCGTATATCTACTGCCAACATACTGATAAGGAAGCGGTCCGCCACCATCAAAACATATATAAGCAACAATAGGCCAAACATGGCCAGCGCAGTTTTATTCTCTCCGGCTAGTCCGGAAGCCGCCGCTGCAGGCGCAGCAGACTGCTCGTTCGATTTTTCTTGCTCGCTCATCTATTTATCCCCTCAAAAATGCTGTTTTCTTTCTAATTGTATTTGAACTCTATAGATATTTCCGCGCTCGCCAACTAAAGCATCCAGCCAAGAAATATGAGTAAAGCCTTCTTGAATTGTGGCAGCTTATAAAAACAGATGGAAGACGCGAAATATAAATTTCCTGTCAATGTACAAAATATTCGACTGTCTATTCCATTGCGCAGCCTGCGCATTTCCATCTCAAACAGGTTTTCTTCTAGCATGAACGACTGAACTATCGGAGGCCCACAATCTATCCAAGAAGCAGTCCCTATATGCGTTCGCTATAGAAGAACCAAGCTAAGCTGAGGGAAAACAATTAGTAAAACCAACACTACCAGCATGGTCACGGCAAACGGGAATGCGCCTGCGAAAACATCAAACAAAGAAATATCCTTGTCCGGCAAGGTTGCCTTTATAACGTAGCAGGATATACCCAAAGGAGGAGTGAGCAGACCAATCTCAGCACCCACGATGGTAATAATTCCAAACCATATAAGATTGATGTCGTAAGGCATCATCACTGGCAGGAACAAAGGGACCATAATCAGAATAATTGAAGTGGTGTCCAAAATGGTTCCCATAACAATCAATGCAACAACATAGACAACCAGAATAGTTGCCAAATTGAGTTCAGCGCCGTTGATCCAGGCGCCAAACTCGATTGGCAGCCCCGATATGGCCAGCATTCGGCTATACATTGTCGCCGCGACTATCAATAGAAGAAGCGAAGCAACAATATGGCCGGTCTCACTAAGCACTTTCCATAGCACGCCGTTGCCGAGCTTGCGCTTCACTATGGCAATAACCAGCGCTCCGAGCGCACCTACAGCACCGGCTTCAGTCGGCGTAAATATCCCTCCATATATACCGCCCAAAACCAACAGGATCAAAATAACAAAGGGTGCGAGCTTAGCGACGATTTCTTTTACTGACATATCCTCGCGCGCATCCGCGATGGCGATAGATTTTTCATCTTGAGCACCGATAAAGCCTGGGAAAAATACCGCCATAGCGACAATAACCAGGATATAAGCAAAGGCGAGCAATAGGCCAGGGATGATGCCTGCCTTAAACATCGCCGCCACAGACAGCTCGGTAACAATGGCGTAAATAATCAACATGACACTGGGTGGAATCAGCATGCCAAGTACAGAACTTCCTGCCACCACCCCAACGGCAAAACGTTTGTTATATCCAAAGCGGCGCATCTCGGGAACCGATACCCGAGCAAACACGGAAGCAGAGGCGATACTCACGCCAGTAATGGCAGCAAAGGCCGTATTAGCAGCCACCGTTGCAATACCCAGCCCACCTTTCACTCTCCGCAACAGGTAGTTAGAAACATCGTAGATGTCTCGCCCAAGATCGCATTGGCTAACAATCAAACCCATGAAAACAAACAAAGGGATTACGCCATAGTGGTATTGCTCCAACCCTGAAGAGGCAGCCAGCGTAAGCAGATATACCGGCGCTTCCATACTGCCACGCAGATACCAGACGCTGACAAAAGAGACCAAACCCAAAGCAACCGGCACGTACATGCCTGCGTAAATCAACACCAAGATAATGACGACAGAAATCAGCCCAATCTCTAAGCCAGTCATTTTTTATAACCACACTGACTGAACGCACAGATATGATTCTTTATGCGCGCCAAAAAAACCGCCAGCACAGTAATACTGCTTACGACGATAATTAGCTTTATTGGCCAAATCGGAACAGTGAATATGCCTTCGGTACCAGCGTAATACCCGCCTTGATAGGCCTGAATAAAATAAGGGATCGCACCAAACAAAATAGCCGTAAAAAAAGCGATGCCGCAGAGTTCATAGAAAATATTTAGTACCAGCCCCAGCTTTGGGTGACGTTCAACGACACGATTAAAAAAGCCATCTGAGCGCGTTAGCCTATTAGCGCGAACCGTATCTCCCAACTGCAAAAACACAATGCCGACAATAGATAGCGCGACTAGTTCAGACACACCATCAATGGGCGCATTAAATAACAATCTGGAAAATACGTCGGCGTTGATCAGAAGCATCAATAAAAATATCCATGCAGTGCCGATACTATTTAAACCAACTACCCAATGTTGAAATAGCCGAGCAACACCGCTCTTTTTTTGAGCTGATGACTCGCTCATTGCTGATCCCACTGCCGCATAACCGGTTGCTTGTTGTCGCGCATAATTTGCATGTAATCGTTGAGGATCTCTTGCCCAGGGAAACCTTTGGCCTCCATGGTTTTCACCCAGTCTCCGGCCAAATCTGGGAGATTATTTGCCCATTCTTGGCGCTGCTGATCAGTCACGGGGATCAACACACCCCCTTCTTGAGAGAACACATCAAATGCATGTTGCGAAATCTTATCTGTTTCAGCAGCTAGCTCATCTCGATAGGTATTAGCAACATCCTGAAGAACAGTTTGTACTTCTTCTGGCAAGCGCTCCCAGGTTCTATTATTCATCGCAATGGCTTTGGAAGCTGCACCACCAAAGCGGATATCCAACATATATGGCGCCACCTCATAAAGCCGATATGCTGTGACCGCCTCCGGCCAAACAATCGTGCCGCTCATCAGTTTAGTGGCCATGTTGTTATACCACTCGATCAGCGCGCTGCTGACACCCACCGCGCCGGAGCCTTCAAGAAATAGCAGTACTAACCCGACACCGCCAATTTTCTTTCCACGAAGATCTTCAAAAGCTTCGACAGGGTCAGCCAGCAAAATATTGTAGGTGTCGATAGAACCCGCAGTGGTTAAATAGTGAACATCGTATGCACTCCATGAATCCCTAATTTCTGGGTACTTATGCGTTAGATCTGTCATCGTGCGCGCAATTAACCCAATATCATTACTGACGAATGGGGTGATGTAAGGCAAGCTATAAAAAGGGAGCTTATCGGGGTGATAGGGTGTCGTCACAATCCCGATATCTGCCAAATCATATTGCAGTGAGTCGAGCACTCCCCGCGCTTTCGCGATGGTCCCACCAAAAGCTGGATTCCATTCAATCTCATACTCCCCACCAGCCTCGATAAGCCGACGATCGACCTCTGGAATAAAGTATTCAAGAAACACTCTTACCCAGAGTGAACTTGCGGAATCAGAATCTACTGCGATTAGGCGGATTGACTCGGCAGCACTCACGCCAGGTGAAAGCACCCATAGAATAAGAGCAAAGTGGCAAGCACGCATATTTGCCAAAGAGAAGATTTGTCTAATGAACATCAGTATTTCGCAGGGTACTTAAATTGCGATTGATACTATCGAAAGATGTCCGGCGAAAACAAGCTTCATTCAACAAATCGCCAGGGCAACTAACCAACCGCGTCGATTAATGGCTGACAAGAGAGTCAAAAGCCTCTATATGGAAAATGCGAAAGACTTACTGTAATGTTCGGCAGATTCACATTAAAAGCCATATTGTCGAAAATCCATGTATCAGAGTGATATGTTATGAGTCAGGAAAGCCTGTCTGGCAATGAACCAAAAGAACTGTCATCGGGGACGATTGCGTCGTCGGTATACGAAGTTCTGTTGCAAGATATCGTTCAAGGCAAGCTCCGACCTGGGCAAAAGTTGCATCTGCATACACTAAAAAACGACTATAACGTGGGCAATAGCCCTCTTCGAGAAGCGCTAAACAGGCTATCTGCCAACGGCATGGTGGTCAGAGAAGAGAACAAAGGCTTTCATGTATCACCTGCCAGTGTTGAAGAGCTACAAGAGCTCGTCAAAACGAGATGCTGGCTAGAAGAAATCGCACTTAGGGAATCGATCAAAGCGGCAGATGATGAATATGATGAACGCATCGTTCTCGCCTATCATCGACTATGTAAAGCTAGCCAGAAAGAGAGCCAAGGCGTCATATCACCCGAACTCGAAGCACGGCATAGCCAGTTTCATCAAGCTCTATTATCCAACTGCGACTCTAAACTACTTGAAGGCTACTGTTCGCAACTGAGAGAGCAAACACTTAGATACCGCAACCTCGCTGCTGTAATCGCCTATCGGGAAAGCAACGAAGAGAAAGAACACCAGGCCATCCAAGATGCGATCTTTGAGCGCAACGCCGATGAAGCTGTTAAATTGCTGCATGCTCATTATCATATGACCGCAGAGATCGTCATCTCAAGCGGCTCTTTAAACGAAACGTAAGACAGCACTAACTAAATAGGAGCAACTCTTGAATATTGCATTTTTAGGACTCGGCCGCATGGGCCAAGGCATGGCCCACTTGCTAGTCAAAGCAGGCTACCAACTCAACGTTTTTGACGTCTTCCCAGATGCAGCAAAATCGTTGGTCGAAGCTGGCGCGACATTCAAACCAACCATTGCAGAAGCTGTAGCTGATAGAGATTTTGTTATCTCAATGCTACCCAGTGATCCTATTCTCGAAAACGTGATTACTGGCGATGACGGCCTTCTTAACTCACTACCAGCCGGCGCCACCCACGTAATCATGGGAACACATGGCATTGACATGGTCCGCAAGGCAACAAAGCTCCATACCGATGCCGGACAAAATTTTGTGGCAGCACACGTGCTTGGCCGACCGGATCTCGCTGCTCAAGGTCTACTTACGATTGTCCCCGCTGGGCCAGCAGATAAAGTCGAAGCCTTAAAGCCGGTATTCGAAGTTCTCGGCAAACAAACCTATGTGGCCGGTACTGAACCGACAGCAGCATCAGCGGTAAAAATTGCGAACAACTTTGTCTTAGGGTGCGCGATCGAAGTTATGGGCGAGGCCTATGCGCTGGTCAGCAAACTTGGTGGCGATAAAGAGATGTTCCATGAAGTCCTAGTTAATGGCTTATTTGGCGCACCGGCTTACGAGGTCTACGGCAAAATGATCGCTACCGAAGCATGGGATAGCCTAGGCGCTACCGCAGTGATTGGCCTAAAAGATATTAATCTCGCTCTCGATGCAGCCGAATCGGCAAAGATGCCACTTCCGTCCGCTGCTGTTTTTCGCGATCGATTACTCGGCGCGATCGCACATGGTGACGAAAACCTCGATTGGTGTGTTGCCGCACGTGAACAACTGCGTGCAAGCGGCTTAGAGTAAGAGCACAAGGTATGTCGGTGAAAGAAGGAATAGTGCCGAAAACAACGGTTCGCACCAAAGTATCTGCGGTGTCAGAAAGCCACAGCAGAACGCTATTAAAGACGCGAGATCTTATCGACATTGCTGACGAGCCCGAAGTTCGCGGTGGCACAAACGAGGGCTTTGCGCCCACCGAAATGGCCATCGCTGCTTTTTTAGCCTGCACCAACGTCATCGGACACAAAGTAGCAAAAATGCACGGCATTGATATCCAGTCTATGGAGATTGATGCCGATGCAGAATTCAATCGGTTAGGTGTCACACTGCAGGAAGAGGTAAACATTCCTTTTCCAGAGATTGTTTTAACTATCCGACTGACCACCTCTTCTAGCGATGAGGAGCTCGATGCACTCAAACGAGACTTACCCAGATTTTGCCCAGTTGGGAAAGTGTTCGAGCAATCCGGAACTAAAGTCGTGAACAATTGGGTGGTCAAAAAAGTATAAGAAGCTATAGCGCTTGGCTCGCCCATTTCCGCGCACATTGACATTTAGCCGCAAACAGCTAATTTATGGCATAAGAATGAGACTCAATATATCCGAAGGGGAAGCTCGATGAACACAATAAAGTTAGGCCTTTGTGGTCTCGCCATACTGCTACTCAGCAGTTGCGATAGTCAAGAGGTATCCAGCCAAGTAGAAACTGTTATCACCGATTCTGTTACTCCAGTGCAAGTGACTACAGAGGCATCGCGGCCGAATGTCCTTTTTATTCTCGTTGATGACATGGGCTATAACGACGTCAGTTATAACGGCAGCGAAATTTCTACACCGACGATAGACCGCTTCGCCAGCGAAGGCATTCAGCTAGATCGGAACTATGTCTACCCAATATGTAGCCCGACACGAGCCGCGCTACTTTCTGGCCAAAACCCATTGCGATATGGGGTCGATGCGCCAATGTCTGATTTAAAGACGATGCCAACAGACATCAAACTTATGCCTGAGTATTTCAAAGACCTAGGCTACCAAACACTCATGATAGGCAAATGGCATTTAGGCTTAGCCAACACCGACTACTGGCCAAGCGCGCGCGGGTTTGATTACCACTATGGCTTTCTAGCCGGCTGGACAGACTTCTACTCGCATATATACGCCGGTGGCGTCGACTGGCAACGAAACGGCGAAACCGTTCGCGAAGAAGGCCACACAACTGATCTAATGACAGATGATGCAATACGACTCATAAATGAACAGGACGAAGAAGCGCCGTTCTTCATGTATCTGTCTTACAACGCGCCACACTCACCTCTGCAGCACCCGCCTGCAGAAACAGGATTGGTAAATGAAGAAGGTGCCAATGATCGCAGCGTCTACTCAGAAATGATGATCCATTTGGACCAAGGCATAGCAAAGGTCGTTGAGGCTCTTGAATCAAAAGGAATACTGGACAACACGATCGTCGTATTCTCCAGTGACAACGGCGGTTCAACCCGCTTAGGTGCAAACAACGATCCTTTTAGAGGCCAAAAAGGCAGCACACTTGAAGGTGGTATACGCGTACCCGCTACTGTCTGGGCGCCTGGGTTAATTGATGGCGGCAAGGTAATGGACCAACCCATCGTTATGACCGACTGGCTGCCCACGCTTCTAGAGGCGGTAGGTGGTGATCCAAGCGTTGTTGATAACCTTGATGGTCAAAGCATGTGGTCAGCGCTCACTACTGGCGCACAAATCGATCACAAGCCTTTTGTTATCGGTGCAAACCGAAACCGGGCTGTATTCGACTGGCCCTGGAAGCTTGTGCAAATAAATGGAGAGCCGGGCTCTGCTGAAAATATTCAACTCTACAATGTAGTAGAGGACCCCTCTGAGCAAAATGACCTGCTAGGTCAGGAACAAGAAAAAGTGGACGAGTTAGTAGCGATATTGCAGTCCATCCCTGTCGCAGAGTCTGTGCGCTCATCGGATAGGAACGGCAGTGTTACTACCTGGTATTTCCGCAAAGATGATGGCTTGTTTGACTACAACCTAAGCATCGAAGAAGTGCGCGAGCCTTGGGCAGACGCAGCGGTGCGAGGAACGAATTAGTATCGATAGATAGTTTTAAAAAAGCATCAACTAAAAAAGGCAAAATCTCAAGATTTTGCCTTTTTTATTTTAATAGCCTAAGAAATGCTGTCATAGCGAATTTAATCAGGTATAGAGAATTCTGCTACGACAGGATAATGATCAGACCCCATATGCGGTGCTCTATGCTTGCTAACCAACTCCATACGTCCCTTATGAAGAATATGATCTATCGGGATTTGGAAAAATGGCGAAGCGAATATTGAAGGCCAAGTTGGAAACAAATGCGGCGACGAATACTGATTCTTTAGTCCTGTATCCTTAATAAAATCACGAAAATATGGCGAATATGGAGTGATGTTCAAATCGCCAAGAAAAACAATGTTTTCATTCTTGTCGTTTAGAATTGCCGAAGCGACCGTTTGGATATCTTCATTGCGTTGTTTATGCATCAAACGACTTATTGGCGGTGGCGGATGCACCGTATAAGCCGACACTAGATTTCCATCTTGCAGCTTAATTAGGGCATGGACGAAAAAAACGTCCATCGCATATCGATCTGTCTTGTGCACGGACGACGCAATGATTTCGTGTTTACTGGCGATAACAAGACCAAGCCCGTTCTCTCTGGGCTCGTGAATTTGATGTGGGTAGCGTTCGCCTAAATCTGAAATACTTTGAGCGTGGAGCTCGCTAGCTTCTTGAATAACAAAGAAGTCTGGTGCCTCACCCTCTATCCAAGACTGCATCTCGCTATGATCCGACAGGGTATAAAGTCGGTTGTACTGTGCAACCTTGATTGTCTGTATTGACTCTTGAGACCTACCTGCACTGACATCAAGTGCGCTATAAATTTCATAAAAACTTGCGCAACTCACCAAAATAACTGCCGCTGCCAAAACATATTGCTTCCTCCAAAATAGGAGTGGAACCAGCAACAGACTGCCAACGAAATATTGGTGCAAGAAATGGCGGAACAGGTCAAGGAGCCAGTGCGCTCTAGCTCCAAGCGACAACAGATAGGATGCGACAAGAAAAGCTCCAAAAAAAAGAACTGTACTAGTCAATAAATCAGATTTTTTAAAAATGCTCATTTAAAGCGTAATTGCCAGTCCATACATGTATGCCTTATACAACTTTGCAATATGCGCGAGCCTAGCGAGCTATTGAAAAATCACGCAGCCAAGCACTTCTCCAGCGACGTTCGAATAAATTCTTCATCAAGGTTCTTGCCGATAAACACTAGGCGATTGAATGGCGTTTGATCGCCCCATTCCGCGCCTTTCTGGCTGCCAAAGATCATGTGCACACCCTGAAATACAAAGCGATAGTCTTGCCCTTCAATCGCGACCACTCCTTTCATGCGATATACATCTGGCCCATTCTCGATCAAAAACTCCTCCAGCCAAGCATTGAGCTTTGATACATCGAATGCGCCAGGTAGCTCAATGGATGTAGAAGAAACCTTACTATCGTGGGTGTGCTCAGCTTGGAAGGCATGTTTCGCTGCCGGCGCCAATTCATTGCCATCGCTACCTAGAAGCGTCAAACCTAATTCACAGGGACCATACCCAGTAAAAAAGGCCAACGCCTGATCATTATCCAGTGAAAATCCAAATTCATATTCGTCACGGCCTTCCAACGTTAGCTGATAGTGTGTATCAACCCTTGTTAGCGCTTGACCGTGCTCAAGGACGCCTGGGTCAGCAGAAAACTCAACAAAAACATCTTCTGCTAGCTTCGAAAAATCCACCTCAGCAGCCGACTCTATATTTGTCATTAAGATCGACATGCCAGGGCCGTGGTCGTGGTCGTGGTCGTGGTCGTGGTCGCCATGATCGTGATCGTCATGGCT
>CAZUTO010000012.1:41751-45613 GCA_964623085.1 uncultured Porticoccaceae bacterium
CGTGGTCGTGGTCGTGGTCGTGGTCGTGGTCGCCATGATCGTGATCGTCATGGCTGTGCGCGTGGTCATGGTGATGGCATTCAGCTTTCGCCATTTTAAGTCTGTAGTCGCCAGCTGCTAATTGCCAAGCTCTGGCCATTTCAAAAGGATATTCGGGCTCTAAGAAATTCGGTTTGATATCAACCGCTCGCTGAACATTAAAGCCGCCTATATCAAGCAACTCCGCGATGGGCGCTTCCGCCATGGTGGCTTCATATATACCAGCCATCGTGTTCATCGATTGCAGACGTTTTTTGACTGCTTGCTTTTCTTCTTCTGAGACCAAGTCAATCTTATTGATGATCATGCGATCTGCAAAAGCCACTTGAGCAAGCACCTCATCGGTTTCTTCATCCAGATGCCGACCTACATGTTTGGCATCGATCAAGGTGATAATGCCATCGAGTTGGTAGTGCTCCTGGATATCTTCTTGTACCAGAAACGTTTGCGCTACCGGACCGGGGTCTGCCATACCCGTTGTTTCTAAAATAACCAAATCAAACTGATTGATACGATCGACTAGCTCGGCCAAGATACGGATCAAATCACCCCGCACGTTGCAACAAATGCAGCCGTTGTTCATCTCAAACACTTCTTCGTCGGCGTTGATCACCAAATCTTGGTCGATACCTATCTCGCCAAATTCATTTTCAATCACCGCGATACGTAAGCCATGATCCTCAGAGAGAATACGATTGAGAAGCGTGGTTTTGCCACTACCGAGAAATCCGGTAAGCACTGTGACGGGAATTTTAGGTCGCATGAAGAATCCTGTAACAATAATAGGTGCTAAAATCAGCGGTTGAACATCGTCGCGCATTATATCTAGACGCATGACCGCGGGCTATAACACGAGCTTGATACAGCCATTAATATTCACACAGTATTCAATAAACAGCCTTTTAGCGGCAGAAACAAATTGCGAACCCAGACTACCCACCGATATGATCGCACCCCTTTTTTACAGTGCATCACAGTTTTTAATTTCGGGACGACATTTTGATATTCCTAACTTTTGAATCGCGCGGTTATGAACGCTTAGGCTGGCTGCAAGAAGACGGCAGCACCATCTTAGCTATTGACCGCGAAAGCAGAGGCATGCCGCAGTCCATGATCGACGTTATAAAACGTGGGCCTTATGCACGCTTTCAGATTCAGAACGCGAAAGATTTGGAAACCTTCAATATCGATGATGTGCAGATTCTTCCACCCCTCATACCCATTGCGACCTTCTGTGTTGCCGCCAATTCTTCCGACCAAGAAGAAGCTGACCGATTAAAAGACGCTGAGCACCCAACTATTTACTTACGCACGCCTCGCAACCATGTCGCTCATGGCGAGGTGCTCGACATACCGCTTAGAACCAAACAGCTAGAATGCGAAGGCAAGTTAGTGGTAGTGATGAGTAAAGGTGGTCGATATATCGCAAAAGAACACGCGCTTCGCCATATCTTTGGCTATTCCATCTATAACGAAGGTAGCGTTAAGGATGTTCAAAAACATACATCTCAGTTTGGTGTAGGAAAAATGTTTGATTTAACCTCAGGCTTTGGCCCCTATATTGTGACCGAAGACGAATTTGGGGACCCATACCAACAGACACTCGAAACGCGAATCAACGGCGAGCTGGTTCATTCAGCGCCGCTATCAAACCTTCTGCACAGCATAGAAGACACGATTGTCTATATATCATCCGCGGTAACCATGTTTCCCGGCGATGTGATTTGCATTGGTATACCTGCGGTAGAAACCCTAAAGCCTGAACGAATTGTCCAAAAAGATGAGCGCGTGGAAACCACTATTTCGGGTATTGGTACCTTATCTAACCTGATAAAACCCGAGCCAACCGAGCCAAGGACCGTCGGCTGCTGCTAGCACGAGTTGCGTCTAACGGACTTACCCTATTACACCTAGCTAACGCACAAAAATAGTGCAGCCTGCTACCCAGGAGCGATCATCCTTCACTTAAATTTAACGTATTTTTTAAATACTGCATGTAATTTACGGTTTTCAAACAAAAAAATATTCTATACTATCCGCGAAGGCACTCTGAGTTAGAGTTATCTAGAGAGAAAAAACGGCTTTATTATAGGAAATAAGGGCGTAATATTCTCTCCGAGTTGTTTGATAACACCAACTCAGGAAGACAGTCTATGTAAGCATGGCGCAATCAAAATCCATTTGAGAGAGATTGTGTCGTACCTATAACACAACGGGGAATAGTTCAGTGAAAAAACGAAACAGCTTGTTAGCAGCATTGACGGGGATGCTCGTCGTCGGGCAAGGTGGGATCGCTCCCGCGTTCGCGCAAGACGTCATTAGCATCGAAGAAATCGTTATTACCTCGCGTCGCTACGAGGAATCAATTAATGACGCGCCAGTAGCAGTGAACGTGCTTAGTCAAAGCTTTATCGAGAACAATCGTATCGATCGCCAAGACGACATTTTCAACTACACACCCGGCGCAACCTACGAGTCATTCAGTAAGTTGCAGCCAACAGCTTCAATTCGAGGTCTAACTGCACCTACTCCAGGTAACGCGTCAAGTGAGTCCTCTATTCAGACTGTGATTGATAGCGTGGTCATCACCAAAGACTTCATGAAAGGCACGCCGTTATTTGATCTAAACAGGGCTGAGGTGCTTCGCGGCCCTCAAGGCACATCTTTTGGTCGAAACGCGTCTACCGGACTTATTCACTTCGTTACAAACCGTCCAGATCTCGAAGAGACCTATGGCCAAGTTAACGGCACTGTAGGAAATGACGAACGTAGAGAAGTGGACGGCTTCTTGAACCTGCCGTTATCAGACATCGCTGCACTGCGTGTTTCATTTAATCACGAGCAAGAAGATGGTCAAACCCAAGGCTTTGTTATTGATGACATCACTGGTGAGACCCGCGGTGTCGGAGGCATTGACGGTGAGGAAAACACTTCCGTTCGTGTTCAGCTCGGCATTGAGCCCAGTGATAACTTTAGCGCTAATTTCAAGATAGACTACAGCCAAGATCGCGATGAATCGCCTATACGCGAGTTTTGTAATCCCGGATTTGGTGCTGGACCCACAGCGGGGCTTAATGTCTTTCCCATCATCGCAGAAGGCAGTGGCAACGAAGGCACAGCTATGAATGCTTGCGATACGCCCTTCGAAGCTTTTATTTCTGAGAGTAATGATCCTGACTTTATAGCCGACCCAGATTCGCCATTTGCGAGCATTGGGAACCCTCTCGACTTTGAGCTAAATCGCGACATTCTAAATCTAACTGCGGAGCTCTCTTGGTCACTAGACAACGGGCTTAACATTACCTCGATTACGGGTTACTTGGACGGTGACACAGACAATCTATCTGACGTGAATGGCACCGCAGCTGATGTTACGTTTCAAGAAGTAACCAACGACGGTGATGCACTAAGTACTGAGCTCCGTATCGATAATGTCGGTTCTGATTCTCGACTGCAGTGGCTAACTGGTTTCTACGTTCTTGATGACGAAGAAACTCGAACAGAAGTGCTTGCGTTTCAGGCACGTGATGCGAGAGGGGGTGCCTTTGTACCTACTTTCCGAGAGACAGGCGGCACCAATGAAACCTTCAGTTGGTCAGTCTTCGCCGAACTCAGTTATGATATTACAGATCGGCTTAATGTTACCTATGGCGGCCGTTTTGTGGACGATGAGAAAGACTATATAACTCGCGCTTCAGGTATTGGTTTTTCCGGACAATTGACGGGCCTACCGGGCGCTCCTGGCGGCGGCATACCCCCTGTATGTGGAGCGCTCCCTGGGCCTCCTAGCGTTGCTGATGATGTTTGCCCACTGCTCGTTCTT
>CAZUTO010000012.1:45713-61951 GCA_964623085.1 uncultured Porticoccaceae bacterium
GACGACGTTCAAACCGTAAATGTTGTTCCGGTAGGTGATGCATTTGTAGGCCTTGTTAGTAATATTGGTGAAGTTGAAACCGTTGGTATAGAGTTTGACGGCGCTTTTGCACTTTCCAGAAACCTTACCCTAAGCGCAGGTTTTGCCTTCCAAGATACAGAAATTGGTGGCAATACTCCTACACCTGAAGGCCTCGTTGATCTAGATACACTTACAACCATCCAAGTAGACGATGGCACAGGCACGCTGGTAGACGCCGCTGCTGGCGAACTGGTTTTCCTCGATGGAGAGCGTCCTGGGGGTGCACCAGATTGGACGTTCAATGTGGCTCTCGATTACAACATCAACCTACCTGACGGTTCTAGCCTTGCGCTTCGCGCCGATCTCCGCGGTAGAGACGACGTCTATTTCCAAACCCGTGACCGCTTCGTTACTGTTGGCGCTGGCGCACAAACGGTTTTAGTAATCGACGAAAACGGAGTGCCTACCGGAGCCACCGGTGCTGTAGCTCTCGCAACTCGTGATACTGCTCTTCGACCTACCATTACTGATGTTGGCGCTCAAGTAACCTGGACAAACGCTCAGGAGAATTTCAGTGTCGGAATTTGGGGCAGAAACTTGCGTGAAGATGTCGACATCAGCAATGTAGGGCCATTTATACCTGCAGGCACCTTCGACAACGCAATTGGCTTCCGCGGTAAACGCGAGTTTGGCCTAACAGCATCCTATGGTTTCTAAGTAGTATTGCTGGAAAACAAAAAAGGCTCGTCATTTGACGGGCCTTTTTTTATTGCTAAAACATTTACCTAAAAAATGGTAGAATCTCCATAGTTTAGAAGCTTTCAACACTCTATTTTGCAGTTAGATGATCATCAAAAATACTTTTAGCTACCCACCGCTATTGGGCACTTTCCATAAGGTTTTTTTATGGTGTTCACTGACAATGGCAGCAGCTGTGCTGACCGCTTGTTACAGCCAACGCGAAGATGAAGCCGTCTACCATCAACAGCTCGATTTTGAGACGCTAAATGCCCAGCGTTCATCGGTTCTTGTCGATGGTGACTGGCTTGCATCGAACTTGCACACCCCTAATTTACATATTCTCGAACTGGGTCGTACCCAAGACGAGTTTATAGAAGAACATATTCCCGGCGCGGCCTTCGTTGATTGGCGCAAAGACATCTCCGACCCAGCAAAGCCAGATCGTTACAACCTGCCACCGCAAGGCCTGTTCGAAGAGTTAATGAGTAAACTAGGCATTACGCCTGATTCAACAGTGGTTATATACGACACACTGGATAATCGTGCGTCTGTGCGCCTATTTTGGATCATGAAGTACTATATGCACGCAGATGTTAAAGTGTTGGACGGAGGTTTCAGCTACTGGAAAGAAGCTGGCCATCCCACAGTAAGTGAGATATTGGCCAATACACCATCGGCCTACTCCGTGTCTTCTATCAACCCTGACCTGCTTGTCGATTTCGATTACGTGAATAGCAATTTGTCCAGTGACGGCGTTATGCTCGTCGATGGGCGCCCATTTGAGCAATACACTGGTGATAGCGCCGGGAAAGTGTTCCACACTGGCGCAGAACATCAACGTGGCGGTCATATATATGGTGCTCAATCGGTGCCATGGGCGGACAACCTTCGCGCGGATGGCACATTCAAATCGGCCGAAGACCTAGCACCGCTCTATGAAAAACATGAAGTATTTAACCAAGGTGTAGTGGTTACTTATTGCAATGAAGGCTTGCATGCAGCCATGCCTTGGTTTGTATTACAGCACCTGCTCAGCTACGATGATGTAAGGCTTTACGATGATTCAATGGCCGAGTGGGCAAATGTGTTCGATACACCAATGGTCACAGGCGAGCATTGCATGTAAAACGAGGTGTTTTTTTTGCTTCAAACGTTGTTTTAACGAAGAAAAAAGGCGGTAAAGTTGGTAGTAACTCATTTCTTTACAAGAATTCATGTGTACACCAACTCGCATTGTTTCAAAATAAATTTGTAGGTTTACAAAGATAAACCAATACAGGCTAGGGTTCAGGATTTGACGACACCTGTTGTAGCCATAATTCCATAAATGGGAGCCAATAAATAATGGTCAATCATATGTTTAAATCACTCAGCGTCGCACTGGTAACGCTTTCGTTTTTTTGTAGCGGTGTCATCGCTCAGGACGACGTAAGAGCAGCATCAAACTCTGCGAAATCACGTTGGTCCACGCCATGGGCAGAACGAGTGGGAGTCGAGCTAGAATACACAGCAGACTCAAGAGGCGATGATGCATGGGATTCCAAAGCGCACCCAACCGTCTTTATGACAACAGAAGGCCCTGGATACGGCGGCCTATTGAGTGGCATCAGCCTTCCCGGCCTTGCTATTTTTGACGCCGACACGCGCGAACCAGTTGCGTCTAGAACATATGATGTCCTTTCTTGGGGTTGGAAGAACGTATTTGAGCCTCACGGTCTTGGAACATCCCCTGATGGCAAGTGGATCTATCTAGCCACTGGTGAAGGGTCATTTATGACGACCGGCGACCATGCTGGACGGTTCTTGATTATCAATGCTCGCACACTAAAGATTGAAAAAGTAATCAAGCTAAGCGGCCAAGCGCATCACGCTTCATCCTACATGACGCCAGAAGGCGAACAGCGCGTGATTCTTTATGGCTGGTCGCAACCGCTTTTCGTTATCGATCCAGATGATGATCACCGCGTGGTTGGCAGTGTTACCCACCAAGACCAAGGCAGTGAGGCATATTCATATTTCGCCTCACCAGATGGCAAAACCATTGTTGGAACTGGGCGTTACCGTTCTTTCGACATGCGTAAACACTTGAAAGATAACCCTATTTGGACCATTGACACCGAGACTTGGAACGTCACTAACTGGATTCATACCGATGATAGTGCACCAGTTTGGGTAGCCTACACCTCGGATGGAAAAACAGCCTACATCTCCGGTGCGAGAAACAGCATCGTGATGAAATATGACGTTGAGCATGAGGAAATCGTCACTGAGCAGCGTGCCGGCGTAGATGGCCCATACGGCATACATCTCGGCTGGGATGATCAGTTCATATATACCATTGGTAAAGGCGAAGAATCTCACAACCGCGGCAAGGTTCTTGGAATGGTCGACGCATACACAATGAAAGATCCTAATTCTCGCGCCATGGATCAATTCTACACTGGCTGTGTTCGCGGCGATCACGGAACACTGCATCCTGATCCAGAAGCAAACGAACTCTGGGTAAGCTGTAATGCGACCTTTGAGGTTGTGATCTTTGACCTCGATCTAAGACAAGTCACAGCACGCCTGCCATTGCCAAATGGCGGCAGCACTCACTCAGGGTCTTTTGTTCATTATCCCAATGGCTGGGACGAACCAGGTGAGACGGTATCCGACCACAACGGGCTCCGCGGCAGCGCCATGGAAACAAAGAAAAAAATTATCGCTGGCGAATACTAGCGCCCAGCTTCGGAGATAATCATGTTTACACCTCAGTTTATAAAAACAAAAATCGCTGGCCCAGTTGCAATCGCGGTCACTCTTTTGGTTTCGCCATTTGTTTCAGCTGATGAAGAATCATTGGCTCGGGGCGAAAAACTCTTTAGTGAGATAGCAGGGCTTGGATGCAAAGGCTGTCACGGCGAGTTTGGCGAGGGCGACCTTGGTGTCGGCCCTTATATTCGCGGCGCTACCGAGGGCGCCATTCGCGCGGCCATTGAAGGTATCGACACTATGATCGTCGTGAAGTCCACCATTGACGAGCAAGGTATCAAAGACGTAGCGGAATACGTCAACAGCCTTGGCTCCACGCAGATTGTGCGCACTTTGGCTAAGAAAGGACGGTTTTTGCCAGATTCCTTTGACGTTGCACCAAACAGCAAGTTCCAAGTTGTCGTGCAGAACGCAAGCTTCCAACCTAGAGTGTTCCTTAGCGACGACTTAGATTTTGGCGATGGTTTCGAAATAGAAGCGCGCAAAACAGGCGGCGTTAATTGGACATCGCCAAGTGAAGGCGAGGTTAAGCTTTCGTGCAAAAACTGCGATTTGACAGATCAATTCTTTACGATCCGCGTAGATCCAAGTCTTAGTAATTAGACGAGGCAGGCCTTTTTGCGTGTTGATGAAACTCGAGATGGTGCCCCCTGGTGGTTTCGCTACCAGATGCTATTCGCATTGGGCGCCATTTGCTTGGCGTTTGTCATCTCAGCCAGTTGGCTAGTCTTTCCCTATGCATTTAAAGGCCGCGAGCTTCTTGGCAATGTCGGCGGCGAAGTAAAGCAAGCAAAACTAGAACAATCGATCACTATTGGGCAATTCCTCTCCAGAACGAGCTTTGGTGTTGGAGAAGCTCAAGTCGATGTACTCTTTGCCACACCGCGCTACTTTGCGGTCACTGAACTGGCTAGAAAAGTCGAGCAATACCGTCCTGATCAGCACTTAGTGTTCTTCGTCACTGAGACCACTCATATTGAAGAACTTACCCCTAGTCTTCCAAAAGCCATTCTTCTAGTTGATGGAAAAGAAGTCCCTTCGGTAGATACGGAAGGACCTTTGGCGGTCTATCACCACCGTGTTTCAACAATACGTTTCCCCGCTTTCGATGAAAACGGCAATTCCTATCTAGGCGCACAAGAGCTGCATCTAAAATTGGAGAACGGCTGGGATTACTCTCCCGATATATATCGAGATTTCAACTGGTCCCTGCCACTGGAGTACCCAGAGAACCTTGAATCTTCCGCACCCTGGACACCATTGATGGTGCTGGGTTTGTCCTCTGGGCTGTTGTCATTCGTTTTAACGCCTTGCTTGATCCAACTACTCGTTGTGTACATGGCAACCTTTACCGGTATATCTGCGGAGCAAATGCAAAATAGTGCGCTGTCGGAAGCGGATAGAAAACGAAAAATGTTCTCTATCGCTGTGGCTTTCGTTATCGGATTTATGATTCTGTTTGTGCTTACCGGTGCGGCAATTGGTTATGCCGGCAAAGAGATGCAGATATTCTTTGCCGTCTGGAGTTCAAAGCTCAGTGTTCTTGCTGGAATCGTCGTGGTCGCATCTGGGATTTGGATGGGCGCACGCGCACGCGCTCCCTGGGTTTGCAAGATTGTTCCCGAGCGATTAGTCAATATCGGGGCATCAGACTCCGGTGCCTGGATCGGATCTGCAGTAACAGCAGTTGGGTTTACCCTAGGCTGCCTTACATGCTTTGGTGGCGCCATTATCGCAACACTGCTTGTCTATGTTGGCGCATTGGGAAGTGCCTTTATTGGCGCGATGGTCATGCTCGCATTTTCCGTTGGCGTGGTAGTGCCCTTCCTGCTGGGCGCTTTTTTCTTATCTCGGTTGGCACCTGCTATGTCCGGCATCGAAAAGCTTGCTCCAACTATTGGATTCATCAGCATGCTCGTTATCGTTGCTTTTGGAATGGTATTGATCACAGATAACTTTCACGTACTCAGTGATTTTATCTACCCATTCCTAGGTTTAGATCAAAGATAGTCTCGAATTAACGATAGGCTTGGATCAACGATGAACATATCAAAATTATCAAAACGCTTAGTGATGGGAGCTGCCCTGCTCTTCGCTTGTGGTTATTCATACTCAGCATTGGCGCAATACAATGACGGCGCTCGCTATGGTTTTACTACCAGCGCAACTGAAAACACCCTGCATATCATCGACGTACATAAGCAAGAAGCGGTAGAAACAGTGCAGCTAAAGTTTGCACCTGACGAAGTGCTGGCTTCGGAACCGCTCAAGGCATTGGTGATTCCACATAGTGCCGAAAAACGTCTCACATTGATCGATTTGCATGGCAAAGGCCTTACCCAAATTGATTATCAACTCAGCATCACTCCAGAAGAGCTATTACTTAGTCCTTTGGGGGATTCGGTAGCCATTTACGACAGCAAAACAAAAATCATAGAAGTCCACGCTCTGAAGCGCCAAGAAGTGCTGTTACGCGTCGAAGATGTGCAGGCTGAAAACGCGTTTACCTATAGCCTCGATGGCTCAACCTTATTTTGGACAGACCAATCGAAAGGCCAGCTGGCGTCTGTTGATCTTTGGTCGGAACGCCAATCACTGAAAGTTGCAGGGCCAGGCGATAAGTTATCGGCAGTCACGAGAAGTACAGACGGTCGGCTCGGGTTCATAAGTAATTTTGATCGCAATCAGGTTGTCGTTATTGGATTAAGAGATATGAAAGTACTGGCCGAAGTGCCCGTAGGCTCTGGTCCAGAGCGGGCGTGGGGCACCACAGATGGTCAATACATGCTGGTGCCTAATACGGTCGACAATAGCGTTTCTGCTATTTCTACGCTTTCGCTGACGACCCTCTATACCGTTCCAGTCGCAGAGGCGCCTATCTCGATCAATACGGGCTGGCTGGATTCCGTGGCCGCCGTTGTCGGAAAAAACGGTCAACTCAGCTTTCTCGAGGTAGAAACTGGCAAACTTCTGGCTTCTGAAGACTTCCATACGCCAACAACACAAGGTGTGGTCACATCGGATTCTAAAACTCTAACTGTTTCTTCCGCAGGCTCAGTCGCATTCTTTGATATGCGCGACCAGTCACTTACTTCTCGAATTGACGGACTACCAGCAGATCTAAGCCAAATGACGCTGGCGGTATCTAACAACCTTTGTCATTAGCCATGAGCCCTATTTCAGCTTGGTTAGTCTCAGTATTCCTAGCATTAGGGCTTGTGTTTACACCGCACCTGTTCGCTGTTGAACCGGATCATTCAGAAAGCCTAAGCCAGCCCATTGCAGGCACGTTTAATCTGATCAATCAAGACGGGCAACAAGTCACCGAATCAAGCTATGACGGCTACTACCGGCTCGTATTCTTTGGATTTACGCATTGCCCAGATATTTGTCCAACGACACTACTAACAGTCGGAAGAGCGCTATCTGAGCTGGGTGAAGACTCGTCTGATCTCAAACCTATTTTTATTTCTGTGGATTACGAGCAAGACACGCCGGAGCAAATCAAGAACTACTTGTCGCACTTCCATCCATCTTTTGACGGATTGACTGGCACTGAACAACAAATACGCACTGCCGCCGCTGGGTTTAATACTACCTTTGGTAAAAGCCCAACGACGGATGGCGGAGGCTGGTATCACAGCTCCTATCTTTATCTCATGGACAAAGAAGGCAAACTGATGGATCTCTTTAGCCATGCTGTGTCCGCAGACGTATTGGCTCAGGAACTACGCCCTCTTATTCAGTAACGCTTTCCTAGCTTAATCATAAGCGCATAGGCTTAAACGCAAGCCAGAAACCATTTAGAATCCGCACTCAACAAAAATAAAAACGGGGATGCGCAATGGGGCTTTTTACCTGGTCCTGGATATTCATGGCTCTCTACATCGGCGCCATGCTGATATTTGGCGCAGTAGCAAGCCGACGCGTAAAAGATGCCGATGACTTTGCCACCGCCCGCAATAGCTACGGCCCCTTTATCCTCGCGCTGGCATTTGCATCCACTGCAGCCAGTGGTGCAACCTTTCTCGGTGTTCCAGGGCTAACCTATACCTACGGCGTATCCATTCTTTGGATTGCGTTCCTCTACCCACTTGGCATCTATCTAGGCGTCTTGATTTGCCAACGAACCATTGGCAAATTTGGCAATGAGTCTGGCGCCCGATCTATTCCCGAATACCTAGGCGAGCGTTATCAATCTGAGGCATTGCGAATTTCAGCTGCTGTATTATCGCTTTTGCTACTGTTCTATCTCGCTGGACAATTGGTTGCTGGGCTGGTCATGTTCGAGATGATGCTCGGACTGTCCAAAGTATGGGCGCTGGCAATTACCACCGCGGTGTTGCTTGGGTACGTCACTATGGGCGGTGCCCATGCGGATATATTGACCGACGGCGCGCAAGGTTTTCTGATGGTCATTCTGGCCATTGCTATTGCCGTTTTCTTTTTTACCGGCTTCGGAGCGGGAGGGTTCGACAACCTCATTGAGAGCCTAAGAACCCAAGACCCGACACTATTGGAAAACTTCAATACAACGGCGCCCATCACAGCTTCGCGCTGGTCGTATATTTCTCTCGTCATTGCACATATCCCTCTTGGCTTGCTCCCACACATCGGCAACAAACTCTGGGCACTAAAAGACGAAAAGAGCCGAAATCGCTTTCTCATACTGGCGTTCATATTTGGCATGATATTGCCCTGCATGGCACTCGGCGGCGCGATAGCTCGCTCGGTCTTGGGAGGCGCACTATTGGAAGGCGGCGCTAACACTGCTCTGCCTGCGCTGTTTATCGAACTGTTTCCGGCATGGCTTGCAGCACTTTTGGGAGTGGGTGTGCTTGCCGCAATTATGTCGACAGCCGACGGGTTACTTATTTCGACTTCCCAAGTTTTCGCCAATGACATCTATCGCCGCAGCATTGCGCCGCGCTGGCATAGTCATATAAGCGAATCACAACTAGATAAAAACGTGCTTGGGATTAGTCGTGTTGTCACCGTACTGACGCTACTTGGATCTATCGCCTTAGGTTGGTCAATCATGCACCTGAATGTGACCTTGCTAATTTGGGCCGGTGTCGGTGGGTTTACGGCGGCACTAACAGGACCCTTAGTTTTTGGTTCACTATGGAATGGGGTAAATGGCCCCGGAGCGATTGCCGGGTTTTGGGGCGGTGCGATTAGTTTCATCTTAATCCACGCAAAAATTATTTCGGGGCTCTGGCTCATCGGAACACCACTAGAAGGTGCTGGACGATGGTTTGATTTCTATGCCGGAAGTCCCTATTCCGCTGCAACAATGGGTGGAATAATTGCCATCCTTTTGTGCTATAGCGTCTCCAAACTCACTAACCAAAAAGCCTAAAACCCATATTGAGTTTTTAATATTCGTTCGACTCAACGAGTTGGCAAATCACGCTGGTAATCATTTGTAGTTCGGTCTTTGACATCACATAGGGTGGCATACAGTAGATCAGATTTCGGAACGGTCGCAGCCAAACACCCTGTTCAGTAGCAAAAGAAGTGGCTTTTGCCACATCCACTGGCCGATCGACCTCTACCACACCAATAGCACCGAGAACACGTACATCCTTTACATTCGACAAATCCCTGCAGGGTGCTAACTCTTCGACTAGCTGCGACTCAATACCCGCTACCTGAGTTAACCAATGTCCCTCGGAAATAATATCCATATTTTTACTGGCTACTGATACAGCCAGCGCATTGGCCATATAGGTAGGGCCATGCATCAGCGGTTCGTTGTTTGGCCCAGCGACCCCTGCGGCCACCTTGCGCGTGCAGAGCGTTGCCGCAAAGCTCAGGTAACCTGCTGTCATTGCTTTCCCTAAGCAAAGAATATCGGGCTCAATATCGGCGTGCTCATAGCCAAACAATTTCCCTGTGCGCCCAAAGCCGGTGGCTATTTCATCCAGAACTAGCAATACCTCATATTGATCACAGAGCCGCCGCAAATGTTTCAGTATCAGGGGGTTATATATGTTCATGCCCCCAGCATTCTGAACAACAGGCTCCATCACAAGCACAGCAGCACTCGATGCTTCGAGTTCGAAGGTGGTTTCTAGATGATCTAAATAGGCTTGTGGCACCTCATTGTGATAACCCGCTGGCGGTCGATCTAGATAAATAGGTGCATATAACAAGCCGCTAAACCGAGCGTGCATGCCGTCATCAGGGTCCGACATCGCCATAGTCGCAAAGGTATCGCCGTGGTAGCCACCGCGCAGCGTCATCACGCTGTTCTTTTCTGGACGTCCCACTCCTTGCCAATATTGCAGCGCCATTTTTAGCGCCACCTCAACCGCGACAGAACCTGAATCCGAGTAAAAAATAGTGTCTAGGCTAGGTGCCGTTATCTCGAGAAGCTGTTTGCCTAGTTCTGTTGCTGGCCGGTGCGTCAACCCACCAAACATCACATGGGCAAAATCCTGTAATTGCACTTGAAGCGCCTGATTCAATTCAGGATGGTTATAACCTTGAATGGCTGCCCACCAAGATGCCATACCATCAATTAACTCCTCCCCACCCGCTAGCGTTATTTTGCATCCATGTGCACGCGCTACAATCGGCAACGCTCCATTTGAACCAAGTGCTGCATATGGGTGCCAGAGATGGTGGCGATCAATGTCACTCGCTTCTTGGGATGAGGTCTTAGCGTTCATTTACAGTCGACGAACCAAACCGGTTTCAACCAGTATATGTGCACCGATTTCCTCAACCGATAGATGTGTCGTTATCACTTTCTTGAGACCAAGCTTGCGATACAAGCTCTCTGCTTCCTTCACTTCCCACTCACACTGGCGCAAAGACGCATACTTGGAGCCTGAGCGTCGCTCGTTACGAATGGCTGATAGTCTTTCCGGCGCAATGGTGAGCGCAAACAGTTTGTCTTTATGATCAAGCAGTGCCTCAGGGAACCGTCCGTCTTCTAGGTCTTCCTCAGTGAGCGGATAATTTGCCGCGAAAATGCCGTACTGCATTCCCATATACAGGCAAGTGGGCGTTTTAGCGCTTCGAGACACACCCACTAGAACGATATCCGCCTGCCCGTATCGGTTTACGCGCATGCCATCATCGTTGTCCAACGCATAATTCACCGCGTCGATGCGTAACATGGCTTTTTCTTCGGCAGGATTTGCATGTGATTTACCGACATGACTCATCGACTTTTCTTGGAGTTCCTCTTCTAACCCCGGAAGAAAGCTGCCAAAAATATCGATAACAAAGCCATCCGCTTCCGCAATAGTCTCTCGAATCGATGTGCTCAGAATGGAAGAAAAAATCAGTGGCTTGCTATCTGCCAACTGAACACTGCTGCGAATTCTTAGCAGCGCAGCGCGCGCTTTTTGTTTAGTGTCGGTGTAAGGCATATAAACAGGGGTAAACTGCGTATTCTCGAATTGCGCAAGTAACGCATTACCCAAGTTCTCCGCTGTTTGACCAGTACTGTCCGAAATAAAAAATGCGTGTCTGTTATTCATATCACCGCTATAACTATTGGTTCTGTGCCTTAATGCACAAAAATAGATCTGAGATTAGGCTATCATCGCACCTCTTTCGAACCAACAACTATCTCAAAGCAATCCTCTTTCCACCTAGGAGTTTACTGTGTCTGACCAAATTCTTCGTTTCGAACAACTCGGTATGAATGACGTCGATCAAGTCGGCGGCAAGAATGCCTCTTTGGGAGAGATGATCAGTAATCTCAGTAACCTTGGTGTATCGGTGCCTACGGGCTACGCAACAACCGCAGACGCGTTTCGAACGTTTCTGAGCCAAAGTGGCATTGATGATCGCATCAATCAGGTTCTCGATAATTTAGATGTCGAAGATGTGCAAGCGCTGGCTGAGGCTGGTGCGCAAATCCGTCAGTGGGTCATGGAAACACCTTTTACGCCTGAGCTGGAAAAGGCAATTCATCAGGGCTACAAAGATCTATGCGGCGATCTAACGGATATTTCTGTCGCTGTTCGTTCTTCGGCAACCGCAGAGGATCTGCCCGATGCGTCGTTCGCCGGCCAACAGGAGACATTTCTCAACATTCGCGGCATCGACAATGTTTTGATCGCCGTAAAAGAAGTATTCGCTTCTTTGTTTAATGATCGCGCTATTTCCTACCGCGTGCATCAGGGGTTTGATCACAAAGAAGTCGCGCTCTCTGCTGGAATTCAGCGCATGGTGCGCAGCGAAACCGGTGCCAGTGGTGTGATGTTCACTATGGACACCGAGTCCGGAAACGATAACGTTATTTTTATTACTGCCTCATACGGGCTAGGTGAAATGGTGGTTCAGGGTGCCGTTAATCCTGACGAGTTTTACGTCCACAAAGCCACATTGGCAGCAGGCTTCCCCAGCGTCATTCGCCGCAAGCTCGGCAGCAAAGCGGAAAAAATGATCTACGGTGAAAGTGCCACGGCCGGTAAATCGGTAGAGGTGGTTCCTGTTGATGAAGCAGACCGCAAGCAATTCTGTCTAACGGACGAAGATATCGTCGAGCTCTCCAAGCAAGCGATGATTATCGAAAAGCACTATCAGCGACCCATGGATATCGAATGGGGAAAAGACGGTGACGACGGTAAAATTTATATTCTTCAGGCACGACCTGAAACCGTTCAAAGCCAGACAGCAGGCGGCTCACTGCAACGCTACCTCCTAAAGGAAACAAGCAACATTGTCGCCGAGGGCCGCGCTATTGGCTCCAAAATCGGTGCGGGCTCAGTGCGAGTAGTAAACGGCCTAAGCGAAATGGATCAAGTACAACAAGGCGACGTCCTTGTGACAGACATGACGGATCCAGACTGGGAACCAGTTATGAAGCGTTGTGCAGCCATTGTCACTAATCGTGGCGGACGAACCTGTCACGCAGCAATTATCGCTCGTGAGCTCGGTATTCCTGCCGTCGTGGGCTGTGATGACGCCACCCGCTCTATGGCATCGGTTTCCGAAGCAACTGTGAGCTGTGCCGAAGGGGATACGGGAAACATCTACGAGGGCATTCTTCCTTTTGAAATCATCAGTAGCGACGTTGCCAATATGGCAGAGCTTCCTATCGACGTGATGATGAATGTCGCTAATCCAGATCGCGCAATGAGTTTCGCCAAATTACCAAACAAAGGTGTCGGCCTCGCGCGGTTGGAGTTCATTATTAACCGACAAATCGGGATACACCCCAAAGCGCTGCTCGAATACCACAGACAAGATGACGCGATCAAAGCCGAAATTGACGAGATCACAGCGGGTTACACATCCCCTATCGATTTCTACGTCGAAAAAATTGTTGAAGGTGTCGCCACTATTGCCGGCGCCTTCCACCCAAATAAAGTTATCGTTCGGCTCTCAGATTTTAAATCGAACGAGTACGCCAACCTTCTAGGTGGCGGTCAGTACGAGCCGGAAGAAGAAAACCCGATGATCGGTTTCCGCGGCGCGTCACGCTATATCGCGGAAAATTTCCGAGACTGCTTTGAGCTCGAATGCCGTGCGATGAAAAAGGTACGAGATCAGCTGGGGCTCACCAATGTTTGGTTGATGGTTCCTTTTGTCAGAACGCTAGATGAAGCTCGACAAGTCACCGAAATCCTCGCCGAGTACGGCCTCAAACGCGGTGAAAACGACCTAAAACTGGTGATGATGTGCGAACTGCCTTCAAACGCAGTGCTCGCTGATGAATTCCTCCAGTATTTCGATGGCTTCTCGATTGGCTCTAACGACATGACTCAGCTGACGCTAGGATTGGATCGTGATTCAGGTTTAATTGCCCACCTATTTGATGAGCGCAATGAGGCTGTTAAAAAGATGCTGGAAATGGCCATTCAAGCCTGTCATGCGCAAAACAAATACGTCGGCATTTGCGGTCAAGGGCCTTCTGACCACCCCGATTTGGCTCTATGGTTGATGGAGCAAAACATCAGCAGTGTTTCTCTCACTCCGGATTCAGTGCTCGAAACTTGGATGTTCTTGGCTAAAAATACCTGATACATCAAAACATCTGCCATCATTTTGCGAATTTTTGGTGCAAATGCCGATAATCTTTTTTATCTTGTTCTAAAGAAAAATAGATAGGCAACTAATGCTCAAGCGCCCCGAAGGTATATCAACCGAACAGAAAGCTCTGTCGATTAATCTCGACGACAATATTTACGGCACCATTGTGGAAATAGGTGCTGGCCAAGAAACCGCGAGGCAGTTTTTCAAAGCCGGGGCTGCCGCAGGCACCATTGCAAAAACCAGTTCCGCATATGATATGACGGTGAGCGATGCGATCTACGGCAAGGCCGGTAGATACGTCAGCCGCGAACGCGTCCAGCAGATGCTCAAACACGAGTTTCAACTCTGTTTGGATCGTCTTACAGAAGTGCGACCCCCAGAATCAAGATTTTTCTCCTACGCGGCTACGGTCTCTGCGCGTAACTTCAAAGGCGACAACGAATGTCATGGCTGGATAGGCCTGCGTTTGCAACTCAACCCCGGTGAGGAGCCCAGCGAGGTACTCTGCCACGTGCGCATGCTGGACAGCACCAATGAGCTGCAATCCCTCGCGCTCGGTACACTTGGGGTCAACCTGATCCATTCCGCCTTTAACCACCATGACAACCCATATTGGCTGATTGAATCGCTTTCAGACAACCTAGGTGATGATCGAATTGAAGTTGATCTCATCGATTTCTCCGGCCCAGGTTTTGAACAGGTCGATAATCGCCTTACTAATCTGCATCTAGTGACTTCTTGGCTCACTCGTGCGGTAGTTTTCGACGCTAACGGCAACCCAGCCGTGCCACGGGATTTAATCTATAAAAAACCAGTTGCGGTGATGCGAGCTTCTTTCAAACCACCGACCCTAACCCATAATGATATGGAGCGTTGCGGTGTGCAGCAGCTCGCCAAAGAACAAGACCTCGAAGAGTCAAACATACTGAGGCTTGCCGAAGTGTCTATGTCACAGCTGATGAGTGACAACCAAATTAATCAAGGTGATTTCTTATTACGCGTCGATCTCGCGAACGCAATGGGCTATAGCGTGGTCGTCTCGGATTACTTTCGCTATTTCAAATTGCGATCTTGGTTTCGACGCCACACCAAAGAAGCGCTCGCTATCCTAATGAAGTCATCAGACATCAACGACTTTTTGTTTAAGGAAAGTCTCTATGAAGGATTAGAAGGCGGCCCAATGGAAGGCCTTGGCAAGCTGTTTGCCGACAACACAAGCGTATTTGTTTATCCGGTGCACATGGATGGTGAAAAACATAGCTTGGATGACATTGAGTTTCCTCAACGCTTAGAGCATATCGCTCACCAAATTCGTCAAAACGGCAAACTCATTGATATGCAGGATTATGACGAAAGCCGCCTACATATCTCTGCCAGAAAAGTGGTTAAACAAATCACTCAGGCTGAAGAAGGCTGGGAAAACTCACTCTGTGAAGAGGTGACGTCGCTTATCAAAGAGCGCCAGTTATTTGGATACAGCGAATAGCTGACGCAGTTGGCTCCGGCCCGAAGGCTTTCACCACGATAATTAGGCTTGGCAACGACATATGTGAGAAGCCAATCACGTTAATTGCCGACGCATACAATACGTTTTATGCCGATTATCGGATTTTTATTTCGCCATGCTTATAACGCGCTAGCTCAGCGTATTAGGCTTTTAATAAAATAATGAACTGCACTAGATCAGTGTATTAAAAGGCGAGTTTGATCTTTGCATAAAAACAAGATCGACCTCGCCTTTTTTGTTGGATAACTTACGTCGTTGTTGGTTCTGGCCCGAACGGTTTAACCATGACGATTAAGGCCGGCAACAATACTAACGATAGCAGCGTATTCCCAAGCATCGCTAGTGCTGTCAGCAATCCAAAATAGATGGACGGAATAAAGTTCGACAACGATAGCAGTGAGAAGCCAATCACGATGATGGCCGACGTATAAAACATAGCTCGACCAATGGTTTTATGCGAGCGCCGCATGCAACTAATGTAATCACCACCGATCTCAAATTCTTTATGGAACCGATGCAGATAGTGAATCTCGTGGTCCACACCCATGCCCACGGCAATCGCGGCAATCGTAATCGTCATAATATCTAGCGGAATCCCTGCCAGCCCCATAAAGCCAAGCACGATAGCGGCACCCAGCATATTGGG
Organism: uncultured Porticoccaceae bacterium; assembly: GCA_964623085.1. Lineage (GTDB taxonomy): Bacteria > Pseudomonadota > Gammaproteobacteria > Pseudomonadales > GM7GCV1 > CAZUTO01. The sequence goes on from CAZUTO010000012.1 coordinate 61,385, forward strand.
AACGATCGCAACCAAAGATACCTTCACTGATTTGAACAGCAGCATAAACATAAACATGATGCCGACAAAGACGGCTGCGAGGGTCTGAATCTGCGATCCAAACAAGCTTTGTAGCATGTTGTTGTAGAGTACGATTAACCCAGTCGTGCGCACCTGCTCTGGCTCAAAATCGAGCTCAGTAATGGCGTAATCTTCAATACGCTGAACGAGTTCTGAACGCGATAAACCTGGCTCTGATTCTATGATTCGCGTAGATATACGGGTCTGCTGCACGTCATCGCTTAAATAGGGGTTCACGAGGCTGGACTGCATCTCATCTCCCATCCTATTGCGCAAAATACTCAACTCAATGTCGTTGAGTTCTTGGCCTGCATTTAGGTCGCGAGCTAACTTATAGCTGGTCGCGATGGAGTTTACTTTACCCACCTCTGGTTGCGACTCGAGGAAATCATGCAGTTTTTCTACTTTCCTAATACCGCTTCGGTTCCACCAATAGCTGTAGGATGATGCGCTTGACGAAGACTCGCCAAAAGAATCATCGGCGAATGGATCGTCAGCAAAGGGGTC
>CAZUTO010000013.1:0-53077 GCA_964623085.1 uncultured Porticoccaceae bacterium
TCTGGCTCTGGCTCTGGCTCTGGCTCTGGCTCTGGCTCTGGCTCTGGCTCTGGCTGATCTGTGGCCGCCATCTCGGATTTTTCAGCGGAGAAGAGTGCTGTGGCCGGCGCAGCTTCCACTGCCGCAAGTATTGGTGCCGGCGACTCTGCATTTAAGTTATGCTGATCCACCTCTTCAACGTATTCAGTTGTTTGGTCTTCCGAGCCAGCCAATTCGACGGGAAAACCAAGTTTTGCGCAATTATCAGACGCCCTTTCGATAAGGAATTCTAGATTGAAAGCAGTGCCTCTCTCTAGGCACTCTAAGTAGTAATCGATAGCGACGACGACGTCGGCAAACAAGTCAATTTCGGCCTGGTCAGGCTGTCTCTTCTCGCTTAGAAGGGATTCGCGAATATATCGACGTGTACTGTTGACTACATTTCCTAGATCTGGGAGCGGATAGAATCGCAGTGCCCCTTCCACCATAGCAAGATTGGCGGGAACCTCTGTCAGTGCATCCCAGTCCGCACCACCTTCGATAAATTGCGAAATAGATTCTTTAGTATGATGCAGTGAGGTGCGGCTTTCTTTAATGATAGTGGCACCAGCACTTCCATAACTTGCTTGCTTAGAGTCATCGTCGGAGACGGTGAGGCTCAACAGGCTATTTTCGAGATTGACTATCGAGGTGGCGAAGTGATCGAGCTCTTCGGCGTTGATCGTCGTTTCGTTTTCATGGCCTCGCCATGATTCTATCGTGTCGATAAGTTGCCGGGTGATTGTTCGCGGGTCTTCGGTGTTGACCATCACCAAAGTGTCATCGACACGTTTGAGTATGGCCTCCACATTGTCAATGGCGTGTCTAAAATCGCAACTTTGATGCAAACAGTCGTCCAGCCAAGTTTTGGCTTGGTCGACTTCTGTTAGGAGTGCTTCAACAACGCGATTGACCAGTTCGGGCTCTAAGCCTGTAGGAGAAGGCGAGAAATCGTCCTCGGTGTCATTGCTAGAATAGCTATTTAGCGCAAAGGCGTTTACGACTTTTTCAGCTGTCCCACTATGATCAGTGCCGATAGCAACATAAAACAAGATGTTTTTTAGAAGGCCTGCGTCTTCATAGTCTTCCCCAGCGATTAGCTTCCGTAAAACCTCGTCAATGCGTTTAAAGGAGCTATTAACTGCAGGGCTGAAATTCAGTAAGTTGCTAGATAATCTATCCGCAAGCGCAGAGCAAGAGTAACCCAGTGCAGAGAGATAAGCTGTTCCGCCCATTTTGTAGAGCGCTTTGAATACTTTCTGCATGTCTGAGAGGGATGCTGCCGATACACCGTTCTTGAGTATGCCCAATACAGAGCGCTGAAAAAGCATCCGCAATTTTCGAAGGGTTTTAGAATCTAGCGATTGGTCGGTGCGATTCCGAAAAGCACGCATACCGGCATCTAAATTTGGCTCGAATATAGAAGACTCAGTCAGAAGTTCTTTGTCGAGGAGCGCTCGAACATTATTTACCTGAGCAGTTAACTTCGCTGAATTAGGTTCTGGATTACTTAGGTATATACCAAGAGCGAGGATAGATTCGGCTAGCGTGCCCAGGCACTCGTCTGATGAGGCGTTCGAGCTTTCTTTATATTTTGATACTAATGTCTGAAGTTCTGTGCAAAGTAGGCTTGGCAGTGGCACACCCGTGACGGAGAGAATGCCTGCGATTTGGTTGATGTGCTGCATGCATTGGTTGAGTTCAGACTCATCGTCATGTTCAGCGAACGATTCGAGACTTCTTAACGCTTGCCCGACTTCGAGCCTGAGCTCATCTACTACCCATTGAAGGGCAGTATAGTTGTCTGCTGCTGCTGCTGCTGTTGCTGTTGTCATGATTTTCTCGAAGTCTTATGGCCGTTTATTAACTAGCACTCAAGCTTTAGCGTCATCATCATCTAGATCGAACGTCAGAAAATCCTCGTCACTAAAGGAAAAGTCATCATCGGCGACATCTTCTACATCGCTAGAAATAGTTTCACCTACGTCGGCTGCCGCAACGTCCATATCGTCGTAAACCGAGTCATCAAAATCGTCGTTTCCCGCCGCCATAGCATTTTCTTCGGCAAAGTTATCCAGTATGTCGGATACATGATCTTCCACTTCTTCTGGTGTGCTTTCATCTGCACCAAACATGGCTGTGTCGGAGTCAGCGATACTTGAATTCTCATTCAAAAATTGCTCTACACCTTCTGCTTCGGAGGTTAAATCTTCTAATGTGTCTGAGCTTTCAGGCAAAGCATCGTTAAGACTGTCTGTTTCATTCAGGCCTAGTATGTCTTCATTTGTTTCGAGATTGGCAACTTCACCACCCATTAGTACAGCACCACTTTCACTCATATTGCTAGGCAATTTAAAATCGGAAATCGATTCGCGTAAAGCTTGCGCTTGTTCAGCAAGCTCACCAACCGCGTTCGCTGAGGCTGTCGTACCTTCGAGGGTTTCAGAAGAAATATCCTGAATCACGCTCATGGTTCCCACAATACGATTTGCGTTTGTGGATTGATCTTGCGTCTCTGTCGCAATAGCCAGAATGAGTTTTGCCAAGTTCTCTGAAGTGGATTGAATTTCGTTTAGTGCAGAACCCGCATCGTTTGCAAGTTGTGCCCCGCGTACCACCTCAGCGGTAGTCTGTTCCATCGAAGCAACTGCTTCGTTAGTATCGGACTGGATCGTTTTAACCAGTGTTTCAATCTGCTTCGTTGATGAAGCCGCGCGTTCAGCTAGGCCTTGTACTTCGTCCGCAACAACTGCGAATCCGCGGCCAGCTTCACCTGCCATTGCCGCTTGGATAGAGGCATTTAGTGCGAGAATGTTTGTTTGGTCTGCAATCTCATTAATTAGAGATACGATGTCACCAATTTCTTGCGAAGACTCACCGAGTCGTTTAATCCGCTTTGAAGTATCCTGAATTTGTTCGCGAATATTGTTCATGCCATCAATGGTATTTTGTACTACCTCGGCGCCATTACGAGCAACAGATACCGAGCTCTGAGCAACGTTTGCGAGTTCCTCAGCATCTTCAGATACTTTAGATAGGTTGTTGGAAATTTGGTTAATAGAGGCAGACGCTTCAGTAATCTGTCTCGCCTGATGCTCGGATGCTTCCGATAGACGAATTGATGTTGCTCGCGTTTCATTTGACGAAGCCGATACGGATTCGGCCGTGTTTGCTACGTCTGATACTAGAACACGCAGTTGTTCTATCGCGTAGTTTATGGCGTCCGCAATTGCTCCGGTGAAATCTTCGGAAACCGTTGCTTTTACACGCAAGTCACCTTCACCAAGATCAGCAATTTCGTCAAGAAGTCGGATAATAGCTTCTTGGTTTGAGTCATTTGCGTCTTCTGTTTCACGAAGATTGGAACGAACGTTCCGATATACTAATAATGCTAAGCCAGCTAATGCCGCCGCCAACACAATCGAAGCAATAATTGCTGTTTGGGTTGAAAAAGGTCGTGTTTTTAGACTGACGGGTAATTCAGAAATTTGTCCTGATAGCGCGTTGGTTGTTTGTAGCAGATTACCCGCACTGTCTTGAATGTTTCTGCCCGCGTCGCCGACGGCTGCTAAAGATGGTGATGCGTCAATGAAGGATTGAATAGAGTCGTTCAGACTTAAAAACTGCGTCTCCACCTGATCTAACAACTGTCGTGTTTCAGGCGATTCCACACGTGAAATGCCTAGAATGAGATTCCCTTCTTTCATGCCGACTAGTACTTGGTTGAAGATTAGGACGTCTTGCCTAAACTGCTCGGCAGCTGCGACAGGGTCATCGGTACCAATAAGAATTCTATTTAAGCTGGTGAGTACTCTTTCTGCGCGCCAGACTTGCGCCTGTGCTTCTGCAATCTGGTCGGAAGGTGTTTCGGAACGGAGCATTGTATCAACAACATTGGTGTATGCCTGTTGAATTTGAGGAATACTTTGCTCGAGAGTTTCGAGCTGATCATTCAAGAAAACAACGCTTTCGGCTTGTTCGTTTATCGCACTAATGTTGCTGCTAATTTGGGTAACTTGTTGGCCAAGCTCAAGGCGTTCTGGTGTACCCAGCTCTTTTTCGGATTGATCAAATTGACTTTTGGTATTGCTTAGTCCAGTACTTAGGGTGGGCAACAGAGCGATAGATTCCGCGTTACCTAATGTGGCTTCTTGCGCATGAATTAGCAAATCATAAGCTTGAGATTGCATATCATTCAGATAGGTTTGAGAAGCACGATCTTTCCGAGCTTTTACCGCCGAATCTATCAGGCTCCATAGCGCCAAAACAGCTGCAATGGCTACAATTGCAACTAGCGCTGTAACAAATATTCTTCTAGAACTTGCTGAGCTTGCCATACTATTTACCTTATACGCTATTGACCAGTCGAGGCTGGCTATACTTTTTACAAAGTTGATACGTTATCAAAAGTGTCGCTTTTAATGATTTTCAGCGGCTCGAATAGATTCGCCTCTTTATCATCAAGTTGAACTGCACCAGAAACGTAATTCATAATCTCCGACGGGCAGCTTACTGCGGCACCGCTTTGAACTGCGCTTTGGTTGACTTGCCGCATCCCTACTACCCGATCTACCACCATCCCAAATCGCATTTCGCCAATTTCAACGGCAACAACACGGCTGAGTACTGGATTGGATGCTCGCCCTGTAGCAAAAAAATCATTTAAATCAATCAAAGCTAAGATTTCACCGCGGACGTTGGCGATACCCTTCACCCATTTTTGTACGCCTGGTATACGGGTTACACCGGGGGTGGGGAAGACTTCTTTCACATGTTTCATGGGAAGAAAAAAATTGTTTCCCATGAGTTCAAATACGATTGCCTGCCAGTTTTCGGCAGAATCTGATTGGTCTGGTATCGGCGCCGCGAATTCAGCAACTCGCTGTGTGAGCTGCTGTAATGCTTGGAAGAGGGATAGGCTATTGCTCATGGTTAGGTGTTCAATAGCGTATTGATAGTTTTGGTAAGTAGGTCTTCGCTGACAGGTTTGGTGAGGTAAGCTGAGGCGCCTTGTCGCTTTCCCCAGACCTTGTCAGTTTCCTGATTCTTAGTCGTCACAATGATGACTGGAATATGTTTCGTGGTGTCTTCTCGCGTGAGCTGGCGTGTCGCCTGAAACCCGTTTAGGCCGGGCATCACTACATCCATCAGTATTAAGTCTGGTAATTCAGATTTCGCTGCGGTTATACCGTGCTCGCCGCTCGTTGCGGTGAGAACAGAGTGGCCGTTTTTTTCGAGAAATTGGATAAAACGCTTAGTCTCAGTTTGCGAGTCGTCGACAATAAGTACTTTAGCCATTATTAATTCCCTCTAGAATTATTGTCTTTGTCACACGCGGTCACGATATTGTTCAAAAACTCCAAGCAATTCGTCTTTACTGAAAGGCTTGGTCAGGTATTGATCTGAGCCCACGATGCGCCCCTTCGCCTTATCGAAAAGGCCGTCTTTGCTCGAAAGCATGACAACAGGGGTGGCTCGAAATTCGGGGTTATTTTTTACAAGCGCGCAGGTCTGATATCCATCTAACCGAGGCATCATAATGTCGATAAAGATGAGATCTGGGCGAGAATCGGCAATCTTCGCAAGGGCGTCGTAGCCATCAATCGCCGTGATGACCTCGCAGCCATTCTTGTTAAGTATGGTTTCTACAGTTTTACGAATAGTGTTGCTGTCGTCGACGACCATCACTTTCATGTCTGTTGTTCCATGGTTTAAAGTACTTTAAGTGCTTGATGCGCGTCATCTTGTATGAAGTAAATAGAGAAAACAACAGCGTATTTTGGTGGTTAGAGCTTAATGGGTAACTATGTGAGATAGGTCTCGAATTTGCAGTTACAGGCTTCTCCTTAAATGCGCTGTTTTAGTGCCGTTCTGATAATATGCCGAGCCAACTACAGCACTCGTTTTCTAAACGCTCTATGGCTACAAAGCAATCTAAGATATATAGAATTGGCGTATTGATGGATGAAATCAATGGATTGAACATCAAAAAAGACACATCACTGGCATTGATTGAGGCCGCTCAAGAAAAGGGCTGTGAAGTCTACTACTTGCAACAGCAAGATCTTCGTCTCGAAGTCAGTCTGGTGCGAGCCAGAGTTGCAAAGCTGGATATCGACTTGGCGAAAACTCCCTGGTATGTGCTTGGCGAGTGGCAAGACATAGATGTGTCCGATCTCGATGTCGTGTTAATGCGCAAAGATCCTCCTTTTGATATGGACTATATCTATAGTACTTATCTGTTGGAGAGAGCAGAGTCTCAGGGAGTACTGGTAGTAAATAAAGCGCGCAGTTTACGCGACTGCAATGAAAAACTGTTTGCCACGGAGTTTTCGGAGTGTTGCCCACCGTTGATTGTTAGTGCCGACAACACACAGCTAAAAGCATTTCATCAGCAGCATCAAGATGTCATCTACAAGCCGCTTGATGGCATGGGCGGGAGCTCTATATTTCGTGCTAAGCCCGAGGAGCATAATCTTAGCGTTATTCTCGAAACATTGACCGACCATGGTCGGCATCAAATTATGGCTCAGAAATATTTGCCGGAAATTCGAGATGGCGACAAACGAATTTTGATGGTTGACGGCGAGCCCATGTCGCACTGCTTGGCGCGAATTCCTTCGCAGGGGGAGACAAGAGGCAATCTTGCCGCTGGAGGAAAAGGCGAGGTACGGCCTTTGTCTGATAGAGATCACTGGATTGCTGAGCAGGTTGCACCCGCTTTAAAAGAGAGAGGATTAATGTTTGTGGGCCTTGATGTTATCGGTGATTACCTGACGGAAATCAATGTCACCAGCCCAACCTGTGTAAGGGAGATAGACGCGGGCGCAAATATCCGTATTGGCGAAAAATTAATGAATGCTATTTTCACACGGCTTAGGGATGAAAGTAGCTGATTCAGCATACGAAATAAATGCCCATAGTGCAGATCGCTTGGGTTTTGGGCTGTTTTTTGCAGCAGCGGCACACGCGTGCCTGATTTTTGGCTTAGTGTTCGATACAAGGGAGCTGCAAGACGCCATGGCAGACTTGAATATCACTCTTGTTACCCATTATTCGGATTCGACACCTGAGGACGCCGATTTTTGGGCACAGCAAAACCAAGAAGCAAGTGGTACAGAAGAGGAAACGCTTGAGCTTACTTCTAAAACAACCGATTCCGCGCTAGGACAAAATGATGCAGAGGGTGCGGAATTACAACAATCCAATTTTGCTGCCGAAAGCACTGGGACTCAGGTTATCGCCACGACGACTGATACTAACGAACCAGTTCGAGCAGATTTGGAAGCGGAGGAAGAGGGTGTTGCCCGTGAATCTCAAGAAATTGCCCGCCGGAACGCTATAGCGGCGAGACTTGATGTTCTGCAACAGGATTATGCTAAGCGTCCTCGGATCGGCACCATCACGTCAGTGTCTGCCAAAGCGCGAGACGATGCAGCGTATCAAGTTCATCTTCAAGACCGAATTATCGCAAACGGAAATGCCAACTATCCAACAGCATCGCTAGAGCAGGGTCTGTTTGGCAGCCTGCGCATGATGATGACGATACTTCAAGATGGGACGTTGGAGTCATTAGAAATACTTGAGTCCTCAGGAGAGCTTGTCCTTGATCGGGCCGCGTTGGATATTGCTCGATCTTCTGCCCCATTTAACAGTTTTCCTGCAGGTACTGCCGATCGCTACGATAAGATCGTATTTATCCGAACTTGGCAATTCTTGCCCGGCGGACGATTGCGCGCGGATGATTAGGCACTAAAAAATAACGTTAAAGCTGGATTAAGGTCTTACGATAGTGACGTAATTCGTCGACCGAATCACGAATATCATCCATGGCTAGATGGCTGCCCTTTTTGCTAAACCCTTCCATTGCTGATGGTTTCCAACGCGCCGCGAGTTCTTTTAGCGTGCTGACATCCAGGTTGCGGTAATGAAAATATCGCTCAAGTTTTGGCATGTGGCGCGCCATAAATCGGCGATCCTGACAAATGGAATTGCCACACATTGGAGAGCTGCCGGCGGGCACTAAGGCTTCCAAGAATTCGATGGTCTGATTTTCTGCATCGGCCTCGCTATATGTGCTTTCGAGCACTCTCTGAGTTAGCCCCGATTTTCCATGTTGATTGGTATTCCACTCATCCATCGCGTTCATTACCTCGACAGATTGGTGAATAGCCACAATAGGGCCTTCGGCAATCAAATTGAGGTCGGCATCAGTGACGAGTGTGGCGATTTCAATGACTAAGTCTGTATCGGGGTTCAATCCGGTCATTTCCATATCGAGCCAGATAAGATTACGATCACTGTATTGTGGGTGCTGTTCTGACATTGGCTTGCTAATTAGGTTGGTGGGTTTGCCCGAAAGCTTACGGTAAAATCTGCAGGGATCAAGAACCCTTCTCAGAAGAAATGGAGTCACTTTGCTAATCGCTGAAAAACCTTGATGGCTATTTCTGAAATCAGAGCGGTCGTTAAACGATTCTATGGCGCCACTGCTATTGTTTGTTTGCCCGACGAAACGGAGCATAGAGCTGAAACTAACAGCCGTAATAAATCCTTGGTCTGTGGTGATGAGGTTGTTATAGAGCAGCGCGCAGGCGGTTACTACGTGGTGGATACTAAACCACGTCGCGCGGAGTTTTTTCGAACCGATGGCTTTGGCAGACGAAAAATAATAGCAGCCAACGTGGATCAAATTGTGCTCGTTGTAGCACCACAGCCAGAACCACATTTCAATATTATTGATCGCTACTGGGTCGCCGCGCGGAATTGTTCAATTCCAATGATTCTAGTGGTCAATAAATCAGATATTGAAGCGACAGAGCGATTGCGGGAGATCGCAAATCTTTACCCATCGCTAGGATTAGAAATATGCTGGGTGTCCGCAAAAAATGGCGATGGTCTTGGTGACTTGAAAGAGCGACTAGCTAAAAAAGTATCCGTGTTAGTTGGACAGTCTGGGGCGGGAAAATCGTCGTTAGTTAACGCGCTCTGTGTCAATGCGGAGGCCAGTGTTGGCGAGTTGTCCAGTCTCAAAGAAGAAGGCAAGCACACCACCACGACAACCAATTTTTTTGCGTTGGCAGACGGAGGTCGAATTATGGATTCGCCAGGTATCCGTGAATTTGGTCTTAGCCATTATGATCAGGCTGAGCTAGAGGCGGGCTTTGTTGAAATATTGGAAGCTGCTGCGAGCTGTCGTTTTAGAAACTGCGCACATCAGGGTACAGCTGGTTGTGCAGCAGAGGCATTGGCGAAAACCGGGGAAATCGACGCGCGCAGACTACAGAGCTACCAAACGCTGCTGGCGCAAATTTCTTAGAAGATAGGAAGGATAGATTGGCTGTGAGCGCGTTTGTTACTTTACAGAAGGTGTTGCCCAAGAAACTTTTAACTGAGCTAGCTGGTCGCTTGGCCGAATGTCGTTGGCGTCCGTTTAAGAATTTGCTGATTCGCTTGTTTTGTCATTACTATCAAGTTGATCTTGCGCACGCAAATATAAAAGACGCTTCAGGGTATGTCAGCTTTAATGATTTTTTCACTCGTGCTTTGGAACCAGAGGCACGCCCTATAGATAGTGCGTTAAATACGATGGTCTCCCCAGCGGACGGTGCTGTGTCTGCTTTTGGTAGCTTGCAAAGGCATTTGTTGGTTCAGGCGAAAGATATTCTGTATAGCGTGGATGAACTGGTCGTGGACGAAGTATTGGCCGATAAGCTTGAATCTGGTCACTTTATAACGATTTACCTTTCACCTAAAGATTATCACCGTGTACATGTGCCTTTGGCTGGCAAGCTGATCGGCGTGACCTACGTTCCGGGCAAACTTTTCTCAGTTAATAACGAAACGGCGAGGCTGGTTGATGGATTGTTTTCTCGAAACGAACGTATTGTCGCTCAGTTTCAGACACCTGATTTTACTTATGCACTGGTGATGGTTGGAGCGATGATTGTGGGTGGTATGGAAACCACGGCAACGGGGCGTATTCGTAGATCGCGGCAGTCCGTTGAACTGAATGAGAGCGTTGGGAAACAATATAATAAAGGCGAAGAGTTCGGTCGTTTCCATTTGGGCTCAACGGTTATTCTGGTGTTACCAAAAGAAGCCGATATAAGATTTACAGATAAGCTATCCGAAGGCGCAGCTTTGAATATGGGCACGGCGCTAGCCGCGCTTGGTCAATTAGAAAGCGAAAGCCTTTAGTCGCGGTTGAAAATTTTAGACATCAAGCCTTTCTTGTCATTCTTCGATTCCCCTTCGGAATCCAATAGATTCTTAAATGCGTCTTCAAATACTTCGCTGTAAGAACCGGGATCGAGTCCTGCTTCTGCGGGTAAATCTTCCTCGATGCTCACTTCAGTTTCTTCAGAAAGGTCGATAGTGCGGCCAGGCTTTGCTGTGTAACTATCATCCAGAATAAGTACAGATGGCTTAAGTCGGCGACCAACATTCTGTTTTACTACGACAGCTTTCTCGCCACTGGATAGTTTCACTAGTGTGCCAAGCGGGTAGAGTCCCATTGCTTCGATAAATTCGATGACAAGCTCTTCTTGAAAAGCGCGGCCTTTCTGTGAATAAAGCATTTTGGTCGCTTGCGATGGAGACATGGGTTCTTTTTTTGGATTGATAGGATGTAGAACCAAGTCATAGGCAGTTGATACAGCGGCAATGCGCGCCATAAATGGTATTTTTTCGCCGACGAGACCAAAAGGTTTCCCGGAGCCATTGAAGCGTTCACGATGGTATTTTACTACCGCGATTACTTTTGGGTGAACGCCGGTTTCTTGCAAAAGCTCGACACTCGTTAGTATGGCGTCACTAGTGTTCTTAACTTCGCGATCTTCAGAAAGGCGATAGACATCTTTCAGCAGCAGTCCCTGAGCTAGGCGCTTGAGGTCGACCGTGTCGACGCCCATATGACGCCCACAAATTAACCCCCAAGTAGCAGCGCGTAAACCATGGTTATAGATCTGATCGTCGTGCTTTTGCAACAGTGCGGCCCAAAAAGCGGCTGTCGGGGTTTTAACTACTGCATCCACAATTACACTAGAGGTGTCATTAAGTGCACTCTCATCCAGCGTTGCACCTGCGAGAATATCGTCGTGAATTGTACTTAGAGAATTTTGGACTCGCGTAAAACTGGTCGATGTCTGGTCAAAATCTTTTTGATCCGGAAGTTCAGTAATATTCTCATAACGGCCATGTGAGATATCTAATTTTTTGGTAGATTTTCGAACCGCTTTTTCTTTGACCTTTGATGATTTTGTACTAAAGAATTGCTTGGCTTCGCCGTCGTCGGAGAATTTGCTTTTGGTCACATCAACGTAGACATACTCGCACACAGAATTTAATGCGCCGAGTTCGCGCTTGGAGCGAATACGAAAGCCTTGAAGAGGGAAATTAGTTTGCTGCCAAGGTCTATCCAGCTCAGACACATACATGCCCAGCTTTAATTCCATTACCTCTGTTTTGACACGTTCGAGCTCAGACATGTGCTATTGAGAATACTCCGAAAAATCAATCGAAAAGTACATTGCTCGACTACTCCTAGCCAAGCTGCACTTTAGAAGCTTAATTTAAGGCAACTAATATGCAGGTAATTTGATTTCGGATAAACGTTGATAAAACAGGTTTGAGAGCTAGTTCACACTGAGTTCATGTACAGACTTTATAAATGCAGCTGCGTTCTCAACTGGTACGTCTGGCGTGATGCCATGTCCTAAATTGAAAATGTGCCCAGGCGCGTTGCCATAAGCCTTTAAAATACGTTCGACTTCTTGGCGAATACAGTCTGGGGAGCTCAATAGTATGGCTGGATCCATGTTTCCTTGCAGAGCAATTTTTCCATTTACTACTTGCTTGGCGATACCGATATCAGTTGTCCAATCTAGTCCTGCAGCATCACAACCTGTTTGGGCAATTTTCTCGATCCATTGGCCGCCATTTTTAGTAAATAAAATAACGGGAGTTTGCGCGCAGTCCTCGTCATTTTTTAATTTCTGGACGATATCGGCCATATATCCCAGTGAAAATTCTTCATATGCAGAATGACTGAGCGCGCCGCCCCAAGTATCAAAAATCTGAATAGCTTGAGCACCAGCTAGAATCTGCGCGCGCAGATAGACATAGACTGATTCGGATAATTTGGATAGCAATTCATGAATCGCTTCAGGCTGCTGATAAGCCATTGTTTTGATGCGCTTAAAATCGCGACTTGACTGCCCTTCGACCATATAGGTTGCCAGTGTCCAAGGGCTACCAGAAAAACCAATGAGCGGGACGCGACCATTGAGTTCTTTTCTGATCAGCCGGACAGCGTCGGTCACGTAAGAAAGATCTTTCTCCGGGTTAATGACCTCGAGCGTGCTAATAGCTTCGGGAGTTTGCACAGGCTTGCGAAATTTCGGGCCTTCACCTTCTGCAAAGTAAAGGCCTAGGCCCATAGCATCGGGAATGGTGAGAATGTCTGAAAATAGAATTGCCGCATCAAGAGGGAAGCGCTCCAATGGTTGCAGCGTGACTTCGCAAGCCAACTGAGGGTTGGTGCAGAGATCCATAAAAGAACCGGCTTTAGTACGCAGAGCACGATATTCGGGAAGATAGCGCCCTGCCTGCCGCATCATCCAAACTGGAGTCATGTCCACAGGTTCTCGGCGCAAAGCGCGCAGGAAGCGATCATTCTTTAATTCGGGGTGATTCATGGTTATACGTCCAGGTAGTCGAGTATTCCGGACGCGGCTTCACGACCTTCCCAGATGGCGGTGACGACTAAGTCAGACCCTCTTACCATATCGCCGCCAGCAAACACTTTTGCATTAGTCGTCTGGAATTTAAATTCTTGTTCTTCTTCCGCGACAACACCGCCCCAGCTGTTCACTTTGATATCGTGTTCATTGAACCAAGTTGCTGGGCTTGGTTGGAAACCAAATGCTTGAATGACAATGTCAGTATCGAGTGTTTTTTCACTTCCAGGGATATCAACCGGTCTTCTGCGCCCGTTTTCGTCTGGTTCGCCCAACTCGGTTTCGATCACTTTTATGCCTTCTACTTTCTCTGTGCCAATAATTTCGAGAGGCTGACGATTAAACATAAATCTAACGCCTTCCTCCTTGGCATTTTGGACTTCTTTGGTTGAACCAGGCATGTTGGCTTCGTCGCGGCGGTATACACAGGTTACAGATGCGGCACTTTGGCGCACGGAGGTGCGGACACAGTCCATGGCCGTATCGCCGCCGCCAAGTACGACGACGTTTTTACCTTCCATACTGATAAACTCAGATGCGTCTTTTTCTATGCCCATGACGCGATTGATGTTGGATATCAAAAACGGCAGCGCATCGTGCACGCCAGGAAGGTCTTCACCTTCAAAGCCACCCTTCATGCTAGTGTAGGTGCCCATGCCCAGAAAAACGGCATCATAGTCTGCTAAGATTTTTTCAAAACTAATATCTTTGCCAATTTCGGTGTTGAGTCGGAACTCAATGCCCATTTCTTCAAACACTTCGCGCCGCCGCTGCATCACTTTCTTTTCGAGTTTGAATGGCGGAATACCAAATGTAAGAAGGCCTCCGATTTCTGGATATTTATCAAAAACTACGGGTCGCACACCGTTTCTAATGAGTATATCTGCGCAGCCAATGCCTGCAGGCCCCGCTCCAACGATAGCGACTTTTTTGTCTGTCCATACAACCTTGGACATGTCTGGCTTCCAGCCAAGTGCAAACGCGGTATCGGTAATGTACTTTTCCGCGCTGCCAATAGTGACTGCGCCGAAGCCATCATTAAGTGTGCAGGCACCTTCACAAAGGCGATCTTGAGGGCATACCCGGCCACATACTTCCGGCAGTGAGTTAGTCTGGTGGCATAGTTCGACCGCTTCCATAATATTCCCTTCGGCGACCAATTTAAGCCAGTTGGGTATGTAGTTATGGACGGGGCACTTCCACTCGCAATAAGGGTTTCCGCACTCTAGGCAGCGGTGAGATTGATCGGCGACCTGATGTCGATTGAAGGGTTCGTATATTTCTACGAACTCCTCTTGACGCTTACGCATTGAACGCTTTTTCGGTTCGTTGCGACTTACGTCGAGAAACTGGAAATGATTATTTAACCGTTCAGGCATTTCTGATCTCCGTCACTGCGGGTTCGACACTGTGCGTTGCAGTAAATCGTTCAAGCTCGCAGCCTTTGGTTTAACTAGCCAGAACTTGTAGGCGTAGTCGTCAAAATTATTATGTAATTCCCAGCCCCATTCACTGCCCGTCTCGGTGGCAAACTCGCGAATCATTCCTAGTAGGTGCGTGGTATAACCTTCGGAAGACTCAGACGTGATGTGCTCTAATTCAACTAGTTCGGAATTATATTTGTCGACAAAGCTTCTATCTTCGTCCAATACATAGGCAAATCCACCGGTCATTCCAGCGCCGAAATTTACGCCAGTGGAACCTAGGACAGCAACGACACCACCGGTCATGTACTCGCAGCAGTGGTCACCTGTTCCTTCTACTACGACATGGGCGCCCGAGTTGCGTACAGCACAGCGTTCGCCTGCGCGGCCCGCTGCGAATAGTTTTCCACCCGTAGCGCCATAGAGGCAAGTGTTACCCATAATACTGGTGTCACGAGAATTGAACTCGCTCTCCTTTGGAGGGAACAGAACAATTTTCCCGCCAGCCATACCCTTGCCAACGTAGTCGTTTGTATCACCTTCGAGATAAAGTTCTAACCCGCCAGCATTCCATACACCAAAACTTTGGCCAGCTACGCCTTTGAAGTTTAGACGTATGGGTGCATCGTCCATGCCACGATTGCCATGGCGAAGCGCGATTTCCCCCGATACTCTTGCTCCAATTGAGCGATCGCAATTAGTGACTTGAAAATTAAATTCACCACCGGATTTACTATCGATGGCGGGTAGCACTTGGCTAACGATTTCTTCCGCCAATAGGCCTTTGTCAAAAGGCGCGTTCTTCGCCACAGTACAGAACTGGGGTTTAGATTCTAGAAGCTCATCGGTGTGGACAATCGGTGAAAGGTCCAATCTTGTTTGTCGCTCGGTTTGTCCCTCTAGGCGTTCAAGTAAGTCTACACGGCCAATAAGATCTTCGAGTTTACGGACACCGAGTTTACTCATCCACATGCGCGTTTCTTCAGCCATATAGGAGAAGTAGTTTTTTGCCATCTCTACGGTGCCAATGTAGTGTTCGTCACGCAAACGATCATCTTGTGTTGCGACACCTGTTGCACAGTTGTTGAGATGGCAGATACGCAAATATTTACAACCCAATGCAATCATCGGCCCAGTGCCAAAACCAAAGCTCTCTGCACCGAGAATTGCTGCTTTCACCACGTCTAGACCAGATTTTAGACCGCCATCTGTTTGTACCCGCACTTTGCCACGCAGGTCATTGGCGCGCAGCATTTGGTGTGTTTCAGATAGTCCCAGTTCCCAGGGCGAGCCAGCATAGCGAATCGAAGAAATAGGGCTTGCTGCGGTCCCGCCATCGTAGCCAGAAATAGTAATTAAATCAGCGTAGGCTTTGGCGACACCGGTCGCAATGGTCCCCACGCCAGGTCGTGACACGAGCTTGACTGAAATCAACGCTTTGGGGTTGACCTGTTTCAGATCGAAGATGAGCTGAGCCAAATCCTCGATCGAGTAGATATCATGATGTGGTGGAGGGGAGATCAGGGTAACGCCAGGCACTGAGTAACGCAGACGCGCGATCAACGAGTTGACCTTGCCACCGGGCAGTTGCCCACCTTCGCCAGGCTTGGCGCCTTGCGCGACCTTAATCTGAATGACTTCCGCATTCATCAAATAGTGGGGTGTAACGCCAAATCGGCCAGAGGCAACCTGCTTAATTTTTGAGGTTTTAATCGTGCCGTATCGTTTCGGATCTTCGCCGCCTTCACCTGAGTTGGAACGGCCTCCTAGCGTATTCATGGCTTCAGCCAATGATTCGTGTGCTTCTGGCGAGAGTGCTCCAAGTGACATTCCTGCCGAATCGAATCGACGCACGATATCTGAGATCGGTTCAACCTCGCTGATATCGATCGGATTATCGCTCAATTTTAATGCCAGTAGATCGCGCAGAGTGGCTGCTGGACGTTCATTAATTAGCCGCGAATACTCCAGCCATGCGCTAAAGTCAGAGTGCTTCACTGACTTGTGCATCGATTCAATGACGTTGGGGTTGTATGCGTGATACTCCTGACCATGGATATACTTTAATAATCCGCCTGGCGAAATGGGCTTGCGCGCTTTCCAAGCATTCTTAGACAGCTCAGCACAATCGCTCTGTAAGTCGGCGAAGTTGGCGCCAGAAATTCGGCTGGGTGTGCCTGTAAAACAAAGGTCTACTATGTCTTTATCAAGGCCTACCACTTCAAATAGTTGGGCCCCTCGATATGATGCGATCGCTGAAATACCCATTTTAGATAGGATTTTCTGTAGACCTTTGTTGATTCCCTTGCGGTAATTCTTAAGGGACTCCCATCTTTCGATCATCATTTCGCCGCTGTCTACCAGATCTCGCAATATGCGGTAAGTCAAGAAAGGATGAATCGCTGTTGCACCATAGCCGAGTAGGCATGCAAAGTGGTGAGGGTCACGAGCAGTACCTGTCTGAACAATGATATTTGCACCGCACCTTAGGCCAGTTTTCACTAGTCGGTGATGAACAGCACCGGTCGCTAGCAATGCGTGAATCGGAAGGCTGCTTGTGCTGAGGTAGCGATCAGTCAATACAACAATCACTGTTCCAGAGCGAATCGCGTTCTCGACTTTATCGCAGAGTGCTAGGATTGCGGCTTTGAGATCTGTTTGGTCGGGGTTATATGCGAGTGAAAATTCTTGCGAAGGCAGGTGCACCTCAGACTCGGGATCGAGCAGCGCCTGAAACTTAGCGGTGGAAAGAACGGGTGTCGACGAAATGACTCTGCAGGCGTGATCTTCTGTCTCCTCGAATACATTGGATTCCGGTCCAAAGCAGGTCTCGAGAGACATTACGATGGCTTCTCGCAGTGAATCGATGGGTGGATTCGTGACTTGCGCAAACTGCTGGCGGAAAAAGTCGTATAAGGAACGGTTCTTTTTCGACAGTATTGCCATGGGTGTGTCATCACCCATCGATCCGACGGCTTCTTGGCCAGCTTCGGCTATCGGACGAATAACTTGGTCGCGCTCTTCAAAACTGACTTGGAACTGTTTCATATAGCGTGACAGTTCGTCTTCGGACAATTCCGAAATTTCAGCTGCCGGGATTAGATCGCCACGTATGCGCTTCGCGTTTTTACGCAGCCACTCTTTGTAGGGATTTCTACTTTGCAAGTCAGAGTCAATATCATCGGTATGGCGAAGTTTACCTTCAAGTGTATCGATGGAAAGGATTTGCCCTGGGCCCAGTCGACCTTTTGCAACGACTTGATCTGGCTCGTAAGAGTAAGTGCCCACTTCCGATGCAACAGTAATAAAATCATCTTTTGTGATCACCCAGCGCGACGGCCGTAGACCATTTCTATCCAGTGTACATACGGCATATCTACCGTCTGTGATAACTAATCCAGCCGGGCCATCCCAGGGTTCCATATGAAGCCCGTTGTACTCGAAGAATGCACGCCGCGCCGGATCCATCGTACGTATGTTTTGCCAAGCGGGTGGGATCAGCATGCGCACTGCACGATGTAATTCCATGCCGCCCAATACCAGAAGCTCAAGCATGTTATCGAGGCTTGATGAATCCGAACCGCGGCGATTGACGACTGGCGATATATCGGAAAGGTCACCGAGTAGCTCAGATTTCAGTAATGGTGTTCGTGCAACCGACCAGTTGCGGTTGCCGGTAACCGTATTAATTTCGCCATTATGTGCAAGCATCCGGAACGGTTGTGCCAAAGGCCAGCGTGGAAGGGTATTAGTGGAAAAGCGTTGGTGGAATACACAGATCGCCGTCGACATTCGTTCATCGCCCAGATCCGGATAAAACGATGTAAGGTCTGCTGGCATCATTAAGCCTTTGTAGCTCAATACTGTCGTCGATAGGCTCGCCACATAAAAATCTTTATGTGGCTGCAGAACCATCGCGATTTTTTTTCTCGCTATGAAAAGCTCGGCGTTAAACTGGGTCGCATTGTGTTTGCCTGGCCCTACAAATATCTGCTCGATTTGTGGCATGCAGTCGAGTGCGATGGGACCAAGACAGTCACTGTTGGTGGGTACATCGCGCCAGCCGAGGACCTCGAGTCCTCGCGCTTCTATTTGCTCTGCGACAATTTCTTTTTCTTTTTTGCGCAAGCCTTCGTCTGGCGACATCATGACTGCCCCCACACCATACAGCTCAGGCAGATCGATATTTAGCTCGTCTTTAGCAACCGTGCGCAGGAACGAGTCCGGCTTCTGGATGAGCAGGCCGCATCCATCCCCTGTTTTACCGTCCGCTGCGATACCGCCACGATGGGTCATACAGGTAAGAGATTCTATTGCGGTTTGGAGCAACTTATGGCTTTGCTGCCCCTTCAGATGGGCAATTAGCCCAAAACCGCAATTGTCTTTAAACTCATCTAGATGGTAAAGACCAGATGACATAAAAAATCCTTATAATTCATATATTTAAGGATGGTTTTGCGCATAACTTTCGGTTTTGCGCAGCCAAAAAGGCTGGCCATTTTACACACGCGTTGCCCTATCCACAAACTTGAAAATCAGAACGTCGAAAGAACGTTCTAGGTTGATTGAGGAAGCAACTTTTAATTCTTTGCCCTCATGCGTTGGCAGCGGGCCGAATAGCAGCTACTCTCCACTTAAATAGGATTTAGGCGTTTATTGTTATGGCTACATCATCTCTTCCAGAGCTGATAGGAAATACCCCACTCATTCGCTTGCGCAAAGTTTCCGAGCAAACTGGATGTGAGATCTATGGTAAGTGCGAGTTTCTTAATCCCGGGGGTTCAGTTAAAGATCGCACTGCAATGGGGATCATTCGCGCTGCTGAAGCTTCAGGAGAGTTGGTACCTGGTGGCACTATCGTTGAGGGAACTGCCGGCAATACGGGTATTGGGCTAACGATACTTGCCAATGCATTGGGTTATAAGGCAGTGATAGTCATGCCAATGAATCAGAGCAAGGAAAAAATTGAACAGCTCGAATTGCTCGGTGCTGAATTACATTTAGTGCAGGCAACGGGATACGACGACGATAACCACTATGTTCATCAGGCTCGACGAATGGCGGAAAAATTGAATGACAGCCATGATCAAGGCGCTTACTGGGCGCAGCAGTTTGATAACACAGCGAATCGAGACTTTCATTCCGAAACCACTGGGCAAGAAGTGTGGACACAAACTGATGGGACGATTGACGGCTTTATTTGTGCCGTCGGCACCGGTGGAACGCTTGCGGGTGTAGGGCAGGCATTAAAAGAACGTAACCCTGATGTCAAAATTGGTCTTGCCGACCCAGAAGGCTCTGCGCTTTATCGATACTTTAAGGACGGCGAGATTCAAGCGGAGGGTAGCTCTATAACAGAGGGTATTGGGATCAGCCATGTGACAGAAAACCTTCGTGGTGCAGAGGTTGATTTGCCTTTTTCGATCTCAGACGAAGAGGCCTTGCCTTATATTTATGATCTACTTCAAGAAGAAGGCCTGTGTCTGGGTGGATCTTCGGCGATCAATGTTGCTGGCGCGGTAAAAATGGCAAAAGAGCTTGGCCCAGGGCATACGATTGTCACTATTCTTTGTGATTACGGCACGCGTTATCAAAGCAAAATATATAACCCTGTGTTTTTGCAATCCAAGGGATTACCAACGCCAGGCTGGTTGCGCTGAGCCAGGAAGTGGGTGTCTAGTGCTAGTGTTGCGCGTTACAGCAGAGGTTTGTTAGAGCGCAACTAGAGGATAGGTCAGCGGTGTTTTAGTTCTAGGATTTTATAACTCTTAGTGCGGTGTGCCTCAGTGCAAGAAAGGCCGCTTTTTTCTGCGATATCTCCAATGTTTAGGAATTGATTCACCACATACCAAGCTTTTCCGTCAGACGCTAACAAACGTTTTGTTTCTTTAACGAAGAGTTGATGTAAGTCTGAAGTGGTCGAGAACCCCTGATGAAAAGGCGGGTTGCAAAGAATGGCGTCAAACGAGCCGTTGATTCCGCATCCTGCGTGACTTTGTATGACTTCAGTTTGAATCTGTTTATCAGATAGGTTTTTCTTGCAGGCATCGAGTGCGGCAGCGCAGTTATCTGTTGCAACAACTTCAGCCGATCCCAGCGCAGCGGCGCGCAGACATAAGTAGCCATAGCCGCAGCCGAGATCTAAAACTTTTTTGCTCTTGATTAGCGTAGGCGTGCCCGAGAGCCAATCCATCAGGAGTTTGCTTGCTTGATCTTCCTTATTCCAGCCGAATAAGCCTGGTTTAGTCCAAATGAGCTGCTGGCCGCATTCTATCTGGCGTAATACTGGATAGTTGTCATCCGGTAGGTCTGATGTCTGCGAATCTTTTCGAATTATCTTAGCCAGATATAGTTGGTTTTTATGTCGAGTGATATCAGCTTTAGCGTCAAAACGGTCTTGTGCGCGTTGGATGTGGGTTTTGATGCCTTCATTTTTAAATCCCGAAAGCCAGAGAGCCCCGCCTATGGGTAAGGTGCGAGTCGCTTGGTTAATCAGGTGGTGCACTAGCGCTCGTTCCTTAGCGACTCGAAAGAAAATGTGCCCGATGCTGTTTGCTGGGAGAGCGTCTAGATTCATATCGGAAAACCAGCTCTGGACTCCGCCGTTGCTAGCATATTGATACTGATCAAAGCGGTTGCTGATAAATAAGCCATTGTGTTGTGTGAGCCCAGCTATCAAATTGCTCGGTAGCTTTTGTTCGTCCGCGATCCACAGAGGGCGACTATCAGAAGCACCATCTGTCGTGGATAGTAGCGCTTCAAACAACGCTTCTGCTGCCATATCAGTATAGAGTTGCTTAGACGCTGTCTTAGACACTACGAATCTCGGCTTCGGTGAGTGGACGGTAGTCTCCGGGGTGTAAATTCTCGTCTAGCTTAATGGCACCAATACGCTCGCGATGTAAGGATTCAACCGCATTGCCAACCGCAGCGAGCATTTGTTTGACTTGGTGATAGCGGCCCTCGGTGATACTTAAAAGAATCTCATCTTCGGTGATCTGCTCGACCTGGGCGGGTGCGGTGCGTTTTTTCTCTTGGCCAATGTAGACACCGGTTTCGAGCTTTTGAATCATTTTTTCCGTTACCAGCTCGGCAGTGGAGACGCGATAGATTTTTACACACTGGTACTTTGGTGAGGTAATCCGATGAGACCAATTTCCATCACCTGTTATTAGCACCAGTCCAGTCGTATCAATATCGAGTCGTCCAGCAACATGAAGTCCTGGGTGTTCTTCGTCAATAAGATCAAACACGGTGTCAAAGTTTTTATCGCGGTTGGCGCAGACGACACCATCTGGTTTAAACAACATAAAATAGCCGGGCCCCCGCTCAGTGAGAGGCTGACCAAAAAATTCAATATGGTTAGAGGTCGATATATGCCGAGATGGATCTGTTGCTACCTCGCCATCAACCAGAACGTTGCCATTTTTGAGCGCAGCTTTGACCTTCTTTCGCGAAAACGACGAGTTGTTAGCTAGGTAGCGATCTAGGCGCATAGTTGATTAGTCGGGCTTGTCTTTGTTTCGTCGGTCGAATTTTTCCTGTAGGTCGGCATAAAGATCGCTGATCTGTTCTCTGACCCATCTATGCATAGGCGAGTTTGCTGTTCGCTTGTGGTAAGTCATCATAATTTCGATTTCGACTTGACCATCTTTCCCAGGCAGCGGCATGGAGGTCAGTGCACCCGTAGCTTTAACAAAATCAAGGCTCAGTCTCGGTGCGAAAAACAGGGCGTCAGTGTGCGCAACAGTTTGCAGGGCAAGGAGATAGTCTGGTGTTTCCATGATGACGGTCATGAGGTCGAGATAGCGTGCAAAATTCTGCTGAATCCAGCTCGCACGTCGATACTCAGCGCTAGGCACAATAATCTTCACTTCTGGATATTGCATAAAATCGCGCCAAGAAGGATCGTCTAACTGTTTGAGCGGATGGTCTGCGCGCATCAAAAGAACTGGTGAGGTCTTGCCAACAACCTCGGCAATGAAATCATCATCTAGATTGAGCATTCGACCACCAATGGATAAGTCGATGCGTCCCTCTGCCATGCCTTTGAACTGTGTTTCAATGTTTTGAGAGATCTTCAGGCTTAGTTCTGGCGCCTCGTACAAGAGCCCTTCAACGAGCTTTGGGATTACAGGGAGAATATAGTGATCGAGTGCTGATAGATTAAACTGACCACGAAAATGCGAAGGGCTCATTTCGCCGTAGCCAATCAATCCATCCAAATTGATCAATAGCTCTTCAAGATTTGCGTGAATTTCAATCGCTGCAGGCGTTGGCACCATGCCATGTGAAGAACGAGTGAATAGCTGGTCGTCGAATAGTTCTCTCAATCGGGCCAGCGTTTTACTCATGGCCGACTGTGTAATGTATAACCTTTCGGCAGCTTTGCTCACATTCTGCTCTTCAAGAAGCACTTGGAGGGCAACAAGTAAGTTGAGATCAATTCTGGAAAGTCGTCGTGTGTCCAATGATATTCCTGAAAAGAAGATTAATATGGTGTTCTAGGGCTTAGATTGTCCTGCCTTTGTATTCTACCGGTAAACGCCCTAAGCGTCGGAGGAAATATATCTTGCAAAGTGCTAAGAATTCTTTCTATTGATGATCATGCTTCATCCCAGTCTCAACTAGAACTATGTGCCGCTTCCTTTGGTGCCGACAATCTGAGCGCCAATGATTTGTTGCGGGTACTGTCTTTTTGGAGGTAAAAAAAAGCCCGCACAAGGTGCGGGCAAAGGATATTCTAGGGGGGGTAGAATAGGGTAATAACTTAGCGGTGGCTTGCGTAATCTGCTTCTGATTTAGCGATAGCTGCAAGTAACCCAAAAACGGTGATTATTAAGATGTTTACGATCATTTTCTTTTTCCTCATGTGCTCTTATGTCTCTATGGTCAAGTATATTAACGGCAAGCATGATAGTCTCCTAATGTTATAAGTTCATTATGAACATTCCTTTCAGGAATATCGTGCGCACATCACATTTTTATTTGATGTAGAGTTGAACGCTTACTTTCCGTATTGACGCATATATGCACTTGAAACTTAGGTTTTCATACCAATCTTGTTAAATAGACTCGCCCCCCAACTGGGTATCCACCGCGCTCACGAGAGCAATAGAAGAAGTGAAGACTCGTTATGAATAACACTGCTATTCCAACCATGAACATCGCGTCCCTATATAGGGAAGAAACCTACACTGATCGTGAGGTAGGAACGATTACTAGATTGCTTCCCGTTGATGCGACAGGAGCGCTGGATGAGACACGTGCCGACATCTATATGGGTGCGACTCAAATCATGACACCCGCTGGTGCTTTGCCGATTAACTTTGAAATTGAAGCCGAATCGCTTGCAGAGGCCGCGGAAAAGTTCGGCGAGTTGGCCAAAAATCAGATGGATGAGACAATTAAGGAGTTACAAGAGTTGCAGCGCCAGCAGGCATCCTCGATTGTTGTTCCCGGTGAGGGTTCTGGTATTCAGCTGCCTTAAAGCGAGTTGTTTTTCCCTTCGCAGTGAAGTGCTAAAATCCGCGCTCTCTTAGTCTCCGTTCATAAATTAAAAGGCACTACAGGTAGGTCCAATGGGGAAGTCTCTCCAACCCGTCGACATGTTGACACCTGGAGGCAATATCAATGCCTACATTCAGGGTGTCTACAGTATTCCGGTGCTAACGCGTGAGGAAGAAGAAGAGCTATCTCATGCTTATTGCTATGAGGAAGATGTGAATGCCGCGCGGCAAATGGTGTTGGCACATCTTCGATTCGTTGTACATATCGCACGCAGCTATTCGGGGTATGGATTACCTTTGGGTGACCTTATCCAAGAAGGAAACGTTGGCTTGATGAAAGCGGTAAAACGCTTTGATCCGGAACGTGGTGTGCGGCTAGTGTCATTTGCGGTGCATTGGATTAAGGCGGAAATCCACGAGTTTATACTGCGCAATTGGCGTATTGTTAAAGTCGCGACCACCAAAGCCCAGCGAAAACTATTCTTTAATCTGAGAAGCTCAAAGAAGAGTCTTTCTTGGTTGACCAATGAAGAGGCAGCTGTCATTGCAGAAGACTTGGGAGTAGATGTGGCACATGTGCACGAAATGGAAGGAAGGTTGTCCGCCCATGATGCAGCTTTTGATGCGCCAGCGGGTGCAGATGATGAAGAGTCATATCAGGTTCCGGCTTACTATCTTGAAGATAAAAGTCAGGATCCATCTCGCTTATTAGAGCAGAGCGATAGTTCGCAAAAAAGCTCGGCGATTTTAGAAAAAGGTATAGAGTTACTCGATGAGCGTAGCAGAGATATTTTGCAGCGACGATGGCTGGCGGAGGATAAGGCCACACTTCATGAGCTGGCCGATGAATATGACGTGTCCGCAGAGCGTATTCGCCAGATTGAAGCGGCGGCGATGAAGAAGATTAAAAAACTAATGGAATCTGAGGCTTAAACCCTGAAACGTTTTTTCCTTTTTTTTGCCGGCATCAATGGATTTTTATCGGTTGCTTTAGGCGCTTTTGCGGCCCATGGGCTAAAGGAGGTCGTTACGCCGAGTCGGTTGGATACATTTCAAGTGGCTGTGGAGTACCAGATGTCTCATAGCCTGGCACTTATAGCTGTTGCACTGATGGCGAATTGGCTCGAAAGAAGTCGTGTATTAACGGCTGCTGGTATTGCCTTTGTGATGGGGATACTGCTTTTCAGTGGTAGCCTTTATCTGCTGGTGCTATTGGACAAAAGCGCGCTCGGTATCATCACGCCTTTTGGCGGTCTTTTCTTTCTGTTGGGTTGGCTATGCTTTGTGATTGCAGTAGGCCGAGGGACGTTTTCTGAACGTTAATCGGTGTGGATATTAGGCCTCAGATACGCCCTAAACCCATTCGCTCGTTTGTGATTCGGTCTGGTCGAATGACGCCGAGCCAGCGAGCTGCCTATGAAAAGCATTGGGAAACCTATGGACTTGATATAGCCGATGGAATGCTCGATTTAGATGATCTATTTGGTCGTCAGTCTGCGCGGATATTAGAAATCGGGTTTGGCATGGGCGATTCCCTAGTAGCCATGTGTGCAGCCGATGCCGAAACTGACTTTATTGGTGTTGAAGTCCATCCGCCAGGAGTGGGTAGAGCCATGAATATGGTTGCTAATCAGAGTTTGGGTAACTTTAGAGTTTTTCTTGCGGACGCCAAAGATGTGTTGTTGGAATGTTTACCCGACGAGAGCCTTGAACGCGTGCAAGTCTACTTCCCTGATCCTTGGCATAAGAAAAAGCACCAAAAACGACGCTTGTTACAGCCAAGCTTTGTCCGGCTTATTTCGACTAAATTGAAACCAGAGGGAGTGTTGCATCTGGCCACAGATTGGGAAGAATATGCACTACAAATGTTGGAGACAGTGGGTGCGGAAGGTGCGTTTGTGAATCAATCGTTGAGCGGGGATTATGTCGAACGTCCGTCTTGGCGCCCAGAGACTAAATTTGAGCAGCGCGGAACCCGATTGGGTCATTCTGTTTGGGATCTTTTGTATAAAAAGCGCAGTTGATCGACGCGTTAGCGGGAGGTAGATATGACAACAAAAGTAGCACTAGTTTTATCCGGATGCGGTGTTTTTGATGGCGCTGAGATTTATGAATCTGTTCTGACCTTGTTGCGGTTACATCAACGAGGGGCTAATGTGCAGGCCTTCGCACCCGATGAAGTCCAAATGCATGTGGTTAATCATCTAACCGGTGATGTTGCGCAGGGGGAGTCGAGGAATGTATTGGTTGAGTCTGCACGGATTGTGCGTGGGGATGTTAAGCCTTTGACAGAGGCTAGTGCAGATGATTTTGATGCATTGATCGTCCCAGGTGGTTTTGGTGCGGCGAAAAATTTGTGCAGCTTTGCAACAGATGGAGCTAGCATGAAAATCCAACAAGATTTTCTAGTGCTAGCACAGAGCTTTGCCAAAGCATCTAAGCCTATCGGTTTGATATGCATTGCACCGGTGATGTCTGCTGCAATATTTGGTGAAGGGGTCGAGTGCACAATAGGTCAGGATCAAGAAACGGCAAATGCCATTTCAGAGATGGACGCGACGCATTGTCCTTGTGCGGTTGATGAGATCCATATCGACAAAGCAAAAAAATTAGTAACAACGCCTGCATTTATGTTGGCAGAAGATATCGGTCAAGCCGCGAAAGGTATTAATCGGTTGGTCGACGCAGTATTGGATTTTGAATGAATTTAACTTGGAGACTGTTTGTGAATATTTTGAAAATTACTACGTTATTCTTATCAGCGTTGCTGATCCTCGGTTGCGGTGCGCAACAAGAAGCAACAACAGAAGTCGCGCAGCCAGCAGGTTCTGCGCAGGCCGCTGAGCTTAATACATTAGAGCAGAAAATTAGCTATTTGATTGGCTATAACGGTGCTGCTGAACTGTCTTCACAAGGGCTCGATATTGATGAAGCGGCTTATGTTGAAGGCATAAGAGAGTTTCTCGCCGGAGGTGAGTCTGTATTTTCTGCTGAAGAGACGCAGAGCGTATTTACAGAGTTCCAAACTAAGATTCAGAATGAAGCGCAAGCTGAATTTGAGTCGCTGGCCGTTGAGAATGCACAACGTGCCGCAGTATTTTTAGAAGAAAATGCAGCAAAAGAAGGCGTAGTGACCACTGACTCGGGCTTGCAATACACCGTGCTTGAAGAAGGTGAAGGCGATCTTCCTTCAGTGGATAGCACTGTGCAAGTTCATTACGAAGGTAGGCTTATCAATGGTGAAGTCTTTGATAGCTCTATTGCGCGTGGCACGCCTGTTGAGTTTGCATTGACGCAGGTGATTCCGGGTTGGACTGAAGGCCTGCAGCTGATGAAAGAGGGCGCAAAGTGGCAGTTCTATATTCCAAGTGAATTGGCTTACGGCGCATCGGGCAATCGTGGCATTGGCCCAAACGAAGCACTGATATTCGATGTGGAGCTATTGCAGGCTAACTTTGAACCAGAAGCAGCGGCGGAGGAGTAGTAGGCTCTTCTTTCGATGACGAAGATATAAAGAGTATATAAATAAAAAAGGGCGCGATTAGCGCCCTTTTTTATTACTGATAATTGGCTTGGATATGGCTGTCTGGGCTATCGTTCTGGTGGCTATTAAGTTTTTTGCCTATAAAATGGGATACACCTACTGGAGGGTGACCTGATGGATACTCAAGAAGATGATACTGTGAAACAGGATACGTTGTTCGATAAATTCGTTGGATTGGATCCGTTTTCGAGCCTTGCCCTTGGCTGTGCTTTTTGGGCTTTCGTTCTGCTGGCTATTAAATTTTTCGCCACTCGGTAAGATACAGTGAGTAGATAAAAAGGAACCTAAAGGTCCCTTTTTACGCGTTTTTTATTAGTCTTTGGTCGATAGGCGCGCGCTTCGAATGAACTGCCAAACGCATATTGAGATGATGGCAATAAACGCCAGCAGCGTCCAGGCAGGAATGCTCAAGCCAAGGAGCTGCCAATGAATCTCAGCACAGCTGCCTTCACCAAAAAACATGGCGTTAAGTACGTCCTGCATGGGGAAGTATTCGTAGAGATATCCGAGCGTAGGACCGCAGGCGGGAACCTCATTTTCCGGTAAAGACTGTAACCAAACTTGGCGGCCCGATATGCTAGCACCACCGGCGGCGGCCAGCCCAATCAAAATGCTATATACCCTTTGCCCGATTCCCGAGGGATTGTGCACAGCGGCAAAGAGAGCAATAAAGCCCGTTGATATAGCAAAGATGCGTTGCGATACACACAGAGGGCAGGGTAGAAGCCCAAGGTGTTTTTGAAAGTAGAAATAGGCGATTAGCATCATCGCTGCGGTCACACAGAAAATGCCAAAGTTGACTAAAGGGATTGAGATTTTCATCAGACAGTTTCCGCTAAATTAATAGAGCGCCATTTTGTCACAGCGCTCTGAGTATCTTCGAGTATTTTTAGACAATCAGATTCAATTTTTTCGCCTAAAGTTGGCATAAGGTTATGAATGTCTCCCAATGGATTTGCATAACGCAATCGGGTTCCAATGCGCGCTATTGCGGCACTGACATAGTTTAGATCGCGATAGTTCAGCAGCCAGTCCCCGTCGTCCATCCGTCGCAGTACATTAGAAGCAGGTTCGATTAACGGGTGCTGTTTAACTAGCGCTAGACATTCGGCGCTGAACGTTGCCAGTGTGGTTTCATGAAAGCGATGCCAATATTTTGATAAATAGTGATCACACATCATATCCGCAATGATTCCACTATAACGATAGTATTCGTCGGGCATATATTGCTTGATGTTCTTTTGCGCAGGGTGGCTGTCTGTGATGCTGTCGATATGGCGGTGCAGTTGAATGCCGCGCTCGAGCGCGGGGTCAAAATCTCCGCGCAAGGGGCCTTTTACGAAGTCGCCAAGAAATCCCCCGACAATAAGATGTTTATCAGGTGCCGAGAGATAGAAATGGGCCAGAAAGTTCAAGGTTCCAATTTCGCATACTGTTCAAAATAAGATGCGAGAAATTCTTTGAATGATGCGGAATCATCATGCTCAGCTTGAGCTTGAAGTTTGATAGAGCGAGCAGCTTGCTCCTCAAATTCGGATTGCACGGCTGCAGGCAGTGGGTTGGCGAGCAGCTCCTGATGAAACGTTTCTGATTGATCTATGGTCCAGTCTAGAAAGCTCTTCCCTGATGATCGAATATCAGAGATTAAACGAGCAGAAGGCGTAAGCATGGGGTCTTCAATCATGCGTATGCCTTCTTTGACGGTTTGTTGGTAGCGTTTGTCTTCAACTAAGCTATCCATTACTTCGGCGACGCGTTCCATTTTACCGAATATATCGGATGCCCAGTCGTCAATCGGACGCACATCCTCGCCGCACTCGAGCGTTATTCCTTCAGCTCGGCCTTGGTTAACGACCGTTTTCTGGTTGCGCAATATGCGAGCGTATTCATCTTCATCTGTCTCTGGGCTGTCTTCAAAAAGGCATGTGAGCAGGAAAACTTCGAGGAAGTTCATTTGTGACTCATCGATACCCAGCGGAGAGTAGGGGTTGATGTCGACACATCTAACCTCGACATACTCTACCCCCCTTTCTAACAGCGCTTTCAGCTGTGTCTCACCACTTCTTGCGGTTTGTTTTGGGCGCACCGTGCTGTAAAACTCATTTTCGATTTGCAGCACCGCTGTGCTTAGCTGGTGATATTCACCGGAGGAATCCTCGGTTCCTGCTTCCTCGTATTTTGCGTAGGGCTCCATTAGTGCAGACTTAAGACTGCCAATATAACTATGGAGGTGGTTGTAATTTACATAGAGCGCATCCTGCGCTGAGCTTTGGTATCCCAAGTCTCCCATTCGCAAACTAGTAGCCTGAGGCAGATAAAGGTGATCTTCGTCCCCAGGAAAAGGAACCAGGTTGTGTTGCCGGCCTTCAACAAAGCTTTTGCCGACGATAGGTGATGCGCCCATGCAATAGAGTAGGAGCCAGAACCAACGCCGGAAGTTTCTAATTAGTCCAAAGTAGCTTTGAGTCTTGTACTCTTGAAGGCTTAGCAGGCTTCGATCTTTAGACCGTAGCAGAGTCCAGGCTGCAGAGGGCACAGAAAAGTTAAAGTGGAGCCCTGAAATGGTTTGCATTTTGCGCCCGTATCTTAGGCCTAACCCGCGCCGGTAAATAGTTTTCATTTGCCCCACGTTTGAGGAGCCATATTGGGCTATGGGTATTTGTTCATCGGAGCCAAGAATGCCAGGAATACTGTTTGCCCAGAAGCGCTCGCCTGCGGGCAAATTTTGAGCGGTAAATTGATGGACTGAACGCAGCTGATCGATGGTCGACGAAATGCGAGGTGAAGGATCCGTGATAAATTCAAGTAGGGCTTCGGAATAGTCTGTTGTTATCCAAGGGTGTGTTAATGCTGAACCTAGTGCAGCTGGGTGTGCTGTTTGAGAAATACTGCCGGATTGATCAGTACGCAGAGTTTCTCGCTCAATGCCGCGCAGGTTACAGCAGAGTAAATCACGGTGATCGGGTTCAGAAAACAATGCAATTCTCTGAGAAAATAGTTCGCTTTGGTTAGTCAATCTGAAAACCGCCGGTTGATGATCAGTGCGCCTATTTTAGTCTCATATTCCTGTTGCAATAGAAACAATTTCACTACCACATGGTAAGTTGAACAAAACGCCCCGCAAACAATCAAAACTTGTAGTAATATTTAACTGTCGGGGCGAGCACGGCGATTCTGGTCTAATGTGCCAGAACTAGTCGGCTTGATCCGAGTTTCGAGCCTCCGGAAAAGCGAAAGCATTAGCCGATGTTAGTGACGATATTTGTTTTTATAGAAAGTGGCAAAATTCATATAAATCTTTACCCATAGAGGCGATACACCAGTCATGATGAAGGCATTGCATGGCACTTCATTTTTAGGTGGCGGGAATGCCGCGTATCTGGAAGCACAATATGAAGCCTGGTTAGAGGACCCTAATTCCGTTGCTGAGGAATGGCGGGTTTATTTTGATCAGTTGCCGATTGTTAACGGCGTGGGGCAGGATACCGCGCACTCCAAGATTCGCGAGCAGTTCTACCAAATTGCCAAGCAAAGCCGCAACGGCACAGCTGCGCCGGTAATCGATTCCAGTCTTGAACATGAACGCAAACAAGTAAGGGTTCAGCAGTTGATCAATGCGTATCGAATGCGCGGGCACCAGTGGGCGAATGTTAATCCGTTAGAGACAGATCAGTCGGAGCGAATTCAAGTTCGCGAGATGGAATTGCGTGAAAACGGCCTGCATCAGGCCGACCTTGATGTCACTTTCAATACTGGAAATTTTCACGGCCCAGAACAAACAACATTAAGAGATATCGTCAGCCGGTTAGAGAAAACCTATTGTGGCTCAATTGGTATCGAATACATGCATGTGCTCAATACCACCCAAAAACTTTGGTTGCGTAACAAAATGGAGTCGGTAGAGGGTAAGCCGAGCTTTGATTTTGAAATAAGGAAGTGGTTGCTCGGACGGTTAACAGCAGCGGAAGGAATCGAAAAGTACCTGCATTCAAAATACGTTGGTCAGAAACGATTTTCGCTCGAAGGTGGAGAGAGTCTGATTCCAATGCTGTCAGAAGTCATAAGTCGAGCCGGAGCGGCCGGTATCAAAGAGGCCGTGATCGGGATGGCACACCGGGGCCGCCTAAATGTGCTCGTTAATATTCTCGGCAAAGAACCGGCTGATCTTTTCTCGGAGTTTGAGGGGCTGCACATTGAGGACTCCTCCCAAGGTGATGTGAAGTATCACCAAGGTTTTTCCTCTGATGTAGAAACCGACGGCGGCAGGATGCACGTGTCCTTGGCATTTAACCCATCCCATCTGGAAATAGTGGGCCCGGTGGTGGAGGGTTCTGTGCGTTCGCGCCAGGATCGCAGAAAAAGTGATGGTTCGCAGGTAATGCCTATTGTTGTGCATGGAGACGCCGCTTTTGCAGGGCAGGGTGTCGTCATGGAAACCTTTAATATGGCCTATGTTCGCGGTTATACCACCCGCGGAACGCTTCATATCGTCGTCAATAACCAAGTTGGTTTTACGACGAGTAATCCTGAAGATAGCCGCTCGACAACCTATTGCACGGATGTCGCCAAAATGATTGGGTGCCCGATTTTGCATGTCAACGGCGATGACCCCGAGGCTGTTTATTACGCTGCACAGATTGCACATGATTACCGCATGCAGTTTCAAAAAGACGTGGTTATTGATCTGATTTGTTATCGACGGCACGGACACAACGAAGCCGATGAGCCCTCTGCCACGCAGCCCATGATGTACCGGCAGATAAAGGCGCTAGAAACGACCCGTCAGCGTTATGCGGACAGTCTTATCCGTTCCGGAGTGCTTGCGGAAGATGCCCCTGATGCAATGGTTCGCGAGTTTCGTGATCACATGGATAAAGGTGATTGCGTGGCGCCGGGCATTTATGGCTCAACTAATAAAGACGAAAAATTATACGTTGATTGGTCGCCATACTTGAATCGTACATGGCGTGATGAATACCCCACCAAAGAGTCGCTTGAGCATCTGCAAAAACTGGCAAACAAGCTAACGACGTTGCCAGATGGACTGGAGCTGCACCCGCGTGTTAAAAGAATCGTTGAAGATCGCCGAAAAATGACGGCCGGTGGTTTGCCAGTTGATTGGGGTTACGCAGAGAACCTCGCCTATGCAACCTTGCTAGCCAAGGGTCACGCAGTGCGAATCTCTGGGCAGGACGTCGGCCGCGGCACTTTTTTCCATCGTCATGCGGTATTGCATAATCAGCACAATGGCGAAACCTATATACCACTGCAAAACCTGTCCGGCGATCAGCCACAAATGGAGCTGTTTGATTCGGTGCTATCCGAGGAAGCGGTGTTGGCGTTTGAGTATGGTTACGCCACTACAGATCCAACCAGATTGGTGATTTGGGAGGCGCAGTTTGGTGATTTTGCCAATGGTGCGCAGGTCGTTATTGATCAATTTATTACGGCCGGCGAGGCAAAATGGGGGCGGTTGTGTGGTTTGGTCATGCTCTTACCTCATGGCTATGAGGGACAAGGACCTGAGCATTCTTCTGCTCGCCTTGAGAGATTTTTACAACTTTGCGCGCGCGACAATATGCAGGTCGTGATGCCAAGTACACCCGCCCAGTGTTACCACATGTTGCGTCGCCAGATGCTGAGGCCATTGCGTCAGCCGTTAGTGGTCATGTCCCCGAAGAGTCTGCTGCGACACAAGCTCGCCGTTAATACCTTGGAAGATTTGTCCGACGGTATCTTTCAACCGATCATCGATGAAATCGATGAGATCGATCCTAAAAAGGTCGAACGGTTAATTATCTGTAGCGGCAAGGTTTACTACGATCTGTTGGAAAAGCGTCGCGCTGAGGGTATAGACAACATTGCGATAGTGCGTTTAGAACAGCTATATCCGTTTCCATATGATGAAATGAATGCGGTAATGGATAAGTATAAGAAAGCATCTGAAGTTATTTGGTGTCAGGAAGAGCCGAGGAATCAAGGTGCTTGGTTTTCTAGCCGTCATCGTATCGAACGCTGCTTGTTAGAAGGTCGAACGGTGAGCTATGCAGGGCGC
This sequence comes from uncultured Porticoccaceae bacterium, assembly GCA_964623085.1. Lineage (GTDB taxonomy): Bacteria > Pseudomonadota > Gammaproteobacteria > Pseudomonadales > GM7GCV1 > CAZUTO01. The sequence goes on from CAZUTO010000013.1 coordinate 33,291, forward strand.
GATCCGTCAGCTTCTCCCGCAGTGGGTTATGCCAACGCGCATGCGAAGGAACAAGCGTTATTGGTCGATCAAGCATTGGGTTTGGCAGACCCCGATAAAACGTAAAGTTTGCCCAACGATAATTTGGAATCCAGTCAGAGAGAAACCTTCCAATGAGTATAGAGATAAAAGTACCCACCCTCCCCGAATCTGTTGCGGATGCAACGGTGGTGACCTGGCATAAGAAAGCGGGTGAGGCCGTTCAGCGCGATGAGGTGCTAGTGGAGATCGAGACGGACAAAGTGGTCCTCGAAGTCCCAGCCACCGCGGATGGTGTGCTCGAATCTATTTCTGCACCGGAAGGAACAACAGTGACTGCGAATAACATACTGGGCTTGATCGCGGAAGGCGCAGTGGCGTCAGCGCCTTCTGAACCCGCGTCAGCATCGGCTGCGAACGAAGACAAGTCCAGCGAAGCAGAGCCACAGAGCAGCCCGGCAGTGCGAAAACTGGTCGCTGAACATGGTTTAGATCTTCATGATATTAAGGGCAGTGGCAAAAACGGGCGTGTACTTAAAGAAGATGTTCTAGCGGTCATTGATGCCGCGCCGGCAAGCGCACCCGTTTCTAAGGCCTCGCCAGCAAAGGCTTCAGAAGCCGTTACGAGTTTGCTGGACGACTCCGAGCGCCCTCAAAAACGTGTGCCTATGACACGAATTCGCGCGCGAATTTCTGAGCGTCTTTTGGAGGCGACGCAAACGACGGCCATGCTCACTACGTTTAATGAAGTGGACATGAAACCGTTTATTGATTTCCGTACGAAATACAAAGAACGTTTTGAAAAGCTACATGGCCAGCGTCTGGGTTTTATGTCGATTTTTGTCAAAGCATCGACGGAAGCTTTGAAGCGATTCCCAGATATTAATGCCTCGTTGGATGGCAAAGATGTTGTCTATCACGGTTTCTGCGATGTAGGTGTCGCAGTGTCAACGGATGATGGCTTGGTCGTCCCCGTTCTTCGCGATGCGCAGGACATGTCTATTTCGCAGATCGAAGGCACTATTGTTGAATACGCGACTAGAGCACGAGATAAGAAACTGACGTTAGATGAAATGACAGGGGGCACCTTCACTATTACTAATGGCGGTGTCTTTGGTTCAATGATGTCGACGCCCATTTTGAACCCCCCACAGAGCGCTATTCTGGGAATGCATGCAACTAAAGAGCGCCCCGTTGTGGTGGATGGTGAAATCGTTGTTCGACCAATGATGTATATCGCGCTGTCCTACGATCATCGTATCGTCGATGGCAAAAGCGCGGTGTCTTTTCTCTCCACCATCAAGGACTTAGTAGAAGATCCGATGCGTATCGTTTTTGGTGTATAAAAAAATAAAAACTTTGAGGTAAGAGTAAATGGCGGACTATAACGTAATCGTTGTTGGTGCTGGCCCTGCGGGCTATGTCGCTGCGATTCGCTGCGCACAGCTTGGATTGAAAACGGCGGTTGTCGATGAGTGGATTGGCAAAGACGGGAAGGCCGCACTTGGAGGCACCTGCTTGAACGTGGGCTGTATTCCTTCTAAAGCGTTGCTTGAAAGCTCCGAAATTTACGAGACCCTAGAAAAACAAGGCGCGCAACATGGTATTAAAGTCACTGGGTTGGAGCCGGATGTCCCGCAGATGGTCAAGCGCAAGGATCAGGTGGTTGCGGATCTAACCGGTGGTATCGCTCAGTTGTTTAAGGCGAATAGCATTGACTGGTTGAAGGGCCGTGGGCAGTTGCAGCTTGATCGTGTTGTATCTGTTACTGATACTAAGGGTAAAGTGAAAAGTTATTCGGCCGAACACGTCATTCTGGCGGCTGGGTCTGCGCCGGTTGAGCTCGGCGTTGCTCCTCTTACCGATGACCTAATAGTCGATTCTACCGGTGCCTTGGACTGGGAAGCAGTACCCAAATCTGTTTGTGTGATTGGTGCGGGCGTAATTGGGTTAGAGTTAGGTAGCGTTTGGCGTCGCCTTGGGTCCAAAGTCACGATGCTAGAAGCATTGGATTCATTCCTTCCAGCGGCGGATAAGCAGATTGCTGCTGAGGGTTTACGGCAGTTTAAGAAACAGGGGTTAGATATTAAATTGGGTGCGAGAATGACCTCCACCAAAATCAATAAGAAAAGCCTCAGTGTTAAATACACCGATAAGAGCGGTGAGCACACCTTGAACGTTGAGCGCATGATTGTCGCCGTAGGGCGGCGACCCAACTCTGAAGGGTTAGTTGCAGCAGAAGTAGGGTTGCAAATCGACGAAGGTGGATTCGTCCACGTTGATGATCAGTGCGTGTCCAGTGCTCCCGGTGTTTACGCTATTGGCGATTTAGTCCGCGGTCCCATGTTGGCGCACAAAGGTTCAGAGGAAGGGGTGGCCGTGGCAGAAAGCATTGCAGGGCAAACATTTGCTATGGACTACGATTGCATTCCCAATGTGGTTTACACGCACCCGGAGATTTCATGGGTCGGTAAGACCGAGGAAGATGCCAAGGCTGAAGCAATTGAATACAGCGTAGGGACCTTTCCTTTTGTGGCGAGTGGACGCGCAAAAGCTATGGACGATGCGGTCGGCTTAGTAAAAGTGATTACGGAGACCGAAACAGATCGCATAATTGGTGTGCATGTCATTGGTCCGCATAGTTCCGAGATTATTGGGCAGGGTGTTATGTCGATGGAATTCGACGCGACGAGCGAAGATATCGCGCGAATGGTATTTGCTCATCCAACACTTTCAGAAGCATTGCACGAGGCAGCGTTGGGTGCCGATGGTCGGGCTATTCACATCCCCAATCGACGCAAAAAAGCTAAGCGCTAGATTTCGGCCTTTCTGCGCTCGATTGGGCTCGTAAAAGCTAGAAAAAATGCCAGTTTCGAACGAGAGCGCTAAAGCTCGCCAAGGTGCTTTATTGGTGATTTATTTAGTGCGAAAATGCCGGATTATTTAATATAGTCCGCAAATTTCTAAAAATATTTGGATCTCTACCTTAATTATGCTCAGGTATAGGTTTTGTGCATACAAAACTTGATCTGCTGGTGGTAGTATGCGCGGCTAAATTCCTGTTTCAAATTGACATTACAACTATATTTATTAAGAGCGTCTGAATGAAGCCCACGGCCACTTCGAATCCAGAATATTTCCATAAGGTGATTGACTGCCAATATGCTTGTCCAGCGCATACGCCAGTACCGGAATACATTCGATTAATTGCCCAGCGTCGATACTCCGATGCTTACATGATTAACTGGGAATCAAATGTGTTCCCCGGTGTTTTGGGTCGCACCTGTGATCGCCCCTGTGAACCTGCTTGTCGACGTGGTCGAGTAGAAGAAGAGCCGGTCGCTATTTGTCGATTGAAAAGAGTCGCGGCAGATCACAAAGATTCTGTTGCGCACCGCATGCCGGATATCCCGAGCAAAAAGAATGGTAAGCGTATTGCATTGATCGGTGCTGGCCCAGCGGCGATGACAGTCGCGCGTGATCTTATGCCCCTAGGCTACACCGTCGATCTTTATGATGAAAATACGAAAGCCGGTGGCTTTATGCGTAGCCAGATCCCGACTTTCCGCCTGCCGGAATCCGTATTGGATGAAGAGTGTGGCTATATTTTAGACATGGGCGTCACGCAGCTCTTTAATCAGCGCGTTGATAGCTTGAAGGAAATTCTAGATAAAGACTACGATGCCGTGTTTGTTGGCACAGGTGCACCGAAAGGTCGGGATCTAAAACTGCCCGGTTATGAAGAAGTGGACGCCAGTGTGCATATCGGTATCGAATGGCTCTTCAGTGTTGCCTTCGAGCATATTAAATCTATCGGCAAGAAAGTGCTGGTACTCGGTGGTGGTAACACCGCGATGGATTGTTGCAGAACGGCGCGCCGCCTAGGTGGTGAGCAGGTTATCGTTACCGTTCGTTCTACCTATGAAGATATGAAAGCCTCGCCTTGGGAAAAAGAAGATGCCCTGCGCGAAGATATTCCTTTTGAGTGTGACCTAAACCCAAAAGCCTATGTTCATGAAAATGGCAAGCTTGTGGGTATGACGTTCGAGCGAGTTGAGTCTGTCTATGACGATTCAGGTAAGCGTACCCTCAAAAATACTGGCGAAGAAGTCTATCTTGAAGCGGATGAAGTCATCATTGCTGTTGGCCAACAAACTGCATTCCCGTGGATCGAAAAAGATTTGGGTCTGGAGTTTGATGAGTGGGGCAATCCTGTTGTTGATGAGGTGACGTTTCAATCGACCAACCCGAAAGTATTTTTTGGTGGCGATGCTGCTTTTGGTCCAGCCAATATTATTACTGCGGTGGCTCATGGTCACCAAGCTGCAGTGTCAATGGATCTGTTTTTGCAGGGTAAAAGCGTCGATGATCGTCCTGATCCCTATACCAACCTCGTTAGTCAAAAGATGGGTATTCATGAGTGGAGCTATGGCAGCAACGTCACCGATGACGTGCGCTTTGCCGTTCCGCATTTGGAAAAAGAAAAAGCATTGGCGAGTACCGTCGCAGAAGTAGAGCTTGGATTTGACGAAGCGACTGCCTTTGATGAAGCAGAGCGTTGCCTAAACTGTGATGTTCAAACGGTGTTCACTACAGCAAAATGTATCGAGTGCGATGCCTGTACTGATATTTGCCCAACAGATTGCATCACCTTTACTGATAATGCGGACGAAGATGATTTGCGTCAGCGACTCACGGTACCGGCGAGAGAAATCAGTCAGGATATCTATGTCTCTGAAGATTTGCCGACCACGCGTATTATGGCGAAAGATGAAAATGTTTGTCTTCACTGTGGGCTATGCGCCGAGCGCTGCCCAACCGGTGCTTGGGATATGCAGAAGTTTTTCTACTCTGTGACCAAGGCGGGCCAAGATGAAACAAACCGGGAGTTACCCAAACCGGGAGCGGCTCCATGAGTAAGAAAGAACTTTCAGCGCTGAACGATTTCGTTGTTAAATTTGCCAATGTAAATGGTTCAGGTTCATCCAGTGCAAACCACATGTTTGCAAAGGCGGTGTTCCGCATGGGTATTCCTGTTAGTGCGCGCAATATATTCCCCTCCAACATTCAAGGCCTGCCGACTTGGTACGAAATTCGTATCAATGAAGATGGGTTTTTAGGTCGCAGAGGAGATACTGTGGACATCATGCTTTCGGTTAACCCGCAAAGCATGCCATCTGATGTGCGTGAAGTAGCCCCAGGAGGCTACTTCATTTATGACAACACTAAGCCGTTGGATCTGCGTCTGATTCGAGACGACATTAACTACATCGGTATTCCGCTGACAGAAATCACTAACGCGGAATATACCGATCCACGCCAACGACAATTATTTAAGAATGTCGTTTACGTCGGTGCTTTGTCGGCTCTGATCGATATGGATTTTTCTGTATTGGTCGATCTGGTGAAAGATCAATTTAAGGCAAAAGAGAAACTGATTCAGCCAAATATCCATGCATTGGAGTTAGGCTGTCGATACGCCAAAAACAATTTCGAATGCCCACTTGGTTTGCGTTTAGAAACCCGTGATCTAACTAAGGGTAAGATTTTTGTCGACGGCAACACAGGCTGTGGTTTGGGTGCGGTATATGGCGGCGCGACTGTCGCTGCTTGGTATCCAATTACTCCTTCTACTTCAGTTGCAGAAGCCTATGAAAAGTATGCGTCTCGATTACGTATAGATCCAGCGACGGGCAAAAAGAACTTTGCCGTTGTGCAGGCGGAAGACGAGCTCTCAGCGATTGGTATGGTGATTGGTGCTAGCTGGAATGGTGCGCGCTCATTCACTGCAACCAGTGGCCCTGGTGTCTCATTGATGAACGAGTTTCTCGGTCTGGCGTACTTTGCAGAAATACCCACTGTGTTGATTGATGTGCAGCGAGCAGGTCCATCAACAGGTATGCCAACCAAGACTCAGCAATCCGATATTTTGATTTCGGCCTATGCCTCTCATGGTGATACCAAGCATATCGTGCTTTTCCCAGCCAGCCCAAAAGAGTGCTTTGATATGACGGCGTTGTCTCTTGATGCGGCTGAACGTCTGCAAACACCGATTATTATGCTTACCGACCTCGATCTTGGTATGAATGATTGGCTCAGCGAGCCCTTCGAATGGGACGACGAGCGCACTTATGACCGCGGCAAGGTGATGACCGAAGAAGAGCTTGATGCTGGGGCAGACTTTGGCCGTTATCTTGATGTGGATGGCGATGGTATTACCTATCGCACCTACCCTGGCACGCATGCTGAGAAGGGTGCGTTCTTTACTCGTGGTACTTCGCGTGATGAATACGCGATTTACACTGAGAGCGGCGAAGTTTACGTGCAGAATATGGAGCGTCTGGTGAAGAAGTTTCGCACCGCGCTAAACTATATTCCCGAGCCAGAGATCAATTTAGCTGAAGGCGGTTCACCAGCAGGAGTCATTCACTTCGGTACTACTGATCCTGCAATGAAAGAATCATTGCACTTGATGGCACAGGACGGCATCCATTTGGATGAACTGCGTTTGAAAGCCTTCCCATTCCATGATTCTGTAAAAGAATTTGTCGAGTCGCACGATCAGATCTTTGTGGTTGAGCAAAACCGCGATGCGCAAATGCGTACTCTGCTGATGAATGAGTTGGATATTGATCCGGCTAAGCTGATCCGTGTGTTGCACTATGATGGCACGCCCATCAACGCAACCAAAATTTCGGACATCATCCGATCAAATTTGAGCGGTGCAGAAATTACGCCACTCGTTAAGCCACAAGCTTCGTAAAGTTTTAAAGAGCCAAACATGAGTTTTTATAGACCAAAATTTCGACATCCAGATCTACCGAAAAACGCTCTCGGCCTGACAGAAGCTGCATACGAAGGTGCCATTTCAACTCTGTGTGCTGGTTGTGGCCACGACTCTATTAGTGCGGCTGTGATTAGTGCTGCTTGGGAATCAGGTATTCCACCGCACAGGTTTGCCAAACTTTCTGGTATTGGTTGCTCGTCTAAGTCGCCCACTTACTTTTTGAGTCAGGCTCACGGCTTCAATACGGTTCATGGTCGTATGCCCTCAGTGATGACCGGTGCGCATGTTGCGAACCGAGACCTTACCTATGTGGGTGTGTCTGGCGATGGTGATACCGCGTCTATTGGTATGGGGCAGTTTGCGCATATTATTCGACGTAATTTGAACATGCTCTACCTAGTGGAGAACAACGGTTGCTACGGCCTCACTAAGGGACAGAATTCCGCCACGCAAGATTGTGGTTCTACAGATAAGAAGGGTAACCCTAATCCGTTTGAGTCTATCGACTTAGTTGGTTTGGCATTGCAGCTAGGTGCGACCTTCGTTGCGCGCAGTTTTTCTGGCGACAAAGAACAATTGGTTCCTTTGATTCGGGCAGCGATAGCCCATAAAGGCTTTGCGTTGATCGATGTGGTTTCGCCATGTGTCACGTTTAACAACCATAAAGGCTCAACCAAGTCTTACGACTTTGTGCGCGAGCATCGTGATGTTGGTGTGGCCATGGACTATGTGCCGATGGAAAAAGAAATCACTGTTCAATACGAGCCAGGTACCATTGAGGAAGTCACACTTCATGATGGCTCAGTGGTTCACTTGCATAAGGCCGATAGCGCCTATGACGCGAGTGACCGTGAAGCTGCGATCAACACACTTCAGCAATACAAGCTTGAAGATAAATTACTCACTGGCTTGATTTATATATCACCGAATGCGCCAGATTTTCATGAGATGATTCAAACTACGGAAGCGCCTCTTAATCAACTTGATGAGAGTGTTCTTTGTCCTGGAAGTACAGCGTTGGAGCGTATCAACGAGTCCTTAAGTTAGCGCTTACGCTTGTTATAGTGCAGGCTAGGTCGGCTGGTGATCTTTGGCCTATTGGTGACGGCAGCTAACGCTTGACCCAGCTGTTAGGATTCTGCGGTTCACCCTCGTGTCGTATCTCGAAATAAAGGCCTTGTTCTAAAATACTTCCGCTATTGCCCACTAGTGCGATCTGCTCTCCGGGTGCAACCCAGTCTCCAGACTCGACGAAAAGTGACTGATTGTGTCCATAAAGCGATAGATAGCCGTCATCGTGATCCACAATGACTAGCAGGCCGTAGCCGCGGAGATAATCTGCAAACACAACTCGTCCATGATGGATTGTCGTAACAGGGTTTCCTGCGGGTGCTGTAATAACGACGCCCTGCCAACGCAAAGTACCGCTTCGTGACGCCCCATATTGGTGTGCAAAATCGCCCACGATTGGCCACTCATAGTTGCCTTTGAGTTCAACGAATGGTTTGAATGAATCAGGTGGAGCGAGATTGGCAATGCGTTCCTCAACCTCTTTAATTAACTGCTCTAGTCTTGCTCGGTCCTCTTCTTTCTCAGCAATAAGTTGCTCAGCGGAAACGATTTGCGAATCGATTTCTTGCAACAGCGTCGTTCGATTTTGTTGCGCACGTTTTTGCTCTTCTTCTCGGGTGGACAGCGCTGTACTTAACTGTTCGAGCTGGTTTTGAGACTCAAGAATTTCCGACTTCGTTTCGTCAAGCGTTGTCATAGTTTCAAGATAGGAGTCGATACTGCCAGCCCGAGCTTCTAGTAAATATTGGTAGTAGTGGAACATGCGGCTGAATTCGGCTGGGCTGCCTTGATTTAATAATATTTTGAGTGGCTCTTCCGAGCCTGTTTGATACATCGTCTTCAAGTCGTTCCTGAGCTGTTTTTCCTGCTGCTTCAGGCTGACATCGAGTTCGGCTGCTTGATTTTGTAGTTCGGAAAACCTTGATTGATTCTCTTTGATGTCCTCGTCAATGTCATAAATTTGTTTATGAATTTGAGAAAGCTCCAGTTCTTGCGCTCGCAAGTTGGACTGAGCCCAGTCACGCTCTTTCTGATACTCCAGCAGTTCCTCTTCAAGATTTTTCAGTTCGTTTTTTACGTCTTCAAGCGCCGCTTCGTTATTCTGCGAATGCGCGCTGGCAGCAACTAAAAGCCATAGAAAGAAGGTAAAAAGGGTTTTATTGGTAGTCAGCATTCTGTTTAGTAATCGGCCCCAAAGCGCTTTATCTATTTTACTCATGATCTGAGTTTTTGAAGAGTTATTTGGATGTTATTTTTAATGATATTGGCCAATATCAGCCGATGCTTCATGTTCACCTATGAGGGCGCAATCTGTATACTGCGCGACTCCCAGTTTTCAGGATTACTTTCGTTGGACTTTATTATTTTCGCCAGTGAGCAATGGATACTGCTAAGTATATTATTGCTGTTTATTTATGCCTTCGTGTGGCGCGAATCAACGAAGGGTGGCAAATCAGTTTCCCATCATGAACTTACGCGAATGCTCAATGCAGATGAAGCAGTTGTATTAGATGTTCGAGATCAGAAAGAGTTTTCCGCAGGGCATATCGCCGGGGCCTTGAATATCCCCTTCGCCAAAATCAATGAGCGTGAATCAGAACTCTCAGGACACAAAGACGGCACTGCTATCGTACTGGTTGATAAAGCTGGACAGCATGTCGGTGGTGTAGGAAAAGCACTGACTAAACTAGGCTACCGGGTGAATCGGTTGAGTGGTGGTATGACCGCATGGCTAAACGAAAAGTTGCCGGTAGTAAAAGATTAGCGAGAATGAGATCCAAAGATGGCCGATGAAAATGCAACCCAACAAGGGAACGAACCACCAAAAGGCCCACAGTTTTTAATAGAGCGTGTCTTTGTTAAGGATATATCGCTCGAGACACCAAAAGGTTTGGATGCGTTTGTTAGTCAATGGCGGCCGCAAGTAAACCTAGATATAAACACCACACAAAAAGCGCTAGGCGAAGGGCGTCACGAGGTCACTTTGCGTGTTACCGCGACAGCGAAGGATCAGGAGTCTGGCGAAGTTTATTACCTCGTAGAGATCAAACAATCGGGCGTGTTTTTGGCGCGTGGTTTTGAGGAAAAAGATTTGGCTCGCGTCTTGGCGACGGCTGCACCGACAGCACTCTTTCCCTATGCACGTGAGACAGCAGATAGCTTGGTTGTTAAGGCGGGTTTTCCTCCGCTGCGACTAGCACCCATCAATTTTGAAGCACTTATTCATGCGGCAGCCCAGAAACAGCAAGGCAGTCCTCATAACGAAACGCTTCAGTAAGCCTGTTATTTAAATAGCACGGCTTTTTAAACAAGAAAAAAGTTTAGTTGTCTTCAGCGTAGTCCGCCAGCTCGAGCTCTTTCAGTTTGCGAGTCAGAGTATTGCGACCCCAGCCTAATAATTCCGAAGCATCACGCTTTCTTCCATTCGTGTAATCCAGCGCTGTTTCGATAAGCGCCGTTTCAAACATTGGCACAGCAGATTTAAGAATATGTTGCTGGCCATTTGCCAATGCCTCGGATGCCCAGTGTCGAAGATGATCCGGCCACGCGCCTTGAGCGCCAGTGACTGTGCTCTCGACTGTTGATGAAGTCTGGCTCTGAAGCTCTGGCGGCAAATCGCTCAGGTGCACTTCTTTACCAGGTGCCATGACGGTTAGCCAGCGACACACGTTTTCTAGTTGTCGAACATTTCCAGGCCAAGGCAAGCGGCCAAGAAAGTCGGTTGCTTCTTTCGTTAGTTCTTTTCGCTCCATATCTAGCTCATTCGCCGACTTCAGCAGAAAATGCTCTGCGAGTGCAGGTATATCATCGGCGCGGTCAGCCAGCTTTGGCAAATGAACGCGAATAACATTGAGCCGGTGAAACAAGTCTTCACGGAAGCGATGATTATCAACTAGGCTCTCAAGGTTTTGATGGGTGGCCGTAATAATCCTAACGTCGACATTGACTGGCGTATGCCCGCCAACGCGATAAAACTCGTTGTCTGCGAGTACGCGCAGCAATCTTGTCTGTGCTTCTGGGGGCATATCGCCAATCTCGTCGAGAAAGAGTGTGCCGCCATTTGCTTGCTCAAAGCGGCCTTCGCGTCTTGTAGCCGCGCCAGTAAACGCACCTTTCTCATGGCCAAATAGTTCAGATTCGATCAGATCATTGGGTATGGCGGCCATATTAAGTGCAATAAAGGGCTTCTGATTTCGCGGGCTATGGCGATGCAATGCGCGAGCAACCAACTCCTTGCCCGTGCCCGACTCACCGTTGATAAGAACGGTCACATTAGATTTCGCCAGCCGGCCGATAGCGCGAAACACCTCCTGCATAGATTGCGCTTCACCAATGATATCGAGTTCGGGAACCGGCTGTTGATCCGTGCTGGTAGTGCTCAGTTGGCCAGCATGATCTAGTGCTCGGCGAGTGACCGTAATCACCTCGTCCAGATCAAAAGGCTTGGGTAGATATTCGAAAGCGCCGCCTTCGTATGAATCTACCGCGCTTTGTAGGTCTGAGTGAGCGGTCATAATGATGATGGGAATATTGGGGTGGTCTTGTCCTATCTCTCCAAGCAACGCCAAGCCATCGATATCGGGCATTCGAATATCACTGACAATGACATTGGGTTGATGTTGTTTGAGCTCAGAGAGAATTTCTTTACCCGAGCTAAAGCTCTGTACCTCAAACGACGCCTTTTTCAGCGCTTTTTCCAGCACCCAGCGTATGGATTTGTCATCGTCAACCACCCAGACACTATTTTGCGATTGCATTGTGATCCCTCATTATCTTTGTCTCGATTGCTTTAACCATAGTTGTTCTCATTAGCAGGCTGTGGGGATGGGGATGATGACCGCAAACTTAGTGTTTCCCGGCTCGCTAGTGCACTGAATTAGCCCCTGGTGATTGTTGATAATCGACTGTGCAATCGCCAATCCCAGCCCCGTGCCTTGATCTCGACCCGTTATCATGGGAAGAAAAATCTCTTCTATTCTGTCAGCGGGAATTCCCGGTCCGTTATCTTGAAAGCTGATTTGTGCCACAAGAGGATGAATGTTTGAACCAATGGTGAATCTGCGTTGCACGCGCGTACGCACCCTTAGTGTTGGACCCTCGGTATCTGATTCTTGCAGCGCCTGAATGGCGTTTTGAGCAATGTTGAGCATCGCTTGTATTAAATGGTCGTAGTCGCCTTGAATATCTGGGAGGCTAGGGTCGTAGTCAGTAACTAGCTCTATGTTGTCACTGCTTTCAGCGGAGATAAGTGCGACCACTCGGTCAAGAACAAGGTGAATGTTTAGCGGCTCCATCTCCATGCGTTGGTTTGGCCCCAGCAAACGATCTACAAGACCTTTAAGGCGACCAACCTCGTCAGTAATAACCTGGGTGTATTCTTTGAGTTCAGGATCTTGAAGCTCGGCATGTAGAAGTTGCGCCGCGCCGCCTATACCACCGAGTGGATTCTTCACCTCGTGCGCGAGTCCACGCACTACTTGCCGTGTTTTATCATGGCTTGCAAGAATCGCTTCTTCACGACTGATTCTTATCAGGCGGTTTATTTCTTGAATTTCGAATACAAATTTTGAGGCATCATTGATAGCAATAGGAGTCAGGCTGAAATCGATCACTAGTTTTTTTTCGGGCTCAGGGTAGATAACAGCCTCCCGCTGAACAAAAGGGTTTCTGTCTTGGATCGCGTTCAAAATTGCGTTTCTATCGCGCTCATCGCTCGACAACACTTTTGATAAATCTTGCCCTTTAGCCTTGAGCGTGCTCGCACCCAAGATCGTTTCCGCTGCCTGATTCAAATACTCGATACGGCAAGATTCATCGACCAACACAACCGCTGTGCTAAGCGATTCCAGTAGTTTGTAGCAGAGATCGGATATATCTGTTGGCATATCTGTTGCGAGGGGTTTCACTGACCCCATTGATCTAGTTAAAAAGGCGTACCTTGGTTCTGCTCTAGCAGATGATTAGGGAGAATTGAGTGCCTACATAGTAGTAAGCAAGATACGCGCCAGAAAAATAGATTTCTCGGAGATAGCCAAAACGCCCTATATCGAGTCTTTCTGGCGACTTAATTTGTGATAGTGCACTTATATAGCGCGTATTACAAATCAATGTGCACTAATGAGGTGCGCATCGGCAAATATTAGGCGATATGCAGGTTATAAAAAAACAGACAAGAAAAAGAATGCAGGCAGCGCGACTACCTATTCAGCCTATCAGAAGCAGCGTTTACCGCCCTCGAACGAAAGCGCGTTGGACATAAACAACTCGGCTATCAGAAGCAGCGCTTACCGCGTCATCGGTGACAACTTGCAGCTGAAGCTGATATTCTCCCCGGACAAGACTACTGATTACCCAAGATAAAGTCTTGCTATCACCACCATACACTTCGCCGTTGACGAGCAGTTGCGCGTACTCGTTCTCGAGCAAGTCTCGGCTGAGTCCGCCAGATACAGAAAAGCTTTGTTCACCTGGAGTCACAACGTGTTCGTTCGCAGGCGATGAAATCCAAGCTTCAATAGGGCCTGGGCCCGCAGCGGGGATCGGGCTGACTCGCACACGAGGTATCACCGCAGGTTGAACATTAATAGCGGGAAGCTCAATGGCTTCGCTATTATCAGACTGAATTTCATCCGAATATTGAACATTGCCGTCTTCGTCGACTGTTTTATAGACATCTGCGCCCATAGCCTGAAACGATAGGCCAAACCCCATCGCCAATATGATGTGAACAAATAATCTAGACATGCTGTACTCCTAACGAATAACTAAACGTCGCACTTCGCGCTGTAAAGTAACCATAGCAAAACTTCGACCAATAGGAGGGTGCTAAGTTGCTTCATCGCACCAATTTACTAGCCGTTTGTCCTGAAAAACGGCGTGAAACCGCTATTTGTCTAATGAAAAAGCGAATATTTAGATTAGTAAATAAGAGTAACAAAGGTCTGAAAATGGCCGCTATATCATGCTGGAGCTAGCGTTCAACGGGTCTGCTTAGGCTATTAATCTGGGCTATAATTGCCCTTTACCAATACGTCTAGCGCAGCCGTGCGGGCGACCCCAAAGCGAAGACGCTATAACCGACCCTATGCATTTTATCGTCAAATTTTTTCCAGAGATGATTGTTAAAAGCCCCCCTGTGCGCAAGCGCATGGCAAGAAGGCTGAAACAAAATGTTCAGCGCGTATTAAAGGGTGTAGATCCGTCTCTCAAGGTTATTCAGGATTGGGAGAAAATAGAGGTTATTGTCGAAGGGGAAGATAACGACGTTCGCGATGAACTTATACAACGTTTGTCGCGAACCCCTGGAATCGTGAAATTCCACGAGGTGGTAGCGGCAGAATTTATCGATGTAGACCAAGCAGCTCGGTTTGCCTATAGCCATATTGGCGATAAGTTAGAAGGCAAAACCTTTTGCGTGAGGGTCAAGCGCCACGGCAACCATGATTTTGGTTCCACCGATGCAGAGCGCCTGATTGGAAGCTACCTGATGCTAAACGCAAATCCATTGGGGGTAAAACTCAAGCAACCGGATGTGCAAGTCAGCCTTGAGATCAAACACGATCAACTGTTCTTGTTGGGCGAAGAATGGCTAGGGTTAGGCGGATATCCACTGGGCGAACAAGACGCCGTTTTGTCACTGATCTCCGGTGGGTTTGATTCATCGGTGGCGAGCTACTTAACGACGCGACGCGGCTTAATCACCCACTACCTGTTCTTCAATCTTGGCGGGCGAGCCCACGAGATTGGTGTAAAAGAGGTGGCGCACTATCTGTGGGAGCGATATTCCCAGTCACACCCTGTGTCCTTCATCACTGTTCCGTTTGAACCCGTTGTCGCAGAGATTTTGCAGAACATCCCAAAGAGTTATATGGGTGTGGCGTTAAAGCGCATGATGTATCGAGCGGCTGATCGTTTGGCAAAAAATTATGGCTATCCTGCGCTGGTGCTGGGTGAAGCAGTAGGGCAGGTCTCGAGCCAAACGCTTGCTAATCTGAGAGTGATTGATTCGGTGACCGACGCACTCATATTGCGGCCACTGGCGACGGCAAATAAAAATGAGATTGTCGAAATATCCAGACAGATCGGTACAGAGGCTTTCGCGGCTGCTATGCCGGAATACTGTGGGGTGATTTCCTCGCACCCAACCACCAATGCCCGAGCGCATATCATTGAAGATGCAGAGGCCTCATTTGATTTCAGCATTGTAGATCGAGCCATTGAACAACACGTTCGCGAAGATATTCGAGATGTCCTAAAGACAGCACGAGCTATTCCGGTGGATACATACGACCAGCCAAAAGTGGGTGCGACGATTGTCGATGTTCGCCACCCCGACGAGGTCATGAAGCAGCCGTTGGTTATCGATGGGCAGTCAGTCGAGGAGATTCCGTATTTTCGTATTCAAAAAGACTTTGCGGAAATGAACCCTAAAACTACCTATTTATTGTATTGCGACCGAGGAGTGATGAGCCGCTTACACGCGGAGTTGCTGATCGATAGTGGCTACTCAAATGTGGCTGTTTATCGCCCCTAATTCTCTGGGTTAATCAGCGCGGAAAACCCCTCTTTGTAGCTGGGGTACAAGTACTCATAACCTAATTCCATAAGGCGTGTGTTGCTGCATCGCTTACCGGTTTGCTCTGTTTCGGATGCACTCTTATCGTCGCCACTGTTATGCGTCATTGAACTAAGTCTTTCACCTTTAAGTAGTGCCGCGATGTAGTTCTGAACAGTCCATCTAGTCACACACTGGTTGTCAGTGCCAATAAGCGTGCTCGGTAAGGTGTCCGTATTCTGCTGGATAAGAAAATCCAAGATGCTTGCGCAGTCGTCGGCGTGAATCCGGTTAGTCCAGTGCGTGGGTGTCTGCGGTGCTATTCGCCCGTCTTTCACTGAGCTGATGATGCGATGCCGGCCCGGCCCATAGATGCCAGTAAAGCGTAGATTGCAGTGTTGGATGGGTAATGAGTTGATGACTTGCTCTGCTTCCAACAACACTTTTGCTGTCGCGGAGCGCGGTTCGCAATGGCTCGATTCGTCGACCACTTCGCCGTTATTTTGTCCGTATACACTGGTGCTAGATACATAGATTACGCGGCTGTCCGTCGTCATGTCAGAGGCGATTGTCGCCAGCGCCTGAGTGCATGCAAGGTAGGTATTTCTGTAACCGTCTTCTGAATAATCATCGGGTGTCAGTGTCACCACGATATCGCAGGAACCGCCAGCCAATAGTGTTTTTAATGTCTCGGCGTTGGTGACGTCACCGCAGATGATTTCGGTCAAGCGACTGTCGTTAGTGCAGCTAGGAGTTCGCCTTACCGCGAACACAGATCGGCCGCGTTGCTCGGCTAGTTTTGCGAGGCGTTGAGCAATATCGCCATATCCGAGCAGCACCATTTTCCGGTTTGTCGATTTTTCGAAATGAGTGATTTTTGTCTCCCAATACCTAATTAAAGCTGATAGAGTTTATAAATTAAGACGTTAAAAATGGCAGTTCTAAACTATCGCCGGCGCTATTGCTGGCACTATCACTAGCACCATTACTGGCAACACGCATATGACGCTAACAGAGCTAAGATATATTGTCATGCTAGAGAAAGAACAGCACTTTGGCCGAGCCGCCGAGCGTTGTTTTGTTAGCCAGCCTACACTAAGTATCGCGGTAAAGAAGCTAGAAGATGAGTTAGGTATTGCGATTTTTGAGCGCACAAAGACGCGGGTAAGGCCGACGCCCATTGGCGAAAAAATTGTCAGCCAGGCGCAGCATATCCTCGAACAGTCCACGACCATTAAGGACATTGCCAGTGAAGGGAAGGACCAGCTTATTAGCCCGCTTTCGGTTGGGTCGATATTTACCATTGGCCCTTATCTGTTTCCGCGCTTAATTCCCAAACTTCAGAAAGCCGCGCCGGAGATGCCACTGATCATTGAAGAGGGCTATACCTCAAGCGTGCGTCATCGCCTGCGTAACGGCGAGCTCGATGTCATCATTATTTCTTTGCCTTTTACTGAGCCAGATGTTGTCACCCAGGTTGTGTATGAAGAACCCTTGGTCGTATTGATGCCGAAAAGTCATCGGTTGGCGAAAAACAAAAAGATCGATCCTGTGCAGTTGGATGAGGAGAATGTGCTGTTGCTTGGTGACGGCCACTGCCTTCGCGATAAAATTTTGGACAGCTGCCCAGGCCTGCGCACCTCGGTTCAGGCGAACAGCTCGCAAGTTAGAACGGCGGCGGAAGGAAGCTCATTGGAAACATTGCGTCATATGGTGGCTACTGGTCTTGGCATCACCGTACTGCCTTCTTCTGCAACCATGCCTTCGGCATACAATGATCTTGTCACCATCCCATTCAAAAAGCCGGTGCCAAACCGAAGTGTGGCTTTGGCGTGGCGAGCGAGCTTCCCGCGACACAAAGCCATAGACGCATTGCGTGAATCCATTCAGAAATGCGGCATCACGTTTTAGCGCCTTAGTTATGTCGCGAGGTAGCGCACCATAGATGCTTCGAGTTCAGATGATCGCCTGAGTAACATCCCGCTTCAGGCGCTCAAAGGTGTGGGGCCAGCGATTGCAAAGAACCTCGCTAAAATTGGGCTGGTTAACTTTCAAGATTTACTCTTCCATCTTCCGCTTCGCTATCAGGATCGAACCAGAATTACGCCGATCGGCGGGCTGACGCCCGGAGTCGAGGTGGTGCTTGAGGCCGAAGTGGTCTTAGCAGATATTGCCTTTGGGCGCCGTCGCAGCCTGATGGTGAAAGTAGCGGATACCACAGGCGTGACCACGCTGCGTTTCTTCCATTTTTCTCAAGCACAGAAAAACAATTACGCGAAGGGTAAGCGTCTGCGTATCTATGGCGAAGTTAGGCCGGGCCGAGCGGGTCTGGAACTGTTTCACCCAGAGGTATCCTTTATTGGTGACAACGCGCCGCCCTTATCGGATCGGCTTACACCCATTTACCCAGCCACAGAAGGCGTATCCCAGCAGCGGTTGCGCTCGATGATCATCGCTGTACTGGATCGGCTAAACCCAGCGAGCATCAATGAGTTGGTTCCGGAGGAATACCGTTTTGCCAATACCGGTGGAACGCTTGCCGATGCACTTCACTACTTGCACCAGCCGCCGCGCGAGGCACAGTTAGATAAGCTGGCTGCGGGTGAGCATCCCTTTCAACAGCACCTAGCCTATGAAGAACTGCTGGCGCATCAAATTAGTATGCAGCAACTGCGGTTGCGCAATGCGCGCTTTGAGGCGCAGCCACTAATCCAGTCAAAAGAAGCAGAAGCCGATTTGCTTAATGCCTTTGGGTTTCAGCTTACTAGTGCACAAGAGCGAGTTGCGCAGGAGGTAAGTGCAGATCTCGCTCGCACCACCCCTATGATGCGCTTAGTGCAAGGGGATGTAGGTTCAGGAAAAACTGTGATCGCCGCGCTTGCTATGTTGCAGGCGGTAGCCAGCGGGAATCAGGCGGCACTCATGTGTCCAACAGAAATTCTCGCTGAGCAGCATAGGGATAATCTACAAAATTGGTTTGAACCTCTTGGTATTAAGGTCGTGTATTTATCCGGTCGTACCAAAGGTAAAGGCCGCGAAGCCGTATTAGAACTGTTTAAAAATGGGCAAGCGCAAGTGGTCATTGGTACTCACGCGCTATTCCAGAGCGATGTTCAATTTAAGCAGCTCGCACTGGTCGTCATTGATGAGCAGCACCGCTTCGGTGTGAATCAGCGGCTGGCGTTGCAGTTCAAAGGCAGTGATGAGGGCAGTGAAAGCAAGAGCGATAGCGCTGGTAATAGTAAAAGACCGCACCAACTCATCATGACAGCCACACCCATTCCAAGAACATTGGCCATGAGTCACTACAGCAATTTAGATACCTCTGTAATTGACGAGCTGCCTCCCGGCAGAAAACCGATTGAAACCGTCGCCGTCGCCAATGTTCGCCGAGCCGAAGTCATTGAACGAGTGCGCGCAGCCTGTGCACAGGGGCGGCAAGTGTATTGGGTGTGTACGTTGATAGAAGAATCCGACGTGCTGCAAGCGCAGGCTGCGGAAGCAACCCTAGATGAACTGCGGTTGGCATTGCCCGAGTTTAAAGTCGGCCTCGTGCACGGGCGGCTAAAAGGTCAGGAAAAAGCCGAGGTCATGCAGGCGTTTAAAGCCGGACAGCTGCACCTGCTTGTCGCCACTACCGTTATCGAGGTGGGCGTGGATGTCCCCAATGCCAGCCTGATGATTATCGAAAACCCAGAGCGATTAGGGCTAGCGCAACTTCATCAACTGCGTGGCAGAGTCGGACGCGGTGCGGCCGAATCCCACTGCGTATTAATGTATGACGCCCCGCTTGGCGAAAATAGCACTCAGCGAATTAATGCAATGCGGCAGACCAATGACGGCTTTGAAATTGCAGAGATTGATCTAAAACTGCGCGGCCCCGGCGAGCTGCTTGGCGCGCGCCAAGCGGGTGATATTGCCTTTCATATGGCGGATCTACTGCGTGATCAGCAGCTATTAACAAAGGCGCAGCGAATCGCAGGTGACATGCTTGTGAACTACCCAAGCGAGTCTCAAGCGCTTATCGACAGGTGGATACCGCAGGCGCTGCAATATTCCCAAGCCTAAGTATGTAAGTACTAACTTTCTAACCTAAAGCACAGAAAGCTAAGGATTGTGTCAACAATACGGTTTTTTCATGGACGGGCAGACTTAGTTGCTCGCATGACGGATCTGTGAAATATTGTCAGCAGTATTAATTAGATTCATTGGGGGGAACATGAACAAATCAATATTTAAATTAGGTGCAACCTTTTCGTTGCTTGCTTCCGTTGCGTTTAGCACGAGCGCTATAGCGCAAGATGCCGGTGATATGGGTGGTGATATGGCCGGCGGCATGGGTGGTGGCATGGGTGG
>CAZUTO010000013.1:53177-56978 GCA_964623085.1 uncultured Porticoccaceae bacterium
GGCGGCATGGGCGGCCAACAGCCAGCAGAGGCCTTGCCACTCGGATTTTTTATCACCAGTGAAGGTACTGGAAACGGTGCAGATTTAGGTGGTTTGGCAGGTGCGGATGCACATTGCCAACAATTGGCCGAAGCTGTTGGCGCAGGTGATCGTGAATGGCGCGCATTTCTCAGCACTCAGGCAGACGGAAACACACCGGCTGTAAACGCCATTGAGCGCATTGGCTCAGGCCCTTGGGCAAACGTTAATGGTGTGACCATTGGGGCGAATGTCGAGGGATTGTTATACGATAACTCCAATATCAACTACGAGTACGCGCTAACCGAGAAGGGCGAAAAGGTTGGTTCAAGAGCAATGGGCGATGACGTAGTAAAGCATGACATCCTTACAGGATCGACGCTTCAAGGCATGGCTTATCCTGCTGGTGAAGATAAGACCTGCAACAACTGGACAAGCAGTGGTGAAGGTACCGCGGCAGTAGGTCATTCAGACCGCCATCGTGGTACAACCCCTGGAAGCCCTTGGACGTCAGCGCATGACTCTGCCGGCTGTAGCCAAGAGCAACTGCAAAGCACAGGTGGTGATGGAATGTTCTATTGCTTCGCAGCAGACTAGATCCTTCTAATACAGGGCGTCCATTTCTTGGGCGCCCTTTTTTGTCTTTCTTTCATCTATCTTTTCCGTTTGTCGTTTCGCTTTGGAAAGTGCCTTAATTGGATGGCGCCGTAATAGTCGACGCCACTAAAAAGTGGATCGATACAATGGTAGTGGGGCTCAACTTTTGCCCTTTTGCGCGCGTGCCTTTCCAAAAAGACAGTATTCGTTTTAGCGTCGCGGAATCCACCAGCGAGCAAGAGCTGCTCGGCGCGCTGCAAACAGAGCTCGCGTTTTTGCATCAGAACCCTGAGATAGAAACCGGCTTATTGATTCACCCACAAGCGCTAACCAATTTTCATGACTACAATCAGTTTTTGCAGTTAGCAGAAGCGCTGCTTGAAAACTTAGGTTTTGTTGGCGAATTTCAGCTTGCCAGCTTTCATCCCGATTACCAATTTGCTGGCACCCTGCCAGAAGACGCAGAAAACTACACCAATCGGTCGCCTTTCCCGATGCTACATATTCTGCGTGAGGAAAGCCTAACCAAAGCACTACAAAACTACCCCGACCCTGAGGCCATCCCAGAGCGCAATATCAAGCGGCTGCAAGAAATGGGTGCCGAAGAAGCCCAAGCTATGCTGCAGGCTTGCTCAAGCAATTGCCCTGAATAATCGGTATATTGCCAAAACCTCAACGCCGAATTTTATTATGTCGCTTCCGCCATGCCCTAAATGCAATTCTGAATATGCATACCAAGATCAATCTCTTCTTATTTGCCCTGAGTGCGCGCATGAATGGAATCCATCAGAAGCGATGGATGAAGACGTATTTACCGTAGAGGACTACAACGGAACGCAACTAAAAGAAGGCGACAAGGTGACGATGGTAAAAGACCTGAAGGTGAAAGGCAGTTCCAAAGTGCTAAAGGTAGGCACCAAGGCCGTGATCAGGCGAATAGTTGAAGGCAAAGACCACCAGCTGGACTGCAAAGTGGATGGTGCAGGCGAAATGATGGTAACAGCCGGATTTGTAAAAAGGGCTTGAAAAACAGTCATATAGCAAGCCGCTATATAGTTAGTTGTGAAGGGTGATTAGGGCTACTGCGTCCCGCGTGAGACAGTCCTAAACCCAATATGGTTGGTGCCCATCAGTGTGTCACCACCCTGGCGTGCAGCAGGGCGATAGCGCTTGCAGTAGCTTTCCGCACAGAGAAACGATCCACCCTTAATCACGCCGACGGGAATATCAGGTTGCCTTGGGTCATGCCCTAGGTCTTCACCGGTATCAGAAAGTAACCGCTGACCAGCATATTCATGTGTTGGGTAAAAGGCATCGTCCGTCCATTCCCAGACATTGCCAATCATGTCGTACAAGCCATACCCATTAGAGCGAAAGCATCCAATAGGGGAGAGGCCTTTAAAGCCATCATCGGCGGTATCCACAATCGGAAACGCACCCTGCCAAGTGTTAGCAAGATGCTCGCCGTCTGGTGTGAGTTGGTTGCCCCAAGCATAGTCGGCTTGATCCAAGCTGCCGCGTGCCGCAAATTCCCATTGCGCCTCGGTGGGTAAATCTCGCTCGGCCCAATCCGCATATGCACGAGCATCTTCTAGCGATACCTGCACCACAGGGTAGTGATCTTTACCGTCAATCGAGGACTCCGCCCCAAGTGGCTGACGCCAGCTCGCGCCTTCAACAAAAGACCAACCAACTGAACTCAATACCGGCGATCCGTTTGTGGGAAACCCAATCTCGGTTGCGCGTTCAGCGCTGGTTACGTAGCCAGTGGCATCAACAAACTCACGAAACTGCGCGTTGGTCACTTCGTGAATATCAATTTCGAACTCGTTAAGGCTCACCGAGTTAATCGGTTGCTCTTCGCGGTAGAAGTTCTCTGAGCCCATCACAAAACGTCCAGCGGGAATGGTGCGAGTTTCGCCAATGGCGAGTGACTCGCAAGTGCTGGCGATCTCTGCTGCTGTTTTAGGAGAGGAGCCAGCGTTCAAAAAAACGTAGCCAAGCAAGCCAACAACAAGAATGGCAATTGGCAAATAAACCGCAGGGCGAGAGAGAAAGCTCATAGGTAGCTGATATAAATAACGATTAAAGTGGGCAACAATATACCCGCCAAGTATAGCCACAACCAGTGTGGCAACTCGTTAAATAATGATAAGCGCTATTTATTCAAGACCGTCTATTGGAGGCCGTCTATTCAAGATAGCCAGCCACCACCTGCAAAGGCTGTGCTTTGCCAGAGTGCTCCACCCAGGCAGCAATGGCATAGGTGTCAGTCTCAATATCCCAGTCGCGTTTGAGCTCACCGCTCCAGCTAGTTTTACCGGCGGGAAGCGTCTGCCAATCCAGCACCACAAAATTGTGCTCCAGAGTTTTGCCGGCGTTCTCGCCGCGTTGAACATCGGTTTGTAACTCCATGCCAAGAATAGCTACGTGCGCCACGCCAGTGCCAGCTTCGTCGCCCTCATAGCTCAGGTTAAACTGGCTATCATCGATAGCAAGTACTAACTCACCTGCAGCAGGCTGTTGATTTTCAGGAAGATTCTCTCGGCTAAAAAAGCCACGCCACTCTTCACCCGCCACCACAAACCCAGGCGTATAAACCGAACCGACTTGCCTAGTTTGTTCGTATCGTCGTTGGCGATTAGTGTGAGCAGCTGATGCAAAGCGATCCTTCCAGCCAATCCAATCCCAGTAGTCAACGTGGAAGGCAAGTGGCACATACTCCGTCCAAAGGCCTTCATTATTCTTCAGGCCGCTTATCCATAAATCTGCCGGTGGGCAGCTGCTACAGCCTTCGGATGTGAAAAGCTCAATCAACTGTGGCGGCTTGCCACCGCTGGTTAAAGTTTGATCAGCAAGAGCCTGCTGACCCAAGGAGAGAAACAAAGGCAAAAACAAAGAGACGCTTAGCAGCTTTTTCATAAACGGATACCAATGCATTTAGGCTGAATAATTCAATATTGAATACTTTGACAGCCCTCCCGAAGAAATCACATCGAAATGAAGCAATTGTCACAAAGGGTAATTCTTGTGAGAAAGGGGAAAGGGCTACGCGGTACCGTCTAGGCGGGAACCAAAAATCGAACAATCCAGAGAAAAATCATGCCATAGGCCGAGAGCACTTGAATAATCAACATACACCCTTATAGCAAATAGATTAAACTGACTTTTGGGCGCATACGACCC
>CAZUTO010000014.1:0-3207 GCA_964623085.1 uncultured Porticoccaceae bacterium
ATGAAATCAATAAGCGACGCACGTTTGCTATCATCTCTCACCCTGATGCTGGTAAAACGACCATTACTGAAAAGTTGCTGTTGCTTGGCAAAGCTATCCAGGTTGCTGGAGCGGTAAAAGCTAAGAAAGATGGGCGTAAAGCCACGTCTGACTGGATGTCACTTGAGCAAGAGCGCGGGATCTCGGTTACGACTGCGGTCATGCAGTTTCCCTTTAAAGACAAGATAGTCAATCTGCTCGACACGCCAGGCCACGAGGATTTCTCTGAGGATACCTACCGCACACTGACTGCTGTTGATTCGGTTCTGATGATTCTAGATGCCGCGAAGGGCGTTGAAGATCGCACAGTGAAACTTATGGAGGTATGTCGCTTGCGCGATACACCCATTATTAGTTTTATCAACAAGATGGATCGTGAGGTTCGCGATCAAATTGAAGTGCTTGATGAAATTGAATCGGTATTGAAAATCAAGGCCGCGCCGATTAACTGGCCCTTAGGCATGGGTAAAGAATTTAAAGGCGTTTATAACCTCTATACCGATGAGATTCACGTTTACAAGCAGGGGCAGGGTAGTGTTATCTCTGAGGATGTTCGTATCAAAGGGTTAGATTCGGATGAGGCCGCAGAGCTGTTGGGTGAATACATAGGTGATGTTCGCGACGAGATTGAACTTGTTCGCGGTGCGAGCCATGAATTTGATATGGAGGCATATCTAGACGGCAAGCTCACACCAGTGTTCTTCGGTACTGCGCTAGGTAACTTTGGTGTGCGGGAAATGCTTGAGGATTTTGTTGAGTGGGCACCAAGACCGCAACCAAGGCAGACTAGTGCAAGACAAGTGCTTCCTGATGAGCAAGATTTTTCAGGATTTGTGTTTAAGATTCAGGCCAATATGGATCCCAGACACCGTGACCGAGTGGCATTTATGCGGATATGTTCTGGAACCTATTCTAAAGGCATGAAAATGCGTCAGGTTCGAACCGGTAAGGATATAAAGGTCGCTGATGCGGTGACCTTTATGGCGGGAGACCGTTCACAGGTAGAACAAGCAATGGCGGGCGATATTGTCGGCCTTCACAATCATGGCACGATTCAGATTGGTGACACATTTACGCAGGGAGAAGATTTCCGTTTCACCGGTATTCCCAATTTCGCACCTGAATTATTTCGTCGAATCGTTCTTAAAGATCCATTAAAAATCAAACAATTACAGAAAGGTCTTCAGCAATTAGCTGAAGAAGGTTCGGTGCAGGTATTTTTTCCGAAACGGAATAATGACATCATTGTTGGTGCGGTTGGTGTGTTGCAGTATGAGGTGGTCGCTTTTCGGCTAAAAGACGAATACAAAGTAGAAGCTGTCTATGAGCCAGTCAATATTTATACAGCTAGATGGGTAGAGTTCGATGACAATAAGGTCGAATCGGAGTTTGTTCGTAAGGCAGAGGATGGTTTGGCGGTAGATGGTGCTGGGCACATGACGTATTTGGCTGCTACGCGTGTGAACCTGTCTTTAACGGAAGAACGCTTTCCTGAGGTGCAGTTTCGTGCGACACGAGAACACTAGCGGCCAATTTATAGTGATAGTTACCGGATTCGTTTTTAAACAATATCGAATATAAAAAAGTATCCAATGGCAGAAAATCCTATTCAACTGACGATTCCTGAACGCTCACCGCGCGCAGGCTCAGCCTTGCTCGCATGGATCGGCCGCTGCGGGCTTCGCCTAGTGGGTTGGAGAGTGACGGGAGCACTACCAAACACTGATAAATTGATTGTTATAGCAGCGCCTCATCGTTCTAACTGGGATTGGGTGATCGGTGTCTGCGGGCTTTGGGCCCTGCGGCTCAAGTTTAGTTATTTCATCAAAGAAGCGGTAATGGTGTGGCCTCTCAGTATTTTAATTCGTAAGACCGGCGGTATACCTATCGATCGATCGAATCCAAAAGGTTTAACCGATCAGGTAATTCAGGCATTTGATCAGGCAGAGAAGTTCTATTTTGCCATTACCCCAGAAGGAACACGGAAGAAAGGTGTGCCTTGGAAAACCGGCTTTTTGCGCATTGCATACGCATCCGACGTCCCCGTTGTGCCCATGGTGATAGATTATCAATCCAAAGAGTTTAAATTGCATGCTCCCTTCAAGCTGTCAAAAGAAACAGAAGCTGATCTGGATACCGTGCTCGAGTTCTATAAGCCATACATGGCTTCTGATTACTGATATACGGAGTGACTGAATGTCAGGATTGTTGCTCTTTGTTCTGACCTTGGTGCTGTTGCTTGTCATATTTTCTTTCCTCGCGGTGCTTAAGCGTCCCGTATATCAGCTAACGCGCGAGAATGTGGTTCGCTTGTTGGAGTTGGTACTTGCGGGCGAGGCCTCTGAGGATGACTGGAACGTCTTTGTCGAGATGCCTATTCGTTACAACGATGAGCTAGAGTCCATTCGGCAACAGTGTTTAGAAATTTCTGAAATGGATAAAGGTCCGATGACCGGTTGGTTGTTGTCCGAAGATGGGTTGGCTCAAATAAGAGACCTGCTTTTAATTGCCCAGACTAGCGAGCTATAAAAAGCCGGTGTAGGACTGGCTTTTTATAGCTGCACGAAATGTTTACTGAAGTTTGAATTGGATGGGAAGTTCAATCGTCATCGGCAGATTCAATGCAGAATCAGTCAAATCTTTAAACGATGGAGTGCTATCTATTGCTGCCAAGGCTGCCTTGTTAAAGCCGCTATATTTTGCTTCTTGAAGCAATGCAACATTGCCTAGCGAACCATCTTCGTTTACGTCGAAAGATACACGCACCGAACCTTCGCGATTTAGGCGTCGCTCAGTGCTTGGATACTCCATATTCTGGTAGATGCTCAGCAATACTTGGCGCTGAAAATTCTGTGTGGCTAGCAGTGTCTCTGCGGTGATGTGAATGGGTTCATCATCTGGCGTTGGTGCTAGTGCTGGTGTTATCACTGGATCAGTGGTGCGTCGGGCTAAGCTCGTTGGTACGAGCAACGCATCGTAACCGGGCTTGATTTCTTCCGCTTGTTTCGTGAATTTGACCGCCACTTGTTCAATGGGTTTATATTCTTGAACCATATCTTGTGATGGTTTTGGTGCTGTATCAATTTTTTCTGCAGCAACATCTATGTCAATGATTTCGGTATTGGCTTCGCTCGCTATATCTGTATTGATCGCCTCTGCGCCGACCGC
>CAZUTO010000014.1:3307-51921 GCA_964623085.1 uncultured Porticoccaceae bacterium
GCCGACCGCCTCTGTAGTGGCTTCGCCGACAAGATCTTCGCTGGCTGTTTTCGCAGTGGGTTTTGTGGCCACAACTTCTGTGTTGTTTTGATTTACAGCAATATCCACTGGCGCTGGTTGTTGGGGTGATCGCCATGAAGCTACTAATCTAGAGCGCTCGTTAGAGTAATCTAGCGAAGCGAAACGTGTTTTATCTTCTGAACGGATCTCCCCGTCTTGAAGTAATGAAGATTTTAGCTTACTGCTAGGAGGAACAGGGCCGATAAACGCTGAAAGTAGAAACTCAAAGAAGTTCGGCGTTTCAAATTGCTCTAATTCGACCCCGTCGACTGTCATGACCGTTAAATCATTTTCCAGTCTTTTAAATGCAACCAAATCGCCCTGAGTCAATTTTGAAGGAATGGCTTTCGTCATTCGAATCAGATCGTCTGCTTGGTCTCTCAGTATGGTCGGTGGATTGTTGATTGATAGATTTTGGATCCATATTTGTGACCAGCTGCGGATCGACCGGTCTTCAAGTATTCGAAATGATAGTTCTTTCTGCCTATCCATAGATACGGCACTTAAAGCATCACTTGTCGGCGAAGTTAGATCAAGTTTGATCAATAGAGTCGGCTTGTTAAAATCTCGGTACTCACCCAAGCCATTAGTGATAGTATTTTGTGCATTCGCGATTGTTGCAACAACCAAAATTGATGAAAAAGTGATTCCCGCGGCCAATGTCTTCAACGTTGAAGGCAGAAGTCTCCGAATTGGATTCATTGCTTTTACTGCCATGATCGTTTGCTCCAAAAAAACGATATTAATTTGGATGCTTCCCTGTTCACCATGTGGTTTAGAGGGAGCAACACATCAATGTAGCTGGACCCAAAGATTTTTGAATGAATTTGAGATGAGTAACATAGCCGATGTATAAACTTGTGCTCTATGTCCCAGAAAATGGGTTAGAAGATGTTAAATCGGCGGTGTTTAAAGCTGGAGCTGGGTGCTTAGGTCACTATGATAGTTGCTCATGGCAAGTGTTCGGAGAAGGTCAATTTCGCCCTCTAGCTGGAAGCACACCTTATCTCGGCACGGAAGGCGAACTAGAGACAGTGCCAGAATGGCGATTAGAAGTTCTAGTGGGCGAAGACGTGCTTGCTGAGGTCGTTGCGGCCATGAAAGCTGCCCACCCATACGAAGAGCCCGCATACGAAGTCTATCAATGTATTGACGTTTAGAAGAAATGAGTGACGGATTTTATGGGTTAAGGCTGAGAGGTTGGTGCTAAGATATTAGTACTAAGGGACTAAGGTTAATAGCTTAGGGCGATAACCGTTCTATATTCCAGTCTGTGCTTGTTTCGCTCGTTCGGGAGTAGATCAGCCGGTCGTGCAATCGGTCTGGCTGTCCTTGCCAGAACTCAATAGAGGTCGGTTTAACGAGATAGCCCCCCCAGTTCTTTGGTCGCGGCACGTCCTGCCCTTCATATTGTTTATGCAACTCTTGAAATTGCTTTTCTAAGTGCGCGCGTGAAGGCGTTGCTGAAGACTGTTTTGACGCATGGGCACTTATTTGGCTTCCACGTGGTCGTGAAGCGAAGTATTGATCTGCTTCTTTGCCCGAAGCGCGCGCTGCACTACCAGTTACGATCACCTGGCGTTCTAGTGCCTCCCAGAAAAAAAGAAGTGACACTTTTGAGTTGCTTTCAATATTGGCGGCTTTTTTGCTTTCATAATTTGTATAAAAAACAAAACCTTGAGAGCTAAAGCTCTTAAGTAACACGACCCTTGATTGAGGCTGCCCAGTTCGATCAACAGTGGAGAGAATCATCGGATTCGGATAACCGTGGCAGTGTGCCTCGGCATCCGCATACCAGCGCTGAAATTGCTCGATGGGTTGTGCTGCGAGGTCGGAGCGTCGAAGTGGTTCAGCGACATAATCACGCCGTTGCTTACCTAGGTCGCGATTGCTCACAGCTAGGAAATATCACCCGTTGTCCGCACGCGTTTGGAACCAACCACGACCTCGGGCTGAGCGGCGAGACGCCGGTCTTCAAAATACTGGTCAATGATGTTCTTGAGTGCGATAAGCAAGCCTGTGACCATAAACGCACCAGGCGGAAGGATGGCCAAAAGAAACCCTGAATCGAGATGAAAGACATCAATTTTCCATGCTCTTGCCGACTCGCCAAAAAGTAACTGCATATCGGCGAAAATAGTGCCATAGCCTAATAGTTCTCTAATCGCGCCGAGTACAACTAAGACGGCCATAAAACCGAGCCCCATCATGAACCCATCCATTGCGGCTAGATGCACGGGGTTTTTGCTGGCATAGGCCTCGGCGCGCCCAAGAATTGTGCAATTAGTGACGATTAAGGCGATAAACAAGCCAAGAATTTGATATAGCTCATAGGTGAATGCCTGCATTAGAAGCTCTGTACAGGTGGTAAATGCCGCTATAACCATAACGAAAGCAGGTAGGCGAATCACATCTGTTACATGGTTTCGAATGAGCGAGACCACGACGTTGGAACCGACTAATACCAGCATTGTCGCTAGACCTAGCCCCAGCGCGTTGACCACGGTCCCTGTGACGGCAAGTAGGGGGCATAGGCCGAGGAGCTGCACTAAAGCCGGGTTCTTGCCCCATAGCCCTTCACGGGTTATTTGCGCAATTTTGCTATTCGTCGTGTTAGTGGTCGTCATTTTCCTGCTCTGCAGAGACCAGTGATCGCTCAGCGCGTTCAATCAGGCTTGGTCGGTTTAACTGATAATACTCCAATACGGAACGAATTCTTCTTACCATAGATCTAGGTGTAATGGTGGCACCGGTGAAGGAATCAAAGTCGCCCCCATCTTTAGTCACAGCCCAGCTATCGATGGAGGGGTTACTTAACGATTTTCCGGCAAAATCTAATATCCAATTACTTTTCTTTAGGTCAACTTTATCACCGAGTCCTGGCGTTTCTTTGTGTTCTATTACGCGAACGCCAAGTAGTTCTCCGCTCAGGTTCAATCCAGCAAGAATGCTGATATCGCCGGAATAGCCATCGGGTGCGGTAGCGGGAAAGATAAATCCTGTTACTCGGCCTTCGCTGCGAATCACATATACTTGGCTAGATTCTGTAGCGTTGAGTGTTTGAATTTCGTCGGGTGTAAGATCGAGTCTATCGTTGAGTAAATCGTTGCTATGCGGGTAGTCGCCAATTACTTCTAGGAGCGCTTTTTGCTCAGCGAGGTTACGTGAAGCATCGATACGGTCTTTGGTGCCAACATAGACCAAGCCTAAAATCAGTGCCGCCGCAACGGCGAATGCACCTAGTGTGTAGGCATTGAGCAGAGCGGTTTTACTATATGTGCCAGTGTTCGAATCACTCATGGTCTAGTCCTTCTTAATCCTAGCGTGACTTCGTTTGCTATGACCGTAAGTACGAGGCTGAGTATAGTAATCGATCAATGGTGCGGCGAAGTTCATCAACAGAACACCAAAGGCGAGAGCATCAGGGTAATTACCCCATACCCGAATCACGTAGACAATTAGTCCAACACCAACACCGAAAATAAGCCGTCCGAGATTGCTGGTACAGCCAGACACGGGATCAGTGACAATAAAGAATGCACCCAGCATTGTCGCGCCGCTGAAAAGGTGGAAAAAGGACGAGCCTTTACTGGCAGAGCTGCCGCCATCATAGAACAGCACCGGTAGTATCAACAGTGTTGCGAGCATGCCGATGGGCGCATGCCATGTGTAGGTTTTGCGAACAAGCAGGAATAAACCGCCAATTAAAAAAGCGATATTCACCCATTCATAACCGACGGCAGCGAGCATGCCCTGATTGAACATCGGTGTTTGCGCGTAAAGTTGGTCAACCATTAACGCGTCTTTTTGCTTGAATATATCGAGCGCCGTTGCGGATGTTATTCCGTCGACCAACGGCGTACCTATAAACACAACTCGCAATGATTCCATCAGGCTGGGGAGGGCTTGGCCATCTAATAGCGTGGAGGGCAGAGTCCAAGTTGTCATTTGCACAGGGAATGAAATCAACAGAACCACATAGCCAACCATAGCCGGGTTAAACGGGTTGTAGCCCAGCCCGCCGAATGCGTGTTTGGCGACAACGATAGCGAAAAAGATACCGATTAGCGTGACCCACCAAGGGCAATAGGGCGGAATAGCGAGTGCCAAAAGTAGCGCCGTGACTAGGGCGCTAAAGTCTTTCAAATAAAACCCCACTGGGCGCTTGCGCAAAACCATGATCGCAGCTTCAAACCCCAGTGCCAGCAGTCCGGCCCAGAGAATATTAATGAGGGTTCCCCAGCCGAAGAAATAGCTCAGCACGAGAATACCTGGAATGGTTGCGACGACGACTTCCAGCATCACCTGCGATGTACTAAACACTTTGTGCGCGTGTGGCGAGCTGATCTGGTGGAGCATCTTAATTGGCTTCCTCGTCGAGCTTAGCTAACGCGTCTTTGGCATCATCGAGTTTTTTGGAGAGTTTATCGCGCCCATTTCTCAACGCTTCAACTATGTCGTCCGGCTCGTCTCCCGCCTTTTCCGCAGCGGCGAGGAGTTTTTGCTCGGATTTTGCCAGGCGCGCATTTAAGGAGTCGATGGTCGACTGCAGTTTTTCTTTTTCTGACATCTGACCCATTTTTTCTGCACGTTCTTTCGCTTTAGCGATGGCTTCGCTGGCAGCATCCGTAGGCGCGGCGTCGGCATTTGATGAGGTGCTTTCTGTGCTTAACGGAGCGCCGAGACCTATGAGTTTCTCGTCAATTCCGGCGAGTTTTTGTTCTGTATTCTTGATTTGGGCAAGAAATTTGGCTTTCAGTTCGTCTGTTTCCGCATTTAACACTTTGTTTTGCATGCCTTGAATGCGCTCCAAGAAAGTTTGTTTTTGGCGCTCGAGTTTTGCCCGCGCATCACCTGGATCTTCTTGAGTGCTGGCGATGCGTGCCATGGCTTTGGCGACAATATCGCCTTCACCAGATTGACTCTGTTTGGCCTTCGCGGCTTCCATACGTGCTTTTCGTTTTGCTTCACGTGCTTCTGCTGCGCGTTCGAGCCTTTCCTTGCGTGCCTCAAACCGTTCACGTGCGACATCGGCTTGTTGCTTTTCAACCTCTTCGAGGCGTATGTCGCCTTTAGATGCGCGATAATACTGAACCAAGGGAATATGACTTGGGCACACATAGGCGCAGGCGCCACATTCTATGCAGTCGAATAGGTTGTAGTCATTTAACCGCGCGTGATCGCGGGACTGGGAATACCAGAGTAACTGCTGCGGCAATAAACTAGCAGGGCAGGCCTCTGCACATTGACCGCAGCGAATACAAGGTTGTGCTGGAGGTGGCTCAGGTAGCTCGTCTTTGGTAGGGGCTAATAAACAATTAGTGATTTTGGTGATGGGAACTTCCTTATCCAAAACCGAAAACCCCATCATTGGCCCACCCATAACGACTCGATCAGCTCTTTCTTCGTTGTAACCCACCTGTGCTAGTAATTCTTTAACGGGCGTGCCAATTCGTACTTTGAGGTTACATTGATTCTCAAGTGCTTCACCGACGAGAGTAGTGATTCTCGAAATCAAAGGTTTGCCTTCGACAATGGCTTCCCATGCGGCAACAGCAGTGCCGACATTCTGTAAAACAATTCCGTGGTCAGCAGGTAACCCGCCACTGGGCACTTCTTCGCCCGTTAAAATCTGAATGAGTTGTTTCTCTCCGCCTGACGGATATTTGGTGGGAAACTCGACGATTTCTACGCGCGTGCCTTCTGCCGCTTTCTTTAGTGCTTTAATGGCGTCCGGTTTGTTGTCTTCGACACCAATCAAGATGGTCTCAGGTTCGCCGAGCACATAGGCGAGTAACTCTGCTCCCCGCACTACTTGCTCGGGTAGTTCTCGCATCAGAGTATGATCAGAGGTGATATAGGGTTCGCATTCGGTGCCGTTGAGAATCAGCGTGTTAATTTTGGCTTTTGGTGCCAGTTTAATTGCCGTCGGGAAACCGGCACCGCCTAGTCCGGCAAGTCCTGCTTCTCTGAGGCGACTAACGATATCGTTGGGATCGATTGTTCGATAGTCTGCCGTTCCACTATAGTCAATGTGAGTATCTTGTCCGTCAGACTCAATCTTGATACAGGGTGCCGAAAGCCCTGATGCATGAGGAACCGGATGATTTTCAATGGCGACCACTTTGCCCGAAATAGACGCATGTACGCCGGCACTAAAATTACCTGCTGGCTCCGCGATCATCTGCCCCGCTTTTACTTGGTCACCGACAGATACTAGGGTTTTTGCTGGCGCACCTATATGCATACTTAGCGGCAACACAACCTGATCCGGTAGACGCGCATCAGCTAGCGATTCTGTCAGACTTTGCAATTTATTCTCAGGCGGGTGAACGCCGCCGGGGATATCCCAAATTTTCCTCACGCGGCTGAACTCCGATCCGTGGTAATGATGTCCTTGGGGTTCAGAGAGCGTAGTGTTTCATCAGTATTGGGTGGCAAATTCCATTTCCAATCTTTGATGGTTTGTTCAACCGGAAGCATGTCGATGCAATCAACGGGGCAGGGTTCAACACAAAGGTCACAGCCTGTGCACTCAGTCTTGATGACGGTATGCATTAGCTTTGCTGCACCCAAAATGGCATCCACTGGGCATGCTTGTATGCATTTGGTGCAACCGATGCAGAGATCTTCATGAATGTAAGCCACGGTTCGTACTTCTGCTTCGGCACCATGCTCGGCGTCGAGTTCAAGTGGCTCGACATCCAACAGTTCAGCCAGATGCTGAATGGTCGCTTGTCCGCCAGGAGGGCAGCGGTTTATTTCGGCTTCACCGCCTGCGATCGCGGTGGCGTAAGGTCGGCATCCAGGGTATCCGCATTGCCCACACTGGGTTTGCGGTAGGAGGTTGTCGACTTGATCAATCAGAGGATCGCCTTCAACTTTGAAGCGCACAGACGCCAGCCCTAGCACTGCACCAAAGGCGATGGCCAGACCCACCAGTGCGAGAATGGCGAATATGAGTATGGGGTCGGTGAGAAAGTTCAATTGATTAAACCAAGGCGTATATCGCTAAACTAAACCGCTAAAGCCCATAAACGCGAGAGACATAAGGCCTGCTGTTAGCATACCTATAGCGGCGCCTTTAAATGGCCCTGGAACATCGGCTACCGCAATTCTTTCTCGCATCGCTGAGAAAAGGACAAGCACCAACGAAAACCCAAGAGCGGCACCAAGTCCATATAGGAACGATTGCATAAAATCATGTGCTTTAGTGGTATTAAGCACTGCTACTCCGAGTACGGCGCAATTGGTAGTAATGAGCGGAATATATATCCCAAGTACTCGATACAAAATGGGGCTGGTTTTTTCGATAAACATTTTCGATAACGACACCACTACCGCTATCACCAGAATAAACGAGATAGTGCGCAAAAACTCGATACCCAGAGGAACGAGTACATAGGTCTCTACCAAGTAACTGCAGATAGATGCCAACGTCAGCACGAAGGTTGTCGCCGCAGACATGCCCACGGCGCTCTCGACTTTTGTCGACACACCCATAAAGGGGCACAGGCCAAGGAACTGAACCAAAACAAAATTGTTGACCAGTACGGTGCCTACTAGAATCACTAAAAGTTCGTTGATGGACATAGTAAATTAGATAATGGCTGAGCCTGTTGTGAGCGCCATTATCCGGCTCGTCCACTCTGCGTTCAAATTATAAAAAATGATATTTTGATTACCTTTGGTTATATAAGGCCAGTGTCTTATATCCAACGACATATAAAGAGTGTCGTATTTTTAAGATTAACTGAGCGGCGATTTAGGTGACACGCATTCCCGCTGTGGCACCTTGATCGACATCCAACAGAAATAATTCGTCGCCTTGCGCTGCGCAAAGCACCATGCCTTCCGAAATGCCGAAGCGCATTTTTCGCGGTTGTAGGTTCGCGACGAGAACGGTCTGTCTGCCTACCAGATCTTGCGGTGCATAGGCTGACTTAATGCCAGAGAACACATTACGTGTTTCGCCACCAATATCCAGCGTCAGTTGCAGTAGTTTGTCTGCGCCTTCGACATGATTGGCTTCCACGATGGTAGCCACGCGCAGATCCACCTTGGCAAAATCTGGAAACTCAATTTCGTCAGCAATGGGTTCTTCTGCCAAAATGCCTGTTGCAGCCGGCGCTGTTCGATTAGCTTCAGTAGCGATCTTATTCGCTTCAACCATGGCTTCTACCTTGTCAGTCTCTATGCGTTGCATCAATGGTTTGAACTTCTCTATTTTATGATTAAGTAGAGGGGCAGGTGTCTCTCCCCAACTAAGCGAATCATTTAGAAATTTAGATGCATCTTCGGCCATATGCGGGAGAACGGGCTTTAGATAGATCATTAGCAGCCTGAACAGATTAATGCCCAGTGAACAAATGGCGATAACGTTTGCAGCGTTTTCGGGATCTTTCGCCAGTTTCCATGGCTCTTTCTCCGCAATGTATTCGTTAGCCGAATCCGCGATGGCCATAATGTCGCGGATCGCTTTCCCGTATTCACGAGCTTCAAAGTCTTCCGCAATTTGCTCGCCTTTACTGGCGGCCTCATTCCAAATTGTTGTTTCGGCGATTTCCGTTGCCAATACACCATCATTAAGCTTGTGGATAAAACCGGCGCAACGGCTGGCGATATTGACCACTTTGCCGACGAGATCTGAATTAACGCGCGCGACAAAATCTTCCAGATTGAGGTCGATGTCATCCACGCTCGCGCCCAATTTGGCTGCGTAGTAGTAGCGTAGTGGTTCGGCTTCCAAGTGATTTAGCCAAGTTCGAGCGTTAATAAAGGTACCGCGCGACTTGGACATCTTTGTCCCATTCACGGTGACAAACCCGTGGGCGAAAATACCATCGGGCTTTCGATAACCGGCTGATTCCAACATCGCTGGCCAGAAGAGGCCGTGGAAGTTGATGATGTCTTTGCCAATAAAGTGATAAAGCTCGGTGTCAGCCGAAGAATCTGCGCTCCAAAAATCATCAAATTCGAGATCAGTTGATTGTGTTAGATTCTTAAAGCTCGCCATATAGCCTATGGGTGCATCGAGCCATACATAGAAATACTTGCCCGGTGCTTCTGGAATCTCAAAACCAAAGTAGGGTGCATCTCGACTAATATCCCAAGCCTGTAAACCCATATCCAGCCATTCGCTTAGCTTGTTGCTAATTTCTGGTTGCAGGCTGCCGCTCGTGAGCCAATCTCGAAGAAAGGATTCAAAGTGCGGCAGTTCAAAGAAGAAGTGCTCAGAATCGCGTTGCACAGGTTTGCTGCCGGAAAGTGCCGAAACCGAATCGATAAGATCGTTTGGTGAATAGGTGGCGCCACACTTTTCGCAGTTGTCGCCATATTGATCAGGTGTTTTACATTTTGGACAGCTACCCTTGATGAACCGATCTGCTAAGAATAGACCTTTCTCTTCGTCATAAGCCTGAGTAATGGTTTTAGTAGAAATATGTCCATTCGCTTTTAGCTTCAAGTAAATACTCTGAGATAGCGCTTTGTTTTCTTCAGAATGGGTGCTGTGGTAGTTATCGATAGAGATCAAGAAGTCGGTTAAATCGGCTTCGTGAGATTGTTTGATTCCCTCAATATATTCCTCAGCGGTTATGCCCATTTTATCCGCTTTGAGCATGATGGCGGTGCCGTGTGCATCGTCGGCACAGACATAGTGGCATTCATTCCCGCGCGCACGTTGAAATCGTACCCAAATATCCGTTTGGACAGCTTCCAGAATATAGCCCAGATGCAAAGGTGCGTTGGCATAGGGCAATGCGCTGGTGACCAGAATACGACGCTTTTTCATTGTCAGGGAGGCTTTCCTATTTGTTAAAGGGCTGCTCTATTTAACTAGTGTTAAATCGCGCGCGATTATAGCAGTTTGGAACATGAAATACTTATTGAAAAAACAACGGCCAACATCGGAGATTGGCTCGCCCAGAAAGTATTCGTTGCGGAAAATATTTTTAATTAAACTCGCGATCGATAGAATCGAACCAGATATGGAGCTATGTAATTTACGCGTAATGCTCGTTTAATTTATGCGCCGACATACGGGAGTATATTGCCTTCATAAGTTGCTTAGTTGTAAACGCATCTTCTGCTGTCCAAACCGACAGCACTCTTAATACGGCGTAAACTTTTGCTCCCGCAAGGGAGCTTTTTTTGCCTTGAACCTTCGTTCATTTGATCAAACCACCCACACAGAAATAACAGCTTAGTCTATAATGCGCCGACTTTAACGCCGCGAATGCCGCGATTTTTAGGGCACTAAAATAACATGGCCGAACAACAGACTTCTATTCTCCCCGGTGTGAAACACCTCATCGCAATCGCTTCTGGAAAAGGTGGGGTCGGAAAATCTACCACTTCCGTTAATCTCGCGCTCGCATTGAGTAAGCAAGGAAAAACGGTTGGACTTTTGGATGCCGATATATACGGCCCAAGTATTCCTACTATGTTGGGAATTGCAGAAGGAACGCGCCCAGAAGTGAGCGAGGGTAATCGGCTGATTCCAATCGAAGCGTATGGACTACAAACTATTTCTATGGGGAATCTCACCACTGACGATACACCGGTGGTATGGCGAGGTCCGATGGCTAGTGGCGCGTTGGTACAAATACTGACCGAAACACTCTGGCACGAGGTCGATGTGTTGGTCGTCGATTTACCGCCCGGTACTGGTGATATCCAACTTACGCTTGCTCAAAAGGCGCCAGTCGCGGGTGCGGTCGTAGTGACGACACCGCAAGACATTGCCCTGAAAGATGCGGTAAAGGCAGTGGAGATGTTTAGCAAAGTGTCGATCCCGTTGCTGGGAGTAGTTGAAAATATGGCGGTGCATGTATGTTCTCAATGCGACCATTCAGAGCATATATTTGGCCAGGGTGGTGCAGAGTTGATGGCAGATAAATACGCCGTTGATCTGCTTGGGTCTATGCCAATAGATAAACGAATTCGGGAAGACTTGGACGATGGGATTCCTACATTGGTCAAATCACCAGACGGTGATATCGCATCAAATTATCATGCTATTGCGAAGCAAGTGTTAGAAAAATTGGAGAGTGACGATCTCACTCAGTCGAGCCCCGAAATTATAATTGAGCAGTGAGCTGAATCGATTCGGCAGAGCCGGTTAACTCGAAATTAGAGAATCAATGAATGAGTATTAAGTCAGACAAATGGATTCGCCGAATGGTGAGTGAGACTGCAATGATCGAGCCGTTTGAGAGTGGACAGGTAAGGGAAGCAAACGGTAGTAAAATTGTCTCCTACGGTACGTCTAGCTACGGCTATGACGTGCGGTGCTCTGATGAGTTTAAGATTTTTACGAACGTGAATTCTGCGACCATTGACCCTAAGCAGTTTGATGAGGGTAGCTTTGTCGACTTCAAAGGTGATTGTTGCATTATTCCCCCCAATTCTTTCGCGCTGGCCAGAACGGTTGAATACTTTCGTATTCCTCGCTCTGTGCTGACGGTCTGTTTGGGTAAATCCACTTATGCTCGCTGCGGAATTATTGTCAATGTCACGCCGTTAGAGCCGGAGTGGGAAGGGCATGTGACGCTTGAGTTTTCGAACACGACGACGCTGCCGGCAAAAATATACGCCAATGAAGGTGTTGCGCAGATGCTGTTTTTCGAATCAGATGAAATTTGCGAAACCTCCTATGCTGATAGAGGCGGAAAATACCAAGGGCAGACGGGCGTTACACTACCAAAAACCTGAGTTGAATCTTTTGTTTAGTGCTGACGGTACTGAGTAATCGACAGACTCTTGG
This sequence comes from uncultured Porticoccaceae bacterium, assembly GCA_964623085.1. Lineage (GTDB taxonomy): Bacteria > Pseudomonadota > Gammaproteobacteria > Pseudomonadales > GM7GCV1 > CAZUTO01. The sequence goes on from CAZUTO010000014.1 coordinate 15,135, forward strand.
TCCGGCTAGTCAAACTCGCCTTTTAACGTCATGAAGTAGTTGCTCCCATCCTCATCAGTATGGGTGACTTTTATCAGTTCGTAGTTGTGATCAGGCGCGAACCAGATCAACGTCTCTTTGTCATCGTCCTCTTCATTAATACGTTTCATTTTTATCGCAGTAACTTCGTCGTCTACCAACTCGAGTTGCTCATGATCGATAATGCCAAAGATATATGTTTTGATTCGTCCGCGATCAACAAATTGATAGGTGGGTTCGGTGATCCCCGCTGCAAGGTCTGGTGTCATTAGCAAACGATACAGCGCGCGATCTAAAAAACCCGGTTGGATGTCAGCGGTGCGTATCGTATTGCCCTTAGTGTAGGTTGCTTGAAGGCTTTCCCAGTCAAACACTGTAATTTCCTTCCGAGCGATGCCGAATATTTTGCTAATGACACTATGTTCTAGAGGGAAGATTTGACCTTGTTCGTCTACTCTGAAGATACTTTTCTCTTCATATCGGGCAACAATCTTTCTTGCGTTAAGTCGAAGCTCATAGGTGCCGTCTTCGAGTTGCTGCAAGGTACGATGAGCAGATACATTGAAACCAGCAAGCTTGGCGCTAAACACCTGCTCAAAGGGTTCCAGTGCATCAAGATAATTTTGTCCCTGCGCACGAGCTGCGTGTGCGTTTAAAAAAACAAAAAAAATGAAAGCTGTGACTAGTAGTTGCTTCATGTCGTTTTAGCTCAGAAAAGGAGTCACTTTTTATTAGAGTGACAATTATACAGGCAGTTCACTGTTAAATTGTTTGAGCCTTTTGTTGAGCGATATGTTTAGAGCGTTACTTAGCCCTGCTGAGAATACTGATAGCCGCTTTTACTTAATAGCTTTGAGTTATATTCCACCCCGTTTTCCAACAGTTTGATACGCCCATTCAAATACCAAGCCGCAGCTATGGGGTATATGTGGTGTTCAATTTGTGTTTGAACTCGACTAGCTAGAGAGGATTCATCATCTCCGGATTCGATGGGGATAGCGCCCTGAATAATAATTGGCCCACCGTCTAATTCTTCCGTCACATAGTGCACAGTGGCACCGTGCTCAGAATCATGGTTTTCTAGCGCGCGTCTATGTGTGTGAAGGCCGGGATATTTAGGCAGTAGAGAAGGATGAATATTGAGAAGTTTGCCTTTAAATTGCGCGACAAATTCTGGTGTGAGTATGCGCATGAAACCAGCAAGCAGAATCAGATCTGGAGAAAAGCTATGAATAAGCGTTGCTAATGATTGATCGTAACTGGATCGTGATTCGTATTCTCGATGATCTAGAACGGCGGTGGTTATCCCTGCGTTTTCCGCGCGGATCAGTCCATAGGCGTCTGAATTGTTGCTAATAACACCAGAGATCTTTCCTGGGATATCCTTGTTGGCACAGCCGTCGATGATCGCTTGGAGGTTAGAGCCACCGCCGGATATCACCACGACGATTCGGCCTAGCGAAGCCTCAGTCATGCCTAGCGATGAATACTGAAGCGTTCTTCATTTTCAGCAAGAGGTTCGATGCGGCCAATCTGAAATGCTTGTTCGCCCATGGCGCGAAGTAAGTCGATAGCAGCGTTGGCGTCTTTTTCTGGGATGATCAAAACCATGCCTATCCCACAATTGAAGGTGCGTTCCATTTCTGCATTATCTATATTGGCTTGTTCCTGCAGCCATTTGAAAATAGGGGGCAGAGTCCAGGTAGTGCGATCGACTACTGCTTTGACCGATTCGGGAAGTACGCGAGGAATATTTTCAGATAGGCCGCCGCCGGTAATATGTGCGATACCCCGAATCTCAACAGTTTTCATTAGCTGCAGTATCGATTTTACGTAAATACGAGTCGGTTCGATCAACAATTCTGCGAGGGTTTTTCCATCTAGTGTTTCGGATTGTGGCTCGATATTTCTCTCTTCGAGAATTTTGCGAACCAGCGAGTAACCATTGGAGTGCACGCCACTAGAAGACAGGCCAACGAGCACATCACCGACGCGTATTGTACTGCCGTCGATTACCAGAGATTTTTCTGCCACGCCCACACAGAAACCAGCGAGATCATAATCATTGCCTTGGTACATGCCCGGCATCTCAGCGGTTTCACCACCGACTAACGCGCAGCCGGCTTGTTGGCAGCCGGCACCAATGCCCTCGATGACTTGGGCGGCGGCGTCAACATCAAGTTTGCCGGTGGCTAAATAGTCGAGAAAGATAAGAGGCTCAGCGCCGGTTACCACTAGATCATTGACACACATCGCCACCAGATCAATACCAATTGTATTGTGTATGCCGAATTCCATCGCCAGCTTAAGTTTGGTTCCCACTCCGTCCGTACCAGAAACCAACACGGGTTCTTTGTAATGACTAGGGAGCTCACATAGTGCGCCAAACCCTCCAAGCCCCGACATGACTTCTGGGCGCTGGGTTTTTTTAACTACTGATTTAATTCGATCGACAAGGTCGTTGCCAGCATCGATATCAACGCCGGCGTCTTTGTAGGTAAGGCTGCTTTTTGTACTCATTTTTTATCTGTACCAGAGAGGCCGAGTATTTTACATGATGCCGCTAACAAAAAGTGCTCTAAGAAATAATTTTTTATGTGCTTTCGCAACTTGTGGCGAGCATAAGTTAGAATACGCCCATCTATGAATATTCTACGTTTTGTTTCCGTTTTTTTGGTGTTGTTGCTTGCTTTTATGACCGGTCAGTCTTCGGTTTTTGCAGCAGCGACAATTGATAACATGTATGAGGCATTGGTCCCATTAGAAGATAGAACTGTTGAGACGCGTCAAGCAGCACTTCAGGTGGGGTTGGAGCAGGTGCTGGTGCGTTATAGCGGTGAGACGGCTGTGGGCGGTTTGGAAGGGATGTCCGAAGCGCTTGAAAATGCAGAAAGCTATGTTGTCGAATTTTCCGTAGAGACCAGAGAAGTTGCAGCTCCAGATGGACTTTCAACGAATAAATCCCAGTTCCTATGGGTTCGTTACAATGCCTCACAAGTTGATCAGCTTGCGCAGACCTATCAATTGCCTGTTTGGCCATCCTTGCGGCCCACGGTTAGATACATTGTCATGGAAGAGGTTTGGGGGCGGCCAAATTATATGTCTAGGGATAAAACCCCTGCCATGTTCTTGGCTTTGGAAAGCCTATTTGACGAGCGTGGACTGCCGGCCGACACGTTTGAGCCGAGGTTTATGGGTGCCAACCGAGTTTGGGATTTGAGCGAAGTGGATGGGTACGCCTTGCTAAACGAGGCGAACGCCGATGTGCTTATGGTCGTGCGTATGCTGGAAGGCCGCTTGTCTGGAACACGAAGTGAGATAGTCGTTGTCCAAAAAGAAGACATCTCTGTGCTAAAGCAAGAAACAGGCAGTGCCATTTTTGATGCATCATTGTCGTTGAACAAATTTGTCGACAGCGTTGCTTTGGAGCAGGCTTTCATAGCTAATGAAGGCGAGGCCTCAGAGGTGTTTGTCAACTTTGTAGGTGTTGATGGTTTTGGATCCTATCGGCGTTTTTTAAATGTGTTGTCTGACATTGATCAGGTCACCGATGCTCATTTAGAAGCTTCAAAGGGCGATCAAATGATGTTCCGCGTCGCTTACGGTGGGAACCATGATCGCTTAATTTCATCTATTCAAAGGCAGATTGATGTTGAACAGTTGCGGAATCAGTACCAACCATCGGGAACAAAATTAGACCCTTACTTGCTGGCTGTTCCCGGCTACCAGTTTCCTGAACGAATCCAGCCAATATTCTCTGAGCCCGCGTTAACCAATGAGCCAGCGATCGATGCGACGGCGACGCCTATTCGAGAATCGGAACCCCTAGAGCCTTTGGATCCTTTCCTAACGCCATGAATCAAGAAGTGGCGAGCTCGCGCTCTGGGCAGCTTTCTCTCCCCGTTCAATTAGATGATAGCGCGACCTTTGCAAATTTCTTTATTCCTGAAAGTAAGATTAATGCTGCCTTACTGGCAACCATAGAGCATGATCTGACTCAGAGCGTCTACCTATGGGGTAGTGCTGGCGCTGGTGTCTCCCATTTACTGCAAGCGGCTTGTCGCCAGATTTCATTGGGTGGCCGGCGCGCGATTTATCTTCCATTGAAAGAATTTGACGAGGCGAGTCCTCGTGATGTGTTGGAAGATTTAGAAAATATGGATCTAGTTTGTATTGACGATGTTGATTCTCTTAGTGGCAAAAGTGAGTGGGCAGAGCAGCTATTTCATTTATTTAACCGTGCGCAAGCTTCCGGATGTAGGCTGCTATTTGGCGCGAAGGTGTCACCGTCTAATATTGACACCTCCTTGGCAGATGTTAAATCACGCCTCAGCTCATTACTTGTGCATCGTGTCGAAGCACTGCCTGACCGTGAAATAGCGCAAGCGCTAATTTTTCGTGCGCGTAGAAGAGGGATGGCTATGCCTAAGACCGTCGCCGAATATTTGTTGACGAGATATAGCCGCAAGTCCGCCGATCAATTCGATGCGCTGGATAGATTGGATAAATCTACGCTAGTAGAAAAACGGGCATTGACGGTGCCCTTTGTGAAAATGGTATTGGAGGCGACTACCGATGAATGATGAAACGAATTGGAAAGAAAAGCTCACTCCAGAGCAATATCATGTATGCAGAGAGAAGGGCACAGAGAGGCCATTTACTGGTGAATATTGTGATGACTGGCGCGATGGAAAGTATACGTGCCTTTGTTGTGGCGAGCCCCTTTTTGAATCTGAAACAAAATTTGATGCGGGTTGCGGGTGGCCAAGCTTCTATCAGCCAATTAACGATATTTGTATCCAAGAAAACCGCGACACCACGCATGGTATGGTGCGAACAGAGGTGACCTGTAAGAAGTGTGGCTCGCACCTCGGGCACGTTTTTCTAGACGGCCCAATGCCGACTGGTTCTAGATATTGCATCAACTCTGTCTCGATACGCCACGAAGACGACTAAAACCGGCCTCAGAGTCTTGACAGACTAAGGGGTGCTCCATAGAATGCGCGCCTCTTTCGACATCGTCTGACTAGCACAATCGTGTTTGAAGTGAATGTCATAAGACGCGACGTCCCGTTCGTCTAGAGGCCTAGGACACCGCCCTTTCACGGCGGTAACAGGGGTTCGACTCCCCTACGGGACGCCATTACACACATGTGGTAATATTATCGATTGCTGCATCGCAGTATAAGCGGGAATAGCTCAGTTGGTAGAGCGCAACCTTGCCAAGGTTGAGGTCGCCGGTTCGAACCCGGTTTCCCGCTCCAATATCAAGCACTTACGTGCCATTTTATATGTGTTTTCTAACGTTTATTTGTCTTTAAAAACTTTTATTCCCGTTTGCCTTCCGCTTGCCTTGTATTCCGTTAGCCAATTTCTTTGAAAAACTTGTAATCGGATAGTTGTGCACTATAGTTGTGCGCTGTATAACCCCGCACCTCTTTCTCCAACCATCAGGAAGTTTTGATGACTGCTGCACTAAGTATTCAAGGCCTTGTTAAAACCTATGACAATGGGTTTGAGGCACTAAAAGGGATCAATCTTAACGTTCAGGAAGGCGACTTTTTTGCACTGCTCGGCCCAAATGGCGCTGGCAAATCCACCACCATTGGTGTGCTCTGTTCTCTAGTCAGAAAATCGTCCGGTACGGTTCGCATTTTTGATGCTGATATAGATGCAGATTTCCCCAAAGCCAAGCAGTACCTCGGTATTGTGCCGCAAGAATTTAATTTTAATCAGTGGGAAAAAGTTGCCGATATTTGTGTGACGCAAGGCGGCTACTATGGCTTGCCACTAGCGCTCGCGAAAGAGCGTGCAGAAAAATATTTACGACTGCTTGGTTTGTGGGAAAAGCGCGACGGTCGTGCTCGCGCACTATCTGGTGGCATGAAGCGCCGTCTGATGATAGCGCGCGCACTGGTTCATAATCCAAAACTATTGATACTGGATGAGCCAACGGCGGGTGTGGATATCGAATTACGTCGTTCGATGTGGGAATTTCTTCGAAAAATCAACGCGGAGGGCACCACGATTATTCTCACCACACACTATCTGGAAGAGGCTGAATCCCTATGTCGCAATATCGCGATTATTGATCATGGACGCATTGTTCGAAACACGAATATGAAAGAACTCCTGCGTGAGCTTGATCGCGAAACATTTATTTTTGATGTGCAGGAAAAACTTGATTCTGCACCAAAACTAGATGGCTATGAAACAACCCTAGTCGATGAACACAGCTTCCAAACCGAAGTTAAAAAAGGGCAGGCCCTCAACCAAATATTTACGATGCTAGATAATCAGAATATTCATATTCAGAGCATGAGAAATAAGGCAAACCGCTTAGAGGAGCTTTTCGTCGGGATGGTTGAAGCAGGTAAGCATGATGATCAGGAGAAACCCGAATGAGCCCCAATGATCAGTGGGTTGCGTTTCAAACTATCGTAGTAAAGGAGATTCGACGGTTCACTCGCATCTGGACACAAACGCTGTTGCCACCCGTCATTACGATGGTGCTTTACTTTGTTATATTTGGTTCGCTCATTGGGCGAAGAATCGGAGAAATGGAAGGACTCGACTACGTTTCTTTTGTCGCACCTGGTTTGATTATGATGTCGGTGTTAACCAACTCTTACACGAATGTCGTGTCTTCGTTTTTTGGCAGTAAATTTAGTCGTTGTATCGAAGAGCTATTGGTCTCGCCCACGCCCAACTACGTCATCTTGTTAGGCTTTGTTATCGGTGGAGTATCTCGTGGTTTGATTGTGGGTGTGTTCGTCACTCTGACATCCTTGTTTTTTACCGACATGCAGATTCACAATTTGCCGATCGTCATCGTCACGGTGTTTTTGACCTCTGTCCTGTTTGCAGTGGCTGGCCTCGTCAACGGTGTATTTGCGAGAAACTTCGATGATGTGAATATTGTGCCAACCTTTGTGTTAACGCCGCTTACTTACCTTGGCGGTATTTTCTACTCGATCAATATGCTGCCTGATTTTTGGCAAGGCGTTTCAAAATTCAACCCTATTCTGTATATGGTGAATGCTTTTCGCTACGGATTTTTGGGCATATCAGATGTCAACGTTGTGCTGGCGCTGTGCATGATTTTGGTTCTTATTGCGGTCTTTACAGTTTTCGCGCTCTATCTACTTAAAAACGCGAAGGGTTTGCGAGCGTGACAGATTTCGAAGATCTTTCTCTTGGCAAAGAGACGGTGTATCCGACCACATTTAGCCGCGATTTGCTTGCTCGTATCCCGCGATCAGAATCATCGGCAGAGTCACCAGAAGGGAGCGGGGCGATAAAGCTAAATGGCTTTGACCTATGGACAATCTACGAACTTAGCTGGGTGTCTGCTAAAGGTGAGGCCAACGCAGCCATTGGTGAGCTGCGTGTTCCATCAAGCTCAGCATTTATTGTCGAATCTAAATCGCTCAAGCTCTACATCAATAGCCTTTACTACGGGCGCTTCAACAACAAAGACGAAGTGAGAGATGAAATTAGTCTTGCGCTAACGAACTTATTGGAAGTGCCGGTAGATGTCCATCTCTGGCCGCTGTCGGACTACGGAGCAACAGTAGAGCCAGAAGAGAGCTACATAGATTTGGACAACCTCCAAGCAGAAGTCAGAGATTTTGTTGATCCAGGCCACCTTAAAGTGATCGACAGGACGGAGCACACCACACGTTATAGAACCTCGCTGTTTCGAAGCCTGTGCCCAGTCACCAGCCAGCCAGATTGGGCGACGGTGTTTATCGGCCTCGGCGGAATAGAGATCGATGCAAAAGGCCTTGCCACTTATCTTCTAGGCTATAGAAACCACCAAGCTTTTCACGAAAGCTGTGTGGAGCAAATTTATTCGGACTTGATGGAGAGACTATCACCGAACAGGCTCACCGTGGCAGCGCGCTACACACGAAGAGGGGGGATCGATATCAACCCCTACAGAACGAGTGAAGTGGCCGTGTTTCAAATGCCCGGCAGAACCATTCGGCAATAAGTTCTCATCAAATGCTCAGCGGCCTTGAATAGGGTAGGTTGATTGTCAAAGGCTAGCGGCTTGTGTAGAGTGTGCGGCCTTCAAAATCGCCCTTGAAGATAGATTCAAATACTGGTGAGGTGGCCGAGTGGTCGAAGGCGCACGCCTGGAAAGTGTGTAACGGTTTATCCCGTTCGAGGGTTCGAATCCCTCCCTCACCGCCAAAAATCCGCTTTCGCGGTTTTTCGCAGATATTCGCCTTAAAATCGTATGAAAGGCAGACTGAAATTGCCGATGCCGTTGATGTCATTCGCTAACCGCGGCCAAATCCTTCTTGGCGACACTAATGGATGTTTAGCCAGCGGAGCATTTATTTGGTGGAAAAATGATGAGTTTTGGCGTAAGTTCAATCTTAGTGACGCTTTCTTTGTCGTTAACTCGCAAAAGCCACAATTAAAACTAAATATAGAGGGTAGATTTTGAAACATTTAATATATTTCTGTTTCGCTCTTATTCTGATGAGCGGCAATGTTTTCGCACAGGAAGAAGAGTGGGAGAACATCAATGAAGAGGTGACTGGCGAAGAGCTTTTCACTGTGTGTCTAATTTGTCATGGCTCACAAGGGCAGGGTATGGATCGTCGTGAAGGTCCGGCCATTGCTGGTTTGGGAGCTTGGTACATAGAGAAGCAACTGCACAACTACCGCAATGGTATTCGTGGATATCACGAGGAAGACATTCCCGGTAAGTTCATGAGAGGAACGCACAAACTACTTCGTAACGATGAAACAATTCGCGCTGTCGCTGAATATGTTGCGTCTATCGAGGTGGGTGCAGAGCCTGATGCAAATGCAAACGGTCCACGAGGGCATATATGGGATTCGCCTTATGCTGGAATCGATGCAGCTATTACAGGTGATGCAGGTGATGGTGAAAAAGCCTATGCGACTTGTGCTGGATGTCACCAAGCGACTGGTAAAGGCAACGAGCAAATCGGTGCGCCAAACCTGACCAACCTATCGAAAATCTATATGGAAAGACAGTTGATGTATTTCCGAGATGGTTTACGCGGCACTCACCCTGAAGATACTAGCGGTAAGCTGATGGCCGGTATTGCCAAAACATTAACGACAGATCAAGCCATTGCTGATGTTGTGGCTTATATTCTTGAGCTGGAAGATTGAGGACAAACCAATGAAAACAAACATACTGACTAAGATATTTATTGCATTAACGGTGTTATTCGTTGTTTCTCCTGCAATTGCTCAAACGCCTGTGGAAGTAAAACTAAAGGCGTTCCTAGAAGAGGATCGAGGCTGGTGTTTGGATCTACGTGGTCCAGCCATACGCGCAGCGATAAAAGGCGGCGTTCATGGTCACACTTGCTATTTGTATCAACAAAATGGCGTGAGCTTAGATCAAGGCTACATAAAGGAAGATATTCTAGAAAAAGATATATTCAGAATGTCATCTTTTGATGATCAGTGTATGACTCTATACGAACCTAAGCCTGGTTCGCTTGCATCACTGGAAACATGTGATGGTCGAATTACGCAGGATATAAGCCTAACTGACACTGGGCACATTATTCCTGCAATGGCGCCTGATCTTTGTTTGACCATTGGTACGGAGACATTACCCGGTGGTGGTTCTGTTCCTTTGCATATTCTAAAGCCCGTTGACTTTCAAACTTGCGATGACAGCATATCTGACCGACAAACTTGGGAACTTCGTGAAGAGTGGACAGGCTTAGGTGAAGCCACTCTACCAAGAACCTGGGAACCTGCACCTGGTGGCATGGGTGGCGGCGGCGGTGGTATGGGCGGCATGGGCATGGGTGGCGGTGACATGGGCGGTGGTATGGGCATGGCTCCTGCTGCAGAAGGGTAGCCATATCGCTTAGCTAGTAAGTACTCAGCACCATAAAAAAACCCGCTTTTGCGGGTTTTTTTATGGTCCGGTCTAATCCAGTTTAGCTTTTAGACTGATTAGTGATTCGCTTGGCCCAGTTGTCGGCGACCATCTTAGCTGCATCCTTGCCGCCTAGACCAAACGCAAGCGCTGCTGCAACTGCCACACTGCCTAGGGTGAAGCCAAATGCCATGTTGACGATGTTGTCAGCAAGCCCCATTGATTTGAGACCCATGGCTAATACTAGGCCAAGAATGGCGATACGTGCTATTTGTGCAATGCCGCCGTTACCACCTTGAGAGAGTTTGGTGTAGGCGAGCGTGCTGAGGAAGTTGCCGATCAATAGAATAATGCCGCCGACAAAGATACCACCACCAAATTCGAGGACTTTCGCGAAGATGTTAGAGATGACATCGATACCGAGTACGTTGATCGCTGCTGTCGCAGCTGACAGCATAGAAAAGAACATAATCGAACTACCGATTAACTTGGTCGGCGTAAATGATTCGGTAAAGATGCCATCCGCACCGAGTTTTGCGGGCAAGCTATTGACGTTAGCTCCTTCAAGAAGCCCAGACAGCATGAATACCACAAACTTTGTAACGAAGTAGGCTACAAGCAGAATGATGCCCGCACCAATAATATTAGGTACCGCGACCATCAATTTCTGGATCATTGCTGAAGCCGGCTCAGAAATAGCAGGGATATTTAACACACCCAATGCCGAAACAACGATCGGTAATAGAATGCCGCCAAAGATAAAAGCGGCACCAAAGTTAGAGATCTTTATATCCGAATTGTTGGTTTTTTTCGCAATTTGGTCATCGACTTTGGTCAGCGCCATGCGGACGACTTCAGACACGATCTTCGCGATGACCCAACCAGCATAACCAATGACACCTGCACCTATGATATTAGGTATGGCTCCAGTAAATTTGTTTAACATCTCCTGGAGCGGTGCAAGAACATTGGTGAGTCCAAAGTGCTGCAGCACTGCCATGAGTACGAAGATGGTCAGTATCGCTTTTAATAGGGAACCAATTGGCGATGCATAATCTGTCACCGTGCCGTCGGTGTTGGTGTTGTATAGAAAGGAAACGCGTTTTAGAACCCTGAGAATGATACCGGCGATAAATTTGACGATGATCAAACCGATGATGAGTATCGCAAGACCAACGAGTGCTTCGCCAAGCTTGCCGGTTACTATCGGGCCGAAGAGACTATTTAGTTGTTCTATTAATCCTTGCATAATTTAACCCTCGTGCTTTGGTGTGTTGGAAGTACATCGATTCACAGACGTAAATGAAATCTCTATACCGCTTAACTACATATCACAAACATCCAAAATTGAAGCTTGTGCTGGCTAATTCTAATGTGAGATCTAGGGTCGTGCGGTACCGTGACATTTGTTCACAATATTGAGAATTGAGGTGTGTCCGGTTGAACCACGAACTACCGCAGCAACCGAGACACTGCTTCAAAAAGTCCACTTGAATTGTCTTTTCTATTGGCACTCTCGCCATAAAATAGGCTTCCGCCGCGACTAGCGGTATCAATCAGCTTAGGTACCATGAAGGATAAGGCCCATTTTATTTCTGTTGGCCCAACCCCTAATGTTGACGAGAGGTTTTTAATCGTGTCTTGCCCCAGCGCTTGCTGGATTTCGTCAGGAGAAATAGGTTGGTTTTTCCCATCGTCAAGCCAAGAAGACGACTTTTTGGCTAGATCAGATCCTGCTTCTGAAAATTGCTTTAGGAGACTGTCGAGGTCGAAGTGATACCTTCCTCCAAAAAGTTGTTCGGATAGTGCGGCCTCCGTCGCGCTATAGTCGTTTAGGTTGCCGATACGCTCCATGAAAAGATTTGTCGCCATTCTTTTTAGGTACATGTCTTGCTCCCTATTCCAATTCAATACTGTCGATTCGACAAAATATCTTAGGTCAATAAGCATCAAAATTTTGTCAAAGATTGTGTCTGAAGCTTGTTGTTATTGACGAAGGTTTATCCTGAACAACGAACTGTATTCAGGGTGACGATTCTGCTCGATTTTGTGCTTGTTCGGCATCTCATTTAGCAACGTTAACCTTTTGAATGTGAAAGTTTGTGCCAGTGAGATTCGAATTTCTTATTTCGCCATAAAATTAGAAGACAGAGCGAGTTAAAGCTTTTTGATAACACAAGAAAAGGGTGGTTTTAAATCAATGTGGCTGATCGTCGTTAACGACAAAGCTCAATTTGAGCAATAAAGAGTAGAAGGTAATTGGTATTGCAGCAAAGAGCTTTGCTCAATGTTGCAATAAGGAAAAGATATATGAGTACTGACTCTTTTGAAAAAAAATTGAATGGCGAATGGATCAATATCGAAGACCCGTTTGCGCGCCGCCTGATCGAATCATATTTGGGTCGACGTGTTAAAGAGATTGAAGAATTGCGCCTTTACATAGAAAACGATGAATTTGACGCGATACGTAGAAAGGGACATAACCTTTATGGTTCTGGCAGTGCATATGGTTTGGATTGGATATCGGCGATAGGAAAATCAATAGTGGACGCCGCTGATCACGGCGATAGATCGGCGGTCGTTGCAAGTATAAATGCATTGGAAAGCTATATTGATGCGAGGAGCATTGGTTAACGTTCCGACTAAGAAAAAATATATGGATGATGAACCGTTAGATAAAGAATTAGGTGGTGAATGGATCAACATTGAAGATCCGTTCGCGCGCAGTTTGATCGAATCGTATTTGAAACGTCGCGCTAAAGACGTTGAAGAATTGCGACTTCATCTAGAAGAGGATGAATTTGACTCGATACGCATAAAGGGACATAACCTTTATGGTTCAGGAAGCGCATATGGTTTAGATTGGATATCGGCGATAGGGAAGTCGATGGAAGATGCCGCAGAGAATAAAGATACACAAGCGGTTGCTGATAGCATTGATGCATTGGAGAGCTATCTAGGGAAAATCCGAGTACTATAAGCCTCTGTGTTGATTTCTGAAAGTGGTGTTAATCGAGTATGAAAGCAGCTATCGTCAATTGCTGTTAACAAATCACTGGTATTAGATATAGAATCTAGTCTTGGTCATTTTATTAATGATTGAGAGGCGGTGGCGGCAATAAGGAATTAACCTCTTGATCAAAGACATGTATGGGAGAAATGTTTGAGGATTGCGTTTCTGGAAGACGATCCCGATCAATCGGAGCTGCTCTCATTGTGGCTCGAAGACGGTGAACACAACATTACAGTGTATTCTCTCGCACAAGACTTTCTTCGCGAAGTGCGAAGGGAAAGCTATGACTTGTACCTTATAGATTGGCTTTTGCCGGATCTAAGCGGCGTGGAGGTAGTGCATAAGCTGCGCACTCAAATGGAAGACAGAACACCGGTACTGATAGCGACGGTAAAAAACTCTGAACGAGATGTAGTTAGAGCGCTAGAGGCCGGCGCAGACGATTATCTGACCAAACCATTGCGGCGACGAGAGTTGATGGCGCGCATTGAGGCCGCTCATCGAAGATCTGGTTCTGGCGGCGATGTGATAGGGGTATTGGATGCCGACCCTTACACTATTGATACGAACAAAAAACAAGTTAAAGTTAATGGGGACCGCCTTAACCTGACGAATCGAGAATTTGATTTAACGGCCATACTTTTTAAAAATAGAGGAAAAGTGATTTCCCGAGGTCATTTGCTCGAAGTCGTATGGGGCATTAGTAACGAGACATTATCAACAAGAACAGTAGATACACATATGAGTAGGTTGAGAAAAAAACTCGATCTTAATGGTTCCAACGGCTGGAAACTTGCTGCGATATATCAACATGGTTATCGTTTGGAGAGTGTGACTGCTGATCCCGAGCATGTAAATATAGAAAACTAATTAGTAACGGAAACGCGAAAGAATGGCCAAAAAACCAGGCAGCAAGAAAGAGATCGTCGATGACTCCTTGGGTCAAGCTGCAGGGCCAGATGGGAATGTTGATCAAATTCGTGAAATTCTTTTCGGTGGTCAGATGCGCGATTACGATGCGCGTTTTGATGCGATTGAAAAACGATTGGCCAAAAACATTGAACGCGCATCGCAAGCGATGGAAAAAAAGTTGGATCAATTGACCGTGACGACGCAAGCCGAGGTGAATAAGCTCCATAAGCAGCTGGCTGATGACGCGAAACAGAGAGAGTCTGAAGGCCAAGAAGCGAAAAACGAAGCGCAAGCGATGCGTGATCAGCTTGAATCCGGGTTTGCAGAAGTAGAGATGCATCTCGCTAAAGAAGTCAAAGAATTACGCAACGCGCTTTTAGATCAGAACGATGAATTGGCCACTCAATTAGAGGCCACGCGCAGTTCGCTGACAGAGTCTTTGAAAAGTGAAACGGACAACCTATCCGACACTAAACTTAATCGCCGAGATATGGCGATGTTGCTCACAGATATTGCAAGTCGGATTGATTCAGAATCGAGTTGATAGGCTTCCGATTGATATGCTCGGGGTTATTGCGTGAGTGAAATCGATGATTTAAAGCGGCTTCTGTTCGGAACAGAGAAGCAAACGCTTGATTCCCTTAGTGATCGAGTAGAGCGCCCAGAGATGCGGTCTGCGGATATTGCGGACGTTATGCCAGAAGCATTAAGACAGAGCTATAGCAAAGGCGATGGCGACCTCGTGCGCGAATTACGCGAGCCGATAGCGCAATGCTTGTCAGAATCTTTGCGAGACTCACCACAACAGTATGCAGATGTTCTCTATCCCATTATGGGTCCAGCGATACGTAAATCGATTACCCATGCTCTCCGAGGATTTACACAGCAGATCAATGAAACCATGGAGCATAGCCTTTCTGCCAAAGGTTTAAAGTGGCGATGGCAGGCGATGCGCTCCGGAGTGCCTTTTGGTGAATTTGTTATTCAGCAAACACTCCAGTATCGAGTAGAGCAGGTCTATCTGATAGCGAGAGAAAATGGACTTTTGATTGACCATGTTCATCACGAAGCTGCGCTGACTAAAGATAACGATGCGGTATCTGCCATGTTTACCGCTATTCAGGATTTTGTGGAAGAGTCCTTTGCTACCGATTCGAGCTCTCGATTAGAGACCGCTGACATGGGTGAGTTTACGCTCTGGGCAGTGCATGGCCCACATGCTTCCATGGTCTCTGTTATAAGAGGCGTCCCACCGGCATCACTCCGCGCTGATTTAAGCGCTATTCTAGAGCGTATTCATTTTCGTTATAGCGATGCCTTGCGAAGCTACGAAGGGGGCGCGGATTCCGCGCTGGATGCAGAGGCCGAGCTTGCCGAAGCTATTCAACTTCAAGCTAAGCAAAATGAAAGTGAAGAGGAGGCACCAGGGAAAAAGCCTTGGTTACCCTTTGTTATTATTTTGCTCGCAGCATTGCTATTGTTGGGCTATGTCGGCTACAAGCGCTGGCACATTCAGGAACAGGTGACGCTCTTGTCAGAGACTGTGGGTAGTCAACCAGGTATCTATCTTGACGATATTAGCTATTCGGATGATAAATTTGTTTTAGCAGGCTTGCGCGACCCACTCGCGGACAACATAGAACAAATTGTTGAACAAGCCGGACTAGATCCTGGCTTAGTAGACGCAAACTTTCGACCTTACCGCGCGTTGGATCCAGAAATTGTTTCTCGGCGAGCTATCGCCAATATTACGCCTCCAGAGGGGGTGTCCGTTTCTATTGAAGAAGGCGTGTTGGTTCTAGAAGGAATAGCCCCACAGGATTGGATCGAAAGCGTGTCTGTAAAGGCTCAAGCAGCTTCGCTGGGTATGCCCTTGCGTATAGCAGATATGCAGTCCAGTGAGATGCGTGATATGGATATTCTCTTAGCTGAACTTGACGGCAGTGAATTCCAGTTTTCTGACGGAGACAACCTTAGCGAGGATGAGGTTTTCCGCGTCGAGCAGTTTGTTGAGAAGCTGAACGGATTGCTAGAAAACGCCGAGAGAGTTGATCGTGCAGTTGAAGTATCTATTAGAGGGTATACAGATAGTACTGGTAGCCGGGAATACAACGCCGGTTTATCCATTGATCGAGCTAGCGCTATCCAAAAACTTTTTATTGATCGAGGTGCCCCAGAGAGCGTCTTGAGCATAGAGTCACCGTCTACGTTTGATTTTGCGGTCGGCGATTCTCGCAATGCTGAGGTTTTCGTGAGGCTTGGCGAGTGAGTGCTCTTACTTCAAAAGTTTGTATTGTTGGCGATTTTGGGGTGGGTAAAACCAGCACGGTCGAACAATTTGTTAACAGTCAATTTTCGGAGAAATACCTCACCACAGTCGGCGTTAAAATAGATACTAAAGAATTTACTGTTGATGGTCGTCTACATAAACACGTTATTTGGGATATTGCAGGTACCGATAAGTTTGGAGCCTTGGAGTTTTCTTATTTGAAAGGAGCCGCGGGCTATTTTCTTGTCGCAGACGGAACTCGCCGAAATACGATTGAAAATGCTCAGAATTTGCATCAGCAAATTATTGAACGTTATGGTGCGGTTCCGAATGTCATGCTGGTGAATAAATCAGACCTTAAACTCGAATGGGATGTGACAAAGGAAGACCTAGATGTGCTGCGTGAGAATCACCCTGATGTGCTCGTTACGAGTGCTAAAACCGGTGATGCTGTTGAACACGCTTTTGCGCTTTTAGCGCAGCAGATTGTAGGCAAGTAGCCGAGGAACATAGGGTCGATGCTACCTAAGCAAGTTGTTACCTATTTGAAGCAAGAATATCTTAGGCGGCGTCCATTTTGTTTTTTGGTTGATTCTGAATACAGGCTAAAGCAGGCTTGGGTCGGTCTAGATCCGCTGTCTATTTGTGATCTCTCGGAAGGAGATGACACACTCGATAAAGCCCCGTTCCTATTGGGAGCACTGTCAGAACGGGTCCAGGTGTTGCCTTTTGTTTCTACGGCACAGGGAGATGTTTTTGAAGTTCATACGATTCCGTCTGAGGTAGATCATTTTGTGGTGGTGCTTGATGCGAGTGAGGATCACCATGCGCTTCGTGATACTCAGCAGCTCGCTAACGAGGATCGCTTGCAAGGCGCGAATCAACGGAAGCTTATAGAGCGTCAAAGTGAACTCATTGCGGATTTGGTAGAGGCTAAATCAGAATTGGATCATCGGCAGCGCGAGGCTGAGCGAAGTAATGCTGAAAAGAATGAGTTCATCGCGATGATGTCTCACGAATTTAGAACGCCTGTCGCATCTATTATTAATTATGCGGATCTGGCCTTGGATCAAAAAGCGACTGCGTCTGATATTCGTAAAAGTAGTGAGGCAATTGGCCGGGCCTCTCGGCATCTTGCTTCGTTGGTCGAGACGGTACTTGATGATGCCAAGCTTGAGTCTGAGCATGCGCTCAAGAAAACACCTTTTGAAGTGATGTCGATGGTGAGTGATTTATCGACCATAATGGCACCGTTGGCTGCTGAAAAAGGATTGTCGTTCGCGGCCTTTTTGGCCGATTCAGTCCCTAGTTTCCTCTATGCAGACGAAGTTTCTTTGCGACAAATATTGGTTAACTTGTTAGGCAATGCCGTGAAATACACAAATCTGGGCAGTGTAAGGCTTAACATCGATTGGGAGAGTGGCAACCTCAAGGCCACCGTCGTCGATACGGGGCCGGGAATAAGTAGCGCTGATCAAGCGAAGATTTTTCAAGCTTTCGAGCGAGGAAGTGACGCCAGTGCTCAGGCCGCTGGAACCGGGTTAGGTTTAGCGATTACGATGGATCTAATAAAACGAATGGATGGTGAGCTTAATATTAGCTCCTTTATCGGTGAGGGATGCACGATTCAAATGGACGTTCCTGCTGCGATAGCAGAGGGTGTTGATGTTGGAGAGGCAATTCTGCCGACTCACGCAGCAAAACTTAATTCCTCGGAACCGACTAGTATCCTTATCTGTGATGATGACGAGGATATGTTGGAGCTTTATCAGTACTATCTTCATCGGGCCGGCTATGGCTTGATACTTGCAAAAGATGCGCGTGACGCGGTCGGCAAAACGCTGGCGTACTCTCCTGATATCGTCTTGATGGACATTTTTACACCAACGATGAATGGGCACGAAGCCGCAAAGGAGCTGCGTGAGGCAGGGTTTTCTAACCCTATCATTGCAGTGACAGGAACTAAGGTGAGCGAGGCCGAAAAAAAAGTTTTTAACGATTATTTAAGAAAACCCTTCCAAATGTCTGAATTATTAGAGAAAATCTATATCAGCATTCAAGATGATTGATTTATCACCTTAACATTGTGAAACATTGTTTCATTGTGAACAGAGTGGAAAAGCCTAAATATAATCCAGTTAAGTCGTAGCTAAATCGATTACGATTGTTCTGGTAGATAAAGTATGATGGATATATTAAATCCATACAGATGAATGCCATTGAAACGCCATACTGAGTTACAGGAGAAATCTATGAACACACGAATATTGTCAGGATCAATTGCTTTAGCGGGATCAATCCTTATCGCTAGTTGCTCGTCCACGGGTACTAGCGTTGGTGATACGATTTCAAAAAGCCGATACGACACCGATATAGCGAATAGGGATGCAGAAATTGAGGCACTGCGTAATCAGGCAGCTGCCAACCAAGCGAGTAGTGCTGAGAGACCGGCATTCCCAGACGAGCTTTTTCCACCTAATGCGCAACCTGGTCACTGCTACGCACGTGTATTGATTCCCGCGGTTTTTGACGAAACTACGGAGCGTGTTCTGGTCAGTGAAGAGAGCGAGACTATCAGTATCGTTCCAGCTAGGTATGAACAAGCTGAAGAGACTGTTCTCGTTCGTGAAGCGTCGACTCGCATAGTGACGACTCCGGCGGTGTATAAAACAATCACTGAGGAAGTGATTGATCAGCCAGAGACGATAGAGTATGTCTCTATTCCAGCTACTTACAAAGAAGTGACAGAGCAGGTTTTGGTTAAACCAGAGACTGTCAAGTTGGTTTCAGTGCCAGCGGAGTATGAGACGGTAAGCGAAACAGTCATAGATAAAGCCGCTCACACAGCTTGGAAAAAGGGCGCTGGATTCGCGGGCAATGCGATAGAAACAAGTGTTGACCAAAGCACTGGTGAGATTATGTGTTTGGTAGAAGTTCCTGCTACATATAAAACACTTACTAAGCGCGTTCTTGTTTCACCAGCACGAACTGAAGAAGTAGTAGAGCCAGCAGTATACGACACAGTGACACGCACTGTTGTTGACCAACCTGCGCGTGTTGAGGAAAAGGTTATTCCAGCAACATACAAGACAGCTTGGGTTCAAGTGTTAGATCAGCCCGCTAAAACTGAAGAAATCGAGGTTCCAGCGGAATATAAAACTGTAGCGGTCACAAAAGAAGTATCTCCTGCTAGTGAATCAAGAAACACGGTTCCAGCGAGATATGAAAATGTCACTAACCGAACGAAAGTGTCGGATGAGATGCTTGTATGGCGCGAAGTACTTTGTGATGTGAATATCACAAGTAATTTGGTTGCTGATTTACAGCAAAAACTTACTGACGAAGGCTACTACAGCAATAAAATTGACGGTATTTGGGGCGCTGGTACCAACAATGCAGTGAAATCATATGCAAATGCAAAAGGTTTGCCTTCTGGTAATAACTACCTGCCTATCGAAACGGCTGAAGCGCTAGGTATGGATATCTAGTTATCGATTAGTCTGTGTAACGTAGTTAGTGAAAAAGGGCCTTATTCGTAGGGCCCTTTTTTTATTCCAATAACAACTTAGGTAATCATAAGCTAGGAAAAGGATACTTCAGCGCCGAGCGCATTAGGGTAGAAAGTAGGGCACAGGCAGCTAGGGCAAACTGGGGAAAGTAAGTAGATAGTGATTACCGCCTTTGGCGGGAGAGTTTTACTTCTAACACTATCCCAACTTTGTGCAAGTCTCATCGTTGGACAAGCGTCCAACGACACATAGGCACACTTTGGCTGGCTCAGGCTTGGTTGCTATTGGCTAACTTGAATAGCTAAGCCTCATAACTAAGCCGAATGAGAAGCAAGCTTTTAATAACATATGGCTTCTGAGATGAGTCAGCTATCTATTACCTATTTTAATCGATATTTATATAAATAGTCGGTTTGGTTATATATATGTCGTAGCCCTTTGAAATAGGCCATAGGAGATGAAAGGGCTGGCAGTGTTAAACAGACACTAGAACAACAGCAATGGCGATAGGACTGGCTTTATGTATCAGCTTAACTCTTTGCTTAAATCTCATTTTAACTATCAGCTTTTGAGTACCAACCCTTTTCAATGATGTGGGAATTCGAATTGCTTTGCTCATCGGTTTTGTGCAGCAGATCTAATCAGTGAAAACGGAACGAAGAATGCGCGAAAATAGTCGGCGACTGCAGGGCATTTGGCGCCCGTTTGCAATACAATGCCGCGTTTTTCGAACATCATAATAGTGCAGGTTTAAAATGCATTTTGATTGGCAAGCTTTTGCCTCGACTCTCTCGTTAGAGCTCGACGCTAATTTTGAGATCCATGACGTCCAGCCGGTTAGTGGGGGAGATATCAGTCGCGCGTTTAAATTGTCGACTAACCATATGGATTTGTTCGTAAAGCTAAACGGCCCTGATGCAGAAAGAATGTTTCGCGTCGAATGGGCAGGCCTGGTGGAACTGGCTGCCACATCTCGACTCCGTGTACCGGAGCCCATAATTGTCGGTATCGAGCAAAATGCCGCTTATTTTGTGATGGAATTTATTGATTTTTTGCCCACTCTCGAGTCGAGACAGGCAGGCGCAGCGATTGCGGAACTCCATAGTCTTGAGCATACGCGCTTTGGATGGGATCAGAATAATATGATCGGCGCCACGGTACAACAAAATGGTTGGCACTCGGATTGGGCAGAGTTTTACTGGAACTGTCGATTAGAACCGCAGCTTGTTGGTGCAATAGAAAATGGGTTTGGCCTTCTAGAAAAGGCGTTATTACCGCTCCAAGAAAAATCGAAAGAGCTACTTAAGCACCACTATGTGGTTCCGTCGCTCGTGCATGGCGATCTTTGGCAGGGAAATATTGCGACTTCGGCTGATGGGGAGACGGTTCTATATGACCCAGCAGTTTATTGGGGTGACCCTGAAACAGATATCGCCGCGACGCGCCTATTTGATGGTTTTTCGGATGAGTTTTACGAAGCTTATTACGCGCATATCCCTATGCAAGAAGGAGCGGAGGACCGATTACCGCTGTATCAGCTATATCATTGGTTGAATCACCTAAATCAGTTTGGGCAAAATTATTTGGATAAGACGCTTAACTGTATATCAACCCTCTACGCAGCTCAGAAATAGAAATCTATAGTTAGTCGCATCCGACCAGTTGAGTGCCCGATCTCGTCAGATAACTCCGTTATCTAAGCATTCCACAGGCACTTCAGATTCATTTTCAACACCACCAATTGCAGTCTTATACTCCAGTATCATGGTATAAAATGAATTGTCGAAGGAGCTAGTAGAACATTTGGTCATCGGAATAATGAGATATGCTCGCGGCTTAGCTATTTTTCAGAGGCTGTATTATGAAAGTAACCATAGATGTGGATCTTACACCCGAGGAAGCGCGGAGAGTCATGGGTTTACCTGATCTAGAGCCGCTCCAGCACGAAATGATAGAGCTTATGCGCGAAAAAATGCATGAGAATGTCCAAGAGATGTCGGACCCTGAAGTGTTCTTTAAACGCGTGTTCCCAGTTGGCGTGCAAGGTATGGAGCAGTTTCAACGTATGTTTTCCGATTTCGTAGCTGATGCAAACAAAAACAAAGACTGATCTAGACACGTGCAGAACAAGGAAACCTGCTATTGCCCACAATGCGGCAACAAAAACTTAGATACCGAAAACGACCACAAGTACGATTGTGGTGCCTGCGGATTTCAGTTTTTTAAAAATGTGGCTGCGACCGCATCGATTGTGCTTCGCTGTGGGAATGAGTTTTTGTTTTCACAGCGCGGCAGAGAACCCTCTAAGGGTTTGTTAGATTTTCCGGGCGGCTTTGTCGATCCCGGCGAATCTCTCGAGATGGCATTGACGCGCGAGATTCAAGAAGAGTTGGGCTGGACACTAAACGACGTTGGGTATCTTTTTTCATTTCCGAATACGTATTTTTACGCAGATGTACTCTACTTCACGGCAGATGCCTTCTTTTTGTGTGATGTGCCGGAAAAGCCTGATGTTTCCCCTCAGGATGATGTGGATGCATTAATTTGGTTGCAGCTCGCGGATGCGACGCCCGAAAAGCTCGCATTTGATTCGATGAAGAAAGCCGTCAGCGCACTTTCAGCTATGAATTGTTAACCGATTGCGAATACACTAAATCTGTTTTCTGGCCCCCAGCCAGTATATAGCGTTGCTCAAAACTAAATTCAAATAGCCTCAAGAACTTATGTCAGAAGATGATCTATCGGAAGAAAGCAAAACCTCGAGTCAAGCTCCCCGTTATCCCCAAGCATTAATCATTCAGCGCTTGGCGGCCATGTTAGTCGATAGTCTTATAATTGGGATTATTGTCTCCCCGCTTGCATCCATTCTCGATTTGCAGAGGTACGTAGAGACCACTACGGAGATTCCTTATCCTGTCGTTATTCAACTTCATATTGGAATATTCGCTGCGTATGTTTTAGTTAATGGCTGGCTGCTCTATCGCTACGGACAAACCGTTGGCAAGCGCATATTGAAAATCGCGGTGGCGACCCATGATTTTGATGTTCCTCCGTTGAATCGTTTAATTTTTATTCGCTATTTGCCATTTTTGGTGACCGGGATAGTTCCCATGTTAAACGCAGTTAATATCTTTGATGGCTTGCTAATATTTAGACAAGACCGGCGCTGCCTTCACGATATCTTGGCGGGTACGCAGGTGATCGACGTTCGTTAGCTGGCCTAACGAACGATCTACGCCGCTGGATGGAGACGGCTCAGTAGCACAGGAACGGCAGTTTCAACTCGCAGAATACGTGCGCCGATATGAACTTTGGACATTCCGGCCTGTTCAAGCAATTCAGTCTCGTAGTCTGTAAACCCACCTTCTGGACCTACGCTAAGGATAGAAGGTGTCTGAATGTTTATAGGGCAATGTGTCTTGGTATATGGATGAGCGATGAGGGCAGTGCGGTTAGCACAGAGTTCGGGTAGCACGTCTTCAGCAAAGGGTTTGAATAATCGGTGTAAGTACACCTCCGGAAGCGTGGTATCAATAGCTTGTTCGAGCCCAGTTAGCAATTCAGAACGAATTTTTTCGTCGGATAAACGAGGGCTCTTCCAATAGCTTTTGTCGACTTTCCAACTATTTATCAGATGTGCTTCTTTGACACCCATTGAAGCCACTGTTTGCAATACGCGGCTTAGCATTTTTGGGCGTGGCAGCGCGAGAACAAGTATGCAAGGCAGGGGTGACGGAGGCGCTTGTGTTTCTAACCAGCTTATATGGACGGTGTCTTGCTGGATAGCTAAAATGGTAGCTTCTCCGATTCTGCCATTGATCTCGCCGGCTTTTACTTTTTGTCCGACTTCTGCCCGCAGTACCTCAATGATATGGGTAGCACGTTTACCAGAGATCACCAGTTTTTCTTTGCTTCGAAGCTCTGTATGGCTAAATAGTAAAAGGTTCATCGTTTTTCTTTACTTGAGAATGAAGTTTGCTTAACTTGATAGAGCGGTGTAGTTTCTAGCATTCTATAAACCACATTTTAGAAGAATAAGATATATGCGAGCCCTACTAATAGAAGATGATAATGACGTTGCGTCCTACGTCAGCAAGGGTTTAAAAGAACAAGGATATACAGTCGACATAGCCTCAGACGGTAAAGAAGGCCTAGGTTTGGCCTCAACCGAATCTTACGATGTCATGATTGTTGACCGTATGTTGCCCAAATTGGATGGTTTATCAATCCTAAAGTCGATACGGGCCGCGGAAAATCACACTCCCGTTATTATACTCAGTGCGCTGGGTGAGGTTGATGACCGCATAAAAGGCCTAAAAAGCGGCGGCGATGACTATATTGTTAAGCCTTTCTCTTTCTCTGAATTACTGGCGAGAATGGAAGCGCTGATTAGACGATCGGAAGTGACACCGGATGCGGCGGTAACTTCACTTGGTGTCGGCGATCTAGAAATGGACCTGCTTAGCCGGAAAGTGACTCGAGCTGGCGTGAAGATAGACCTCCAGTCGAGAGAATTTAAATTATTAGAATATCTTGTTAAGCACCAAGGTCAGGTTGTGACCCGCACTATGCTGCTCGAAAATGTATGGAACTACCATTTTGACCCACAGACGAATGTGATTGATGTGCACATAAGTCGACTTCGGGCAAAGATCGACAAAGAGTTCGATCACCCACTTATTCGAACGGTTCGCGGTGCAGGATACGTTATCGAAGCGAGCTGATCGCAGCTATACTCGCAGTTCGAGTTTCAAGATGGCACTGTTTTTTGCAGTGCTACTTGGTATATCTGCTGCGGTTTTGGCCTATTTCATCCTTGCCTTCAATCAGGCCAGTTTGATCCGAGAAGTTGAAATGGGTTTCGACGCGGATATCTCAGCAGTTCAGGATTGGTACGAGTTATCTCCGTTTATGGAGTTAACCGAGATTATTGATCGCATGGACCGCAATCATCCAACTACCTATTTTAGTATCCAGGATCCTGCTGGAGACTATGTCTATGGCGATTTACACCCAGAAGAGTTGGAAATATCTGTGCTCAAAGAAGGCATCGTAATGATGGATGTAGAGAGTCAAGATGTCAGCTCTATTAGCTTCGACGGCACTCGGCGTTTTGCTGCCAAAGTTCATGCTCTACCTGATGGTACTCGGTTGCTGATGGCTCGAGATGTGAACGATGCCTTGAAAAACAGGAACCGATTGCAGTTGCTAGGCCTGCTAACGATTTTACTTATGCTTATCGTTATTGTGACTAGTTTTCTCATTAGTACTGTCGTTGTGGCAAGGCTTAATACCATCTGGCGCACAGCAAGATCGATTGTTGAAACTGGGGATTTGTCTCAGCGTATTGATGTCAAAACGCAATGGGATGACTTAAGTACACTCGCTCAGGTATTGAATGAGCTTCTAGAGCGTATCGAAGGGCTCATGCAATCAGTGCGACAAGTTTCCGATAATATCGCCCACGATTTGCGTACCCCCTTGACTCGCCTGCGTAGCCATATGGATGAACTTGATCATTTCCTAAAGACAACGGGAAATGACGACGGACACGAAATTGCGGAGTCATTGATTGGCGAAGCGGATCAAATCCTGAGAACGTTCAATGCTTTACTTCGTATTGCCCGTATTGAATCTGGAAAAATGGAGCAAGAATTTGCTGAAGTTGACCTTTCCGAAGTGCTCATGGACGTGCTCGATCTATATCAGCCTGTTGCGGAAGAAAAGAATATCCATGTTCTTGACCTGCAAACGGAGTCCAAAACTATTGGCGATCGCGACATGTTATTCCAGTTGTTTGCCAATCTAATGGACAACGCAGTAAAGTTTACCCCTGAGGGCGGTACAGTTCGTGTTTTGACAGAAGAACATGAAGGGGAAATTCAAGTTCGTATTGAGGATACTGGTCCCGGTATTTCCGAGGAAGACCAAAAACATATCTTTGACAGGTTCTTTCGTGCCGAGGAAAGTCGAAGTTCACCTGGTGCGGGTCTTGGCTTGTCTCTTGTTTATGCTGTTTTACAACTTCATCAAGGGCGTGTCGAGGTACACGAAAACAATCCGGGCACCTGCTTTTGTATCTATCTAAAGGCACTTCAAAAGTAAGCTTTATCTCCTCGTTAATTGATATTGCCGCAAGTGCACTTTCGGCCAACGGCCTTTAACATAATAGTACACACACCAAATGGGTTCGATTTGAAAATTGCGGTAATCGGTGCAGGGATCGCGGGAATGGGCTGCGCATGGGCGTTATCGAAAGTCCATGACGTTGTCTTGCTAGAAAAGGATGCACGTATAGGGGGACATAGCCGCACGCTTGATGTGCCAGTTTCCGGTAAGACCGTCCCTGTTGATACCGGTTTTATCGTGTTTAATCGACCTAATTACCCCAACCTTTTTGGATTATTTGATCACCTTAACGTGCCCTATGTAAAAAGTGCGATGTCATTTGGAGTGAGTCTAGGGGGCGGCACATTTGAGTATGGCACGGGCGGTATCAGTAGTTTTCTTGGTCAAGTTTCCAATCTATTTAAACCGCGTTTTTGGCGGATGTTCTTCGATATTGTGCGCTTTAATCGATCCGCCAAAGATGAACTTGATGGGTCTCTTACGCTTGGAGAACTCTTAGATAAATTGAGATTAGGCAAAGATTTTCGAAACCGTTATCTATTGCCTATGGCAGCGTCAATTTGGAGCACGCCGCAGGAGCGCATGTTGGATTTTCCTGCGGAACCCTTCCTCCGCTTTTTTGATAACCATGGTCTGTTAACACTGTTTTCACAGCCTCAGTGGTATACGGTAGAGGGCGGTAGCAAAGAATACGTTCAAAGGTTAGTGGAGGATTATTCCGGTGGAATTCGGTTGTCTAGCAACATTGAAAAAGTGACAAGAGCACAAGAAGGCGTGGTGATCCAGTTTTCTGGCGGAGAGACTCAAGAATATGATGGTGTCGTTTTTGCTTGCCACGCAGATCAATCAAGAACATTGCTATCGGACATAGATGCGCAAGAGTATGAAGTACTCAAAGATCTGAACTTTCAGACGAATCGCGTCATTACGCATAAAGACGCGCGTTCGATGCCAAAGCGTCGTCGGTGTTGGAGTAGCTGGATATACCTTGATGAAACAAATACGGCGGAGAACGCAGAGGGGAATCGAAAGCTTTCGCTGACCTACTGGATGAATAATTTACAGCCGCTCAAAACCGATGAGTCCGTCTTTGTGACGCTTAATCCCGATGAGCTTCCGTCCGACTTTGTGGATGAATGGACGACAGAGCATCCACGCTTTGATCAGGCGGCGATTGATGCTCAAAAGTCACTTGCGCAAATACAGGGGCATCGAAATACCTATTATTGTGGTGCTTGGACAGGATTTGGCTTCCATGAAGACGGGCTTCGAAGTGGCCTTGATGTAGCGGAGAAGCTCGGGGCCACGGTGCCTTGGCGGTCAGATAAATGAAGCTCGCTCCATCGGTTCTTAAAGCGAAGATTTATCATAAGCGCTTGTTTCCCAAAGAGAACAAATTCAGTTATCGGCTGATGTATCTTGCGTTGCCGCTTAGTAAGCTCAATACATTGTCGATCCGGCCATTTTTCGGAGCAAACCGTGCCGGAATTATGAGTGTCTGGAATCGCGACCATGGTGACCGCAAGAACAGGGATTTACGAGATTGGGTGAATCAAGTTTTGGCGGAGAATGGTGTGACCGAACTAGGTGGCGAAATAGTGTTAGTCACACTGCCACGGTTATTTGGCTATGTATTTAATCCTGTGAGTTTTTGGTTGTGTCATAAGCCCAATGGTGAACTTCATACGGTCATAGCTGAGGTCAACAATACCTTTGGCGAAAGTCACAACTATGTATGTGTGGCGCGCGATGATGGTACTATTCAGCCAACAGATCGTTTTTATGCAGACAAAGAATTCCATGTTTCGCCTTTTTTGGATCGAGCAGGTCACTATTGTTTTAAATTTGACACCTTGCGTGATGATTTTATCGGAATAGGTATTGATTATTTCGACCATGAAAATCGATTGCAGCTACAGACCTCTATCGCAGCAAACTTTTGTCCAATGACAATGTCTAACTTGCTTAGAGGTTGGATAAGCAGCCCATTGATGTCACTTAAGGCCATTTCACTCATACATTGGCAGGCGATTAAATTGCTTTTTAAGTCTGCGGAATATAGACCAAAACCTGAGCAGCACCGCTGGTATCACACCTGTGCAGCAGGTCATGCGTTTGATCTAGCAAGTCAGCAGGATAAGCTTAAATCTGAGGCTAAACATTCATGTACATGAATCATGTCCGGTCGCGCTTTTTTAAGGCGCTAGACCAAATTCAATATGGGCATATTAATATTGTCGCTCCAGATGGACACACCTACGCGTTTGCAGGTGACAAGCCTGGACCGAAGGTCGAGGTGGAGCTTGACGATTGGCGCGTGTTGCTGAGCCTCGCAGCCAAAGGTCAGATAGGGATGACAGAAGAGTATCGGGATGCTCGGATTAGAACGAACAATCTGGTCGGTCTAATAGAATTGGCGCTCATTAATGATCGATCAATGCAGCCTTATATTTCAGGCGGTTTCTTGGCACGCTGCTTTTCGCAATTGTCGTATTTACTAAGCGCCAATACCCTTCGCGGTAGTCGTCGAAATATTCATGCCCATTACGATCTCGGGAACGAGTTTTACAAGCTATGGCTCGACCCCTCTATGACATATTCATCGGCTATTTTTGCCGAAGATGAAGATCTAACCAGCGCACAAAATAATAAATACGACAGGATATTAGAACGCCTAGAAAGGCCGTCCGGGAGCCTTATTGAGTTGGGCTGCGGTTGGGGTGGATTTGCCGAACGTGCGCTCGAGAAAGGTGATTTCGATATTAAAGGTATTACTCTTTCAAACGAACAGTGGCGCTATGCAAATGACCGGCTGGGTAATACCGCCAATATCGCGGTAGAGGATTATCGCGCGCAACAAGGCAAATATCAGAACCTTGTTTCGATAGAGATGTTCGAAGCAGTCGGAGAGCGTTATTGGCCGTCGTACTTTCGTAAAGTGAAAGACCTCCTCGATAAAAAGGGTACCGCATTGATACAGACCATCGTTATCGGAGAGCGTTGGTTTGATAAATATAGGTGGGGTTCAGACATGATTCGGACCTTTGTGTTTCCAGGCGGTATGTTGCCTTCGCCAGAGCGTTTTTATATCGAAGCCGAGAATGCAGGGTTGAAGGTGGGAGATGATTTTCGTTTTGGCGCCGACTACGCGAAGACCTTGGAACATTGGCAGCAAAGTTTTGAGTCCCAACTGCCAAAAGTGGAAGCCTTGGGTTTTGATGAACAATTTATTCGTGTTTGGAAATTCTATCTTGCAGCCTGTATTGCAGGATTCCGACAGGGTAGAACCGATGTGATGCAGGTAGAGCTGACTCATGCGTAGCTTCGTTCTGTTATTTATATTGCTCTTAGCGCAAGCGGGTGCTGCTGAAACGGTATTACCCGATGTGCTCGACTCGCCGGAATTAGTAGGGAGCGGTCAGTATCGCTTGATGTTGATGAAGATTTACGAGGCAGAGCTCTATAGTAATGATGGTGAGTTTGATGTGTCTCAGCCGTTTGCACTTAAGCTCACATATTCAAGGAAGCTCAAGGGCGAAGCCATTACAGATAAATCGGTCGATCTGATTCGTCGGCAAGGCATTGAAGACGAGGATGTATTAGCCGCCTGGTATCAGGAATTGGCAGATATTTTTCCAGATGTAAAAAAAGGCACTGAAATCGTCGGAGCCCACGAGGCTGGCGTCGGGGCAAGTTTTTATGTCGACGGCGAATTCGTTGGCAAGATTGTTGATCCCGCATTATGTGAAAGCTTCTTCGGTATTTGGCTTGGGCAGGATACTGTCGCTCCGAGACTGCGATCTGATCTTCTCAATTTGACGACTGATTAGCGTTTGTAACGCCAATGAGTGAGTCAGTCAGCCGCTCGAACCTCTTTCGCTACGCATTCCTAGCAACACCGCTTGCCTTTGCGGGCCTTCCGATCTATATGCTCGCGCCAGATTTTTACTCCGTCCACCTGTCGGTTAGCTTAGCTACGCTGGGTATCGGCTTGTTATTTCTTAGGCTATTCGACGCATTCATCGATCCTCTGCTGGGTGCGTTTATAGACCGTTTCATCGCGCATTCGAAAATGGTCTCAGTCTGTTCTTGCGTAACACTCGGCGTCGGCTTTTTTATGCTTTTTTCACCGCCATCCGGTCTTGGTGTTTACGCTGTGTTTTGGTTTTTTGCCTCGATATTTGTCGTTACGCTCGCATTCAGTACATTGACCATTCTGTATGGCGCGGTTGGCGCTATCTGGGCCTCAGAAAAGTCCGCGCAAACGATGATAACCAGTTATCGAGAAGCTATGACGCTCGTGGGGTTTATCTTGTCCATTTCGATTCCATTTGTGCTTATGGAGGTGACGACCGCAACGCGGGCCTTTTTGATACTGACTGGGTTGTTTTTATGTTTGTTAATTCCTGCTTTTATTCGATACATACCGGTTCAGACTGCGGTTATAAATAAACCGAGTAGTCCAGATCAGTCTATTCAGAGTGAGAGCCAGCGTGAGAGTATAGGTCGGCCAAATAGCTCGATTGCTTTTCTTTATCTATCCTATGCCATTTCATCTTTGGGAACTGCGCTTCCCGCCGTGCTGGTTATTTTTTTCGTTAGAGATTATCTCGGCAGCCAAGTTTTGGTTGGGTTGGCGTTGCTCCTCTACTTTTTTTTTGGCGCCCTGAGTATGCCAGTTTGGCACCGTTTGGCAGGGCAGGTTGGCAAACATAGGGCATGGCAGATATCCATGATGCTGTCGATCCTAAGTTTTACTTGGGTTTTCTTGCTCGCGCCAGGAGACTTCGGACTTTACGTGGTTATCTGTCTTTTATCGGGTCTCGCTCTTGGCGGTGAAATGGCCATACCTCCTTCGATCTTGGCGGAGTACATAGATGGCGGTGCAAGTAGCCAGTCCGCTGCGAAAAAGTATTCTGGCTTAACGATGATTTCTAAGTTGTCACTTGCTGTTTGTGCGGGATTGTCTTTACCGTTACTTAGTTACGTGGGTTTCGTAGCAGGCGATGAGAATTCTGAGAATAGCCTGAGCGTGTTAGTGTTTCTCTATGGGGCTTTGCCAGGAATACTTAGATTGATCGCTTTATTGATCACCCAATATTGGATTCAAGTTGAGAAAATGAGAAAGAAACATGGTCAAAAATAACCTTTTACTACTGGGAGTGTGTCTGATGCTTAGCGGATGTTTTAGCACCGATGTTGAACACTATGTTAATCAGGAGCCTGAGATAAATCTCCGTGAGTTTTTCGACGGGGAAGTTCGTGGTTGGGGGTTAGTGCAGGATCGAAAGGGGCGTGTGGTTAAGCGGTTCGACTTTGATATGGTTTGCCATTGGGATGGCACAAATGGAGTGTTGGATGAAGCCTTCGTTTATTATGACGGGACAAAGCAAAATAGAAGTTGGCGTATCGAAGACCTAGGCGGCGGGAAGTATAGCGGCCAAGCAGATGATGTAGTCGGCCATGCAGAGATCGCCGAGTCCGGAAACGCATTGAATTTAAAATATGAGTTAGTTGTGCCAGTGGGCGGATCAGATTACCGATTCAAATTTGATGACTGGATGTGGAAGATGAACGATGGTGTGGTAATCAATCGCGCAGTAATGAAAAAATTTGGTATTCGGATCGCTGAATTAACGGTGGTTATGCAGAAAAAGTGAGCCGCGTGGATATACAATTTTATCAGGGTCGACGAATATGGGTTATCGGTGCGAGCACCGGAATCGGGAAAGCGCTTGTGATAGAACTAGCGTCCAGAGGCGCTGATGTTATTGCTTCGGCGCGAAACGAGGAGGCACTGCGTGCCTTAAGTGATCACTCTGATCATATCTCTAGCTTACCGCTCGATGTGGCACAAGAGGATGGTATAGCGCAGGCCATAGATAAACTACGTGAGTCAGACACCATGCCTGACACGATTGTGTTTGTTGCTGCGCATTACGAGCCATGTGCGATTCATGGTATTCAACCTACTGATTTAAAGACAACGATTAGTGTCAACCTTTGGGCGCCGATAGAACTTACGCGGCTTTTATTGCCAATATTCTACCAGCGTAAAAGCGGACAACTTGCGTTTGTGGCTAGTGTTGCTGGATATCGCGGTCTCCCAAAAGGGCAGCCCTACAGTGCGACTAAGGCGGGTCTCATCAACTTCGCGGAATCGCTCTATTTAGAAGCTCGCAGCAAAGGTGTCGATGTGAAGCTAGTCAATCCGGGATTCGTTGAAACGCCAATGACGGATAAGAATAATTTTACTATGCCGGAAATGATCTCTACAGAAGAAGCGGCAATGCATATTGCGGAAGGGCTCTCCGGCAATGAATTTGAAATTCATTTTCCAAAAAAATTCACCCGGAAACTAAAATTACTGCGGACGCTTCCTTACGGTATTTTCTTTAAATTGGCCGGGAAATTGATCCCGAAATAGGTCGTGGAGAAAGCGGTCTGATATGGTAAAGCGATCTGATATAGTAAATAAAGTGGCTTTCTGAGTATAGTAGCCCCGCGGCCTCCCCATAGTTCAACAGGATAGAATAGGGGCCTCCTAAGCTCTAGATCCAGGTTCGAGTCCTGGTGGGGAGGCCAATGTTATAAGTTGGTTAGTGTTTGTCCAGCATCAAGTCTCTTGCGTTGTTGAGTAACGAGGCCAAATAGTCACTGCCGCCCTTGTCGGGATGCACTCTTCCTATAAGGCGCCGATGTGCCTGATTAATTTCATCCTTATCTGCATTTGGGGGCACGCCAAGAATTTCAGCGGCTTCCTCAACACTCATCGCGCCGTTTTGGTTAGGTGCACTTTTGTGGTTATTTGTATTCTGAAAACGTCGGGCGAGATACATCTGTAACAAATAAGTCGACTTTTTATCTTTAGACCGACAATAGGTAAGCAGTTCTTCTAGTTCTTGCTCGGTTAGGCTGTCTAGATTTTTCCCGGCGCTTGGTCCGTCAAGCACACGGCCACTTACTTCTCCGCTAGAGAAGGTAATCCGAACTTCAATAATTGCGCTTTTTAGTGTTCGTGGTTGCGCCGCGTTTGCGCCATAAAGCCGAGCGAAAAGTGGAAACCAGCGTATGAGTAGGTTCAGGCCGATTTTTAAAAAAGCCAGTAGGCCAGCAAACAGAGCACCGAGCGGATGTATACGACCACTAATCGCAAGTAACACGATCAGCACAAGTAACCCGATAACGATGGTTTGGAAAGCAAATTTCCTTTTCGCACGTGAAGAGGCTAGTTGGCGCCAGCGCTGCCAGACCAAAAAACCACCAACGATTAGAACTAACCCGATCAGCTTCCCCAACTTCAAGTACCTCTATTTTGGATGTGCTTGGATATAACCATTGACTTCATTGAGACAGATGGGAGATTGGAACAACTCACTTAAGCGCTTTTCGGTGAGCAGGCTTTCTCGTGATCCGTCGGCAACAATGCTGCCTTTCTGCAATAAGATAATACGCTTAATTTGTGGTGGAATCTCATGAAGATGGTGAGTAACTAAGATAATAGCGATACCTTCGGAGATGAGTTGTCGAATGATTTCCAGATATTGGAAACTCGCTGCTATATCCAGCCCGGTGGTGGGTTCATCAAGGATAAGCGTTCTTGGCTGGTGCACCAGTGCTCGAGCTAAGAGTAAGCGTCTCTGTTGCCCTGTAGAGAGTGCGTCGAATGGTGTGGATAGAATATTTACGATACCCAACTTGTCCATGATCGCTTCAGCAGAGGATCGCTGTTCCCGCGTAATTTCATAGTGTTGCCACAAACTGTTCGAGTCAAAGAACCCGGAGATAACAACTTCTAGACCTGGCGTTGCAGGATGATAGTTCTGCTGAAGGTCCGGCGAGACGACACCGATATCTGCGCGATAGTCCCGTTTGATGATGTGTTTCTCGCCACGGATATGAATATAGCTATCGTCTCGTTCAAGAGGATATATCTCCCTACCTAATAGCTTTATGAGGCTCGATTTTCCGGCCCCATTTGGGCCAAGAACAGCAAGGCTTTCACCATGGTTGATGTTTAGATTTATATTCCTGAGTGCCAGCTGATCCCTCCGTTTTACGGAGCAATTTTTAATGGTGATAAACGGAGTCATAGTAGATTGAAATGGACGGCTCAGTAAAAACGGCAACCATAGATTGTACTCGCAGTTGCGTCAAAAACCTGTTCTGTATGAATGATATGATTTAGAGAGTTATATAAACCGTTGGAGGCACGATGTTTGAAAAAGTGATGTCTATGTTGCCCAAAAGCGACTGCTTGCCGGGACGCAATGAAGCCGTCTCGCTGGATGGAAAGCACGCGGTGAATGGCCAATCTTATTTCCCACCATTCCCAGCCGATACAACGTCTATTATTTTTGGTATGGGGTGTTTTTGGGGCGCCGAGCGTTTGTTTTGGACATTGCCGGGGGCCTATGTCACGGCCGTAGGCTACGCTGGTGGTGACACTCACAATCCTACGTACCAGGAAGTCTGTAGCGGAATGACGAACCATACCGAGGTGGTATTGGTTGTGTATGAACCAGAAAAACTGAGCTTGGATAGTCTGTTAAGTACGTTCTGGCAGGAGCATGATCCAACTCAGGGAATGGGTCAGGGTAATGACCGTGGTACGCAATATCGTTCTGCTATTTTTGCTGAATCTGAAACCGAGCTTGAGTTGATCAATGCGTCGAGAGACCGATACCAGGCTCGTTTATCTGAGGCTGGCTATGGACAAATCACCACTGAAATCGGTCTAAATAAAACGTTTTATTATGCTGAAGATTATCACCAGCAGTATTTGTATAAAGTGCCGAACGGCTACTGTGGCTTGGCTGGAACGGGTGTCACTTAGAGTTGGAATGGATTTGCTCTGAATCTCACACAGAGACTAACTCAGAGTAAAATCCAATTCTGAGTCATGACTGCCCATATTCCCACCAGAATATTGGCAGTGGCATGCGCAACGATCGGGCTCGACATAGTGTCAGAACGATATCGGGCAACGGCGAAAAGAGCACCAGCTACAGCGCCGGCTATCCAGTCGGCGTGCAGTAAGCCAAAAAGTAAGGATGTGATTACAAATGCGATTACCGAAAATTCTACGCGCCCGTGAGTCCTGAGGCTGATCCCGCCAATTCGATTCATAAGGTAGCATCGGAATACTAGTTCTTCCACGATGGGCGCAAATATCCAAAACCCCAATACACGAGCGATGCCCCAGATAGCAATGAGCCAGACTGGCAAGGCAAAAAGATGGCTTTGGAATGTGTCGTTAGCTTCTACGTCGGCTGGTATGAGCACTACCCACAACAGGGCGACGCAGAATCCAATCCCAATCGGCTCGATCCAATTTTTTGGAATTCGAAGCTCATACTTGCTTAGGAAAAACAGCAGTGCGACAAATGCGACTACTAGCTTGATTGGATATAGATAGTCGAAATCTTCCTTAAATATGCCGGCAACCAAGGACGCGGCCATAAAGAAGATAAAAGGTATGAGAATGGCCGTGGCGAGTCCTGATTCTCTTATATCTTCAGTGGTTGGCTCGTAGACCTCACCTGAAGTTGACTGCAGCTTCGTCCAAGACGAAAACACGAAAATGATTAGCATCGCGATAAGGACAGAACTTATCCAACCAGCGACACTATGAAAGCCTTCTACCGCGATTTCCGGTGAAATTGAGGCGCCGATGGCGATCAGTGCTGCTACACGCACGAAGTTAAAGAGCAGGGCGAGAACAGCTGCAATAGGCAGTAGCAAAAACGCTTGCGGAAACGAAAGATGGTTTTTCGAGAAGTACAGATAGGCACTAGTGACACCTAGAGCCAGTGCCATCCCTTCTACTCCCGAGCACTCTGGGGCAATACGAACAACAAAGTCGTTAACACCGAGAAGCTTGGCTTCGACATCAATTAAGAGTGAGTCGTAAAATAAATTCAGAATAGCGTAGCTACTGTGCATGGTGAGATTGCTTAACGGCTCCCAGAGCAATCTCGCGCCAAGGCTTGTAAGCAACAATGCTAGCCCGCCCAATATCGAGATCACCAATGGTTTCTTGTATTCAGAGACAAAACTAAGCAGGTTGGTTGGAGAAGATATGACTAAAGCGAAAGTCACCGCGGTTGATAGTGTCAGGGCGATCCAAATCGAAAACTGAATATTGCCAGCGGCTGCTGTACTACCGAAAACACTGAGTGTCGACCATAGAAATAGGGCAAAACAAAACGCGTGCAATGGAATGGCCCAATAGTATCGGGATATTTCAGTGCCTTCCGCGAGCTTTTCGTCTATTTGGCTAAGATTCTTTGAAATGAATAGTGCAAATATTGCCGCGGATAGGATCATCCATTTCAGAATGTCTCCAGCGTAAGATATAAAGTAGGATGCTGAGCCGGATATGGTGACCGTGCGTGCATCAGCCAAGAAACTGACAGCCATGATTTCGGCACCGGCCAATAAAATGATAGCTAACCAAAAAAATTGTCGGAGTGAATCTGATGATTTGGTAGTCGTGTTCATACGTCGTATAGAATTACTTTTAGCTATCTACGAAACTCGAATTAAAGCGTAAAATTCTCTCAATGATTTGATGAAGCACTGAGGTTTATATAGCCCCAACATTCGGGTGGCACATATTACCCTGACTTTACGCTGAGGTCAGGTGCTGATGGGTTAATCTAAAACAAAGTGCAAATGCTAATCCGCGCCCAGATTTTGCTTGTAAGTCAGCTCTGGGCGATGTGATTGGTTGTTTTCTTGAATCAGTGCTAGCGGCGAGATTTTCGATACTGACGCTCTAGCGATACTGCTCCAATAGCAGCGAATAGTGCAAGTCCAATAGGTATCCCAAAGACATCAAGCCTAAAGCGTGTCCAGAAGCTTTCACTCTGGTCAGTACTTGAATCGCTGTTAGCACCTAGATCGCTGTCTGCACAATCGGGAAAGCAGTCTGAAAGACCTCCGGTAGCCTGCGTCGCAAGTTGCTGAGTCGCATTGCCTCCGGCGATTCCGCCAGCAGCCATCGCGTCAGGAGCCATTCCGCCCGCAGCCATTGCACCAGGAGCCAT
>CAZUTO010000015.1:0-12122 GCA_964623085.1 uncultured Porticoccaceae bacterium
CTCATCGGATTAAATGCTTCAATTTTTACAAATAGATTGATCCCAGCCGGACCGAGTTTATTAATACGAACAACCGGCGTATTGCCAATGGTCCCAAGAATATTTTCAAACGGTTTGGACACGTTGCTTTCCCCACGATGAATCTGGATTGACTTAAAACCCTTCAATAATGCACCGGGCGAACAGATAATACAAAGAACGAAATATTGCGCTCGCTTAGGGTCTGCTGATCGAGCTAAAATCTCCCGCCTTTAGACTCCAACCTATTTCATTAAGTAAATGGATCTCAGCGCCCACACTCCTATGATGCAGCAGTTTCTGCGCCTTAAAGCGGATCACCCCGATCAGCTTTTGTTTTATCGCATGGGTGATTTCTATGAGCTCTTCTATGATGACGCAAAGCGCGCGGCGCAGTTGCTTGATGTGACGCTTACCCAACGCGGTCATTCCGGTGGACAACCTATCCCTATGTGCGGCGTACCTCATCATGCAGCAGAAGGCTATTTAGGCCGTTTGATTAAACTCGGTGAGTCTGTTGCCATCGCTGAACAAATTGGCGACCCAGCAACCTCAAAGGGGCCGGTCGAACGCAAAGTCGTGCGTGTCGTCACACCGGGCACGGTCAGCGACGAGGCGCTCATGGATGATCGCAGGGACAACCTACTATGCGCGATATATGGCAATGAAGAAACCCTCGGGCTTGCGGTGCTCGATATCAGTAGTGGGCGATTTCTGGTCAACGAACTCAAATCAGCAGAAGCCTTGTCATCCGAGCTTGAACGCCTCTGCCCGGTCGAAGTACTCATTAGTGAAGACAGCAACTTAGAATCAATTCTCGCAGAACGACATCCTGGATCACGCAGACGGCCGCCCTGGGAGTTTGATTACGAAAGCAGCCACACACTGCTGTGCAAACAGTTTGGTATCAATGACTTGCAAGGATTTGGTGTTAAACAGTTGAAGTT
Organism: uncultured Porticoccaceae bacterium; assembly: GCA_964623085.1. Taxonomy (GTDB): domain Bacteria; phylum Pseudomonadota; class Gammaproteobacteria; order Pseudomonadales; family GM7GCV1; genus CAZUTO01. The sequence continues at coordinate 966 of CAZUTO010000015.1, forward strand.
TGGAATCAGCGCTGCAGGCGCCCTTCTCAGCTATGTAAACGACACCCAGCGCACAGCACTTCCCCACATTCATAAGCTCATTACTGAACCGACTTGCGAACTAGTCTCATTGGATGCTGCCACAAGACGAAACCTCGAGCTGAGCCAAAATCTGATGGGCGGCGACGACAATAGCCTGCTGCATGTGTTGGACGACTGCAAAACGACCATGGGCAGCAGAATGCTTGGGCGCTGGATCAACCAACCTATACGAAATGTCGAGACGCTTACCCAGCGGCAAGACGCCATTGCGGATCTCATCAATGGCTACCACTATGAAGTACATCGCGATTGCCTAAACCGAATTGGCGATATGGAACGCATACTAGCGCGTATCGCATTGCGTTCTGCTCGGCCTCGAGATCTGAATCGCCTAGGTAGTTCGTTGATGGAGTTCCCTCAGATTCAGTCATTGTGTCAAAACCTGATGAGTGACCGAATAACGCTCCTACGATCTGAGATTGGAGAATTCCCAGAACTGACCGCTTTATTGGAATCCGCCATTTGTGAAAACCCACCTGTGGTGATGCGAGAGGGTGGCGTCATTGCCGATGGCTATAACACTGAGCTAGATGAGCTGCGCAATATCAGCGCCAATGCAGGGGAATATCTCGTAAAGCTGGAAACCGATGAACGGGAACGTACCGGAATAGCGACGCTAAAAGTCGGCTACAACCGTGTTCACGGTTATTACATTGAGATCAGCAAAGGACAGTCGGAGAAAGCACCCGCCGAATACATTCGCCGTCAAACGCTTAAAAACGCTGAGCGCTATATCACGCCCGAGTTAAAGGAATTTGAAGACAAAGCACTCTCTGCAAAATCCAAGGCATTGGCACTTGAAAAAGTCATCTATGAAGAGCTCATAGAGCGAATCAACGAAGACTTACAGGCCCTACAAAACGCCGCTGCTGCGGTGGCTGAGCTCGATGTATTGGCAAATTTTGCTCTGTACGCCAATAACAATAGTTACTGCCGGCCAGAGCTGACACAAACCCCAGGGCTTGCAATTAAACAAGGACGCCACCCAGTCGTAGAACGAGTTCTGGATGATAGCTTTATAGCCAACGATTTGATGATGGACGATGAACGCAGAATGCTCATTATTACTGGGCCAAATATGGGCGGAAAATCCACCTATATGCGCCAAAACGCGCTCATTGTGTTGCTGGCACATATAGGCAGTTTTGTCCCAGCAGAAAGCGCCTGCATTGGGATTGTAGATCGAATATTCACGCGCATTGGCTCTTCCGATGATCTAGCTGGTGGCCGTTCTACTTTTATGGTGGAGATGACCGAGACGGCAAACATTCTCCACAATGCGACCGACAAAAGTCTTGTGCTCATGGACGAAGTTGGGCGCGGGACAAGCACCTTCGACGGTCTATCACTCGCGCTGGCAAGTGCGCAGTGGTTAGCGCAACAGATTCGGGCTTTTACTTTATTTGCCACCCACTACTTTGAACTGACAGCACTACCCCAGTCGTTGCCCAGCGTTGCCAATGTTCACTTATCCGCGGCTGAACATAACGAAAGCGTTGTATTCCTTCACGACGTGGAAGAAGGCGCCGCTAACCAAAGCTATGGTATTCAAGTCGCAAAACTCGCAGGAGTACCCGACGCTGTTCTCGATCATGCGCGCTCGGAACTGAAACTACTGGAATCGGGAAATCATCAACTTATAGCCTGTGATAATGCCGCTGAGAAGGCGGAGGACCCAGTGCCTCAATCTGATTTATTCAGTTCGCTAGCTAAACTCAATCCCGCTTTGGAAAAACTTCGCGCAGTAGACACCGATGCACTTAGCCCTCGTGACGCTCTGAACTTGATTTACCAGCTAAAAGAACTCGATCAAGACTAACTAGCGGACACGGAAAATACTGGTACAATACGCCGCCTTTTTAGGGTCATCGACCCAGCAATCGACCAAATTGGAGATGTGCAACATTGACTTTTATTGTTGGCGAAAACTGTATTAAGTGTAAACACACTGATTGTGTAGAAGTCTGCCCCGTAGACTGTTTCTATGAAGGACCAAACTTTCTGGTCATCCACCCCGACGAGTGCATTGATTGCGCGCTTTGTGAACCGGAATGTCCCGTGCAAGCGATCTACGCCGAAGACGAAGTGCCAGAAGATCAAGTTGTCTTTGTTGAACTCAATGCCGAGCTCGCAGACGTCTGGCCGAATATCACGCAAATGAAAGAAGCGCTACCCGACGCCGACGAATGGGATGGCACACCAAATAAGCTTCAACATCTAGAAAAATAACACTACATATTGAGAGGCCTGCAAAGGGCGCCGAGCGGTGCTCTTTTTGCTATTTTTCCCCAAAAAAGCGAACCTCTGTCTCATAATTTGCCTTGCCAAGGTTGAAATAACGTAACGAAACCTAAAGTCCTATTTACGGGTCGAAGAACAGCAGTTAAGCTGACTGACCGGTATTCAAATAACATCGTATTCAGTCTGAAATCTACTGTTGCTTAGAGTCCTGTTTTATTGAGCTTAGGTATAGTGAATTTAGGCTGCAGTGCAGATGTAATTGGATACAAAAAAAAACTTTTGAAGAATACCTTATGAATTATTTTTCCAGCCTTCGACGCAATAAAAATCTAGCTCCCACGCTGGCGGCTATTTTTCTTTCAGTATTTTCTCAATCGTCGTCCGCTGAGTCTTGCCCTGCGGTCGAAACAGATGTTGTGATCGGCGAGATCGAAACAATCGAATTCGCAAAAAGTCACTCCGACACACTGCTCTCGACCTTATCGATCCTTTCTCGAGATCATTATGAAAACCTGCCAATTGATGACGAACTATCTCAAGCTTGGTTTGATGGGTTTTTGGACTTTCTTGACCCGGGCCGCAGTTATTTGCTGGCATCTGATATCGCCGAATTTACAGAACTCTACGCCAATCAGCTAGACGACTTATCTCGCAAAGGTGATCTGACGCCTGCAAAAGTAATATATGAACGATTTCGACAACGCACGCTATCGCGTCTGGAATCAAACATTGCCATGCTCGAAGATAAAGACTTCAGCTTCGATTATTCCAGCGAGCAAAGCTTGCCTATCGACCGCGAAGAATACGACTGGCCTGTAAGCGAGGCAGCAGCAGACCAACTCTGGCTTCAACAACTCACACTATCGCTACTGAATTTGAAGCTCTCTTCTAAACCAGAAGATGAGTCGCGCGATCAACTCGTGCAACGTTATTCAACACAATTGGCAAGCGTGCGCTCGCAAAAAACACGCCAAGTAGCTGACCTTTATCTCAACGCGCTAGGTCATATTTACGATCCACACACGGATTATTTCTCGCCACGTGATTCTGAGACATTTGAAATCACTATGTCGCTATCTCTTGAAGGTATCGGTGCGGTACTGCAGCGCGAAGACGAATTTACTGAAGTAGTGAGCGTTGTCCCTGGTGGACCGGCACAACTTCAAGGCGAACTGCAAGCGGCTGACCGAATTGTCGCTATTGGAGAAGGCGAAGAATGCGAATTTGTGGATGTTGTCGGATGGCAGTTAGATGATGTCGTTGATCGCATTCGCGGCCCTAAAGACTCTATTGTTCGCTTACAGGTTATTCCAGCAGATGCTGACGACCTAAGCGAGGAGCGCAAGGTTATTCATATTGTTCGAGACCGAGTCAAGCTGGAAGATAACGCAGCTAAAGGCGAAGTCATCGAAATCGAAAACCACGGCAACCAATACAGCCTCGGTGTTATCGATGTTCCTTCCTTTTATCTCGACATCGAAGCCATGCGTAATCGCGATGAGGATTTCCGAAGCACTACCAGAGATGTGCAGAATATTCTTGATGACTTTACTGAAGCCGGTGTAGATGGCGTAATTGTCGACCTAAGACAAAATGGTGGCGGATCATTATTGGAAGCCGCCACACTAACGGACCTATTCGTCGACCCGGGCCCTGTCGTCCAAATCAAAGATCAATCAAATCGTATTTTCCGTAACCACCGCGCGCGGACACAAGCTTATTACGATGGTCCTCTCGTCGTTCTTATTGATCGCCTAAGCGCTTCTGCTTCTGAAATTTTCGCCGGTGCGATTCAGGACTATAGCCGCGGATTAATTATCGGCTCACAAAGCTTCGGCAAAGGAACCGTTCAATCCGTGCAACCGCTTCCTGAAGGACAGCTAAAGCTCACCGAGTCCAAATTCTATCGAATTTCTGGGGATTCTACTCAACACAAAGGCGTCATCCCAGACATTAACCTGCCAGACATCTACAACCCTGAAGATATTGGCGAAAGTGCTTATGAGAATGCATTAGGGTGGGATCAAATACGCGGCATTCCGCACAGAAAATACCAAGATTTTTCTGCTTTTATTCAGCCGCTGGAAACGATGCATAAAAATCGACTATCTGAAGATGCAGACATGCGCTATCTGCTAGAAACGATTGCTATCGCCGAAGAACGACGATCACAAACAGAGATCTCTCTCAATGAGGCGCTTCGTATCGAAGACCGAGAGCACTGGGAAGCTCGCGAGGAATCTGTCCTCGGCGCTTGGCGCTCTGCGAAAGGTATCGTCGTCCCGGAAGAAGATGAAGAAGACGAGCAAGCAGAAGCTTCTGAGGAAAATAACGAAGAAGCAATAGCCAGTGAAGACGGCGAAGAACAGGTTACTGAACCAGATGTGGCCGAAGCCATACTCTATGAAAGTGGCCGAGTATTTTCTGATCTTCTACATCTCATGGGTATAGACTCAGTAAGCAGCGCTAACAAAATCACTAGCCAAAATGGGACTTAGAAACCCAAGTCGCTCAGAGTACTCAAGTAATTAATGAAGATCGTTACGTTCAATGTAAATGGGATACGCGCCCGTATACATCAGCTTGAAGCACTTGTTGAAAAACACCAACCAGATGTCATCGGCCTTCAAGAAACCAAAGTTCATAATGATATGTTTCCTCACGAAGATATCGAGAACCTGGGTTATAAAGCGCATATTCACGGACAAAAAGGCCATTACGGTGTTGCACTCCTAACGAAGATTGATTGCAGCAATGTACTCATGGGCTGGCCCCACGACGATGACGACGCACAGAAGAGAATGATTTCCTTTGATGTGTCCTATAAAGACAAGCCTTTACGTATATATAACGGCTATTTCCCACAGGGAGAAGGTCGTGATCACCCGCAGAAATTTCCTAACAAGCAAAAATTTTACGCTGATTTAACCGCCCACATTGAAGAACATCATCAACCTTCAGATCAGCTACTTGTAATGGGTGATATGAATATTTCCCCTACTGACGACGATATCGGTATAGGCGATGAAAACCGCAAACGCTGGCTTCGAACAGGGAAATGTAGTTTCTTGCCAGAAGAACGCGAGTGGTACCAAAAACTCTATGATTGGGGTTTATCAGACGCGTGGCGCGAATCCAACCCAGATGAAAACAGCATTTTCAGCTGGTTCGACTACCGCAGTCGTGGTTTTGACGATAACCCCAAGCGCGGCCTTCGTATTGACCATATATTGGTCACTGACCCATTGCTACAGACCAAACCTACCGTCGATATCGATTACGATATACGAGGCATGGAAAAGCCTTCAGATCACTGTCCTGTCATCATTCAGCTCGATTAATAGTCGTCTACCACCCAAAATCTGGTGTCAACCAATCTGCAACTGGCTCGTTTTACTATACGAGACCTAAAAAGGGGTGAAAATCATGAAAAAGTTATTTGTTGGAATTCTTGTGGCAGCATCCATGCTGTCAATCAATGCTTATGGCGACAATAAAACGTTTGTCTCTATTTCCAGCCTAGCTGGACTATCACATATTGTCGGTGATGGACGCTATTCGTTCGGCATTCACTTTGATAGAGGCTCATACAACTTCAATGGTCATAGATATAGCAGTCGTTCGGCCTATCTCCAAGCCGTTGCCAGTTTTGAGCGCCAGCGCCAATTCAGTCAGAAGCAAAGTAATTCTCGCGTGCTAGAAAGACGACCGGTCATCTCTATTTCTACGAGCAGCTTTGGCAGTAGAACTAGCAGCCTGCGTACCAATAGTTTGCGCACTAGCAACTTCGGCAGAAATGCCATCTGTTACTAGCAGCAGGCTCTGTGCCCTCCGCCTCTAGCTGAGGGCACATAACTAGGGTTATGACTCAGGCCTAGGCATAATGATGAATCTTGACGCTATTGCTAAAGTATCAACCAACACATTGTCTGACCTGAATCAATTTTTGATCGCCAACGAAAAACGCGCCTACCGCATGGCGGTTGCCGCAGTTAGCGACCCGGAAGAAGCATTGGAAATCGTTCAAGACAGCATGCTAAAGCTCGCTCGACTCTACGCAAAAAAAACAGAGAAAGAGTGGCATATTCTATTTTATCGAATTGTTCAGTCCCGAATTCGGGACTGGTATCGCCGCCAAAAAGTCCGGCGTGCGGCATTGGGATGGCTGCCTTCGTCAGAAGGTGACGAATCAGACCCTTTTCAACAGGTTGTAACGCCAGGCACACATAACCCACAAGATATGGCGTCATCCGATGAAACCATGAAACAGCTTGATAGCGCGATACGACAGTTATCAACACGTCAGCGCGAAGCGTTTTTTCTTCGTTGCTGGGAAGGAATGAGCACATCAGAAACTGCAAAAACGATGAAGGTAAGTGAAGGAAGCGTAAAAACACATTATAGTAGAGCACTGGGCGCGTTGAGAAATGCGTTGGAGGGTACACGATGAACGAATCAAATTATTCTGAAGATACCTTGCAACATAGGTTGCGCCAATCCGAAAACGGATTGAATCGCGCAACCCTAGATTCTCTTGCCAGCGCAAGAGAAGAAGCAATGCAGGCTAAAAAAGGCTTACTCAGTAATTTTAGTGGCGTTTTTTCGGCTGGTTTGGTTACCGCTGCACTTGTTGCCTTCGCGTTTTTGCCCTTAGGTAATCAGGTATCCACCACTTCTGACACTGATGTTATTGTGGAAGATAATGCTCTTCAGCTACTGATGGAGGATCCTGAGTTTTTTCTCTGGCTATCAAATTCATACAGCTCTGTGACGCAATGAAAAACAACCGACTTCTATCAATCGCTTTTATTCTCTTCACTACTCTTTGTCTGAGCGGTAACCTCTACGCGGAGGGGCCAGAATGGAATAGCCTTAGCGCAAAGGAAAAAGAGCAACTTTCTGACTTCCGTTCAGCATGGAATAGTCTTTCTGCAGAAAGGAAAAATCAACTTAGAGGTAACGCGGAGCAAATTTCGCGTATGCCAAAATCCAGTAAAGACAGACTACTTGAAAACCTGAACGAAAGACAAAACATGTCTCCGGAACAGCAGCAGCAGGTTGAACAGGGTCAGCAACAGTTCAATCAATTGAGTCCTCAAAAGCAAAACGAACTGCGTGAGGAATGGAACAATCTTTCCGAAGAACAAAAACGTAGTCTCAGCAGGTAGGATGGTATTTCTGCAGCTTCTGACGAAACACAAAGGTACCTACCGAAAGAAAGAAGTCTGCAGAAATAGAAATCCGAATAGCTTCCGAATTTTAAAGCGTTAACGACCCAATTCCGGCATACCTTTATCTACCCAACACCAAAGGGCTAAGCAGGCTACGCTTCGATACGGGGCCCAGTTGAGAACAATACCGTCTAAAACAGATCTGTCCTTGGGGTCTATTCTATAGAGTGTTTTAATTGCACGATTAAGCGTCGCGTCCCCATAGGGGAATATATCCAAACGCCTTAGCTGAAACAGCAAGAATATTTGCGAACTCCAGGGACCAAAACCGGGGTTTGACTGAATTTCAGCTTCTGCTGCATCGTCATCCAACTCTGCAATTTTTGTTAAATAACGCGGGTTATTCAGACACTTATCAGCCAGAGCACGAATATATTTAACTTTGGCATTCGACAGCCCACATTGCCTTAATTTTTCAGGAGCTATGGCTGTGAGAACTGATGGCGTGAAGTCTTGGACAAGGTCGCACACCCGCTCAAAAATCGAATTAGCTGCTTTTAGTGATAACTGCTGGCCGATAACAATTCTTGCTGTACTTTCAAAATCGATACTAGGTGGCGCAGGCTCAAAATCGGGCAAAACTGCCAATACTGATTTAAGTCGCGGATCGGCGCCAGAAAGGTACTCTATTGCTGTGAGGTGGTCTGACTTCATGCAACTCTCCAGTGCTAACTCTGGTGCTAAAGCGCTAGGTTTACGACAAGTCCTAGCACTAAACTAGCGCCAAATTAGCACCGAGCGATTAAAAGTCATATTTCAAATTTAAAGACAGCGTTTGGCCGATAGTTTGCTCAAATATAGTCACGTTTCCTTGTGTAATTTCTCTCTCTTCATCCAAGAGATTTCTCAATCTTGCTTTAATGGTCAAATTGTTCGACGCATAGTATTGGTAGGCCAGATCAATTGACTGAAAAGGTTGCTCGAAAGCATCAGGTAAACCCTCTACCCCTGCAGCAAAAACTCGTTCGCCAAAGGTGTTGTAGGCTATCGACCCTGAATGCTTGCCGTCGTTTGAATCAAAACCAACCTGCAGATTAAACACAACATCGGAAGCTCCCGTGAGCGGCCGATTGAGGTTCGTTACTTCAAGCTCGAATTCACCCGTAGATGTATCAATATCAATCTCTGAATCTGCCAGTGTCAAATTGCCCGATAAAAAGAACTGCGAGGCGAAGGCACCAAAGGTATCCAGATGTTTTAAAAATTCGATCTCCAACCCTGAAGATTCGCCAGATGTCGCATTTCCAATAAGCGCATTGAGCGAGTCTTCAGCTCCGGTGGCTAGAAAAAGCTCAATAGGGTCATCAATATCCTTAAAAAAGAGGGAAAACGTTAAATTATCTCCGTTCTCAAAGAACCATTCTGCGCGCGCATCAAAATTTCTTATTGGCGACGGGATAACGTTAGGATTACCATTTACCACGATATCAGTGAGTGGATCCAAATAACTCGCATCTGATATTTCCCTCAAATCCGGTCTCACAACCGTTTCTGATGCCGCAAATCTGAGGTTAAAGTCCTCTGCCCCAAAAAATCCCGGGCGACTGTATGTGAAGGCAACCGTCGGGTAGAAGTCATCTTCAATGAAGACCCCTTCTGGCAATCCATTGGCACCACCGACTGCAAAAAAATCATCGAGCGCTGTTTGAAACTCTGGTAACTCAGACCCACTCTGAGTAAACAGCTGGAGAGGCGTACTAAATTGCGTGTAGTCTTCATATCGCAATCCAAGCGTGGCGCGCCAAGTGTAGTTCCACAACAAATCTACTTGGCCAAAATAAGCATCCGTGATGCTTGCCGCCACATAGCTTCGAGAGTTACCCGAATCAAAATTCAACAAGTACGCAAAATCGGGGTTGAGCAAATTCTCGTCGGAGAGGCTTTCTGAAATAGTACCCGACAAACTATCGGTAGCCGTTGTCGAGACTGTACCCAAGGTAAGATCCAGCTGCTCAAATCGTCTCTCTGCGCGATCAAACTTGGCGCCACCGGTCAGGGTGATTTCCCAATCATCCGTAAGAATTGGTAAACTCAGCTCCCAACCCGCACTATCTACATCATCTTCCAGATCCGTAAATCGGAATGAACCAAGGCTAAAACCAGTGGCTAATACTTGGCTAGTCACTTCGTTGGCAGCCACATCACGCGTAATAATCGCGCCAATGGACGTCTCTGACGGAATCTCTGTTGTCGATCTTGCCGTTGAGACAAACCAGTTCAGTTCAAGTTGTTCCAAAAATCGAAAGTTGTCACCAAGTCCTAATATGTCCTGAGTTTCCGCGCCAAGAAAATGCTTGCCCGTATACTGTCTAACAAAAAAATCTCTCTGCTCAAAGCGGTAATCAAAACTTCGATTTCCAGAGCCCGAGCTAAACTGAGAGTTGGCACCAAATTGGTCCGTAATAGACGCCTCGTCGTCAGTGTTGCGCAAAAAGAGATTCTTGGTCTCTAGCTCGTGATCTTCACCATAATGCCAGCCCGCGTTAACACTGCCGGTCAAGCTGATGTTTTGCGTCGTCCTAAATTCATCCGAAAACTCTTCTTCAGGGTCAACAACAACACGCACAATACGATCAAAAGAACGGACGGAATTGCCATAATTGACACTCGCTAACACGCCAATTTCTGAACGATCACCGACAAAAAACACATCGCCCAAAGAGGCCGATGCGCTAAGATCACGAGGAAAGTTACTAGATCTCTCTCTAACATCTAAGTCACGGTTCAACGTCGTCGCTAATGCTCTATTAGCGTCAAGAGATTCTGCAAAAGTAATGGGTTCACCATTGCGTAGAGCCGTTTCTTCGAATGCGCGGGGAGACAGGTCAAACTGAGGGTCACTCGTATTCACGCTGAGCGTTTGCAGCGCAGTTCGTATGTCTGCGCTTAGTGCCCGAGTACCATCATCGGAACCAAAAATATCATCTGACCCACCCGCATAACTAAGGTTATCTGTAGAGTCGGTATTGAAATTCGTTCCCAGCTCGAAAGAAAACACAAAATCGTCTGGCGCACCTTTCGTACGAATATCAATGTTGCCACCACCAAACGCCGCTGGCTTGTTGGCGGTAAAGCCCTTCTCCACCGCAATACTCTCTAGGATAGATGCAGGAAAAATATCCAATGGCAACACGCTGCGCGTTAAATCAGGCGAAGGCACACTCGCACCGTTCAATAGCGTACTTGAATAACGCTCGCCCAATCCGCGAACATAAATAAATTGGCCATTGACCAATGTCACTCCGGGCACCCTTACCAAGGCTTGGGCAACCGTAGAATCGCCGATGCGTGCTATTTGATCAGCGCCAAGAATGTCAACAACACTCTCTGCATCTATACGCTCCAGAACGATATCACCCGCAGAACTTCTCGCGCGTCCGATAACAACCGTTTCCTCAATTTGCCCGCTTGACTGGATTATTTCATCGATCAGTGCTTCGAGGCCGCCATCTGATTCCGTGTCTTGGCCAACAGCAGACATCGCCAATATTGCTATTGCAAGGGTCGGTATCGATTTAACAAACTTACGTATATTCATACTAAAGAGAAGCCTTTTAGAACGTTCTGATTTTCGGAATCACAAACAAAAATTAGAGAGGGTGCG